>CAHJWI010000003.1 GCA_903642225.1 Acidobacteriaceae bacterium | reverse complement strand
CCGGGAGTTGGCGGCAACGCTGCGATTGTTCTCGGCGGGTGGTCTGGCAATTCTGCGGGGGATCGAGCGGATCGGGTACGACACGCTGAGCCGGCGGCCGGAGGTAAGCAAAGGGGAGAAGCTGAGCCTGTTGGCCGGGGCCGCGATGGGGAAGATCGGCTGGCATCGCGGGTCGCGGGGTCTGCGGTGAGTTCGGCGGTGCAGATGGACGTTGCAGTGGACCTGAGAGCAGCATTTGGACGGTGCCGGGAGATCGCGCGGCGAGAGGCGAAGAACTTCTACTATGCATTTCTGGCGCTGCCGAAGCAGAAAAGTGACGCGATGTGCGCGATGTATGCGTTTATGCGGCGGGCGGACGACATTGCGGATGACGAATTGATGGCCGTGGCAGAGCGGCGGGAGTTGATGGGGCGATGGCTGGCGTCGTTCCACGCAGATGCTGCGTTTGATGGGGATGATCGCCTGGTGTTTGCCGCAGTGCAGGCGACGCAGCGGCGGTTCGGCATTGCGGATGAGCTGCTGAATGAGCTGGTGACGGGGACGGCGATGGACCTTTCGGCTGAGTTGCCGGCGGGTGTAGAGCGGGTCTGGGCCAATGGGCGGGAATTCGACTGTTATAGAAGTGTCGAAGCGCTGGACAGGTACTGCTACCTGGTGGCGAGTGTTGTGGGGCTGGTAACGGTGCGGATCTTTGGCGTTGAGGGCAACGCGGCGGATGCGGATGCGGTCCGGATGGGCAAGGCCTTCCAGTACACGAACATTTTGCGGGACGTGCGGGAGGATGCGGAGCGGGGGCGGGTGTACCTGCCGCTGGATGTGCTGCACGCACACGGGAGTAGTGTGGAGGACGTGGTGGCTGCGACGCGGGGTGCTGCGATGACCGGGCCTCTGCAGGCGGCGATGGAAGAGATGGCATCGCGAGCGGAGGAGCTTTACGGAGCGCGGCGGGGATTGCTGCCACTACTGGCGCGCGACAGCCGGCCGGCGATGCGGGTGCTGATCCGGATTTACCACGCGCTGCTGCTAAAGATTCGGCGGCGGAAGTACGCCGTATTTGCGACAAGGGTGAGTGTTTCGACCGTGCGGAAGCTCGGGATTTTGTTGCAGGGTTTGGTAGGTAGCTTCTTTGGGCGGCTTGGATGACGCCTCGTTTCGATGCTGTTGTTGTTGGGGCTGGGCTGGCCGGGTTGGCTGCGACGTTTGCGTTGGCGCGGCAGGGTGCGAAGGTGGCGTTGGTGGATCGGCGGCCGTTTGTTGGGGGACGGGCTTACTCGTACCCGCATCCGGTGGTGGGTGAGGTCGTGGATAGTCAGCATGTGATGGTGGGTTGCTGCACGGCGCTGCGGAGGCTGTGTGCGGATGCGGGTGTGGCGGACCGGATCAAGTGGTACGACGCGTATACGTTTCTGGAGCCGGGTGGACGGCGGACGGTGTTGAAGCCGAGTGGATTGCCATCGCCGGGGCACAACTCCCTGTCATTCTTAGCTGCGCCGATGTTGAGTGTGGCGGACAAGGTCGCGGTGGCGCGAGCCTTGCTGCCGTTTCTGCGTGGGTACCCGGCGACCGATGAAGAGAGTGTGGCGCAGTGGCTGGAGAGGATGCGGTTGCCGATGGGGGCGGTGCGGCATTTTCTGTACCCGGTGATCGTGAGTGCGTTGAACGATGTGCCGGAGCGGTGCTCGATAAAGTATGCGGGGCAGGTGTTCCACGAGACATTTTTGAAAAGCGCGGAGGGTGGCCGGTTCGGGATACCGACGCTGCCGTTGAGCGAGTTTTACGGCGTGGTGGCGGACGATGCCATGAAGCATGGGGCTTCAGTGTGGGAGAGCTTTGCGGTGCGGTCGGTTGTGCCTTCAACGGAGGGTGGTTGGGTGGTGGCCGGAGATCGCGAGGAGTTATGGGCGGAGACCGTGGTTCTGGCGGTTCCGTTCGATCAGGTGGCTCCAGTGCTGGAGCCTGAGGTGTTTGGGCGCGCGCTGCCGTTAGGTTTGGAGCCATTGGTGCAGAGTCCGATCACGTCGATTCATCTCTGGTATGACCGCGATGTGGTGGGCATGGACCATGCGGCGCTGCTGGATACGACGATCGAGTGGATGTTTTGCAAGTCGAGGATTCGTGGTTGGGAGGCTTCGCGGGGCAGCTATGTGGAGCTCACGATTTCGGCGTCGCATGCGCAGTTGCGGATGTCAGCGGAGGAGATCTTCAAGGCGGCGCTGGCGGAGTTCGAGGGGTTCTTTCCGGAGGCTCGCGGGGCTGTTTTACGGAAGCACCTGGTGCTGAAAGAGGCCAAGGCGACGTTCAGTGTAGTGCCGGGGCTGGACCGGTTTCGTCCTGCGCAGAAGACGGCGGTGCCGGGCCTGGTGCTGGCGGGAGACTGGACGCGGACAGGGTGGCCTTCGACGATGGAAGGTGCGGTACGGAGCGGGTTCCTGGCGGCGGAGGCAGTGACCGGCCAGCGGGTCTTGCCGGACGACTTGCCAGCTGCGGGGCTGATGAAGGTGCTGGCGCGGTAGCTAGTTCTTGGTGGAGGCGAGCACGGCGGCGAAGGTGGGTTCGGGCTTTTCGTCTCCAAGCATAACGGTCATTTTGGACTGGAACCAGGGGTACGCCGGGCTGGGGCCGAGGGTCTGGTAGTTGGTGTTGAAGTAGGTGTCGACGGCCTGTCCGGCGGGCACGGGCGAGGGTGCGTGGTCGAGCACGGCGTGGAACAAGGAAAACATGAGGGTGGGGACGGACGGGTCGTTCTTTCGCCAGTAGGCGAGGGAGATGCGGTTGGCGCCGGACTCGACCTGCCATGGCTGACTGGAGGTTGTTGTCAGGTTGCGGCAGGCCTGCCACCAGTGGCCGAGTTCGTGGACGAAGATCCATTGGTGGGCGGCTTTTTCGAAGACAGCGTGGGCGGCGTCTTCGGTTGAGCCGGGGCCGGCGAGTTGGATGAAGAAGGCCTTCTCGCGGGGATTGAGCAGCGTCCAGTCAGAGGTACGCAGGGTGTTGGTGCTGTCGTCGTACTGACCGAAGGATGGGACGTCTTCCACGACGATGATGGGCGGAGCGATGGTGCAGGTGAAGCCCGCGGCATGGACCTGGCTGATGAAGGTGTCGCGGAGTGCTGTTGCGTTGCGCAGCGTGGTAGCCGTTGCAGGCGTTTGGGCGTGGGGCGACGGGGAGCACAGGGTAGCTAAGAGCAAGACGGCGAAGAGACGGGAGACGGTTCGGGTGCGAAGGGACATTCGAGGCCAACCTCGGACAGGATTGCGCGAGCGCGCGACATGGCGGTTGCAATCGTATGCGAGTTTACCCTGCGAAGTCCGCGTGACCGCATTAGATTAGCGGGCGAGGAGAGCGACGCCGGCGCAGACGCAGAGGGCCGCGAGCCAGCGGCGGCGGTCTACGTTCTCATGCAGGAAGAATTTGGCGGCGACGGCGGTGGTGACGAAGGTGAGGGAGTTGGTGGCGGGGGCGACGAGGGAGAGGTCCGCGCCGGAGAGGGCGAAGAGCAGGGCGAAGAAGCTGATGGCCATGCAGGCGATGCCGCCGAGGAGGCGGGGTTCAGAGAGGACGGCGCGAATGGCTCCCGGCAGGCCGGAGTGGGCGCGGATTTCGTCCAGATCGCCGACGCGTGTCATGGCGGCAGCGATGAGGGTTTCGCCGACCGTGGCACCAAGGACCATGATGACGATGGTGGCGGATGTGGAGTAGTCGGCGCGAGTCATGCGGTGAGCTCTTTGGCGAGGGTGTGTTCGGTTTTGGAGGGGCCGTTGGCGACAAAGCCGACGCCGAGAACGATGAGGGCGATGCCGAGCCAGCGGGTGAGGGAGATGGATTCGTGCAGCCAGAGGCGGCCGATGAGTGCGGTGATGACGTTGCCGAAAGCGGTGGCGGGCTGGACAAAGGTGAGGTCGGCCCAGGAGAGGGCCGTCATGTAGGAGCCCATAAAGCTGATGAGGACGGCGATGCCGGCGAGGACCCAGGGGTTGAGAAGGGCGTGGAGGAGGAGGCCGAGGTGCTGGGGGGAGGCGGGGCCTACCTGGCGCATGCCGCGGGAGAGGAGGGCGTCGCCGATGGAAGCGCCAAGCATGACGGTGAGCAGGATGAGGTATTGCGAGGCTCGGAGCCTGTGGGACATGAGGTTCTCTAAGAGCAGGCACTAGTCACTAGGAATAGGGACTGGAAAGCCCGACCGGGGCCGGGCTTTCGTTGGGATACGGGGGCGTTGTTAGGCGTTCATGCTGACGGATTCTTGCGCCTTGAGGGCGTTCTCTTCGCGCTTGGCGCGGGAGGCCTTGTTGCGCTGGGAGCGGAGCTTCATGAAGGCCTTTGCCTCGACGTAGAGGCGGGGGACGTCGCGATTGACGACGGCCTTCCAGACGACGCGGAAGGCGGCCTTGGGGCGGAAGTAGTACTCGTCGTAGAAGCGGTGGACCATCTCCATGACGTACTCGGTGGGCAGGCCGGGGTATTCGATGTGGGCCATCTGGTGGCCGCCGGTGTCGTTCATGATTTCGTTGGTGATGAAGCCGTTCTTCTCGGCGTAATCGTAGAACTCTGTGCCGGGGTAGGCGTGGGCGACGGAGACCTGGATGGTTTCGCAGTCGAGCGTCTTGGCGAAGTTGATGGTGTTGCGGATGGACTCGCGGGTTTCGCCGGGGAGACCGAGGATGAAGTCGGCGTGGATGACGAGGCCGAGGTCGTGGCAGTCCTTGACGAAGTCGCGGGCGCGCTCGACGGTGGCACCCTTTTTGATGTTCTTGAGAATCTGCGGGTCGCCGGATTCGAAGCCGACGATGAGCAGGCGGCAACCGGCTTCCTTCATGGCCTTGAGGGTGTCGCGGTCGGTGGTTACGCGCGAGGTGCAGGACCAGGTGATGCCGAGGGGCTTTAGCTTGCCGCAGAGCTCGACGGTGCGGGCTTTCTGGATGTTGAAGGTGTCGTCGTCGAAGAAGAACTCCTTGACGTCGGGGAAGTTGTCGCGGGCCCACTTCATCTCGGCCGCGACGTCGTCGGAGGAGCGCTTGCGCCAGGCGTGGCCGGAGAGGGTCTGAGGCCAAAGGCAGAAGGTGCACTGCGCCGGGCAGCCGCGCGTGCTGTAGAGCGAGATGTACGGGTGGAGGAGGAAGGGGACGTTGTAGCGGGTGACGTCCATGTCGCGCTTGTAGATTTTGGTCGCCCAGGGCATGCTGTCGAGGTCTTCGACCTGGGCGCGGTCGGCGTTATGCTGGACCGTGCCGTCGGGATTGCGGTAGCTGATGCCCAGGATTTCGGAGAGGGGCTTGCCCTGGGCGAACTCGACGACGGAGAAGTCAAACTCGCGACGGCAGACGAAGTCGATGGCGGAACACTCGTTGAGGGCGCGGTCGGGGTCTGTGGTGACGGGCGGCCCGACGAAGGTGATCTTGAGATTGGGGTTGACTTTCTTCATGGCCTGCGCCATGGCGTGGTCGCCGGCCCAGCCCACGGTCGAGGTGAAGAGTACGAGGAACTCGTAGTCTTTGGAGATGGCGATGGTCTCTTCGGCGCTAACGTGGTGCGGTGGGGCGTCGAGGAGTCGGGAGCCCTCAAGCATGCCGGCGGGGTAGGCGAGCCAGACGGGGTACCAGTAGGACTCGATTTCGCGCGTCGCGGGCCAGCGGGAAGAAGCACCGCCGTCAAAGTTTTCAAACGAGGGCGGGTTGAGGAGAAGTGTTTTCAGAACCATGTTAGTACCTCAAAGTTTACCATTTTCGTACGCTCCGACGCCGAGGACGAACCGGGCTGCATTCTGCCGCGGTTTGCATGGATCAGGGGTGCGGCGTGATGGGAGTCGGAGAGACGAAAGGAGTTGCGGCTGGTGCGGTCGGGGGTGTTCCTGACACCGCAGGTGGGTTGGCCGCGGGGCTAATTGCGGGAACAGTTGGGCTGGTCGATAAGTTGGTGCCGATCCAAACGCCGAGATGGTCGGTCTGGCGGAGGAGGTTGACCTGCGTCTGTCGCAGCTGAAGCTGGGCGATGAGCATCTCGTAGTAGCGCTGACGCTCCTGCAGCTGGGCGTTGAGCTCGTCTTTCGGCGTTATCTGCGGGCCCTGCAGGTTGGACGCGGCGGCCTGCATTTGCAGCTGAAGAGTTTCGAGCTGGTCTTTGGCTATCTCCTGGTCGTCGTGGGCCAGGTCGGCGCGCAGCTGCAGTTCAAGCGAGCTGTGCTGTAGCCGTGCACGGCCTTCGCGAAAGACGCCGCGAAGTTGTTCCGCGTCGGCAAAGGCGCGCGCAGCCTCGGCCGCAGAGCCCCTGGCTCTTGACCGGTGCGCGTAGTCGAGTAGAGGGACACTGATTTGAAGGCCGAAGCCGAGCGAATTTTCGCTGTTGGGGTGGCCGGGGATGCCCTGATAGGTGGGGTAGTAGGAGGCGTAGGAGGAGAGGCCGGTGTCCACGCGGCTGTAGCGCGTGGCGAAGGAGATGTTGGGACGGAAAAGATAGCGGTGGTCGCCGAAAGCCGCAAACTGCTTGGCACGGGCGCTGGCGAAAGCGGCGTTGATCCCTTCACTATCGGCAATCACGTCCTGTTGGCCGGCGGGTGCAGCTGGTGCGGTAAAGCTGGGAATGCTGGCCGTCTCCGTGGTTATGGTGGAGGGTGGCAGACCTGTGAGAGTGCCGAGATGCTGGCTGTTTGCGGCAATCTCATCGGCGAGCTGAAGAAGGACAAGAGAGATCTGAATCGCGGTGCGGCGTGCCTTGGGAAGTTCAACCTGAGCGTCGATGCCGGAGGTGATGCGGTCTGCCGTGATGGTGACGAGTCTGCCGGCAACGTCGTGCTCTTCGTCCAGTACGTGCTGCCGGGCTGTGGCGCTGTCGAGCGCGAGATAGGTGTTGGTGGTATCTTCAACAATCTCGATCTGCTGCTCATGCAGGGCATGTTCAGCGGATTCTACGGATGCCTGGGCGGAGCGGATGTAGTCACGCTGGGAAAAGCTGAAGACGAGGCTTTGGGCGGAGATGCTGAAGATGACCGGAACATCGAGTGGCGCACCGGTGGCCTGGCCATAGCCACCCTGCGTGACGACGGAGGGAATAAAGGCGTCCTTGGCTTCGGCGCGTGCAGCGCGGGCTTTGGCAAGGTCGGCCTGGGCGCCGCGGACTTTGGGGCTGTTTCGCAGAGCCAGGTCGACTGCTGTTTGAAGCGAGATCTGGGCGGAGGCGACGGTTGCTGCTCCCCACAGGCAAATGGCGGAAAGTGCGAGGCGAGTTGTGAGCGACGCCCTCATTTGTGCAAAGCCTTACGGGCCGGCTCGTAGTCGGCTGCCAGAGCGATGGCCTGTTGAAATTGTTGCTGGGCGGCTGCGTTGTCTCCCCGTGCCGTCAGGATCTCGCCCAAAAGGGTGTGGACGTGTGCCGCTGGAAGGATGGTGGCTCGTTGATCGTGGGCAAGGTAATCGAATAAACTCTGTTGCGCGACGGTCAAGCTACGCTTCATGAGGAGCAGAGTTTCCGTGGCGTCGATGGTGTCCGGGCCGTGGGCGGTGTCTTTGCCGATGGCGAGGACGGCATTGCTTTCTGCGGCGGCCCACTGCTTGCGCTTGCGGTTGTAGACGGCGAGGTCTACGTAGGCCTCTGGCGTGGGTGCGGCAGCGAGTTCCGCGGCGAACTCTGCGTCGGCGGTGGTGTAATCACCGGCTTTAGCGGCGACCATGCCGGCAAGGCGATGCGCGCGGACTGGGGAGAGCGGGCGAAGCTGAACGATGATGGAGCGAGCCTTGTCTACGCCACCGCCGACAAGGCCTGGAGCCTCCACGTAGAACTCGCCTAGGTCGCTTAGGGCGTCGATGTTCTTTGGGTCGAGCTGGGCGGCTTTCTCGAAGCTGTCGCGGATGCGGCCGACCATGCGCATGCCGGTGAGGGCGCCGGCATGGTCAGCCTTTGCGCCATAGGTACGGGCGAGCTCAAGTTCTGCGCTGCTGTTGCCGGACTGCAGGTCCCGGGCGGCTTCGCACTCGCGGATCGCGTCGTCGAAGTGATTGATGCTGCGGAAGAGGAGGCAGAGAAGCTCATGCGCTTCAAAGCTGCGGGGAGAGCCTGCAGTGACTGCGCGTGCCTGGGCGATGGCGGCGTCGGCCTTTCCCTGGTGCGCGAAGGCACGTGCCTGGGCGATGCTTTGGGCGGAAGCCGGAGAAGCAGCCGCGACGAACCAGAGGAGAAGACCGGCGCCCGTGGGCGTGAGCAGTGCAAGGCGGCGCAGGATCAACGCGCCTCCTTCACCTGCATGCCGTCGGAGAGGTCAACGTTGCTGGTGGCGTTGAGAGCGACATGCTGGCCCAGGGTGAGGCCGCCAGTTATCTGCACGCTGACCAGATTGAGCGCACCGACTTCCACCGGGGTCTTGCGAAGTTTGCCATGGTCGATGGTGTACACGAAGTTGCTGGAGCCGAGGGTGCGGAGAGCTTCGCGCGGGATGGTGGGAACACCGTGCACCTGCTGCGTGGTGACATTGACGGTGACATTAGTGTTGGGGAGCAGGTCGCCGGTGGCGTCGTCGACGGTGATGAGGCATTCGCCGACGTTTCGTGTGCCGTAGGTTTGGACGGAGGTGGGTGGACGCAAAATGTGGCCCTGCCACAGCTTGCCGGGTCGGGCTTCCCACGTGATGCGAACGGCGTCGCCTATATGGAGCTTGCCTATTTCCGGCTCGTCGAAATAGGCATGCACCTGGACGTGGTTCAGGTTGGCAACCTGTACCAGTTCTTCGCCGCTTGCGACGTAGTCATAGCGTTGAAGGGGCAGGGAAAAGACAGTGCCGGCGAACGGCGCACGGACCAGATTGTTGTTGAGATCGTGTTGTGCCGCGGCAAGGGAGGCACGGCTATCTGCCGCCTGGGCAGAGGCGCGCTGCAGGTCAGTGGTGGCGTAACGCTTGGTGGAGCGCAGGCTGAGCGAATCAAGGGAACTTTGTGCCGTGAGAAGACGTTCGTTCGCGGCGGCAACTTCGCTGGCAGATGCGGCTCCGCGGGACTGCAACTGCTGCAGGGCAGAGAGGCTGGACTGCGCCTGCGTGACCTGCAGACGGGCTCGCTCCGTGTCACCACGCAGGGCGTTGGTCTCTTCCTGTGTGCCGCCAGCGCGAACGTCGTGCACCGCCACGTTGGATGCGGCGACGGAAGACAGGGCGCTCTGCACCTTGGCGGCAGCGTCTGCGTCATCAAGCCTCAGCAGGAGCGTACCCGCGGCCACCTGCTCACCGGGGTGCACGTAGATGGCTGTCACCTGGGTTGGTGCAGATGCATGCGCCTGGTAAAGTTCGACGGGTCTAACAATGCCGTTGGTGGGCACAGAACTTACCACGTCGCCAAGTTGAACAGCAGCAGTGCGGACAAGGGTGTCCTCACGCGTGGCATAGCGAACGCCAACAACTAGCAGAATCAGTGCTGCGCAGACTATGGCCGCTATAACAGTGCGCCGCAACGCGCGGCTCGGGGTCGGATCACTCATGCTTGTCGGTCAAACTGAGTATATAAGACGCGTGTATGACTCGGACGCTTCAGAGATGTTACGGGAGAGCCTTCGTGGGTTACACGTCAGAAAGCAATTGAAGCGATGCGCGTGGCTGGTGAAGGCGGAGATCACAGAGCTGGAGTTCCGGTCCGCCGAAATCTGGATGGCGGTTTTCGCGCAGATTGAAGGCAATGTCGACAATGCTGCCGATGGTGATGCCCAGTGCCTGTAGGCGCTGCGGCCACTGAGTTTTACGGCTCCAGCCGAGGCACTGAAGGACGGGACCTTCGTCCTGCTGCAGATGAAGCTTGATGTGTGTGTCCTTAAGGGTGCGCAACTCTTTTACAGCGACGCGTGTGGCGAGGAAGACGGGCTCTGCAGCGGCATGGCCGAATGGTTCAAGTCGTTTAAGGGCGGTGAGCGCGTTTGGGTCGATCGCGGTAAAGCGAAGTTCGGCGTCGAGGGTCAGGGTGGGCTGAAGCATGCTGTTCGTGAGGCGGGTCGATGCGTAAGACGTCAGGTGCCGGCGTAGGTGCGGCACGTTGTCAGAGGGGAGGGAGAAGCCGACTGCGTGCGCGTGGCCCCCGAAGCGGTCAAAAAGCGGCGGCTTGTCGTGGTTGAGGTGGGCGGCGGTGATGGCGTCGAGCAGGTGAAAGCCAGCGATGGAGCGGCCGGAACCATGGGCCTTGCCGTCCTGGTGGGTAATGACGAGTGCCGGGCGGTTGGTGCGTTCCACAACACGCGAGGCAAGGATGCCGACGACGCCGCGATGCCAGTCGTCGCCATCGAGCACAAGGCAGCCGGCGGCGGCGAGATCGATGGCGGTCATGCGGTCGAGCAGAGCATCGATCTGCTGCAGTACGGAGGCTTCAACGTCCCGGCGATCCGTGTTGAGCACGTGAAGTTTCTTTGCGAGCGCATCGCCTTCCGCAGGGTCGCGGGTGAGCAGCATGCGCACAACGTCAGAGGCAATATCCATACGACCTGCAGCATTGATGCGGGGAGCGACGCGGAACGAAATGGCTGTGGCGGTGGGGTGTTCGTTGTCCGTCGTAACCTGTGCGTACTGCAACAGCGAGCGCAGGCCGGGCTGGTGGACCTGCTTCAGGGCGCGCAGGCCCAGAGCGGTGATGACGCGGTTTTCGCCATGCAGCGGAACGGCGTCGGCAACAGTGGCAATGGCCACGAGTTTGAGAAGGGACGGCAGAAGTCTATCTTGGACCGTCGCTTCATCAATGGGCTGCAAGCCAGCAGAAGGTTGGCGCGCAGCGTGAAGCAGGAGGGCAGCGGCGACCTTAAAGGCAACAGCTGCACCGCAAAGATCCTTAAAAGGGTACTCGCAGTCTGCCTGGTTGGGGTTGATGACGGCAACTGCATCGGGCACGCCAAGACCGTCTGGCAGGTGGTGGTCCGTGACGATGAGATCAAGACCGAGGGTCTTGGCTTCAGCGGCGGCGGCAAAGGCACGGATGCCGGTGTCGACGGAGATGACGAGGCGGATTCCCTGTGCGGCGGCATCTGCGAGCACAGCAGTCTGGACACCGTAGCCCTCGCGGACGCGGTGTGGAATGTGATAGCGGACAAGTGACTCCGTTGCTTTCGGTGTCAGGCGGTCTATGGCAGTTTTAAGCAGGACCGTGGCGAGGGTGCCGTCGACGTCGTAGTCGCCGTAGATCAGGATGGGCTCGCGATGAACGATAGCGTGCAGCATACGTTCGACTCCGCGCTGCATGCCGCGCATCTGGATGGGGTCGTGAAGGGCGCTGACTTGGGGGTGGAGGAAGGCCAGGATGTCGGCTTCAGTATGCAAGCCCCGCCTGAAAAGAACCAAGGTAAGCCAATCCGGTAAACGGAGGCTGCGGGCCGCCGCCTGGAAAGCCGGATCCATCGGGGCAGGCGGAAGCCAGCGCAGGTTGGCGGCGGTCTGCGACGTGTCAAAGAAGGAGCTGTGCAAAGTTTTCTACGTACGGTGTAGGGCCGTAGTTCGGCGGTGCGTGGGTCAAAAGAGAATTTGCCGGAGTCGGGCCACACTGCGGTTACGGTCGACGGCTATTCGGGGTCGCTGGCGCTATCGAGGTGGATACTGCCGAGCTCGGCCATCGCTTCCATCCACTGTTGGTACTGGTCGTACCACTCCGTCGCTGTTTCATACAGGAACATGACACCCTGGTGGGCGAAGCCGAGCTGCAGGTAGCCAACCTTGCCCACGTACTTAATAAGAGACTGGGCATCGTCGAGCTCGGGTGAGTCGTCGCCTGCAAAGTCCTGGGACCGCATCTGTGCCACGAGGAGTTCGATGTCTTCTTTGTCAAGCTCCACCTCGCTCATAGTCACAAAGGAAGCGCCACTTGCCTTGGCGTGCTCGACGAAATCTTTCCACCCGTCCGGACCGTCTTCTTCAAAGACGACGGAAGGTACGTCTTCCGCCACGTAAGCGGTGAAGCGGCGAAGGCCATTGCCGGAGATGAAGGCGATCATGTCGTCCTTCACAAGATGAAGGCTATCGGTTTGCATAGGGAGATTGTCTCACCGCGAGGGGCCCGGATGGTGGCCGATTGCGCGTGGTACCATCGAGGTCGCCCATGCTCTTTTCAAAGGATTACATCGGATATCTTTCGCGGCAGACGGTGCGCCGGCTGACCGAAGCGAAGATGGTGAAGACCGACAAGCCGGCCGCTTTAGTAGGACGTGTGCAAGCCGCGATCCTTGAAGAATTGTCCCTGGAAGACCGCATCAATGAAGAAGCCAGGTTGATTCTGGAGAGCTACCAGGACGACATGTTGAAGACCGGTGCCAGCTTTCCTGAGATGTTCAAAAAGGTAAAGATGGAGCTTGTGAAGCGCTACAAGGCGGTGCTGTGAGAATAAGCCGCGACAAAGTCAACAAGCTGGCGCACACCATTGCCGATGCCCTGGCAGAAACGCCGGAAGCCGAATTTCTGGAAGATCGCAACACGTTGCGGCAGGAAGCGCGCAAGATTCTGGAAGTATTGTTTGCCGACGAACTAAAGATCGACGCGGCAGCACGCGGAAAAATTTCGTCGCAGCAGCGCATCATCGTGGAAGGGTCGCAGGAGTGGGACATCCTGTACCGTAAGTACTACAACGACGAGGTCAAACGGCTGGGCATTTAGCCGCGGCGGTTTGGACCTCGGTCAAGTGCTGATGTATTCTGTGTGAGTCGCTGCAGACAGTGTGGCGCTATGGTGTAACTGGTTAACACGTCGCCCTCTCAAGGCGAAGAGTTCGGGTTCGAGCCCCGATAGCGCTACCAAAATCTAGTGACGCAGCGGCCACCAGCAACGGTGGCTTTGTCGTGTTTGGCGTTGACCTCATGGGGTACGGTCCGCATTATGCTAAGTCCTCTCTCCAAGGTCAGAGATAGCCGCACTGGCAGCTAGACACCCGCAAGCAAGCTGGCTTCAGCGGCCGTTCTGGCGTTGCGCAACGACGTTACAGGATCACCAATCGGGTAATATTCCATCGCGATGCGTCGTTTGTACTTCAACATGGCGAGCTTTCGGTAGAGATTTGCGTAGGCGATCTCACCGGTGCCAGGCTCGTGGCGTCCAGGTACGTCGGCCACATGAACCAAGCCGACTAAAGCGATGTTGTGTTCCAGCTTTTCGATCAGGTTTCCGAAGCCCCGCTGCTCATGGTAAAAGTCGAACAACACCAACACCCCGGGCATGCCCACTGCGTGCACCAGATCGAACGCATCCGTCACGGACGTGAGGTACACATCCGGCTGCTCAAGCAGATCGATCGGTTCAATCACGATCTCGATGCCGGTGTGTTGAGCAAGATCTCCGGCCCACTTCAGATTGCTGATCGCCGTGTCACGCTGAGAGCCTGGTGCAAGGCCGTGGACAAGTTTGCCGGAGAGAAGGATGACTTGTGGGCAGGAGAGTCGCTGCGCAAACTGAAGGTGCTCAATAAACTGTGTGCGAAAAAGTGGTGTCTGCTCTGGGACGGCGAATCCTGCGTGAACGCCGCTCATGGAGTCGATAGTGAGGCCAAGGGCTCGCACCCTGGAGAGCACCCGCAGGATCTCTGCGTTTGACCATTTCTGAAATTCACCCGTAAGTTCGACTCCCGAGTAGCCAGCCGATGCAACAATTTCAAGCCGTTGGTCGAACGTCACCTGTTTCGGCAGCGCCCAAAGCATAACGGAGAACTGGTTTTGCTGTTGAGTAGGCGAGGTGGTCGCATCAGCCGCAGGCCGGGCTGCCGGCGCCCAACAGCACGCCATTGCTGCGGCTGCCTTTTGTGCAAACCTACGACGATTCATCGTGCTCCTTTTCAGGCTTCTGGTCCCTGCATGGGGAATCCCAACTACGTGACGTGTACCGAGGAAATGATCTCAGCCGATACGAAGTGTGCCGCACTACGTGCCGGACGAACGATTGTTCGAACAATGGGTGGTCTACCTTACTCCACGCACCAACGCCGTGACACCAGGTAATAAGGTTGGTTGAGTGACTGTAGCGGATCTCCTTCGGCGCTTTCTGGATTTTAGTGGCTTTCGGAATGCTACTGCGTCTTCTGGGAGTTCCAAATGCAATGTGACGACGTTCTGCACGAGATCGAAGGGCAACCCTTTGCTGGCATGATGGCTGCACCGCAACCACGGCGGTACTCCGGATGTCGTCGGATGCGGCAGCAATGCGCAACTCTCCTGCTCCAACGTCCACTGTTTCTAGGCAACGTTCCCAAATGCGAAGGTCGTCGGCAACCAGCGGTATGATGACGGCCACGGTTTGGCCGGCAGCGATGTGCGTTCGCCGAAAACCTTTCAGCTCCTGAAGACCCGCCTCCGCCAGGAGCTTTGGATTCTGCAAAAGCAGGCAGCATGGGACACCTGGCAAGAAGACCGATCGTGAGAGTAAGGCGAAAGTTGGCCAGAGGTCCGGAAAGTGCAGTGGCACGGAGAGCAAACCTTTGGAGCATGGTGGTTGGAGTATCCCGGAGCTTGATCGCTTCGTGCCTGTGACACTTTCAACCGTTCTCGCTTGGTTGCACGCGGATACGGAACGAGGTGTGCCACTGGTTGCACCAATCGTGCACATCTCGGCTTGGCATCTTTAACGCTCCCCAGACTGTGCCTGGACAGGGAACTGCCGCCTTGATTCACCTCTGTACTGAGACTGCAACCCGAGTCTTTGTGACGTCGCGGTCGAGGTTTACCACACGCACCACACGCTAAAAGGGTGCGTCTCCACCGTTCCTGGTGGCACTCAACTTCAGCTTCGTAGTGGCGGCACAACCTACGTGTTGACCGGAGCTACGGCAAGCCTTACAGCAGGTGTAAAGGTGCGTCTCAGCGGCAAAAGAGTAAAACAATCCAGGCAGAGTACTTCTGGTCCGGCCTTTCTCGTAGACCACGTGGGCAAGAACTACGGCACCTGCACTCCGTAACTCCCCACGCAAAACGATGAGTGCGTCTCCCTCCGATGGCCGATCGGCATCGGCGTGCGTGGAGCTTTGCTTGCATCGTGGGGTAAAATCCGACGACTGATTCTGCTGCACTGTGAGCGGCTACTAATTTCGAGGTCCACAATGCTCGTGCGCTCCATCGTATGCTTGTTTTTCCTGCTGACCTCCGCCCACCTGGGTGCGCAACCGGCCAAAGCTACCCGCGGCGCGGCGGCGTATCAGCCAAAGCCGTATGTGCAGTTGACTCACCCGGAGTGGACAAAGAGCGCAGCCATCTACCAGGTGAATCTGCGGCAGTTTACGCCGGAGGGCACGTTCGTCGCGGCGGAGAAGGAGCTGCCGCGGCTAAAAGATCTGGGCATCGGCATCGTTTGGCTCATGCCGATCCATAAGATCGGCGCGGCACACCGCAAGGGAACGCTGGGCAGCCCGTATGCCGTGCAGGACTATTACAGCGTGAATCCGGAGTTCGGCACGCTGGACGACCTGAAGCACTTTGTTGCCACCTCCCACGGCCTTGGCCTGCACCTCATTCTGGATTGGGTCGGCAATCACACGGCATGGGACAACGTGCTGGTAAAACAGCATCCGGAGTGGTACGTCCGCAACTGGAAGGGTGATTTGACGCCCACGCCCTGGTGGGACTGGGAAGACATTATCGACCTGGACTACACCAAGCCGGCGCTGCGCGAATACATGACCAAGGCGATGTTGTACTGGGTCAAGACGGCCGACATCGACGGCTACCGGTGCGATGCGGCAGGATTCGTGCCGCTGGACTTTTGGAACGAGGCGCGCCGTCAGACCGACGCAGTCAAGCCGACCTTCTGGCTGGCGGAGTGGCAGTCGCGCGACATGGAAGCCCGCGCCTTCGACATGCTGTACGGCTGGAGCTGGTATGACGCCGTGCGCGCTGTCACAATGGGCAAGAAGACCGACCTGAGCGAGATCTTCACGTACTACTCGTGGAACGAAAAGTTCTATCCGCGTGATGGGATGGCAATGATCTTTGTGTCGAACCATGACAAGAACGCCTGGGAAGGGACGGAGTTCGAACAGTTCGGACCTGGGCTCGACCCAGCCATCATCCTGTCAGTCGTGGGTGAAGGCATGCCGCTGATCTACAACGGGCAGGAAGCTGGCTATAACCACCGGCTCAAGTTTTTTGAGAAAGACCCGATTGTGTGGAAACCGTCGGCCGAAGGCGACCTGTACAAGAAGCTTCTTGCGTTGAAGACTGCAAACTCCGCCCTTTGGAATGCACACTGGGGCGCTCGCATGATTCCTGTGGTGAACAGCGCGCCGAACCAGGTGCTGAGCTTTGTGCGGCAGAACAGCAAGGACAAAGTGGTAGCGGTTCTGAACCTGTCCGGCCAGCCGCAGACGGTGACGTTCACGGACCGCCTGCAGGACGGACACTACACGGAGTACCTGACGGGAAAGCCCGCCGATCTGAATGCTTCGACGAAGCTCGAACTGAAACCATGGGCTTCAATGATCTTTGTTCAATAAGAGACATCAACGACGTGAATACGTCCCCCTTCGATCGCCGCCTTCTTCAATCAGCCCGTCTTCACCTGAGCAGACCGTCGATCTCGAAGATCAGCGAATTGTTAGCGAAGAAAGAGATCTCATGGGAGATTAGGTATGTAACAGGAGTCTGGTTAAACTCAGCGTTTACTGCGAGGAGTGTGCGCAACCTATGGTGTGGAATAAGTTGAATGGCAAAGTGTTAGTGGTGGGAGCGAGCGGTCAAGTAGGCGCTGCAATGTGCCGGTTTTTGCGAGGCACCAATCGGGGCGAGCTTGTGCTGCCCGCAGCTCGAACGCCGCAGGACGGCTGGGTGACGCTAGACCTGGCAACGCTCGTGGACAGTGCAGATGTCCGCGAGGCGTTGGCGAGCGAGGAGCTTTCTGCCATCGTCTGCACCGCGGGATGGACACATGTGGACGGTTGCGAGGGCGATCCGGCGCGTTCGTTGCAGGTAAATGCGACTGGGCCTGCGGTGCTGGCCGGCTATGCGTGGGAGCGGCGGGTGCCATTAGTGTACTACTCCACCGACTATGTCTTCAACGGTTTTGACGCGACGCCGGGTCCGTACGCTGAGCAAGACCCGACCGATCCGCTGTGCGTGTATGGCCGGGATAAGCTGGTTGGGGAACAGCAGGTGCTGGGTTATCACCCGGAGGCGCTCATTCTGCGGACGTCCGGCGTGTACGGCGCGGACGAGCAGGGGAAGAACTTCGTCTACCAGGTTTTAAAGCGCCTGACGCTCGGCCAGAGTGTGCGGGTGCCTGAAGATCAGAGCTCGACGCCCGCGTACAACGAGGATCTGGCGCGAGCCACCTTCGCCCTGCTGGAAGCGGGGGAGCGTGGCATCTTCCACGCGTGCGGGCCGGATGTCGTGAACCGAAAGCAGTTTGCTGAGCGCATTGCGCGCGAGTTCGGCTTTAGCACTGCGGGCATTGAGGGTGTGCGCACGGTGACGTTGAGCCAGCCAGCCCCGCGGCCGCTGGTGGCGGGGCTGGATTCGGCAAAACTGGCGCGCACCTGTCCGGACGCACCCATGCGCAGCATTCACGACGCGCTGAACGATTGCCGTCCGGCGCTTGAGGCGAGCATCGCTGTATGGCGGCAGGAGGCCATGGTAACGGCGTAGAATCTGTAGTTATGGCTGAGAGCGGCAAGACTTTTTACATCGAGACCTTCGGCTGCCAGATGAACGCCCATGACTCCGAAAAAGTCATCGGCACCCTGGAGCACGAAGGGTACCGCCGCGTCGAAACGGAAGAGGCTGCGGGGCTGATCCTGTACAACACCTGCTGCATCCGCGACAAGGCCGAGCAGAAGGTCTTCCATCGCCTGAACGAGTACAAGAAGATGCAGGGCGAAGGCAAGCAGTTCGGCGTGCTTGGGTGTGTGGCGCAGCAGGAAGGCAACAGGATTTTCGAAAAAGCACCGTACGTCTCGTTGGTGAGCGGTTCAGCGTCGTATCGCAATCTCCCGGAGATGCTGGTGCGGCTTGAGGCCGGCGAAAAGCGCATTACCGGATTGGACGACCGGCAGACCGAAGAGACCTTCGATACGGAGTTTACGGCGCGATCGAATCCGCATCGCGGGTACATCACGATCATTGAGGGGTGCGACAAGTTCTGCTCGTACTGCGTGGTACCGTACACGCGCGGCAAGGAGCGGTCGCGCTCCAGCGCGAGTGTGCTTGCCGAGGCTGCTCGTATGGCAGCGCAGGGCTTTACCGACGTGCAACTGCTTGGGCAAAATGTAAACAGCTATCGCGACCCACTCGGCCACATGACCTTTGCGGAGGTGCTGCGCGCGATTGCGGACCTGCCGGGCATTCGCCGGGTGCGCTTCACCACGTCGCATCCGCGGGACTTCACCCGCGACATCGTGGAAGCGATCAGCGATGTGCCTGCAATCTGCGACCACGTTCACCTGCCGGTACAAAGCGGCTCGACCGCCGTGCTGAAGGCGATGCAGCGGGAGTACAGCCGCGAGTGGTACCTGGAACGCATCGCGTGGATCAAGGCTGCGCGGCGTGAGATCAGCATGACGACAGATATCATCGTCGGCTTTCCCGGCGAGACCGAGGCCGACTTCGACCAGACGCTAAGCCTGCTTGACGTGGTGGGCTACGATGCGGTGTTCGCGTTCGGGTATTCGCCGCGCCCAAACACGCCCGCTATCGGCATGGCTGAAACAGTGCCCGAAGATGTGAAGGCAGCAAGGCTGCAGCGACTACTCGAGGCACAGCGTGAACGCCAGCGTACGGCATATGAGCGTCACGTGGGGCAGGTGCTCGAGGTCATGGTTGAGGGATACAACCGCCAGCGCGGACAGATCACCGGCCGTTCCAGTCAGAACAAGACGGTGAACTTCACAACGACGCAACCGATCCTGCCGGCGTTGGGCAGCTATGGTCACGTCCGTGTGACGCAGGCATACCCAAACAGCCTTGTGGGTGAGGCGGTGCACGTGCCACATGTTGTAGGGCTTGCGGCGAGTGGATTAGTGATGGCATGAGCGCAGATGTGAATTTTCTCGTTGAAAGATTAGAGCAGATGGTTGTTGCTTCACCGGAATGGACGTTGGAATGGATCGCAAGCAGGAACATGAAGAAGCGGACGAGGTAGAGGTTCGTATCAGGGGCCTGATGATGGACCCTGTAACGAGCATGCCGATGATTGTGCTGAAGGACATTGCAGGTGACGGCGTTCTACCCATTTGGGTAGGAATTTTTGAGGCCAACGCAATCGCGCTTGAAATCGAAAAGACCACCACACCCCGTCCCATGACGCACGATCTGCTCCGCAACGTGCTGCGTGGCTTCGATACGCAGGTGACGCGCGTTGTAGTGAGCGAGTTGAAGGACGATACCTTCTACGCCGTTATATGGCTTAATCGTGGTGGGGAGACCATGACACTGGACGCCCGGCCGAGCGACGCTCTGGCGCTGGCGATGCGTGCGGATTGCCCGATTTACGTGAGCCGCGCCGTCATGGAAAACGCGCGATTGAACGCGAACGGCAACTCCACAGCAAGCAGCGGAGAATTGAAGCGCTGGTTGGAAAACCTGAACGACGACGACCTGGGCAAATACAAGATGTAAGTCGGCCTCGGCGTCGTGACGCCGCTGCATACGACCTGCTGTTCGCTATGCTGGAAGAGTGATCTCTGGAGTCTTTAGCTTTGCGGAGCGGCTGGTGCGGCCCGGCGCGCTTCGGCGGAACGACAACTATTTGCTGTTGCAATACCAGTCGGCATTGGGCACGGTGGTGCACGCGACGCCGCTGGTGGAGGCACTGAAGGCGGCTGAGCCTGACGCGCGCATCATCATGGCCTCTGGTGGCATGGCGGCCCAGGTATGGGAAGGGAACCCACACATAGAACGCACCGTGCTCACGCCGAATCCGCTGAAAGATCTCACCGGAGCGGTGCGGGCGCTCCGCGGTGCGTCGCTGTTTGACGGGCAGCCTTGGACCACATTGCTGAGTACCGGCAACGAGCGCACAAAGATCACGCTGGCTGCGTTGCTGGCCGGGCCCTCGCGGCGGATAGGATTTGCGGTGCATGGCAATCTGTTGCATGAGCACGTGCATTGGAACCCTGCTTTGAGCCAGATCGAAAACAACCTGCGGCTGCTTCCCATTGCCTCGTCCACGGCAGCGCTGCCGGCCTCGCGAGAGCCGCGTATCTACCCGGTGCGTGGCGTCGACTTCGCAGAATCGTTGCTTCTGCCTCTTTGTGACAGTCCTCGCATTGCACTTGCCACACAAACCTCTGTGACACAGTTCAAGAAGTGGCGACCGGAGCGTTGGGTGGAGCTGGCGCACGGGCTGCGCGAGCAGTACGGTGCGCAGTTGATCTTTGTGGGGACTGCTGAAGAGGCGAAAGCGATCGATGACCTGCGGACGCAGATCGGTTTCTCAACCACCAGCATTGCGGGGCGGACGACGATCCAGGAGCTTGCGGCGGTGCTGGCGGGTTGCGACCTGGGCGTTGTGCTGGACACGGGGCCGCTGCACGTGGCGCGTGCCGTGGGCCTGCCGGCGGTAGTGATTGCACCGGCGTGGTCGCCGGCGCATGAGTGGCTGCCGGTCGGCAATCCCCGGTATCGGATTCTTAAGAATCGGGACTTCCTACCGCCCGCGCCGGAAGACTACGTGATTGACGAGGTAAGCGTGGCAGAGGTCTTGCATGCAGTAGCGGAGCTGCTGGGTCGGCCGTAGGGGGGCGGGCTGCTGAACCCATGTTTCAGAATTCAGACATGGGGCGCACATCTTTCTCAAGTAGGTGCTAATTGCCCGGTTCGCGAATGGGCACTTCCTGGTCAATGGTGAATTCAACCTTCAGAGTGGCGCGGCCCGTGTTGACGCAGACGAGTACGGTTTTGCCAGGACCCTTAAAGCCGTAGCTGACATGGGCGGCACCGTCGCTGCCTATGCGTGTAACGACCGGTGGATTGGGATCGATGTCGCGAATGTCGACCGTGTCCACAAGGAAGGCTGCGGCGGAGCGAACTTTTTCATGGAGTGTGCTGTCGAGTGCGACGGGGACGTGCAGGTCGGGGTTGCGGTTCTCCTGGTTGCACGCCGCTGTCAGGCCGGCAACTACTGCCTCACGGGTAACGGTCTGGTGCTCCGTAATGGGGTTGTCGCGATACACGCGGCGAAAGAAGTCATACGCGGCGTCGGTACGATTGGCCGGCTTGATCATGTGGATGTGGTCAGCGTGAACTGCCTGCGGCGGCGTAGTCACATCACAGCCGTAGGTCGCGCTGAAGTAGCTCACAACGCGGGTGTGCGGTCGCAGGTAACGCATCCAGCCGTCTTCCGGCTGAGTATCCTCAGTCTCATAGGCGCAGAAGCGGTGGATCCCGTTCACCTGCGGACTGCCGCGCCAGGTGCTTTCAAGGTTTGAAAGAAAGATATTGCTGCCAGCATCGCTCAGGTCGTTCAGCAACGGGTCCTTGTCGTAAAAGGAGGCTATGCGGGCAACGGTCGAACCCTCATGCGGCGTGCCGTAGGAGACGATGAACTTTACTCGGGCCGCGTCTGTCGGGTGCCGTAGCAGCATCTCTTCCACCAGGATGCCGCCTAAACTGTGAGCCACGAAAACAATCTCGCGATGCTCCCAGACGTGGTCCTGCCGAAGGTTCGCCCAAAGGATTTCGGAAAGCTGGAGGCTGGAGCTTTTGCCGCCGGACGGTGGCGAAGGGTATTGCGCGACGACAACGTCGGAGTAGGCAAAGCGAGGGTCTGCCTTCATCAAGTCCGGCCAGTACGTGCCATTGGCAGCGCGCCATGAGGTGCGGTCGCCGTGCAAACCGTGGACGAAGACGATGACGCGGGCCCGCTTGCCTGGCTGAAGCGGGGTGATCTGGGCAGGTGCGCGGCGCACGCAAAGGCAGAAGCAGACAAGGACCAGCACCAGGCTGAGTGTGGTCCGTAGGCGGTGTGTCGTCATCGTTGTTTCAAGACCGGAATTGGCATGGAAGCACAAGCGTGACCGCTAGCTTTGGGAGATGTGGCGGAGAAGGGTGAAGAACTCCGGAAAGCTGATGGCCGCAGCTTCCGCGCCCTGGATCATGGTGTCACCGGTGGCGCGCAGGGCGGCAATGGAGAAGGCCATGGCGATACGGTGGTCGTCGCCCGAATCAATCACACCACCGTGCAGAGCCTGCCCGCCGGGAATGCTCATGCCGTCTGCCTGTTCTGTGACTTCTGCACCCATACTGCGAAGGTTCTGGACGACGAGGGCGATGCGGTCGGACTCTTTCACGCGAAGTTCTGAGGCATCGCGGATCGTAATGCCGTCGCGTGTGAAGGGGGCGATGGCCGCGAGGACAGGCAGCTCGTCGATCAGGGCAGCAGTGAGCGCACCGCTAATGGTCATGCCCTTCAGGGTAGAACTACCGTTTGCCTGGACCGTGCCGGTAAGTTCGCCGTGGGCTTCTTCCAGGTTGAGCACCTGAATTTTGAGGCCGAGTGCAACCATGACGTCGAGCAGGGCAGCGCGGGACGGATTCATGCCGAGGCCGTCGAAGACGATCTGGGAATCCGGGAAGAGGGCGGCGGCACACAGGAAAAACGCCGCGGAGCTGAGATCGCCGGGCACGGTCAGGTCGACGGCCTTCAACTGCTGGCCGCCGACGATGCGGATGCCATCTCGGTCGCCGTCAAGGTCTGCGCCAAAGGCCCGCAGGGCGTGCTCGGAATGATCGCGTGTGCGCACGGCTTCCTTGAGCTCCGTGGTGCCGCTGGCCTGCAGGCCGGCAAAGAGGATAGCGGTCTTGACCTGGGCAGAGGCAATAGGTGCGTCGAAGGCGATCGCGGTAAGCGGGCCACCATGCACGGTCATCGGCGCGTGGCCTTCCGTCAGGTCGATGCGTGCACCCATCGCGGTCAGCGGTCCGCGAATGCGCTCCATGGGCCGCTTCGTGAGCGACGCATCACCGACAAAGGTGAAGTCTCCGTTGTGCGGTGCAACCAGGCCGGCGAGCATGCGCATGGTGCTGCCGGAGTTGCCGCAATCAAGCGCATCCGCCGGCTGATGAAATCTGCCGCTTGCGCCGGTAACCGCGATCGTGCCGCCGTCCTTATCAACGGTTGCACCCAGCTGGGCCATACAGGCCAGTGAGCTGTGCGGGTCAGCCCCCGTTGAGAAGTTGCTGATACGCGACGTGCCGTGGGCAAGGCCGGCGAGCATGGCATAGCGGTGAGAGATGCTCTTGTCGCCAGGGAGAAGAACGCTGCCGCGCACCGTGCGCGCGGGGGAGATGACTTCAGTGTGCTGCATGCTTTAATAGGGTACCGCAGCGATTAACACCGCCCCGAGTGATTAACACCGCCCCGAATACTCCGATGCTGAAGCATCCCTGCAGATCGTGCTTGACTCTCCGCCTCTCAGCGCGTAGCTTCGCAGCGTTTACAGCAGCATAGCTTGCGAGTACCTTCCGAACGGGCGCGGGCGAGCGTACCAGGCCCGCGGCACACGGTATGACTTCTGCACTGGCAACCGGAGCGGAACATATCCTCTTTCTTAGGAACCGCTACGCGATAACTTAAAACGTTGGCGGAGGGAATCGATGCGAAGACTGTCAGCTGTGATTCTGGCCGTAACGCTTCTGGGCGGCAGTGCGCGTGCACAGGCACCCGCTGCGGTTCCGGACGCGGAAACCGAGGTCGACGCAGCGGACGGCAGCTTTGCCGTGCGCGTGGCGACAATGCTGGTGGAACGCAGGTTTGCAGACCTGGATGCGCTCGCAGACCAGCTGCGCCGTGACCGCACACGATCGCATGGCGGAGCGTGGCGACTGCACCAGTTCTATGGCGCGCTAGACCGTCCGGAGAGGACGGAGCCTGACACCGTTGCGCACCTGAACCTGCTGCGTGAGTGGATGGTGGCAAGCCCAAAGTCGGTCACGGCTCGAGTGGCACTTGCAACCAGCCTCACGCGTTGGGCGTGGGTTGCGCGTGGCAAAAGCTTCGCAGACGACGTCCCAAAAGACCGCTGGCCGCTCTTTCAGCAGCGAATCCAGGAAGCAGAGGCGGTCTTGCACGGGTCGGAGTCGATGGCTCCCATGTGCCCGCAGTGGTTCAGTTCCATGATGACGGTGGGCCTTGCGCAGGGCTGGGAGCCGGACCGGGAGAAGGCGGTTATGGAGCGTGGAATCGCCCTCGATGCCGGGTACTTCTACCTGCAGCAGGAATATGCAAACTTCTTGAAGCCCAAATGGTACGGCGCGCCCGGAGAGGCAGCGGCATACGCGAAGGAGGCCGCGGATCGTGCAGGTGCAGGCGCGGGTGATGCGCTGTATTTCCGCCTCGCAGCAACGCTGGTAGGATTCGGCCCAGGGAACACGCTTGCCAAGGAACTGGATTGGCCTCGAGTGCAGCGAGGGTACGCTGCCCTGACTACGGAATACGGATCGGATCGGCGGTTCACAAACCAGCTGGCATTGCTGGCGTACTTCCTCCGGGACCGTGCAGTAGCGCTGCCGCTATTCACTGCGCTGGGATCGCAGTGGTCGCAGAAGGTATGGGGTGACCGGGACCGGTTTGATCACGCACGGGACTGGGCCAACGCGCACACAACCTGGCCGGAGTGACTCGCCCAGACCAGCAGCTACAGCACACGAAGAATGACGAGCGTTTCGTCGTCGAAGTGCTCCGTCCCCGCCTGGAAGGTGTTCACGGCCGCCAAGATCCCGCGAACGGTTTCTTCGGCGGTAGTGGTTTCTGCGTATTGCAGCAAACTGCAAAGGCGTTCTGTGCCGAACATATCGTGAATCTGGTTCTCGGCGTCGGCGATGCCGTCGGAGAAGAAGACGAGCAGGTCGCCAGGGCCAGTCGCCAGCGTGTAATCCTCATAGGTGGCATTTGGAAAAAGGCCGAGTGGAAAACCTTCGGCGCGTATCTCATGCACATGGCGATTGTGCTGCGTATCGCTGCTCGCATGCAGGCCGAAGGGTGCAATGCCTGCGATGTCGCGGTCGGTCACCAGCATGGGTTGAATGCTGCCGGCGTTGGCAATCTGCAGCGTGCGGTCAGCGTCGTTCCACACAGCGAACAGCATAGTCACGTACTGGCCGTCGAGCTTGCGCTCCTGCAACTGCGTGTTCAGTTCGGCAAGCATGGCCGCTGGTGGAAGGCGAAGCACCGCAAGAGATCGCAGAATGCCTGTGACCAACGCGGCATATAGTGCTGCCGGCGCCGCCTTGCCGCTGACGTCGCCCAGTGCAATCGCGACCTTGCCCTCACCGTAGGGGATAAAGTCGTACACGTCGCCACCAATGGAACGTGCGGGCAGAAAGCGGGAGGCAAACTCCGCGTGCGGCAGCGGCGCGGGTGCTGGCGGCAACAGGCGCAGCTGCACCTCCCGCGCCATATCGAGGTCGCGCTCCAACCGCTGCTCTTCCTCGAAGATCCTTGCATAAAGACCAGCATTCGCAATGGCAATGGCAATCTGGCCGGCGAGCGTGGTCAGCGTTTTCTGGTGGTCTTCGTTGTAGTAGTTAACGCGCGTATGCTCCAGGTCAAGCACACCCGTCACACGGCCCTTGTACAGCAGCGGCACCGCAAGCTCGCTGCGCACATCAGCATTTACGGCGATATAGCGCGGATCTTTGCGAACGTCAGGTGCAAGCACGGGCTGACGCAGTTGAGCGGCCGAGCCGATGAGACCAACCCCGTACACGGCACCACGTTCGCGGCGAACGCGTTCCCCAAATCTTGTCGAAAATCGGTGTTCGAACTGCTGGGTACGGTCGGACCACAGCAGGATGGTAAACATCTGAAAGTCAACGACGCGCTTGAGCAGGGTTCCGATCCGCTCCAGCAAATCGTCCAGATCCAAAATGCTGGTGATCTCCTTGCTGATCTCAGCGAGCACAGTCAGGATCTGGGCCTGCCGGCTGACGCGGGTGTAGAGGCGTGCGTTCTCGACCGCAACGGCCATGCGCGATGCCGTCAGTTCAAGCAGGCGCTGCTGGTCTGCGGTAAAAGCGGCGATCTCTTCGGACTCAAGATCGATGACGCCGATGACACGATTCTTGATGATGAGCGGAACGGCGAGTTCGCTGCGAACGTCGGGGTTGGCATTGATGTAATTCGGCGATAGCGTCACGTCATCGATCAGCACCGCGCGACGTGTAGACGCCGCCTGGCCCACGATGCCGCGGCCCAGCTTGATACGTGCGCGCTCCACCTCCGGTGCATGACCAATCTGGAAGCGCATCCACAGCTCGTTGGTGCGGTCATTGATCAGCAGAATGGCAAAGATGCGGTAATGGACGACAGCGCGCACGAGTTCGGCAACGCGCAACATCAGCGTTTGCAGGTCAAGCGTGTTGTTCAGCGCGTCTGCCAGTCGCAGCAGAAAATCAACGTGGGGCGTGACCGTTGTGGTGGAAGGGATCGAGACGCGGGGCGCTCGCGTCACCTCGCGGCTGGCGGTTGCAGGCCGGTAGTCGCCCTCAAACTCCACCGCGTACGAGGGCGCGTGTACCTCTGACGCAGCCGATGGGCTGGCGTCAGAAGTGATGTTAACATCGCGATCTGTGGTGAAGTCACTCACGCTTAGTAGGAGTCACCTGTGCTGGGTGAAGGCAGGATCTGGCCTGCAAGCTGAGCCTTGAGTTCGGCAACGATGCGGACAGACGCGCTGGCACCGATGCGATTGGCTCCGGCTCGAAGCATGATTGTTGTGTCGGCAAGGGAGCGAACGCCTCCCGAGGCTTTGACGCCGCAGCGGTCCCCCGCGATGGAACGCATGAGCATGATGTCGTCCACCGTCGCGCCACCGGTGGAGAAGCCGGTGCTGGTCTTGATGAAATCGACGCCGGCATCCACGGCGAGCTGGGAGGCACGGTGCTTTTCGTCATCCGTGAGCAAGGCGGTCTCCAGAATGACCTTGAGGGTGCGGCTGCTGCTATGGGTAGGCAAAGCAATTTGCCGTATCTCGCTGGCCACTTCTCGCTCCATGCCTGACTTCAGGAACCCGATGTTCAGGACCATGTCGATATCGTGTGCGCCTGCTGCAATTACGGCATGTGCCTCGTCGAGCTTGCTCGCGGTCGCGGTAGCGCCGAGTGGGAAGCCGATGACTACGCCGACGGGCACACCCGTTCCGAGCAGGGCGTTCACCGCAAGTGGAACCCAGCAGGGATTGACCATGGCGCAGGCAAAGCGGTGCTCCGCGGCCTCAGCACACAGCTGCAACACCTGCTGTCGCGTTGCCTCCGGCTTCAGCAATGTGTGGTCCAAGACCGCTGCCAGGGCCGCGGAACTGCCAAGGGCTTGTGTAGCAAATATGTCTGTGGGTGACGGAGGAAGCGTGTTCATTCGCGGTTATCTCATCGCCGCTGCGGCGGGCTGCACCATTCTACGTCTGCAAGCAGACCCTTAGGCAGGCGGGATGCCGGAGATGCCGGGTTATTCTTGACCCATGCTCATCGACCCTATCGAACTCACGCGGACGTTGGTCGATATTGAATCGACAACCTACAACGAAGGTGTTTGCGGTGTGTTTCTGGCCGGGTATTTGGCCGACCTCGGCTACGATGTGGAGCGGCAGCCGGTGCGGCAGACAGACCCGGGCGTGCCGGATAAAGGCGACCGATTCAATGTGTATGCGCGCATGCCGGGAACGTCGCCGACCGTAACACTGTCAACGCACTTTGACACTGTTCCGCCGTACTTTGGCTCCAGTGAAGACGACATCTGGGTGTATGGTCGCGGATCGTGCGATGCGAAGGGGATTCTGGCGTCGCAGGTGTGCGCGGCGGAGAAGCTGTACGCGAACGGGACGCCGGTGGGCTTGCTGTATGTCGTCGGCGAGGAGCGGGACTCGGCTGGTGCAAAGGTGGCGAACCAGGATGGGCATGGGTCACAGTTTCTGATCAACGGCGAGCCGACGGAGAACAGGCTGGCGCTGGCGACCAAGGGCGCGCTGCGCGTGGTACTGACGGCGAGTGGGAAGATGGCGCACTCAGCGTATCCAGAGTTGGGCGACAGTGCGACGGAGAAGCTGATTGCGGTGCTGCACGATTTACTGGCGGCGGAGTTGCCCGTCGACCCGGAGATTGGGCCTTCCACGTTGAACGTTGGACTGCTCAGCGGAGGCCGCGCTCCAAATGTCATCGCCGATGCAGCGGAGGCGCAGGTGCTGATCCGGACAGTGGGAGACTCCGGCGCGGTAAAGGAGATTGTGGACCGTGTTGTTGGTGGCCGATGCGCCGTGAACTACTCGCTGGACTTGGCGGCGATACGGATGAAGCGGATCGACGGATGGGAGACGATGATTGCGAAATACGCGACAGACATCTCGTCGCTGACTGCCTGGGGCGAGCCACTGCTGTTGGGGCCCGGAACGATCCACGTGGCGCACACCGAGGCGGAGAAGGTGCTGAAGAGTGAACTGCGCGACGCCGTCGATAGATATGCGGAGCTCGCGGCTTCGTTGATGTAGTTGGCGTGGTCGAAGCGGAGACGTTGTGCTTGCACCGGGGCGCAAAGCCATGGCGTACCGTCGAAGGATGGGTTTTCTGGAGAATATGCGGTCGGTGTGGCCGACGCCGCATCAGGCAGGTGGGCGCACGTGGGTCTTCGTACCGTATGACCGGCTGAACGACCGCATTGGTCCGCTGGCGAAGTTGAAGCCGGAGGAAGCCGGGCTGATCCTGATCGAATCGCACGCCAAGGGCCGGAATAGGCCATACCACAAGAAGAAAGTTCTGGTGGTGCTGAGCAACATGCGGCACTTTGCGCTTGAGCAGAAGGCACGCGGTGTGATGGTTGCGTTCCGTAACGCGCCGGAGAGCTACGGCGAGCAATTGCTGGCAGTGCAGCAGGAGCTTGGGATCGACACGATCCACACGGCTTTGCCTGCGGAGCGGGAACTGCGCAAAGATTTGGAGGCAGCTGTTGCAGCGGGGCTGCGCCTGGACGTAGTTGCCGACGACGCCTGGCTTTCCACTCCGGAGGACTGGGAAGCGGTGTTCGGCAGCGGGAAGGCAGCGCGCGGACGGCAGTACCTGATGGAAAAATTCTATCGGCACATGCGCAAGAAGACTGGCCTGCTCATGACACCAACCGGCAGCTTTGTCGGTGGCAAGCTCAGCTTCGACGAGGAGAACCGACGACCCTATAAAGGGGAAGTGCCGGTACCGACGCGGCCCACCTTTGCGCCGGACGCCATCACGCTGGAACTGATCGATTGGCTAAGCGGCAACGGGATTGAGAGTATCGGCACATTCGAGGGCTTCGACCTGCCGTGCACGGCAGAGGACTGTGCGACGTTCTGGCAGTTCGCGTTGGCCGAGTTGCTGCCGCATTTTGGACCCTTTGAGGATGCGATGAGCTCGCGGGAGCCGATGATGTTTCACTCGGCGATCTCGGCCTTGATGAACGTGAGCCGGCTATTGCCGCGGGAGATTGTTGCGGACGTGGCTGCAGGGTACGAGGGGATGACGGTGCCGCTTGCGAGTGCCGAAGGCTTTATCCGTCAGATAGTTGGCTGGCGAGAGTTCGTGCGACACATGCATAATGCGACGGATGGATATAGAACCATTGAACAATCGCCCGATCCGCCCGAAAATCTGCACGCCCATGAATACAGCCATTTGCTGGTGAAAAACCGTAACCCTGCGGCGCCGGATCAGCCGGCGAGGCCTTCGGCTTTGGACGCGCACCTACCCTTGCCGCCGGCGTACTGGGGTGTGCGGAGTGGAATGTTCTGTCTGGACACTGCGACGGGACAGGTGATGCAGCAGGGATGGTCGCACCATATTTTGCGGCTGATGGTGCTTTCAAATTTGGCGACGCTGTGCGGCTTCAGTCCGCGGGAGCTGACGGATTGGTTCTGGGTGGCATACGTCGATGCATACGACTGGGTGGTCGAGCCGAATGTGCTCGGTATGGCGACGTTTGCGGATGGTGGGCTGACGGCTACCAAGCCCTATGTGAGTGGAGCGGCGTACATCGACCGTATGAGCGATTACTGTGGCAAGTGTGCCCTGAACCCGAAGAAGAGCACGGGGCCGGGGAGCTGTCCGTTTACGGCTTTGTACTGGACGTTTATGGAGCGACACCAGGACCTGCTAGGGTCGAACCAGCGGATGCGGATGCCATTCGCAACCCTGCGGAAGAAGACTTCCGAGGAGCGGGAGGCGCTGCGGGAGCGGGCGGCACGGGCGATCGGGCAGTTGGAGCGTGGCGAGATCGTGGATTAGAAACGAGATCGTGGATTAGAAACTGGTGGGATGGGCATATCGACGAGTTAACGGTTTCGGGCGAAAGCGATGTAAACTAAAGCGTTGGTTCCAGCCACCTTCGCGTGGACTGTGAGCTCGAAGGAGAGAACAATGGCGAAGCGTCGTGGAAATCCGAATTGGGGCAAGCCGGAGCCGATTGGCCCGGTTGTGCCGACGATCACATCGTTTGAGCAGGTGGTCAAGGAGTACAAGCTGACGCCCGATCAATACTCGCGATCGACTCGGCTACGTGAGTGGGCGCGTCGGAACAAGAATTCAAAGTACATTCCGGAGTCGCTGCTCGAGGCGTGGGGCTTCGAAATAGAGTCGACGCTTTAGGGCGGCGGCCGCCCTTCTGGTCTTGCAGTTTGCCGCTGCACGACGATCGTCGTCACTGCGGTCGAACCGGACGCTTGTTGAAGATTAAAGACAGCTATCGGAACGTCGTTAGCACGATGCGTTATATCAGCCAAGAGCCGTCCAGCGATGGACGGCATCTTTGTTTGAGAGACTTGGGACGGGTGAGGTGAGCATGGCGGTTGCACCGTTTGTGGATGTGCCGGAGGCGCTGCGGCAGTTTGCAGCGGGGCGGATGATTGTGGTGGTCGACGACGAAGACCGTGAGAATGAGGGTGACCTGACGATTGCCGCGGAACATGTGACGCCGGATGCCATCAACTTCATGGCGAGGTTTGGGCGCGGGCTGGTGTGCCTGACCTTGACGGAAGAGCGTGCAGACTACCTGCGGCTGCCGCCGATGGCGAGCGAGAACACGTCGCGGTTCGGTACAGCGTTTACCGAGTCGATTGAGGCGCGGGAAGGCGTGACTACAGGCATCTCGGCGGCGGACCGGGCGCATACGATCCTGACGGCGGTGCGGCCAGGCAGCGGCGCGGCGGACCTCGCGCGGCCCGGGCATGTGTTTCCGTTGCGTGCGCGCAAGGGTGGTGTGCTGGTGCGGGCAGGGCAGACGGAGGCGTCGGTGGATCTGGCGCGCATGGCTGGGCTGATTCCTGCAGGGGTGATCTGCGAGATTATGAACGACGACGGATCAATGGCGCGAGTGCCGGACCTTCTGGAGTTCTGCAGGACGCACGGTATGGCAATGCTGACGGTGGCGGAACTGATACGGTACCGGCTGCAAACGGAGCAGTACCTGCACCGGGTGGCGGAGACGGTGCTGGAGACGCCCTGGGGTGAGTTCCGCACCATTGCGTATGAGAGCGATGTGGAGGCGGGCGCGAGTCATCTAGCGCTGGTAAGGGGAAATGTGCAGGATAGCGGTGAGCCGGTGCTGGTGAGGGTGCACACGCATGGGCTGGCGGGAGGCGTATTTCAACAGAACGGCGGGGAATGCCTGAACAGCGTGGAAGGCGCGATGCGGGCGATCGCCGCGGCGGGGCGCGGCGCGCTGATTTACCTGCACAACGGGACGCCCGGGTTTTCTGTTGACAGGAGCGTGACCCCGGCGCGGATGGTGACCGGGCGAGAGCAGGCCAGGCGAGGCGGGGATGCGCAGCACACCCTGAGGAACACGGGTGTGGGAAGCCAGATACTGGCGGACCTGGGTATTCGGCGGATACGGCTGCTTGTGAATCGGCCGACGCATGTGCCGGCGCTGCAGGGGTTTGGGCTGGAGATTGTAGAGCAGGTGCCACTGAGTAGCGGTGTGGCGGCCTGATTACTTTGTCAGATGGAAGGCCTTGATGGCGATGCTGTTGGGGTTGCCGCCGGCGGGGAGCATGGTGAGTAGTTCGGGGCCGGCGTGATTGCTAACGGTGCGGATGACGGCAACGTCGCCGCTGCGCGAGTTGGCTGCAAGGACGAGGTGTTCGTCGGCGCTCATCGCGATGGCGTCAGGGCCGCCGCCTGCGCGTACGCTGCCGGCGATGCGGCCGTCGTCAATGGAATAGAGGCTGATGGAGTCGGCGCCGAAGTTAGTGATCCAGAGCGTGCCGTTATCGGCGGTGACGACACCCTGTGATGGCTTCGTCCCGATCTTGTAGGTGCCGCCGACGTCGTTGGTCCAGGTGGAGATTTCGGTGAACGAGTCAGAGCCGAAGTTGGAGATAAAGAGCTCTCCACCGTCTGGTTTGATGGCGAACTGGACGGGATCCCTGCCGACCTTGAGGCGGGCAAGAAGGCGATCGTGCGTGCTCGGTGGATCCTGCTTTGCCTCCCACGAGCCGGTAGCCTGGGCCAATTGAATAGCCATAACGGTGTCGCCGGCGGAGCACGCGGCAAAGACCTTGCTGGAAGGCTGCGCGGGGTCCAGCGGGATGATGGCGAGGTCTGTGACGCCGGTGCAGCCGTCGAACGCAGCGCGCAGGGTAGGCAAGCCGGTGGCGGGAACGGCAAAGAGTGAGACGCTGCCGCTGCCACGGTTGCTGACTGCGAGGCTTTGGCCGTCGGGCGAGATTTTAGCGAGGCCGGGTTTCTCGCCGACGCCGATAACACCGAGGACGCGGTGTTGCACCAAGTCGAGGACGCTGACGTCGTTGGAGCCGCTGTTGGCAACGTAGCCGCGCTGGCCCTTGCTGTCTACAGAGATGAAGTAGGGCTGGCGATGAACGGGGATGGTGGCGGTGATGGAGTTGGTCGTGGTGTCGATGACGCTGACCGAGCCGTTGCCGCTTTCATCGCCAGTGTTGACGACATAGACCTCGTTGCGAACGGGATTGGCGGTGGCGCCGGTGGGATTGGGACCGACCTTCAAGGTGCGCTCGGACTGGACCGAGACGACGTTGAGGATGCTGACGGTGCCGGTGCCCCCGCTGGTGACGTAGGCGTACTCGCGGTAGTCCGCTGGTGCTTCTGGGAAGCGGAGGCGGCGGCAGCCGGCGAGCGACAACAGGGCAAGGGAAAAGAGAGTGGTGGAAAGAAGGACGGCGCGGCGTCGGAGGGCGGGGGACACAGATGCCAGTTTACGCGCCGGGAGGACGGGTAGTAGCTATGGCAGAGGTGACGCGTTTCCAACGGGCTGCGAGCCAGGCGACATAGGCGACCTGGACGGTGATGAAGATTGTGTAGGCGATGTGGAGGTAGCGGATACTGTCGGCAGAGTAGCCCATTTATGCGACCCCAATGAGTTGGAGGGCTTCACGTTCGGCGAGGGCCTGTTCGCGCCGGAGAGTGGCGTAGCGAGCCCAGATGAGGACGATGCCCCAGATGAAAAAGGCGAGCAGGTTCCAGGCGAAGGCGGATTTCATGACCGGGTCGATTTCGCCGTCGCCGGTGAGGACGGGAGCTGGGTGCTGGGTGCGCCACCAGCGGATGGACATGAAGACGATGGGGACGTCGACGCCGGCGAAGATGCTGAGGACGGCGGCGATGGTGCGGCTGCCAGGGCCATCAGAAAAGCGGCGAAGGAGCAGGTAGCTGACGTAGAGAAGCAAGAGGAGGAGAGTGCTGGTGGTGCGCGCGTCCCATGCCCACCAGATGCCCCAGGCTGGGCGTCCCCAGAGAATGCCGCCGATGAGGCCGAGGCCAACGAAGAGGACCGTGACTTCAGCGGAAGCAACGGCGAGCGCGTCTGCCCGCCGGGCGGCGAGCTGGTTGCGGCCGCGAAGGAAGATGTATGCGATGGACGCCAGCATATTTACGTAAGGCGTGATCTCGCCGATGATGTTGAGCGGCACGTGCCAGTAGAAGATTCGCTGGACGGGGCCCATGGTGGCCTCAGTCGGCGCGACGAGAAAGGCCTGGTAAAGGCCGAAGCCGAGCAGAACTACAGCGACAGCCGCGAGGATGGTGAAGAGGGTCTTCATCGGGTCCTCTCAAGTATCGCCGAGAGGCAGGTTTTGCAGGTCGTTCTTTTGACGGAACGCGTGCGTTGATCGGCTCATTCGGCGTGCAGGACGGTGCCGAAGAGCAGCAGTGCGACGACGGTGAAGATGATGTCGAAGCCGGCAAGGAGACGGATCCAGAGGTTGGGATCGAACTCGCCGGTGATGACGGAGGTGGTGCCGTTGACGACGGCGAGCAGCGCCGGGATGGAGATGGGGAAGAGGATGAGCGGGAGCAGAAGATCACGGTTTCGGCTGCGGAGGCTGAGGGCTGAGAAGAAGGTGCCGTTGAGCACGAGAGCCCATGTGCCGAGGGGGAGGATGAGCCAGAGCAGCGACGCCTGGCCGAGAGGGCGGATGTTGTAGAAGAGGACGAAGACGGGGACGAGGACGACCTCAACCAGGGTGACGAAGAGGAAGTTTGCGAGGGCTTTGCCGACGAAAAGGGCGGATGGCGGCGCGGGTGAGAGGCGATGTGCGTCGAGCACCTGGTTGCGCTGTTCACGCGCCCAGGAGCCGTTGAGCGAGGTGGTGGCGGCGAAGAGAAGGCCGATCCAGGCGATGCCGCCGGAAATCTGGCGCGCGAGGGTGGGGTTCGAGGTGGGGTCGAAGGCGAGCGAGAAGACGACGGCGATGAGCAGGGTGAAGAAGAGCATGCCGGTGATGGCGTCGCGGCTGCGCCATTCCAGGTGAAGCTCTTTGCGGAGGTGAAGGAGGACGATGCTGAGGTAGTGGCGGGCCTTGGTCATGGGGCAATCGCGGGCGCGAGTTTGGTGAGGTCGGCGACGGTGGCGTTGGTAGCGCGGAGGTAGTCTGCGGGAGCGAGGATGAGCTGGAGGCCGCGCATGCCGGCGGAAACGCTGATCTGGTCGTGGAGTTCGAGAGTTTCATCGGCGAAGGTGGGGAGGTCGCGTTTGGAGGCCATGGCGGTGACGCCGCCGCGGATGTAGCCGGTGAGGGGCTCCACGTCTTTAAGGGCGGCCATTTCGGCTTTTTTTGTGACTGCGGCGGAGGCGAGTTTTTTGAGATCGAGCTCCGCGTTGCCGGGGATGACGGCGAAGACGTGAGTTCCGTCTGCGAGACGGCAGAGGAGGGTTTTGAAGACCTGTTCGAGGGGCATGCCGATTTTGGTGGCGACGGAGACTGCGGTGAGGTCGTCGGGGGTGACGGTGTACTCGCGGGTGGTGTAGGAGATGGCGAGGCGGTCGAGGAGGCGTGCGGCGTTGGTCTTCATGCGGCGACAGATTGTTCCGCTGCGATGGTGCCGCGTTCGAGGCGGGTGGTGGAGTCGACAGCGCCGGAGACGAGGTCGTGCTGGTGGGTGGTGAGAATGATGGTCCGCTTTGCCACACCAGTAGAGGCGCCGGTGGTGAGCGGCCAGGTGAGGACGTCCTGCAGGAGGGCTACGAGGTCGCGGGCACCGGTGCCGTCCATGTTGGAGAAAGGCTCGTCGAGAAGGAGGAGTTCGGGATCGGTAAGGAGGACGCGGGCGAGGGAGACGCGCTGGCGCATGCCTTGCGAGTACTGCGAGACGGGGCGGGTGAGGGTGTGGTCGAGGCCGACGGCGCGGAGGGACATCTCTGGCGAGGCGTGGCAGAGGGCGCAGGTGCCGGGGGCGCAGCCGAGCTGGGCGAAGTAGCGCAGGTTTTCCATGGCGGTCATCTCGTCGTAGAGCATGGAGGCGTGGCTCATGTAGGCGATGCGGCTGCGTCGCTCGGCGGGGGAGCCTTCCAGCACGCGGACGGTGCCGCCGGAGGGTGTGATGAGGCCGGCGAGGATGCGGAGGAGGGTGGATTTGCCAGCGCCGTTTTCGCCGAGTAGAAGGTGCATGCCGCCGGTGGCGAAGCTGCACGTGACGCGGCGCAGGGCAGCGAAGTTGCCGTAGAGGAGGGAGACATTCTGGACGTCAGCGGCATTGACTTCGGCGGCGTTCACCATCGCAGCAAGCATACCGCTAGTGTGCTGCAGGAATGGCCAGGGCGGTTGCGGCTTTTGCTTTTGCCTTGATCTGGTCGGGTGTGGCGGGGGCGTATTTGCTGGCGCACTTCGCCTGGAGCTGGTTGGCCTGGAAGACGTTGTCGCGGCCGAGGTGGCCCATGGCGAGGGCCTGTGCGTCGTCCTTAAAGGTGTCGGGTGGGGGCTCGCTGCCGTTGTACTGGACGGGCAGTTCCTTGCCGAGTTCCAGCAATACGAAATCGGCGTGCGTGCCCATGCGATGGATGGAGCCCGGCTTGACGTTGCCGGCCACGCGCAGGTTGCGGGTGTAGGCCTTGCCGCCCATTTTTTGCATCTCGCCAATGGTGACGTAGTAGCTCTTGGAGTCCTTCGCGCCGCTGATGGCGAGGTAGAGCACAGTCGCCAGAATGACGACGGTGGCTACTGTGATCTTGACGGCGGAGCCCTTGATTTGCATGCAGATACAGGGTAGCAGGCGCAGGCTGGCGGGGATTCGTTCGATGGATGGAGCGCCGTGGTCGGCGTATACTTTGCCCTAACGTACCGGGATGCAATGGGAGATGACGGACAGCATGAGCGAGCACGCAGGTAGCAGTGGCGACAGCATTCTTGGACTGTCAAACGAGGGCGTTTCACTGAACGGCCATACGCACGCGAACGGGAATGGCCACGCCAGCGGGAACAGCTATCCCGTACCAATGCCGCGTGCCGACTGGGTCGTGAAGCGGCGTGAAGAGGCTGTGCGCACGGGCGATACGAACATGAGCCAGATGCACTTTGCACGCAAGGGCCTGATCACAGAAGAGATGGCGTACGTGGCGCACAAGGAGAAGATCTCTGCGGAGCTGGTGCGCAGCGAGATTGCGAAGGGGACGATGATCATCCCTGCGAACATCAATCATCCGGAGCTGGAGCCGATGGCAATCGGCGTGGAGTCGCTGTGCAAGATCAATGCGAATATCGGCAACTCCGCGCTGAGCTCGAATGTGGATGAAGAGCTGCGAAAGCTGCACACGGCGGTGCACTACGGCGCGGATACGGTGATGGACCTTTCTACCGGCGGCGATATTCCAATGATCCGCGAGGCGATTCTGCGGCACTCGCCGGTGCCGATTGGAACGGTGCCGCTGTACGAGGCACTGAGCCGGGTGAAGCGTGTGGAAGACCTGAATATCGATTTGTACCTGGAAGTGATTGAGGAACAGGCGCAGCAGGGTGTGGACTACTTCACGATCCACGCGGGCGTGCTGATCCAGTACGTGCCGATGGTGTCGAAGCGTATTACCGGCATTGTGAGTCGAGGTGGCGCGATTCTGGCGCAGTGGATGACGGCGAACCACAAGCAGAACTTCCTCTATGAGAACTTCGACCGGATCACGAAGGTGATGGCAAAGTACGACGTGAGCTATTCGCTGGGCGATGGTCTGCGTCCGGGCTGCGTTGCGGATGCAAGCGACGAGGCACAGTTTGCGGAGCTGAAGACACTGGGGGATCTGACGAGGCAGGCGTGGAAGGACGATGTGCAGGTGATGATTGAAGGTCCAGGCCATGTGCCGATGGACAAGATCAAGGAACAGGTGGAAATGGAAGTGGAGTTGTGCGACGGTGCACCGTTCTATGTCCTAGGGCCGCTGGTGACGGACATCGCTCCCGGCTATGACCACATTACGTCGGCGATTGGTGCGGCGATGATCGGCTGGCATGGTGCGGCGATGCTGTGCTACGTGACGCCCAAGGAGCACCTTGGCCTGCCGAATGAGAAGGACGTGAAGGACGGGATTATCGCGTACAAGATTGCGGCGCATGCGGCGGACATTGCGCGGCACCGGCCGGGCGCACGGGATCGAGATGATGCGATCTCGCACGCGCGCTATACGTTTGATTGGGACGCGCAGTTCGATCTGTCGCTGGATCCGGAGACGGCGCGCGGCATGCACGATGAGACGCTGCCCGACGACTACTACAAGGAAGCGGCGTTCTGCAGCATGTGTGGACCTAAGTTCTGCTCCATGAACTGGTCGAGCAAGGTGGACAGGTATAACGAAGAGGTGCACGGCTTGAAGAAGCCTGATCTTACACAGATCATGACGGAACAGATGGCGATGCGGTAAGTCCTTTCGTGACGAGGCATATAAGGGTTCGCCATTAAATGCGAACCCTTTTGCGTCGACTTACTTTTGTACTAGCGAATTAGACGGGTTGCGTACAGAAGGCGCAGCGTGTTGCCGCGACCGGGATTGCGCTGAGGCACTGCGGGCATACCTTGGTGGTGGCTGCCTCCACAGTTTTGGGCATGAATTTCGCCATGAGGTACTTCATGGGCAGCACAACAAGAAAGTAGATTGCCGCGGCGTTGATGAGGAAGTTGATCAGTGCGTTGAGCAGCTTACCAATGTGAACCTCACCCGGGGGAATGTAGTTTGCGGGCAAGGGATTGGGCACAGCGACGGCGTGCATCACAGGCACATGGACGACCAGGCTGGAGAAGTCTGGTGCGCCGACCAGCGCAGCGATTAACGGGGTGATGACGTCGGTGGTGAGCGATGCGGTGATGGCCGCGAAGGCAGCGCCGATGACAACTGCGACGGCAAGGTCAACCACATTACCACGCAGGATAAATTCTCGAAAACCCTTCAACATTGCATTGACCCCCTGGTGTGCCGCAAGAGTAACAGAGAGCTAATGCGGTTGTTTTATATTCCGTCTAAAGCCAGATGGGGTAGAGCAGGAAGAAGAGAATCATGCACACGGCCATGAGGTCCATGTAGACGCACAGCAGGACACCGCCGTGATACCAGTTCCATCTGGGTTGCATACAGCGAAGCGTATCGAATGTGCCGATGAAGGCGAAGACAAGGGGAGCCAGTAACCACAAGGTACCGTTGTTTTGCGGGAAGTGCGAGAGGCGAAAAGCCGCCCACGTACTGAGGAGCACAAGCATTGTGCCTCGCAACAGCGAACGTTCTCGCCAGTTGAAAAAGCCGAAGACCTTGTCCACAAGTGTGCGTTCCGCACGCCGCTGCGGACGGTATTGTAAGGGGCGGTTAGGCGTGTACGGCATCCGCCTGCAGTGCTCCAACTGCGTCCATGGCGGCGATGCTTTTGCCGTAGGGGGCCTTCAACAAGCCACGTTCGGTGATGATGGACGTGACGTATTTTGCAGGTGTGACGTCAAAGGCGGGATTTTCGATACCCACACCGTCGGGCGTCATCTGCTTGCCATTGCTGTGCGTCACCTCTCGCGGATCGCGCTGCTCGATGGGGATTTCTTCACCGGTCGGCGTGTTGATGTCGATTGTGGACCAGGGTGCAGCGACGTAAAACGGAATGCCGTGCTCCCTGGCGAGGACGGCGACGGTGTAGGTGCCGATCTTATTGGCCACGTCGCCGTTTGCAGCAATGCGATCGGCGCCGACGATGACTGCCTGAATGCGACCCTGGCGCATGAGGGATCCGCTCATGTTGTCGCAGAGAACCGAGGTCTGAATGCCGTCCTTCATCAGCTCCCAGGCGGTGAGGCGGGCACCTTGCAAGAAGGGTCGTGTCTCGTCGGCAAGGACGTCGATCTCGAAACCGCGTTCGACGGCCGCACGGATGACGCCGAGCGCAGAACCGTAGCCGCAGGTAGCCAGAGCACCGGCATTGCAGTGGGTGAGGACGGTGCCTTTGCGTGGGAGCAGGTCGGCACCGAACTGGCCCATGGTTTTGCAGGCGGCAATGTCTTCGTCGTACATGGTTTTTGCTTCCGTAACGATGGCGGCCTTGATGGTTTTAAGCTTGTCGGCTTCGCTGAGATGGGGTGACTGTTCAGCGACAAGCCGCGTGTAGAGGGAGCGGATCCGCTCGATGCCCCAGAAGAGGTTGACAGCGGTCGGGCGTGTCTTTGCGAGCGCGTCGGCCATGACGTTTACTTCAAGGGAGAGCTCCGCGACGTTAATGGCATTGGAACGGTCGATGCCGAGCGCCATGCCCATGGCGCCGGAAACGCCGATGGCCGGAGCACCGCGAACGATCATGTCGCGGATAACGGTTGCGACCTCGCCGTAGCTGGTGGTGTTGACGTATACCTCTTCCATGGGAAGCTTGGTCTGGTCCAGAAAGCGGACACCCTGGTCCGTCCATTCGAGCGTGGGAATCATCACGTGTAGTTTACGTGTTTGAGCCTGCGGGTGGTTCAGGGAGCGGCGACAATGCCGTACTTGGACTCGAGAAAAGTCTGCAGCGTTCGCGGGACGCACGCAGCGATCTGCTGCCATGTGATGGTGTGAAGGCGGCTGCGTAGATGGGCCGAGTGGACGGTGCGGTAGACGAGGAAGATATCCTCGACGAGATCGGTTCGCCGGGCGTCGAGCATGACAGTGAAACTGGCCTGCAGGCGGTGCGCGGCGAGGATGGAACGCAGGAGCTGGTAAGAGCGCCACTGGCCGCGGATGCGGGGGAGATCGGCTGTGTCGAAGACCTCTTCGAAGCTTTGGTAGCGGTCCATAAGGGCAGGACGAGCGGTTTGGAAGTCGGCTTCGCTGAGCTTTGCTTCGACCAGCAGCAGGTCTTCGGCATTTGACAGGACCATATCGAATTCTGTTCTGTCCACGTGGCCTGAGCGCAGTGGGATGCGTGCGCGGTAGCCAAAGTGAGGAGATGTGCTCGAGGTGCCGAGCAGCGCGTGCAGGGCAGGGGAACGCACTGCGGTGGGGTGGCAGAAGATGTTCATGAGCAAGGCGTCGGAGCTGTTGCCGCAGTCCAGTTCTCGTCGCTGACGCGCTTTGCTGTGCGGTAACTGACTGGACGCCGTGTATGCCTTCTGCAGGCGAGCAGACCAGGCTGGGTTTGCGATGATGCGTCGATAGGAGGCTTGGAAGAAGTTGCCGTGAGTGCCGTCATCCGCAGGCTGGTACACGATGGACGGTGTGTTGCTGATGGTGGATTCATGCGGGAAGCTGGTGGCGCGCTGCTGGTTGCGGGCGCTTAAGTGGTTTCGAAGTGCCTGGCTTCGTCGCGGTGGTGTTGCCGTCGCGCGCGAGGGCTTTGGTGCGTGATCTTCCGCGAAATCGGGCTGAGGGATGTAGAGGACATCCTCGTCGTACAGCAGTGCGCGCTCGGTCATCACAGCAACATTCTAGGCGATGATAGGGCGAAAATGAGCTACTATCGCCTAGTGCGGCTATTGGACAAGAACAATCTTGCGGTTGATGAGGACTGGTACGGAAACAATGCGGCGGTGAGCTGTCGTGCGTGCGGCAAAGTGTTCTTGGTATCGCAAGTTCTGCATCGCAAGGGGCGCTCGTGCCCAGGACCATCACCAGGTGTGGGCTGCGGCCGGACGACCGTGCAGTTTACGAAGGCGGGTGTGCAAGTGACTGAAGCCCCGGAGAACTAAAAGCGGAGCTATGCCGTCTGCTGGAGCTTTTCGGCGCGCACGTCTTCTGCTGTAAAAAGTAAGGCGAATGGAGCGGCCTGAATGGCGGCGAGGATGTTTTCGCGGCCGCCCTGCTGGCGATCTACCAGGCAAAGGACGGCAGCGACGTGCATGCCGGCGGCGCGTACGGCTTCAATCGCTGTGATGGTGGAGGCACCGGTGGTGCAGACGTCGTCGACGACAACGACGGATGCGCCGGGGTGGACGAAGCCTTCGATCTGGCGGCCGGTGCCGTGGGTTTTCAGGGCCTTGCGCACGAGGAAGCCGTGGACGAGGTTTGCGGCTGGCTGCTGCAGGCGGAAGTAGGCGGAGGCGGTGGCGATGTTGGAGACGAGCGGATCGGCGCCCATGGTGAGGCCGCCGACAGCCTGGGCCTCCGGTGCGATGTCGCGCAACATGGACGCCATGAGGATGCCGCAAAGACGGCCGCCTTCGGCGTCGAGCGTTGTGGTGCGGCAGTCGATGTAGTAATCGCTTTTTGCACCGCTTGCGAGCGTGAAATCGCCGATGCGGAACGAGAGCCGGGCGATGATGGCGAGCAGGGAGGCGCGGTCTTCAGCAAAGGGCATAGATCCAGTCTGCCATGTGTGCTCGCGCTAGCGGCTGGTTAGTGACCGTGCAGCTTGTCCAGGTGACGAAAGCCGTCGGTGCCGATAAAGAGGAGCACGAAAATGAAGCCGTTGTAGACCATATGCACGAAGGACGATGCCCAGACGGAGTTGAAGCGGAGGCGCACAAGAGCGAAGATGCCACCAACGCAGGAGAGCAGGGCGACCGCGTTCCAGGCGAACTTGAGCTGTGCGGCATGCATGACGCCGAAAAGAACGCTTGTAAGGATGCCGGAAAAGACGAGTCCGGCGCGGCTGAGATCGTTGGTGGAGTGCCATGCCAGGCGCGCTTCGAAGGTACGCGGGAGGCGCAGCCAGTCAAAGGCGATGGCAAAGGCCGGCAAGAAGAAGCCGCGGAAGAGCAGTTCCTCCACGGGGGGAGCGACGAGGGTGCCGAATATGGCTACCGTCCAGATGTCGGAAGGTGTTCGGAAGAAGGCATCGAGCGGAACGTCTTTTGGCAGGGTAAGCAGCGACTCCGCTGCCTGCGCAATGATGCTGAGGAGGATGCCGAGGAGCACGAGCTTGCCTGCGTTGGTGCGTGCCGCGTGCAGGTTCATCTGCAGGACCTGGGCGAAGGGCCGGTTCCACATGCGGCGAAACAGCGGCACGATTATGGCAAGGCAGATGCCGTAGCCGAGAGCTTCGCCCAGGATGCTGGTTTTGGGCATGGTCGCCGGGTCAAGATGGGTAAGCGACGGCACAATGTGCAGCTTGTATGCCACGGCCAGAACGGCTGCTGTGCACAGCAGCATGGCCACGAGGCCGATGACCAGGGCGAGCACGGAATAGCCGATATTCGGCTGGTGGATGGCGACAGTCGGTGGCGTTTCGAGAGCCGTCTGCGTATCGTCTGCCGCGGATGAGCTTATAACGGTGACCTTGCTTTGCCTAGCCGAAGTTGTGGGCATGTACGCTGATGGCTCAAAGTCGATCCGGCTGGTGTTTTCGCCGTCGCCTTCGTCGTCGTACCGTGCAATCATGCGGCCTTCTTTCCTGCTCGACGTGCTGCGGGCTCTGTGGCCGCGGCGAGTGGTTCCGCCGTGGCGTCTTCAATAGCTCGGGCTGCTTTTTTGGCCTTGCTTTTCGCAGAGGCGGCCTTGGCTGCGGCCTTGCGCTTGGCCAGACGTTCTTCTGCGCTTGGAGCGAACTTAGTGGGATTGGCGACCTCGGTTTTGACAGAGACCGGGGCCACATACGGGGGAGCAGGGGATCTTTGTGATGCTGGACGTTCCGCGTAATGCCGTGCGAGGAACGTGCCAGTGTGTGATGCAGAAATCCTTGCAACCTGCTCCGGTGTGCCTTGAGCGACGATGGTGCCGCCGCCTTCGCCGCCCTCCGGCCCCATGTCAATGAGCCAGTCTGCATTGCGGATGACATCGAGATTGTGCTCGATGATGATGATGGAGTTACCCAGATCAGTGAGCCGCTGGAGAACCTCGAGGAGTTTACGAACGTCGTCGAAGTGAAGGCCTGTGGTGGGTTCATCCAACAGGTAGAGGGTACGGCCGGTCTGGCGTTTGCTTAACTCTTTGGCCAGCTTCATGCGCTGAGCTTCACCGCCGCTGAGCGTGGTGGCGGACTGGCCAAGGTGGATGTAGCCGAGACCGACGTCGACGAGGGTTTGTATCTTGGCGTTTACATTCGGGATGTCGGATAGAACAGTGAGTGCATCGGATATCTGTAAGTCGAGGACATCGGCGATCGAGTATCCCTTGAACTTTACGGACAGGGTTTCCTGGTTATAGCGCCGGCCGTTGCATACCTCGCATAAGACATACACGTCCGGCAGGAAGTTCATCTCAATGCGGCGCTGTCCGTCGCCCTGGCATGCTTCGCAGCGGCCCCCCTGCACGTTGAAGCTGAAGCGGCCGGACTTGTAGCCTCGCTCGCGCGATTCCGGCAGCATCGCGAAAAGCTCACGAATTGCGGTGAAAACGCCTGTATAGGTCGCGGGGTTGGAGCGAGGCGTCCTGCCGGTGGGCGATTGGTCGATCTGGATGACCTTGTCGAGCTGCTCGATGCCGCGGACGGCTCCGTGCGCGCCGGGCTCTTCCTTGGAGCGGTAGATCTGCTTCGCGAGCGAGCGGTAGAGGATATCGTTGACTAATGTTGACTTACCCGAGCCACTTACACCGGTGACGACGGTAAGTACGCCGAGGGGGAAATGCGCGGTGACATGTTGTAAGTTGTGGCTGCGTGCGTCTTCTACAACGATGTCGCGGCCGCTGAGTGCACGCGGAGCATCGTTGGAGCGGATATCGAGCGCGCCGGACATGTATTGGCCGGTGAGGGAACCGGGCGTGGCGGCGACCTCGTCCGGAGTCCCGGAAGCGATCAGTTCTCCGCCGTTCTTGCCGGCGCCGGGGCCAAGATCGAGCACGTAGTCGGCTTTGCGAATCGTATCTTCATCGTGCTCCACCACGAGCACCGTGTTGCCGAGGTCGCGCAGGTTTTCCATGGCTGCGATCAGCTTCATGTTGTCGCGTTGGTGGAGGCCGATGGAGGGTTCATCCAGCACGTAAAGCACGCCGCGCAGCCGTGAGCCGATTTGTGTGGCAAGGCGGATGCGCTGGCCTTCGCCGCCGCTGAGGGTGGCGGCGCTGCGGTTGAGGGAGAGGTAGCTTAGACCGACTGCGTTCAGGAACTCGAGCCGCTCGATGACCTCGCGTTGCAGGCGGTCTGCGATGAGGCGGTCGCGGCCGACGAAGTGGAAGGTGCGTGCACGCTCAAGCGCGCGCACCAGCGAGAGCGAGGTGAAGTCGGAGATGGACTGCGACTCTACCTTGACGGCAAGCGACTCCGGCCGCAGACGTTTGCCGTTGCAGGCCGGGCATTCCGTGGCGCTCATGAACTGCATGTAGTATTCGCGGAAGCCCTCGCTTTTAGACTCCTCCATGCTTTCACGCAGGTAGCTGAAGATGCCGTGAAATCCTGTTTTGCCGGCCTCACCTTTTGGCGGACCATACATAAGCAGCTTCTGGTGTGGTTCGGGCAGATCTTCAAACGGCTTCTTCAGGTCGATCTTGTATTTGTCGGCAGCAAGCTTGATGAGTCGCAGCAGGTAGGCACTGGCGGAACCCGGTCCCATGGCGCCATCCAGCAGTGGCTTCGACCAGTCGGCGATGGTTTTGCCCGGGTCAAAATCGTAAATGTTACCAAGGCCGTTGCACGCCGTGCATGCGCCATAGGTGGAGTTGAAGGAGAAGGAGCGCGGCTCCAGTTTAGGCACGTTGATGCCGCAATCAGGACATGCCATGGAGGAGCTGTAGAGTGTTTCTTCCTGGCCGTGGATGGCGATGATGACCAAGCCCTTGGCCATGGTGAGCGCTTTTTGGATGCTTGCCTCGAGGCGGCGTGTGTCGAGTTTGCCGTCGGGGCCCTGCTTGAGAAGAATGCGGTCGACGACAGCTTCAACGGTGTGGTTCTTACGCTTTTCGAGTCGCAGGCCTTCGGTGATCTCGATCATCTCGCCATCAACGCGGGCACGGAAGCCCTGCTGGTCCAACGCTTCCAGCTCCTCGCGAAACTCGCCTTTGCGGCCGCGTACAAGGGGGGCGAGCACGGTGATGCGCTCGCCTGGCGACAGGGCGACGACGCGCTCGACGATCTGGTCAGCGCTTTGACGGCTGATCTCATGGCCGCATTCGGGGCAGTGGGGCTTGCCGACGCTGGCCCAGAGCAGGCGCAAGTAGTCGTAGATTTCGGTGATGGTGCCGACAGTGGAACGGGGCGATCGCGATGTGGTCTTCTGCTCGATGGAGATAGCCGGGCTGAGGCCGTCAATAGCGTCTACGTCAGGGCGCTCCATCTGGTCGAGAAACTGGCGGGCGTATGCGCTCAGGGTTTCGACGTAGCGGCGCTGGCCTTCGGCGTAGATGGTGTCGAAGGCCAACGAACTCTTACCGGAGCCGGAGAGGCCGGTGACCACCGTCAGGCTGTTGCGCGGGATGCTGACGTCGATGTTCTTCAGGTTATGGTGGCGCGCGCCGCGCACCGTAATGTGAGTCACATTCATGAGCTGCCGCGGCCCTCGACAGCCGCACTATCTAGGATACGGCATCACGAATAAACGGCGAAGCCGTTCAGTTGCGGAGCCGGCCCATGCAGGCGCACGCGGTATGTACCCAGATGCGTACTCCCCTTGCGTGGGGGTAACGGCACACTGTGTACAGCCAGAGCGTCAGGATCGAGCGAGACAAAGAGATATTCTGGCGGCGAACTCCGCGGCCTGGCTTCGCTGAACCTTCACGGTGCTTTTGCGCAACTCCGGGGAGTACTCGCGCAATGAATTTAGGAGCAGCCTCATGATGACTATTGTCCTGCTTTGTGCAATCTCTGCCGCCCTCGCTGGTGGTGTTTTGGTTGCGTACGGCCTGTGTTTTGGAATGTTTCAACTGTTCCGCATTCACAGCATGCAAGCAGCACAACAGCGCGCACGGCGGATGACGGCGCAACCAGTGGGCAGTGCTGGGCTCGTCGCGGGCTAAAATCTACTGTTGCGGCTGGCTCTGCTGCTGGCGCAATTTTTGCAACTGCTCAAAGATTTCCTGAGGTGTACGGACGCCGTTAGGTGAAGCGGGGTCCGTGGTGTTTGCGTCGGTCCCGGATGGCGCGACGCCAATACCGTTGTCGGCACCGTTCACTCCACTGTTTGGACCGTTAATCCCGTTGTCGGAACCGCTGATGCCGTTGTCACCGAGGGTAGGGCCTGCGATCGCGCCATTGCTTTGAGTGCCGTTCGGGTTTACGCGTGGACGCGGGACGAAGCTGCCGGTGGGCTGGCCGGTGCCGTTGGTCGGCGGAGTAAAACCGGTGGAAGTGGGCGGCTGCGTAGAGGTATCGTCGATGGCCTGCTGTGTTGGTACGGCTGAGGGAGTCGGGCCGCCAGAGCGCGCTGTGAGGGATAGGTCGCTGGGCACGCCGCCGGTGCGTTCGGTGAGCAGCATGTTGATGGAAAGGCCGTCCAGCAGCGCCGGCACGACAAGGTTCATGGGGCCCGGTCCGTACGTGCCAAAGATACGCTCGTCCGGTGCAGTGCCTGTGATGTGGAGCTTGGTTTTGAGACTGATTTCGCGAAGAACCCTGGAAAGGGGGACGTTGGTTGCGTCGACCTGCAGAACAACACCGTCCCACAGTACGGCGAGGTGAGAAGCGCTGATTGTAGCCTGCGGGTTTGCAGAGGGAAGCGAAGAAACGGAGCCCTGGGCGCTGGTGGGGGACGATGCGGGGATGGCGGTGGACTGGGCAAGTGCCAGAACGTTGACGGCGGCAAAGAGGGATGCCGCGAGCAGGGTGGCAGAAGCGACGGGACGTTTTGAACGCAGAACCATACTCATACGGTGCCCTGTACCACGGAGTGAACAGCCTGCCCATTAGACGCGACCAAACGCATGACGATGCGATGCAGAAGCTCGCCGGGTTCGTCTACACTGGCAGCGTTCTGCGGTGACGACGTGGCAGAGCGAAGGGCAGGCGACCGTGAAGCAAACAAAGTGGTTGGGGGTGTGGCTGACAGGTCTGCTGATATGCGGGTTCACTGTGCGGGCTCAGCAATGTGTCACACAGTCTGGGATGCAGCCGGCAGACAAGACGGCTTTGACGGAAGTGGCAAGGTCACTTTTGCGTGCCATGCAGCAGAACGATACGGCTGCGGTTCGTGCGTCGACATTGCCGGAGTACGCGCAGGACTTCAGCGGTATGGCGGGCACGATTGCGAACACAGCGCCGCATCTTGCGAATGCCGCGTTTGTGCCGAGCACGTTTTGGATTCTGGATGCGAGCCACCCTGCCAACGGCTCGGACGGCAGCCCGCAGGATACGCAGTTCTTTTGCAATCTGAACAAGAGTCCGGCGGAGACGAGCTTTTTGATCCGGAGCCTGCCGCAGGGCCGCTATGCGCTGGTTGTGGAAGATTCAGTGAAGCCGGCGGATCCGTGGGAGATCGCGTTTCTGCTGAAGCAGTCCAGCGCGGGGGCGTGGCAGCTGGCCGGTTTGTTTCCTCGGGCGGTAAGTGCGGCCGGCCACGATGGACTTTGGTACTGGCGGGCCGCGCGCGCGGCAGCGGCCAGCAGGCAGAACTGGACGGCGTGGGTGGACTACCAGGAGGCGCAGCAGCTTTTGAAGCCAGTTGGGTTTGTGAGCAGCTCGCACCTGGAGCAGTTGCGTGACGAGCAGGGGAAGGCGGCACCGCCTGCGTTGTCAAGCGGTGTGGGTGTGGATACGCCGTTGATCGTGAAGGGTAAGGACGGCGTGGAGTATCGCATTACCGGACTTGGTCCAGACGCTTCACTGAGTGCCGACCGGATTGATGTTGCAATGCACTTTGCGGCTGAGCCGATCGCCGACCCTGCGGCTGGGCGCACGCGGAACCGCGCTGCCGCGTCGGCGCTGCTGAACGCTTACCCCGATCTTCGCGAACACTTCCACGGTGTGTGGGTTTTTGCGGAGACACCGAATAGCCCGCCCTTTGCGACGGAAGACCCTATGAGCCAGCTGCCGTAAGCCGTGGCATGTTGCAGTAGAATGAATGCCTGGAGAGTTTCGGATTTGAAGGCTCTGGAAGAGGTAATTCGCGAACGGCGGTCGACGCCGTCGTTCGACGGCTCAGAGATGCCGGCGGACGATCTGCGGCAGATTCTGGAGGCTGGTCTAGCTGCACCGTCGGGCTATAACGTGCAGCCCTGGCGATTTGTGGTGGTGCAATCTCACGAGCAGAAACGTCGCCTGCGCGTGGCGTGCTTTAACCAGGCAAAGACCGAAGAAGCCTCGGTCGTCATTGCATGCTGTGGCGATTCCGACGGCTGGCGTCGCGATGCGGACGACATTATCCGCATGGGGCTGGAGGGCGGAATGCCTGGCAGCTATGCCGCTCAGTTGAAGAGCCATGTGGAGAGTTATCTGTCGTCGTTGAACCGTGACCAGATGCATGGCTGGCTCAACAAGCAAGTAACTATTGCTTCCACGTTTATGCTGCTAACGGCAGAGGCTATGGGCTATAACACGGCTGTGATGGAGGGCTTTGAGCAGGAGCGCGTGCATGAGGTATTGCGCTTGCCGTTGAGCTATTGGGTGGTTTCGTTGCTGGCGGTGGGTCACCGGAACGGGCCGGAGAAGTACCACGGCGGGCGTTTTGGGCTGGCGCATACAGCGTTCAGCGAGGAACATGGAAAGCCGCTGAAGTGACCGGAGCAGCCACGTTCCGCAGATGGTGGGTTGCTCTGTTGCTGCTGGGTCTTGCAGGCAGCGGAGCTTTCCTTTTTGTGCGCCATAATCCGTTCTGGCTGGTGGAGCGTGGAACCGACCTGTATCTGTGGAAAAACCATGTGGCACACCACGAGCTAATGGTGAACGGCCAGAAGATTCACTACCTGGAGGCCGCACCTTCGCAGGCGGGGCCGGACAAGCCTATCGTGCTGATTCACGGTCTGGGTGCGCGTGCCAGCGATTGGTCTGCGATCATTCCGGCACTGGCAACGGCTGGCTATCACGTGTATGCGTTGGACCTGCTTGGATATGGACATTCTGCGCAGCCCAGGGATGGTGATTTTTCTCTCAGCGGTGAAGAGGCGGTAACGGTAGCTTTCATGAGTGCGCTTCATGTGCAGCAGGCCGATGTTGCGGGCTGGTCTATGGGCGGATGGATTGCAATGAAGCTGGCCCTCGACCATCCTGACCAGGTACGTCGGTTGTTGCTGTTCGACAGTGCGGGGCTGTACATGGCGGTACATTTTCCGCTAAGCCTTTTCAACCCGTCGACGCCGGCAGAACTTGATGCTCTGATCGACATTATCGAACCGGAGCACCACATCATTCATATCCCAAATTTCGCGGTGAAGGGCCTGCTCCATGACAAGCAGCGAACTGCGTGGATTGTGAATGCGTCGCTTGCCAGCATGCTTGATGGCCATGAAATTCTGGACTTTCGCGCACACAATCTACAGATGCCGGTACTGCTGGTGTGGGGAACAGAAGACAAGCTGACGCCGCTGTCGACGGCTGCCCATTTGCACGAGCTGGTACCGCAGTCGGTGCTGGTGGAGCTGGCTGGCTGCGGCCATCTTGCGGCTGCGGAGTGTGCGCATCAAGCGATACCGGCGACGATCAACTTTCTGAATGCCGAGCCACCGCCGCCGCCTTCTATTTTGCAGATTCCGCAGTTGAAGGCAGGCGTTGGTGAGCGCCGGACAGGTATGGTGAGTTTCCTTGTCGGTTCGTGGGGCCTGAGCCCGTCTGCGCAGAGGAGCAATGAGAAGGTTCCCTAAGCCTCGTCATCTGCCCTCCAGCGGTATGCGGATGGTTGCTGCAGACCCAAGTGGGCGAGGACACGGCAGCAGAACTGCCTTGCCATTTCTGTAGTGGATTCAGGCTTGTTGTAAAAGGTGGGGATGACGGGGAAGATGGTGGCGCCGGCTTCTGCAGCTTGCACCATATTGCGCAGGTGGATGAGGTGGAAGGGTGTTTCGCGCACGCACAGGATGAGCGGTCTGCGTTCTTTGAGGCACACATCGGCTGCGCGGCCAACCAGCTTCTGCGCCATTCCGTGGCTGATGGACGCCAGGGTCGCAACGCTGCATGGCAGCACGATCATGCCGTCACTGGGGTAGCTGCCACTGGCGATTCCTGCGCCGATATCGGCATTGTCGCGTAGACGGAACTTGTCTGTTGCAAGCTCCGGACCGTCACCTGCCGTGCTCGTGAGTGTCTGCAGAACGCGCGTGCGACCACCCTGCAAGTCCATCTCTTCGGCAAGCACGCGTAGAGCACTATCAGTAACGACAACGTCGACGCGCCGTACGCGATCCTCTGCCGCAAGCAGACGGAGCATGGCACCGGCGAACACGGCACCGCTTGCGCCGGTGACGGCCAAAGTCAGGTTTCCGGTACTCTCGTTCATCGCCTACACCACTGCTTGCTGGGACGTGTCGCGCTGCATCGCTTTATCGTGCACCATTTGCGGCTGGGATGCACCATGCAAGGAACGCTTTGTGAGCCGGACGCGGATGGGGTAACGCGGACGGAGAGTGATCTTTTCTTCCACATCGACCTTTTGCCCAGGCAATAGATCCATGCGCCATTGCTGTGCGAGCGTTGCCAGCACGAGCACGGATTCCATCCATGCGAAGCCTTCGCCGATGCATTGCCGGCCGCCGCCGCCGAAGGGGAAGTAGGCGAACTTGTCTCGCTTTGCGGACTCTTCTTCCGTGTGTCGCAGCGGTTCAAAGCGGAGCGGATCGGGAAAGAATCGTGCATCGCGCTGCAAGACGTATTGGCTAAAGAACCAGTGTGTGCCAGCCGGAAGGCGGTAGGGTCCCAGGTCTATCGGCACGGTGCTCATGCGTCCCATGGCCCAGACTGGAGGGTAGAGCCGCATGCTTTCCGCGATGACCATGCGGGTGTACTTGAGGCTCGGGTAGTCCTCCAACGTGGGTGCGCGACCTGCGAGGACCTGTTCAAGTTCCGCGGCCATGCGGTCGAACGCGTCGGGATTGATGGAAAGGAGATACCACGTCCAGCTGAGCGCATTTGCCGTGGTCTCATAGCCGGCTAGAAAAATGGTGAGAACTTCGTCGCGCAAGGCTTCATCACTCAGGGCAGAGCCGTCCTCGTCGCGGGCTACCAAGAGGAGGCTTAGGAGATCTGACCTGGTAGACAGCTTTTCCAGGCCATCCGCCTTACGGTCTGCGATGATGCGGATAACGACGCGGTCAAGCTTGGCACGTGCCTTGCGAAAGCGCATAACCCCGGGAATGGGCCAGTGGAGTACCGCTTCAAGATTGGGAAACGCCACAAGGTAGTTGTAGATGCCCATGATGACATTTGTCTGGTCGTTGATGGCGCGAACGTCCGCGTCAACCTCGGTGGCGAACAGCGTGCGCGCCACGATCTCAAGCGAGAGCTGCATCATGGCCTGGACAACGTCTAACTCTTCGCCGTCGTGCCAGCTCTGGCGCATGGTGGCGGCACTTGCGACCATGGTGTCTGCATAGGCGGCGATGCGGCCGCGATGGAAGGCCGGAGCCGCGATGCGGCGGGACCGCTTGTGGGTGGGGTCGTCGCTGGTCAGCAAACCCTCGCCGAGCAGTACCTTGAGCCGGCGCACGGTGCGCTCGCGCACAAAACTGGGGCCCTGGTTGACAAGGATTTCTCGGATGTATTCCGGTTCATTGACGAAGACGATGTGAATACCGAAGAGCCGATAGTGCGCCACCGGTCCGAGGTGTTTCGCCATGTATTGAAAGAGACGAATAGGCCTGCCCAGGCGCGCCCAGGGCTTGTGGAGATAGAAGGGGAGTGCACGTTTGAGACCGGGGGGGATGCGCCACGTGCCGGTTTTGGTGGTGTAGGTGTATGCCGGCTTGAAGTCGAAGCCGGGGTCGTGCTCCAGCGCTTCTTGCGTCTCGCCGACTACGGATAAGGGTTTGTTTGGAGCCGTCATCTATGTATTCATTAGACGCCTGCTGCTTCGTTCGCAGTAAGGCAAGGCGGCGGGTAAACACGTCAGTTGCCGCGACATCGTGCATTCGCTGACATCATCACGACGCCATCGATTTGTAGGGCCATCCCCTGTACCCAGGTTGCGAATGTGCGAACGGTAGACCTGCCAGCGGTAGTGATAGGTGCGTTGCAGTGCAAGGTCATCAACTTTAAAGAAGGGAACATTGACGACGTACCAAGGACCGCCGTTGCCGAAAGCTGCTGAGCCAGTTGCTGACGGGAGAGGATTGGTGCTGCCGACGGCCGCGCCCAGGCATGAAGCGAGGCCGGCGCACAACAAAGCAGGAGTATGACACCGAGCGTGTGACTGTAGCGTGCTTGCAAAGAAGGTGACCTCGTTCCGCGCTGGAACAGCGGCCCAGGATGTGACCTGCTTCACGGGGGTGAGCAGACTGGCGATCCTATTTTGCGGGTTCCTCGACGGTGATCTGTCGATCGGGCTTGATGTTCGACAGGTGCTGGACGACACCGCTGGGCCAGTGGATTTCGACATCTGTGACGAGTTCCTGTTTTCCCAGGCCGAAATGTACGCGCTTGTCGCTACTGGAGAGATACGAGCCGGCAGTGGACACGGTTGCATACTGCGATCCTGCGGCCGTCGTGAGCTTGACGGTGGCGCCGATGGCATCACGGTTTGAAAGGTGGCCCACAAGGAGCATGGAGAGCCAGTGATTGCCGGAGTCGGTGAGATTGTGCAGAACATGACCTGGGCCGTCGTTGGTGGCGATCACGGCGTCAAGCCGGCCGTCGTTGTCCAAGTCACCGATGGCCATGCCGCGGCCTACCCAAGGCTGCTGAAAGACGGCACCCGCCTGGCGCGAGACGTCGACGAACTTGCCTTTGCCCAGGTTGCGCGCAAGCAGCAGAGGTTCGCGATAGTGCAGTTGCGGGGAGTTGAGTTCGACGGTGTCGAGGTCATGCCCCTGAGCAACCAGCAGGTCTTTCAGGCCGTCGTTGTCGTAATCGTAGAAGTGGATGCCCCAGCCGGAATGCAGCAGGGTCATGCGCGCCATGCCGGAGACATAGGTGTCGTAGGTGAAGGAGCCGTCGCCGTTGTTGCGGTACAGCGCGTATTTCTGGTTCGCGAGATTGGTGATGACGAGGTCGGGGAGCCCGTCGTTGTCGTAGTCCTGGAAGTCGATGCCCATGCCGGCGTAGGTGCGGCCATCGCTGTCGACTGCAATCTCTGCGGTGAGGCCGACCTCTTCAAAGGTCTTGTCACCCTTGTTGCGGTAGAGGAACTCCATCATGGAGTCGTTGGCGACTGCTAAATCGGTGTGACCGTCTCCGTCGAAGTCGCCAAGGGCGATACCAAGACCCTTGCCCGGTTTGTTGAGGCCGAAGGGGGCTGAGCTTTCAGTGAAGGTTCCGTTGCCGTTGTTGTGGAAGACCACTGGAGCGATAGCGGGGAAGATATCGGGATGGCAGTAGGCGCGATAGCCCTCGCGATGCTCCCCGCACCAGACATCGTCAAAGGACCACTTGACGTAGCGCAGAACCATGAGATCGAGCTTGCCGTCGTTGTCGAGATCGACCCATGCGGCCGAGGTGAACCATTGTTCATCCGCTGCGCCGGTTCCTGCGGTGCCGGACTTGACGGTGACGTCAGTAAAGGTGCCGTTGCCGTTGTTGTGGTAAAGATGGTTGCCGCCGTAGCCGGTGACATACAGGTCTTCGAAGCCGTCGTTGTCGTAATCGCCCACGGCTGTGCCCAGGCTGTAGCCCGCGCCTTGCAGACCGGCGGCGGCGGTGACGTCTTCGAAGGTGCCGTCCTTTTTTTGATGGAAGAGGCGGTTCCAGTCAGCGGGAGAACCTTTTTGGGGAACGAAGTTTTTGGGCGCCGGGGTGGTGATGGGCGCGCCGTTGGCGAAGAAGATGTCGAGGCGGCCGTCGTTGTCGTAGTCGAAGACGGCGACGCCGGAGCCCATGGTTTCAAGCAGGTACTTGGTCGGGGTGTGATACGCCTTTGCCTGAAAGCTGACGTTGTCTTTAACGGCATCATCGGTGAAGTTGGCGTGGTCTGCCGTGGTTGTGGCAGCCGTGTCCGGTGCCGGCATCTGCGCGCCAGTCCGATGCATGATCACCGTGAAGACAGCAAGCGCGATCAGCCATCGGTGTATTCGTCGCGCAGCCAATCTTTGCATTCGTTGTATCGCCCCACTTCGATCGCTGATGACTGAGAACGGACAGCAGCTGCGAGCTGTGACACGTTACCGGCAAACAGACTACATGGACGTTGCCGTACGCGACAAGACGCTTACTGCGCCAGCGCCGCCTGCGGCCAGCCGTTCTGCCAGCTGATTGTAGAAAGCTGGAGGGATGGTTTGCCGGTGTTCGCATCGTATGCGTGATAAACAAGCAGGTCCGGCTGGCCTGTGCTGCCCATCACCACAGACTCCCCGCCTGGGCCAAGCCAGCGTGCGTTCGCTGTGAGCAGGTCTGTGCCGCCGCCCTGCGTCAAGGGAACGCCTGCGTGATCAAGGTAGGGGCCTGTAACTTTCCGCGAACGGCCCACCACGGTTCGATAGGTGCTTTTCGTTCCACGGCAACACAGATCGAAGGATGTGAACAGGTAGAAGTAACCGCCATAGCTCACGATGAATGGGGCTTCTACCGCCTGCGTATCGGGCGGCAGGCCGGGTGCGTGCGGCTCCGATGGGCTTGCCGACCCACGCGTCGCCAGGGAGTAGATGTTGGTGTCGGTGGTGGAGAGCAGACCCGTCTTCGCGTCGAGAGCACGCATTTTGATGCCGCTCCAGAAGCTGCCAAAGTCCAGCCATGCGTGATGGGCCTGGTCTTCGACATAGTTGGGGTCAATGGCGTTGAAGTAATCTTCGACCTTTGACTCGAGCACCAGGCCTTTGTCTTGCCATTTGTATGCCGGGCTGTTTCGGTCAAGCGTCGTGTTGGTGGCCAGTGCGATGCCGGACGTGTTCTTGCCGAAGGCCGAGTAGGCGTAGTAGAGGCGAAACTCGCCGTGTTCGAAGGAGATATCCGGGGCCCACAACTCTTTCGTCTCAGGGCTGCGCTGGTGGATCCACTGCGGAATGGCGTCAAAGACATGGCCACAGTTGTGCCACACCTGAAGGTCTGGCGAGCAGCGCACGCCGAAAACACCGCCGTCGGGTGCCTTGCCTGTTGTGAACACGTACCATGTATCGCCTGCATGGATCATGGATGGGTCATGTGCACCCGCTACGTCACCCGATACAGCTATGGCCACCGGCGCGGACGGGTGTGGGGCGGAGGGTGCCTGGGCTTCCGCAGAGGTGCCAGATGGCCACACAACACTCAGGCACAGTAGCGCTTGCAGAAAAGCCGTAGATGGTCGCATGGTGACTCCTGCAGCAGGAAGAGAAAGGGCCGCCCGAACCTTGGCGGCCCTTGATGGAGAAACAACTTATCGGTTACGCAAGACCATGACCTGAACGGTGTATGGCGGCACGGTGTGTTCGAACGTGGACGAGACCTTCACTGTTGACTTCACCGGAATCACTCGCTTCGGATCGTCAATGCTGTTAGTGATGGCGGGGTTGGTGCCGCCAAGGGAGTACAGGGTGGCGCTCTTTGAGAGGGCTTTTGTGCCGGCGAACTCAAGGCTGACAGGCTGCGGCGTGGAGTTCGCGTTGACCAGTTTCAGGTACACCTCTCCTTTTGCCGGGTCTGCGGTGGAGGAGTAGAAGAAGCGATCGCCAGTGTTCGAGGACTGGGAGGTAGAGACCTCTGTGCCCAGGAACTCGCCGAAGAGTGCCTGTGCGTAGTAGCCCGGGGAACCGTAGCTTCTGGAGGCGTCGTAGCCGATGAGGTCGCTCTCCCACTGCATGCCGCCTGGACTGACGTTGACGAAGAGCGGCGCGTACGAGGCCATGACAATGAGGTCGCTGTTGCGCTCCATTGCCGTCATCCAGGCTGCGTCACCCAGTGCTGCGCCAAGATTGGTGGTGGGGCTGCCTTCACGGGTGGCCCACTCGCCGACGAAGATCTTAGGCCCGTTGCGGTCCGCTGTGTCGTAGTGCTTTACGAAATCGAAGAATTCGTCGGCGCGCTTGTAGTAGTGGTCATCCAGGACGTCCGGCTTCATGCGGGTTAACGGTGCGGTGGCGATCAACTGCAGATTCGGGTATTTGGATTTGATGGCTTTGTAGTACTGAGTGTAGCGGCCGTCGTAGCTCTTGGACTTGTCAAACCAGTCCTCGTTTCCGATCTCAACGTATTGCAGAGGGAAGGGTGCAGGATGGCCGAGCTTTGCGCGAACCGCGCCCCACTTGGTCGAGGTGTCGCCCGTGACGAACTCAATCTCGTCCAAAGCGTCGTCCAAAAAAGGAGTCAGTGCCGGACCGGGAGCGATGTGATCGCCCTTCAATGAGTACCCGGCGTAGACGGCCAGCACCGGTTCGATGTTCAGGTCCTCTGTCCACTCCAGAAACTCGAGCAGGCCCATGCCGTCGGACGATTGATAATTCCACGGAGAGCGATGTGTGGGGCGGTCTACGAGCGGGCCAAGCGTGGTCTTCCAGTCAAAGCGCTCGTCAATCTGATCGCCTTCCAGGTAGTTGCCCCCGGGCAGGCGGAGGAACTTTGGATGCATGCCGGCAAGTAATGCCATCAGGTCAGGCCGGTTGCCATTCTCACGGCCCTTGTAGGTGGGCGGAAACAGCGATACCACGCTCAGCCATAGCTTACCTGTGTGTGTGGCTGCTATGAGAAGGTGATTGTTTGACGATGCGGTGATCTGGGCTGTTTTCAGGTTGAACTCGTATTTTTTCCAGTCACCGGAAACGGTCGTTGTCGTGGTGGAAGCGAGAGTCTTCCCAGTTACGTCGTTGACAAGCGACACGGTCAACGGGCCGAAGCCGTCCGCGTCTGCCTTTGCGTACAGCGAACCTTTGTATGTCGTGTTGGGGGACAGGGCCATGCCCCAGTACCCCTCGTTGCGAACGGCGGCGCTGTTCTGTGCGTCGGCGTGCGCGATGTCCAGGCGCAGGCTGTGCGCCAGTGCGGCACTTGGACCTTCGTTCTCATCCACTTCCATTGAGGATCTGGCTGAACCCATGTTATCCAGGTTCCAGTTGGCGACGCCGCCGAAGCCATGGTCCTGAAAGGTCCGGTTGCGCACCAGTTCGCCGTAGAGGCCACCGTCGTAGGAGTAGTTGATTTCCTCGGTCATCAAGCCGTAGAACTTTGGCCCGATCGCGTGGAGTGGCTTATTCACCTGCACCGTGATTCTGGCAGCAGGTTGTTGCGCCTGCATAAGCGCCGAGCAGCACACCACGGCGAAGGCGGAAGCATAGCTAGTGAGACGATTCATGGGACCTCCGAAAAAAATGGGGCTTCAAACTACCGTTTGATCGAGAACGAATCATGTGCTCTGGCCGTAGGTCGCAGTTGCACCGTGCTTGCGAAAGTAGTGACGGTCCAAAAGCGCCTGCGACACGCCGGCACAGTTTGCCTGCAGTAGGACAGTGCGGTAGGCCATGCGTGCCACAGCTTCAAGCACGACGGCGTTGTGCGCCGCGTCATGGGCATGCTTACCCCACACGAACGGCGCGTGCCCTGCAACCAGGCATGCCGGTATGGCGAGTGGATCCACTTCGCGACCTGGCTGGCGGAAACGCGACACGATGGCGAGGCCAGTCTCATGCACATAGTTTCCGGAGATGGCGTCGTCACTCAAAGGTGCCGTTACTGGCACCGGTCCATAGAAGTAGTCTGCGTGTGTTGTGCCGTAAGCCGGGATCGGCAGGCCTGCCTGCGCAAAGCTGGTGGCGTACTCCGAATGGGTGTGCACGACGGCACCAATGGCAGGGAACTCCCGATACAGCAGGGTATGAGTGTCAAGGTCAGACGAGGGGCGCAACTCGCCCTCAACGACGTTGCCGTGCAGATCCGTAATCACCATCTGCTCCGGCCGCAACACATCATAATCGACGCCGGAGGGCTTAATCACCACAAGTCCTTGCTCGCGATCGACACCGGACGCGTTGCCGAAGGTGTAAAGGACGAGACCTCGGCGCACGAGTTCCAGGTTGGCTTCAAGCACCTCTTCGCGCAGCCGCTGCAGCAGCATACGTGGGCCCTACCGGCCGATGCGGTAGGCCGCATCGGTCCATGTCAGTTCTCGCCGCAACTGGTGGAGTTTTGTCTCGCTGTCGATGCGAACCAACTCAATACCTGCAATCTCCGCGAAGTCTTCCATGTGTTGCATGGTAAGCGCCTGCGAGAAGCCGGTATGGTGCGCTCCACCCGCATAGATCCATGCCGCGGCTGCCACTTTCAGATTCGGTTTGGGCAGCCAAACCGTTCGTGCGACGGGGAGCTTGGGCATCTGCTGCGGCGGGTCCACGACGTCAATCTCATTTACGATCATGCGAAAGCGATTGCCCATGTCGACGATGCTTGCAACGACAGCCGCGCCTGCGGGCGAGGTGAAGACCAGTCGCACTGGATCGGACTTGCCGCCGATGCCGAGAGGATGCACCTCAACCGTGGGCTTGCCTGCAGCAATGCTTGGACAGATCTCAAGCATATGAGAGCCCAGGATCTTGGGCGCGCCGGCAAAGTCGTAGGTGTAGTCCTCCATAAAGCTGGTGCCCCCGGGCAGGCCCGCCGCCATCACCTTCATGATGCGGACGAGTGCTGCTGTCTTCCAATCACCCTCGCCACCAAAGCCGAAGCCGCTTGCCATGAGCCGCTGCGTTGCGATGCCGGGAAGCTGGCCCATGCCGTGCAGGTCCTCAAAAGTGTCGGTGAACGCGCCGAACCCGCCTTCGGTCAGAAAGGCACGCAAGCCGAGTTCAATCCGCGCTGCAACGGCGAGGGGTTCGGGTTTGTCATGTTCCGCAGCGATGAGATACGTGTCATGGTATTCAGACACAAGCTTGGCAACGTCATCGTCCCCAAACTGGGCCATGCAGTCGGTCAGGTCTCCGATGCCGAAGCCTGACACCGTGTAGCCGAAAACCTTTTGAGCCTCGACCTTGTCGCCCTCCGTGACTGCCACGTTTCGCATGTTGTCGCCAAAGCGGGCGACCTTGAGTGTCTGTGATTCGTTCCAGCCCAAAGCCGCGCGAGACCATGCGGCGATGTCCGCCACCGTCTCCGAGTCTTGCCAGTAACCCACGACGACCTTGCGCGCTAAGCGCAATCTCGCGGTGATGAATCCGAACTCCCGGTCGCCATGGGCGGCCTGATTCAGATTCATGAAGTCCATGTCGATGGTGGCGTACGGAAGCTCACGGTTGTACTGGGTGTGCAAGTGTAGGAAGGGTTTCGTCAGTGAGGTCAGCCCGGCAATCCACATTTTTGCCGGCGAGAAGGTGTGCATCCACAGGATGAGGCCTACGCAGTTCTCGGCGGAATTGGCCTCACGGCAGAGACGAAGGATCTCGTCGGCCGTGGTCAGTACGGATTTGAAAACCACACGCACCGGCAGGGTAGCTTCTGCATTGAGCGAGGCAGTAATAGTTTGTGAATGCTCGGCGACCTGCGCCAGTGGACCGGGGCCATACAGGTGTTGACTGCCAGTAACGAACCATACTTCACGTGCTGCACTGTTCATAAGGACTCGTAATCCGTTGATATTAGACTGAGGGCTGCAGCTGAAAACGTTTACCGGGTTATTAAAACATGCAAGCGTAGCAACGGCAAGATCGCATTCCAACTCTGGTCACTTTGCGTCAGATGATGACTGTGCGGATGGCACCTGCTGCGTTGGAGTGTCCGAATCTTCTAAGTCAAGAAGGGAAGTGGATGACAAAGAGGCGACAGGGCGTTTGTCACTGCGCCTTATTGCACGGCTACGGGACGACCTTTTCCTTGCTGTTCGTCTGCAAGCTCAACCGCCAAGGCCAGTTCCTTTTGCGAAGCGTCTTTCAAGCCGAGACGAGCATCGGTGAGACCGAGGTAGTAGTGTGCCGGCTGATAAGTGGGAGCATCGGCAACTGCCTGCGCAAGGTACTGCTGGGCTGCGGCAAAGTCTTTTCGTCGGTAATTTAGTATGCCCATGCCTGTAAGTGCGCCGCCATGGGTCGCCATGCGCTCCAATACTTTCGCAAACATGGCCGAGCCTAGCGCGTCATCGCCGGCGTCAAGGGCAATCTCTCCTAACTGGTAGTACGCTTCCGTCTGCACAGGCATTAGATCGATGGAACGTCGAAATTCAAGCAGAGCCTCCTCGACCTTTTGTTGCATCTGGTATGCGCGACCAAGCCCATAGTGCGCGGTTGCGTCTGACGGCTGCTGGCGCAGGTATTTGAGATAGTGGGTCTCGGCGGACGCAAACAGCTGACGGTCTGTCTCGACACGTGCAAGCGCGTAGAGGACTTTGCCGTTGTCTGGCTCAAGCAACAGCGCCTGTTGCAGTACGTCGGCTGCGCGCTGTAGGTGATGCATGGTCTGAGCCTGGATGCCCAGGTCAAGCAGCAGAACAACATCACCCGGGATGGCACGGCGACCTCGTTCCAGTGTGTCTAAGCAGGCCTGCGCATCGCCGCGGTTGCGCTGCTGCAACGCAAGGGCAACGGTTGCTTCACGTTCGCAGATCTGCGCCGCTTTGCTGGTGGGGTCTGCATGTAGATCGGCCTCACAGCTTGACATCGCCGATGCGGGTTGCTGTGCCGACATGGTGGCGGACTGCCCGGCGCAAATAGTGCCGCAATGCGCTACTAGCACCAGCGACTTGATCGCGAGCCGTGGAACACTCGTCTTATGAGCTTTGCGAAGATCGGAGAACCGTATCACAGTACGAGTATAAGAACGAAACGCAGGAGCATGTGAATGCTCCTGCGTTCAAGTACTCGTTTATGGTGGGTTTAGAACTGAATGCGCCCGGTAAGTTGGACTTTACGCGAACCGTCGATGGTGTAGGTCGGCACACCGTAGAAGTTGTCGTATGGATTGGTGCTTGGCGTTCCAAAAATATGCCGATTGAATGCGTTCAGCATTTCCACCTTCAGGAAGAGAGTCACACCCTCACTCAACGGTGTCTTCTTCAGGAAGCTGAAATCTTCGTTATTGTAGCGGTAGTTGCGTAGTTCTCCAGTTACGCGTGGAACGTCGCCGAAGAGGAAGCCACCGTTATCACAGGTATCGCAGTTTCCCACCTGATTGGCACGCAGTATGCGATTGCCCAGAACGCCACTCGAGTTCTGGTCGTAGAACGCTGGATTGGTCTGCAGAGCGCTGTAGCCGCTATTATCCCTGCGTAGAAGTCCATTAAACTCCGAATCAACATTCGGATCCGGACCCTTCACGTTGCCGCCATTCTCTAGATTGCGGAACGGGTCTATGTGGCCTTTGCGGGCGTTGCTGGCCAGATTTCCGGTACCTGCACCTATCCGCGTAAAGGCGATAAAGTTGTCCCATCCAGGGATGCCGCTTGCACCACCGAACGAAGTGGGCTGGCCTGACTGGTAGCGCAGCACAGATCCGATTTCAAATCCGCTAACAAGCGAACGTGCGGCGGAGTTTCTGAAATTAAAAAATGTCTTATTCCTCCCGAAGGGCAATTCGTAAATGAAGCTGGTAACGAATGTATGAGGGATGTCCTGGATGGACAGTGATTTCTGACTCTTGGAATTGAATGGATCCTGAATCTGGTTCACCCCGGCATTGATCCCCGGCAGGGCAGAATCGGCATTGGTAATTGACTTGGACCAAGTGTAGGATGCCTGCACGTTCAGGCCGTCATGGAAGCGACGTTCGAGAGATGCTATAAGGGCCTCGTAAGAGGAGTGGCCCACATTCTGCAAGCAGCAATCTGTTGCGATGAACCCATATTGAGGAAATGGACGAAGTGCCTGCTGCACGTTGCCATTGAAGCCGGTGTATGGTGTGCCGACATTGTTTGCGGTTAGGTTGTAGTTCCCCAGCGCGTCTCCGCGGCCAAAATTTGAGGGCGAGATGTTGTTTATGTTTTCAATACCCGACCGCAGGTGAGCAGCCGACGAGCCGATATAACCAACGGTCAGAATCAGGTCCTTTGCAAGCTCCTGCTGAACCTGAAGGTTCCACTGGTTGACCTGTGCCGGTCGCCCGTAGGAAGACTTGATGAAATTGCCGAATACGGTGGGTGAATTCGCGTCTCCACTGTCAAAGAAACCCGGATCAAGGTTGGTGCCGGTCACTGTGGCGCGTACACCCCCGTCCACTGAATACGCCGGATCGAATCCGTCAGAGGACTGAATTGTCGGCACGGAGTAGCCGGTGATGTTGCCTCCGCCAAAGTCGGTGTATTGCAGAGGTGCATACAGAACCGAGTAGCCGCCACGCAATACAAACTTGTTCTGCAAAGACGACGGGGAGAATGCGAAGCCGATACGTGGCGCAATGTCTTTGAAGTAAGTGTCGGCCCATCGTGTGTTGCAGTTGGTGCAGGTTGTGCCGAAGACGAGAGCGCCTGGCCGACCGTTCTTCGGATCGATTGCCGTGGTGCTGAAATTGGAGGTGTTGTTGTGGGCTTCAGCACGTGGCTGGTCGATGTCGTAGCGGATACCGATGTTCAAGACGAGGCTGTTTGTGATCTTGAAATCGTCCTGCGCGAAGGCTGCGTAGTAAGACGACAGCCACTTTGGCTGATGAGCGGGAAGCGTCGATGTGGCGTAGTCGCCCTGGCCCAGCAGCAGGCTCGCAAACCCGTTGCCCGTGCCGTTCTGGAAGCCGCCGGTTTGCGACGCTTTGGTCTGCGACGCCGTAAAATTCAGTTGCCCATTGATCAGTGCAAGAGCGATGGGTGAAAACTGTTGATATCTGTAATCGATGCCGAATTTCAAGCTGTGCCGGCCCAGCTGCCAGCTTATCGAGTCGTTCACGCGGATGCCGTTGTCGATTTCGTCATCTAGCTGGTTACGGCTTAGTGCCTGGTACCCGTCGACGTTTACTCGTGGAAAGCCTGTTGTGAACGGAGTACCCAATTGCGTGTTGTAGTTACTGCCTGTGTTCGAGGAGATAGAGCTATTCTGGGAATTGGAGCGGTTATATCCAAGATTCAAGTGATTGAGCAGAGTGCTGGTGAAGATATGGTCCCACCCCGCACGGCCAAAGTGCGTTAGGAAGTCCTGCACCTGGACATTCGGGTCCACCGGAGTCGGCAGGGTCTGGTTTGTTGGGTTGTGACGGGTATTCTCGCGCGAGCTATACGAACCGAATAGTTTGTCGTTCGCTCCCAGATTATGGTCCACGCGGATGGTGTAGGTGGTGTTGTAGATTGCTGAGGCAGATGCCAGAGAGTAGTTGTTGATGAGCGCATTGTTCGTCGGCAACGGATAGAAGGCTGCGATCTTCTGTCCAACTGCGCTGAAGCGACCCGTGGGAATGCGATTGCCCGGAAAGGCGTCTCGGCAGCGGACGCCACCTACAGTGCGTGTCGTCGCAGGATCGAAAATCTGCCCGTTTTGAATAACTGTTCCGTCGCAAGGATTGGTGGAGCCATTCGGCCCATTGATGAGGCGGTCCGAGAAGTCGCCTCCACGTTCTGCCAGCGTCGGTACGCTGCTGATAGCGACGCCGCCCAGAGTCTGGCGGAACTGCTCCCATGAAAAGAAGGCAAAGGTTTTGTCTCTGCCGTTGTAAATATGGGGGATGATGGCGGGTCCGCCGGCAGTTATGCCGAAGTCGTATTGCTTGTCTGCTGGGCGCCGGTTGTTGAAAGAATCGGCCGTATTGCCGACAGAATCGAAATACGCTTTCCGCCCATTGTTGAACCAGTCGTTCGCGTCGAGCGCCTCGTTCCGGAAGATGCCGTAGACACTGCCGCGTAGCTTGTTGCTGCCGGTTTTGGTGACAAAATTTTCGATACCGCCGGACGTATGACCGAATTCCGCTGCGGGCGTTGATGTGGTGACCTTGAACTCCGAGATTGCCTCTACGGACAGGGCCTCTTCGTCGAACGAAGAGCCGTTCTCCGACCGCGTCTGGCTGGCACCGTCGAGCAGCACCTCGTTGCCAAAGTTCTGTCCGCCACCAATCTTGGAGATGAAGATGCCGTTGTTACTGTTGCCGGAACCCGGCCCCACTGTGCCGGGGATGAGGAACACAAATGATTCCGGCGAACGCATGGCGCCCACGCCGCCGAGGGCCAGCGGCAGTTCGATGATCTGCCGGTCGGTGACGGTTCCACCCACGTCGGATGATTCCGCTTCGACGCTTGGCGCATCCGCGGAGACGGTGACCGTGTCGTTTGCACCGCCGGCACTCAGGTTGATGTCGAGGCTGGTTGTTGTGCCGACACGGACTTCAACGCCGGTGTTGACCTGCTGCTTGAAGCCCTGTGCGTCGGTCGTGATGGTGTAGCGGCCAAGCGCGATGGAGGGAAAACGGTAGTTGCCGGCACCGGAGGACTTCGCAGTGTATACGGAACCGTTATCAAGGCTTTTGGCGATGACTGTTGCACCGGCTACAGCGGCTCCGCTGACGTCGAAGACGTTTCCGGCCAGCTGGCCCTGGTTGGTCTATGCGTGGGCGCAGACTGCCGCTGGTGCCAGCAGTGCACCGTAACCAAGTCTGCGTAAATTGAATCGTGTAATCAGCATCGTGCCTCCAAGGAAGTAAATATTGGTGGATCCGGTGTCGGCCGTGTTGGCCGCCCAGCCTGCCTGTTTGTGTTGACGAACTTTGCCGCGGGTTTAAAGTGATCGAGCTGAACCCTGAAAGCGTTTACTGAATTGAACGAGCGAATCATAGTCAGTCCTCTCATTGATTGTCAATTTGGTCCTCCAAACGATGGGGTTGGGCTGACTACGTGATTACTCGGCTGAGGTGTTGCCGTACATTGCTGCACTCTGTTTGAACTCGCGTTCCGCTAACGCCTGTTCGCCCACGGTGCGATAAATACGCGCCATCTGGTAATGCAGGCGGGGATTCTTTGGGTCCAAGCTGACGGCTCGTTCCATGGCCGTGCGTGCAGCGGCTGTTTGTTGCAGACCAAGGTAGGCGGTGGCCAGTGTGGCAAAGGTGGAGGGGTCCGTCGCATCCAGTTCTGTGGCACGGACGAGCAGTGGGGCCGCCTGGGCAAATGCATTGCGCGTCACCAGCAGCTTGCCTTCGTCGCGGAACGGCAAGGCACTCGGCCGGTTTGCGCCGACCGTTGCGCGTACTGCATCCCCATAGGCGGCCAGGGCATCGTCGTTTCGGTTCTGGTTCTCCAGGCAGACGCCCAGGTTGTCAAGAGCTTTCGCGCTCGTCGGGCGCACTGCAAGCGAACGATGGAGGGCCTGGATCGCGTCCTCGTAGCGGCCGTCATGCATTTGCACGCGGGCCAGGTCATACCAGGCTTCTGCATTTGCTGGATCAGACGCAACCGCACGCTTGCTCCACTGCAGGGCGTCCCCGTAGTCGTTGAGCAACACATAATCCAACGATGCAATCCTGAGATCTTCCGCGGCAGGAGGTGCGAGCCGTGCCGCATCGGTCAGTGCCGCAAGCGACTCACGAGGCTTGTTTTGGGTCTGTAACAGCCGCGCGAGCAGATAGAGGGCTGTTGCCGAAGCCGGATGACGCTGCGCATAGTGACGCAGGGCAGCTTCGGCCTGTGCTTGTTCTGCCGTATGCATCAGGCTTCTCGCCTGCATTAGCTCTGCGTCGCTCTGTTGTATGGCGGGGTTCGTGTTTTCTGCTTCGCTTACACGTCCGAACAGGTCTGCCGCTTCACGAAATCGGCCGGTGGCGTAAGCCTGCTGGGCCTTGCTGTATTCATTCTGCTGGGCCTCAGACATCGTGCAGAACGACAGGCAGGCAAGCAAAAACAGGAAGAGGTTGCAACATCTCAACCGACAACGAAGCGAGGCCGAGGCCGCTGCCGTCTCCTTTAAGAGGAGAACTCCTCGACCATTGACTTCTTTGCTGGACTGCATGTCTTTGTCGCATCCTTCGCCCAGATTGTATGAGCGCGCATCTTCCGTCAGCAACACGTTCCGTTATCGACGCACCTGCTGCGAAGGGTCACCTTGCTCAGGGCTCACCCAAGCGAATATGGTTTCGGCATGCTCTTCCACGTGAAGCGTGCCGCCCTTTCTGCTCTTTGCGTTCTTGCACTAGCTGCTGCCAGTAGCAGCAGCACGGCGCAGTCAGCACAGGTGCAGCAGCTATTTCAGCAGGGAGCGGCCGCCATGCGCAGCGGGCAGCCCCTGGCCGCAGAGCACGCTTTCCGCGAAGCTGTACGGCTGGAGCCAAAGCTGCCGGAAGCATACGTCGACCTGGCCCTGGTGCTGGGACGTGAAGGCAAGCTGGACGAGGCGATCGACACCCTGCGGCAATCGCTGGCGCTGATGTCCGTGCAGCCCAGTGCAAACCTTTATCTTGGTATTTTTCTTTTTCAAGCGAACCATCCTGCAGACGCCCGAACGGCTCTGCAGCAGGCGACTGCGCAAGCGCCGGGCAGTGCTGAGGCCTGGATGTGGCTGGGTAACGTGGATATGGCCTCTGGCCGTCCGGAGCTCGCGGTTGTGTCCTTCGACAAGGCCGCGGAGTTGACCCCCGACGACCTCAACCTGCTTGAGCTGAGAGGCAGGGCGCACAACCAGGTGGCACATGACAGCTATGCACGGATGGCTCGCCTGGACCCAAACAGCTGGCATGTTCATCGCGTGCAGGCGCAGCTGTATGCGGACGAGGGGAAGCATGCTGATGCGATTACGGAATACAGGGCCGCACTGCAGCAGCAGGCGAACAACCCGGACCTCTATGAGGCGCTGGGCGATGAATACAGGGCAAGCAGCCAAATGGACGGCGCACGTGCCGCCTTTCAGAAGGAACTTGAGCTGGCGCCGGCAAACCCGATTGCGCTCTATAACCTGGGAAGCGTTGAGGTGGAACTGGGTAACGGAGACAACGGTGTACGGCTGCTGAAGCAGATGGTGGCGGTCTATCCGGGTTCGCCGGTGGCAGAGTACTACCTGGGCCGCGGCCTGGCGCTTACTGGTCGGGATGAAGAGTCTGCAACCTGGTTTGAACAGAGCGCAGCCGCCGACCCGGAAGGAGAGATTGGCAAGCGGTCCTTCTATGAGCTGTCACGGGTGGATCGCAAACTGCATCGCACAGCAGAGGCGGAGAAGGCGCTTGCCGGGTACAACAGGATCCGCCTGGCCCAGGAAGGTAGGAGCGCCCACCAGGTGCAGGATTGGAAGAAGGTCACACAAACGCCTGCCAGTGCCGTGGTCAGCGGTAGGCCAACTCAGTAGGCGTGTGCTTCTCTGGAGGGAGGAGCTGGACGCATCGTGGTGGCTTTGCGCGCGCGAGATGCAGCCCAGCGCGCGCCTGTGGAATGATGGCTTGGGTGTTTGGCGCGAAGCCAAGTGCCGGAGGCTGGCACGTGAAGCGGAAGCAATGGAGTTTGTTACAGGGGGCAGTGCTCGCGTGTTGCCTGTCAGCGCATGCGGAGACCGGACCAGCGGTGGACATGGTAATGCCGACGCCTTCATCCGTGGTGGCGGGCAAGGGTGTTTTTCGCCTGGGTGCAGGGCTCACCGTGGCTATTGCGGGCAGATCGTCTTCAGAGCGGCTGGAGCGTGGCGTGCTTCGTGCGACGAAGAGGCTTGAGGATAAAACCGGCATACCCCTGCCGCGACAGATTGCTGCGAATACCGATGCTTCCGTGGTGGTTTCGGCGGAAAAGGATGGAGCCCCGGTCCAGGGTGTGGACGAGGATGAGTCTTACACGTTGACCGTCACGTCATCTTTCATTCATGTGTCGGCGGCGACAACGGCTGGAGCACTTCACGGCCTGGAGACGCTGATCCAGCTTGTACAGGCGCAGGGAAGTGGGTACGTCGTGCCTGCGTTGACGGTGAAGGATACGCCTCGCTTTCCGTGGCGTGGTCTGATGATCGATTGCAGCCGGCACTTTGAGCCGCTGGATGTCTTGAAGCGCAACATTGACGGCATGGCTGCCGTGAAGCTGAATGTCTTCCATTGGCACCTGATCGACGACCAGGGGTTCCGCATAGAGAGCAAGCTCCATCCGAAGCTGACCGGTGCTGGTTCAGACGGTCTGTTTTACACCCAGGAGGAGGCGCGGGAGCTGGTGCGATACGCACGCGATCGTGGCATTCGGGTTGTGCCTGAGTTTGAGATGCCGGGCCACTCCTCTGCCTGGCTGGTGGCTTACCCGGAGTTGGCGAGTGAGACGCTGCCACGGGGAATCCGCCGGGAGTTTGGTATCAGCGATGTGTCGCTGGACCCCACGCGGGAGGAGACGTACACATTCATCAACAGCTTTCTGCAGGAAATGACGACGCTGTTCCCGGATCGCTACATGCACATTGGTGGCGATGAAACCCCGGCACCGGACTGGAAGACAAATGAGCGCATCCTGGCGTTCAAGGCAGCGCATCAGATGAAGGACAACGACGCGCTGCAAGCGTATTTCAACCAGCGCGTGCTTGCGATTTTGACCAAGCTCGATCGGCGCATGGTGGGGTGGGACGAGATCCTGAACCCGGCGCTGCCCAAGGATGTGGTGGTGCAATCGTGGCGTGGCGAGGCATCGCTGGCCAAGGGTGCACAGCAGGGCTATCAGGGTGTTCTGAGCGCGCCCTACTACCTGGATGCAATGAAGCCGGCCGGGCAAATGTATCTAGCCGATCCAGTGCCGGCAGAGACGACGCTGAATGCGGCGCAGCAAAAGCTTATCTTGGGTGGCGAGGTGACCATGTGGGCGGAGCAGTTGGACTCGCGCACTATCGATTCAAGGATCTGGCCACGGACCGCTGCAATCGCAGAACGATTCTGGTCCGCACAGAACGTCCGTGATATAGACAGCATGTACCAACGCCTAGCACCTGTATCGGTGGAATTGGAAGCTCTTGGTCTGCATCATCTGTCGAATGGCGATGCGATGCTGCGGTCGCTTGCAGGGAGCGAGGAGATCGGTCCGCTGCAAACCGTTGCGCAGGCGTTTGAGCCGGTGAGCTTTGGCGAGCGGTATAATCAGCAGCGCACGTCGCAGCTAACGCCGCTGACGAACTTTGTTGACGCGGTGCGGCCTGACCCGCCGGCAAAGCATGCGCTTGAAATTGCTGCGGCGATTGTGGCCGGCGACCCCAAAGGAAGAAAAGAAGAAGGCAGGGACGCACGTGAGGAACTGCGAAGTTTCTTTGCCGACATCGCCGAAGCTGTACCCGAGGCTCGAGGAATCGCGGTGACCAACCCACGCCTGACTCCCATGCTGCCACGCATCGATCTGCTGTCGCGGCTTACCAAAACCGGCACGGAAGCTTTGCAGTACCTGCAGAGTGGAGAGGCACCCGCAGGATGGAAGGTAATGGCGTTGGCAACCATTGACGAAGCGAAGCGGCCATCGCAGAGTGTGCGATACATCTTGAGTGCGCCACTGCTGACCCTGGTGAACGCTACTCACTAATGACGGAACTGAACTCCACCCCATGTGTTGCGCCACGTGAACGCTGTCTTACGTTACAGGACAGGGCTGATCTCCAGACCGTCGCACTGGCCGCCGGATTCGACAAGCTTGGCGTGGCGTCAGCACCGGAGCCGGGTTCGGCAGAGGACACTCGCCAGCAGGCGCGTTTTGCGGAATGGGTGGCACAGGGCCGAGCCGGCGAAATGGCATGGCTCACCCGTACCGACGCAACCGGCGAGCTGGTCCGGTCAAGCCTGCACCGAGCCGTGCCTTGGGTGCGTTCGATAGTTCTATGCGCAAAGGTTTATAACGCACCGGCGCCTTTTTCCACAGATCCGGCTCCGGACGGAGCGGGATGGATCGCACGCTACGCATGGAGCGGCGCGGCCAGTTCCGAGTCTGCCATGGGCGAGCCTGCCATTCTGCATGCGACGGATTATCACGATGTGATGCTTGCGGGATTGCAGAAGGTGGAGGCGGCCCTACGTGGTCGCTGCGGCGAATCCATCCAGACGCGCTGCTACGTGGATACAGGCCCGCTAGTGGAGCGCCACCTGGCGCAGCTTGCGGGCATCGGCTGGATCGGCAAGAACACATGCGTCCTGGATCAGGCGCTTGGATCGTGGATGCTGCTCGGCACCATACTGACCTCGCTGCCAGTGGAAGTCGGCGCTGTCCTGTCTCCCGCAGCAGACCGTTGCGGCTCGTGTACGCGTTGCATCGACGCGTGCCCCACCGATGCGCTAGTGGCACCGCGGCAGATGGACGCATCTCGCTGCATTGCGTACCTAACGATTGAGAAGAAGGGCAGCGTGCCGGAGCAACTGCGGGAGCACATGGGACGGCAGGTATTTGGTTGTGACATTTGCCAGGATGTTTGTCCGTGGAACAGCCGCGCGCCGATCGCACGGGATGCGGCTATGCAGATGCGGCCGGAGCTGGTCAATCCCTCGCTGGACTGGCTTGCGGCCATGGAGGGGCCGCAGTTCAATCAGGTCTTCAAGGGGTCACCACTGGAACGCACCGGCCGCAGACGGCTGCAGCGCAATGTAGCCATCGCCATGGGAAACAGCGGCAACAGCGAACATCGAGAGCGGCTGCAGGTGTGGTCGATGGGAGACGACTCCATGTTGAGCGAGGCTGCCACATGGGCCCTGTCGAGGCTGGATGACGTGCAAGCCGGAGACACTGCGATCGTGCGCAACCCTCTGCTAGCATCGGGTTGACCAAAGTGAGTGCGTTTTCGCAAGTGATGCCGTCGATTCTGCAACCCGCACGATCTACCCCCGACGAAACCCAGGGCGGCTCGCCAGACGTTGCGGAGCGCGTGACCGAGTCTGCGCCGGAGCAGTGGCCGCAACCGGTGCAGGGTACATGGGCGCAGTTTTGTGCGCTGGGCCGGTATCTTGCACAGACAGATGTCCATACCTACGCCTTTTCCGTCGCCGCGAATGTCATCTTGTCGCTCTTTCCGTTCATCGTTTTGTTGCTGACGCTGTCGCAGCAGGTATTTCACAGCAGCAACATGACCAACGTCGTGGGTCAGCTGATGCACAGCTTTCTGCCCACTGGCCAGGACTTCGTCATGCGCAACATGGCACTGCTGGCCCATCCAAAGAAGGGCGCACAGATCTTCTCGGTTGCAATGCTGCTCATTAGCAGTACAGGTGTATTTCTGCCGCTTGAGGTCGCGCTTAACAAGGTCTGGCATGCACCAAAGAACCGCAGCTACCTGCACAACCAGCTTGTGTCGCTTGGCCTTGCTCTTGCCGTGGGTGTGCTTGCCATGGTCTCCGTGGCGCTTTCTGCCGGGCAGCAGGCGGTGCTTGGCTTTGTGTTCTTTGGCCATGTCGACAACCTGGCGTTCTCGCTTACCTCGCGTTTCTTCCTGAGCGTACTAGCCGGCTTGAGCAGCATGGCGATGTTTTTTCTTATCTACTGGGTTCTGCCCAACCGCCGAATTCCTGCTCTCGCGGTTTTGCCCACGGCAATCGTGACCGGCATGCTGTGGGAGGTGGCGAAACACCTGTACATCGCCATGCTGCCGGTGCTTGATTTCCAACGGGTGTATGGTCCGTTTTATATTTCAGTGGGCCTGATGATGTGGGCGTTTCTCTCGGGCCTAATTCTGCTGGCCGGTGCGCACTTTTCAGCCACCCGACACGCTTTGCGACTGTTGGCGGCGGAGCGTGAAACCTGATGGCATTCACGATGAACAGCCGGCCGGACCTCCTGCCGCAGCGCGCTGACCGCATGATGCGTGTTCCGGTACCGCCGTATCTTCGTCTGCTGGCCCTTGTCACGCTGATGTGTTTCGCCGTGTCCACGTTTTCCGGTGCAGTTGGATCATTCTTTGGTGGGCTGCGCTGGCTGGTCTTCGCTGCACTGTTGGTTGCTACGTGCACGCAGGTGTACAAGCTGGCTCAGCGAGGGCTACTGTGGCGTCTGCGCAATAAGCTTGTTCTCACCTATCTGCTCATCGGCCTTGCGCCAGTCGTCCTCTTCTTTCTTCTCGTGTTTGCAGCGGCGTACACGGCTGCAGGCCAGTTTGCCATCCATCTGGCCACTGCACGGCTTGAAGAACAGCTCAGCAGCATTGCCCAGGACAACCGGTCTGTGATGCGCCACGCCGTCGACCTGATGCCCAATGGCGATGTGCCACCACTTATGCGCATGCAGGAGGTGGAAGAGCGCTTATCAGCCAACGGTCCGCCAGGTCTGCAAATGGCCATGTTCCGCGACACCCAACCGGTGGACGTGCTGGGCATGATTGGTCACCGGCGAACACCGCTGGGTTTTGAGCACTGGCTTGCGACGGGCCAGCTGGGCAGTTTCAGGACCATCGTGCTGGACGGCTCGTTGCTGTACCTGGTCGTGACTGATCGCGTGCGTCTGCCCGCGGACCACATCCTAACGCTGATCTCAAGCGTGCCGCTCAATCGACAGCGGCTGGGGCTGGTCGCGGCTAACCTCGGCCGTGTGGATCTGCTGCCAGGTTTGGAGACCCAGACCGGCCCTGAAGACAAGCCGTCCGCTGCCGACACGCCGCTTCGCATCACGACGAACGCGGCCCTGCGGCAGTCCCGCATTAGCGGAGGCAGTCCGCCTCCAGCTGCCAATTTTCTCGATCTGCGGGTGCGCTTTTTCTCCACGGTTCCCGTTCGCGACTGGGAGACGGGAACCTTGCGCGGCATTCCGATGAACGTGGAATCAAGGCCGTCGCTGCTGTATAACCAGCTGTTCGCGGCAGCCTTGACCAGCCGGACGACTGATACCGTGTCTCTTGCTTTTTTCGCTGTGTGCTTCTTGTTTGCCGGCATTGAAGGGCTGGCGCTTTACGCCGGACTCAGACTTAGCAGAACCATCACCCAATCAGTCGAGAACTTGTATGCCGCCACAATCTCCATCGACAAGGGAGATCTGCAGCACCGCATCGCCGTGGAACAGGATGACCAGCTTGCAGATCTGAGCCGCTCGTTCAATCGCATGAGTTCATCGTTGGGCCGACTCATCGAGGAGCAAAAAGAGAAGGAACGGATTGAAAGTGAATTGACCATTGCGCAGGAGGTGCAGGCGAACCTTTTCCCACGCGGTGATGTCCGCATGCCTTCGCTTGAGCTGCACGGGGTCTGCCGTCCGGCACGCACCGTCTCCGGCGATTACTACGACTTTTTACTGTTCGAAAAGGAGAACCGCTGCACTGACGGTTCGGTCTGCATGGAGTCGACAGGCCTTGGTATCGCATTGGGAGACATCAGCGGCAAGGGGATTTCTGCGGCGCTGCTCATGGCCACTCTGCATTCGGCTGTCCGCGCATATCGTTTCGCCAGCGAGGAACTGCTGGCTCCGCCTCCGTCTTCCGGTGGCGATCAGTCTGAGACCGAGTGCAGCGAGTTGTTTGAATCACCATCCAAGATTCTGGGTCTGCTGAACCGCCACCTGTACCGGTCCACGACGCCGGAGAAATACGCCACCCTGTTTCTGGCGCATTACGATCAGGCGTTGTCGAAGCTGACGTATGCCAACGCTGGGCAGCTGCCACCCTTTGTGCTCAGAGCAGGCGGAGACACCGTGCGTCTGGACCGGGGCGGCACGGTAGTCGGCCTCATGGATGACATGTTGTACGAGGAGGAATCGGTGCTGCTGCGTCGTGGCGACATCCTTATCGCTTACTCCGATGGCGTGACAGAGCCGGAAAACGACTTTGGCGACTTTGGTGAGGACCGATTGATCGACGTCGTGCGCGAGTTCTTCGAAGAGCCGCTGGATGTCATCTCTGCCGAGGTGATGCGTGCGCTTGACGCGTGGATTGGCGACGGAGAACAGCCGGACGACATCACCCTTGTGCTCGCACGCCAGGTATAGCGCCGAGTGTTACTGCGTTATGGTCAGGTTCAGCGTAACGGACCGGGACGTCGCGACTCCGGTCGTAGAACTGGCCGTAACGACGAACTGGTAGGTTCCCGCTGCACCGTAGCGGATCCGGCTGTCGCCCACACCGCTTCCGCAGCCGGTCGCGCCGCACAGGACTACGCTGCACAACACCAAGAGCAACGGAACGCGCAGTGCCGTACGGCGACGCACCAGCAGAACGCACGGGGCCAGCAGGCAAGCCGCTATCGCCGACAGACGCGACGATCTTGAAGGTAGGTAGGCAGGGGGGTGCAGGCCTGCGGTTGCGTTGCCGGTGACGGTCGTAATGGTAGCCGTTGCGGTTTGTGTGCCGTTGCCAAGCGTGACCGTTGAAGGGGAGATGGAGCAGGTGATGTAGGCGTACGCACCCTGTGCCGTACAGGTGAGCGCGACGGCGCCCGTAAAGCCCCCTGTTGGCGTCAGCATAAGTGCGTAGCTGGCCGGGATGGCGACTGGTTCAGTTGCTGTCGCGATTGCCGCACCGTTAGCTGTCAGGGTAAAACCGCCACCCTGTGTTCCATTGCCAGTCAGGGAGATAGTAAGCGGGGAGGACGGGTCGCTGCTGTAGATCGTCAGCACGCCCGCGCGTGTGCCGGTGAGCCTGGGCGCAAACCTTACAGTGATGGCGCAGGAGGATTTAGCTGTTAGTGTGCCGGGTCCACAGGTGCTGACCGCGCTGTAATCCCCGGAGATGGTAAACGCAAGCTGGTTGACGTCGGACGTGCTGATGTTTGCGAGCGTGAGGGAAAGCGCCGCGGTATGGCCGATCTGCACACCGCTGAATGCAAGCCCGTTGGGGGTGGCGGAGAGCTGTGGTTGCGTGCCGATTCCGGTGAGCGACGTTGACAGGGGTAACGCGGTGGCGTTGCTGGCAACGTGAAGCGTCCCGCTGCGCGTGCCGATCTGGGTAGGGCTGAAGATGACGTCGATCGTGCAGCCGGCACCTGCGGCCAGCGCAAGGCCGGCGGCGCAGGGTGAGCTAGCCGTGGTGGAGGTTGCAACGGCGTAGTCACCGGTAGTGGTGATGGCCGAGAGTGTGACCGGTGTTGTGCCGCTGTTGATGAAAGTGGCGGTGCGAGTGCTGCTACGGCCGAACAGCAGACTTCAGAAGTCCAGCGTTGTGGGTACAAGCGAAACACTCGCGGGTGTTCCGGTACCCAACATGGAGACAAACTCCAGCGACTGTGCAGCGTCCGTCTGCACTTCGAGTGCGCCACTGCGGGTGCCTGCCGCCTGCGGTGTAAACGCGACCTGCACGGAGCAGCTGTCGCCGGGGTTGAGCGTTGTGCAGGTGCCCGAAACCGTGAAGTCTGGCGAGGCGAGGAGGCCGCCAACGTGGATCGTCGTTGTCCCCGCGTTGGACAAGGTGACCACTTGGACAGCGGAGGCGGTGCCTACCGACGTCGCGCCAAAGGTGAGGGCACCCTGCGAGAGCGCCAGCACCGAGAGGGGCGCGGTGTTGGCGGGAGAACTGCTTTGTACGGCAATAACAGAACCGGACACATCCAGCAGCAGCGGCGCGTCCTCGGCGTCGGACTCCACCGTAATAACGCCTGTGTTGATCTGCGTGCTTGCCGTTGTGGTGCCGGTTGCGACCTGGTTTGACGGTGCATACGTGATGGTCACGGTGCAGCTGGCGTTGAGGGCCAGCGACGCGCCACAGGTCGTCACCGTCTGGAAGGGTGCATCCGCATGGATGCGGCGAATGGTGATGGGCGTGCCAGCCGTTGCGCCACCTTTGTTTGTCAGCGTCACGGTTTGTGCAACGCTGCCCCCGGAGCTCACCTGTCCAAAGTCCAGTACGCCGGTTGGGGAAAAATTGCCGCTCGCGACCACGATGCTGTTCGAGAGACCGTAGCCTTCCAGGTAGCCCAGGCCGTTCAGGGTTGCCGTCCCGTCTGTCGGCGTGCCCTGTACAAAAAGGGTGCCGAGTGTGTTTCCATTTGTGAACGGAGCGTAGGCGATGGCGACCGTGCAGCTTGCACCGGGCGCAAGTGCGCCGCATGTGGAGGCAAGAAGCGGGAACTGTCGTGGCACCTGCGTGGTAATCGTGAGCGATTTGGCCGACAGATTGTTGACCCGAAGCACGCGAGCTGGGGAGACGTTGCCGGTTGCGAGCGCACCGAAGTGCACGCTGCTATCCTCACCCGGCACAATCTGCAGACCGGCGGTCTCCAGCGTGTACTTGCCAGTGAGCCGCAGTTGGTAGCTTGTGGGTTGGGGAGTGCCGCCGGAAGTCGACGTAACCGGTACCGTCAGCAGACCGGCGGCCAACGCCGATGTAGGCGTGTACGTAATGGTAAGAGTGCAAGACGCGCCAGCCAGCACGGTTGCGCAGTTCGTAGTCACGGCAAAGTGGGCGTCGCTGGCCATCGGTACGCCGACGGCGACAGCGGCACTTCCAGCGTTCGTCAGCGTGGTCGTCAGGCTGGTTGCTGCAGTGCCAGGCACGTTCGCAAACACTAGGGCATCCGGTGCAAAGGCGATCCTTGAGCCACCGGTTCCAACGCCGACCAGTGCCGCCGCCACAGGGCCGCTTCCTGTCTGGATTGTGAGTTGGCCGGCACGGTTGCCGGTTGCGCTCGGCTGAAACTGCACGGCTGCGACGCAGCTCTCGCCATTGGCGAGCGTGGCACCGCAGGCTGTGCCGCCGGTACTTGCGGCGTTCAGGAAAAAGTCTCCACCCGAGACGGTGGGAGCCGACGTCGTGAGAGTAGCGCCTGTCGCATTCGTAAGAACAAAAAGGGCTGCAGGCGTGGAGCTACCCAGATCGACCGAACCAAAGTTTTGCGTGAACGGGGACAGAATGCGACCGCTCGTTGGTCGACCCGTGCCGGTGAGATCAGTGATCTGATTGCTTCCACCCGCGGTTGTCCCCAGCGTAAGTGCTGCGGTCAGCGGCCCGACTGCAGTGGGTAGAAACTGCACGCCCACATAGCAGCTGCTGCAACTCTGACTAACCGTCTGCTTGAAGCTGTTGCGATCGGGCTGGCCATAGCCGAAACCCTGATCCTCTACGATCACCACGCTGTAGTTGGCGGATGCAGTTGACACGGTGAGGCTTGGAAACGGCTTGCCTACCTTGAACCATTGGGTGGTCGGCACGCCAACCGGTACTTCGCCGAATGAAATCGTGCCGTTCGTGGTCGTCAGAAAGGGCGTGCCCTGGCCGGTGAGCGTTACGTATACCGGCGATGCGGTGCCTGCCGTCACACTCAGCAGGCCCTGGCGTGTACCGCTGTCCGACGGCGCGAACTGTAAAGTAACGCGGCACGTTGATCCCCCGTTGAGGGTTGCGGGGCACGTTGACGCGGTAAAGTCACCAGAGACGGCAGTCGTCAACGGAAAGCTTGCACTCCCGGTGTTCTTGATTGTGACCAGTTGTGTCTCGTTCGACACCGTGGTCACCACCACGGGACTGGCAAAGGCAATGGACGTGGGTGTAACGGATAAGCTGGGATCCACCCCCGTTCCACCGGCACCGGTGATGGTCGGCGCAGGCAGCGTCTCTCCATCGATCAGCACCGTAATCCCGTCGTCCAACGTCAGCGTCGTGGAGTCCGCGGACGGGTAAACAAGAGAGTTGTACCCAAGGACGATGCGACAGACCGACTGCGGCGCAAGCGTTGCAGGGCATGCGTCAGTCACTGTGAACGGAGACGTGACAGGTAGCGCCACAGCGGCGTGGGTCCGTGGCGCATCACTACCATTCGACAGGTACAGGTATCGCGGCACGCGAAGTCCGCCGTTGTATTGGCGCCCAAATCCGATGTGCGTCGCCGACACCGACAGCGCGGCGGCCTGCACATAGCCGGTCAGCGTGACCTCTCGCGTGCCGATAGTCCACGCCGCGTCGATCGCGGCATCATTGGTCGGATCGGCTGAAGCGGTGAGCGACAGGGTGATGTGGCAGGTGCTGTTCGGTGGCAAGGTCTTGTTTACGTTGTCGCCAACTGGGACGCAATCGCTTGCACTCTCGGCAACGGTATAGAGCTGTGCCACGCTGGTCAGCCGTGATGCGAAGTTCTGCTGTGAATACCCCAGGTTCGTGATGGTGAAGGTTCGCGTGTGCGGTGCGGTTGTCGCGCTGTCTACGCCGAAGTCGAGTTCTTTAGGGGAGACCACGATGGCCGCAGCGTACGCAGTCGTCGCAGGCAGGTTGGCCGTTGCCGGTGCGGCGTTGCCGCTGCTTGCCGTTAGCGTGCCTGGGCCGTTGCCGTACAGCGCAATATCGCACTCCCCGCCGGCCTGCAGCGTTGCCCCGCAGGTGGTCTGGTCCGTGTAGCCGGTCAGGGTCAGTAGAAGGCCGGTCGCATCTGTCGCGCCCAGGTTGCGCAGAGTGATGTTTGGCAGGTTGTCCACGGAGAAGGCAAGTTGGGGAGCAGTGGTAGCGGACATGCGCGCCAGCACGCCCGCGCCGCCTGCGCACGCGCTGCCGCTGCAGTTGGCGGTTGATAGAGCGTCGTGGATAGTGTTCGGCAGACTGTTTGTCGGCGCATTTACCAACGGCAGATCGAAACGCTGTGTGGTTAGCAGAGAAGTGCTGATGGTGGGCGTAATGCTGCCTGCAACCACGGCAGAACCATCCAGCGCAGCCAAAACGCCGGTTGTAAGTGCGGGCAAGCTGGAGAACCCGTTGTACCGGGTCACAGTGCCACCCACACGTACGTTGCGGACCGGTGTACCGGTGCTGTCCAGCTGCAGAATTGCTGCCGTTCCTGTGGTCTGCGACGCCGATAACGGTAGCAGCGGCAGGGTGGTCGTGTTCTGCTCAGAGACAGTTACCGCGAGGCCTGCCGGTGCCGGTGCAATGGCTGACGTGGTCGACGGCGCAAGTAGCGTGGAGGAGGGAACATTGGATCCGTCGGCGGCGATGCGCACTGCGGTCTGATAGGGCACGTTGGCCGCAATCGGGCTCGTCACAACCGTGACGGGAAACAGACCCCGCGCGATGTCGCCGGAGAGCAGGATTGTGCCGGTACCTCCATCGTATGCGGCAGAAAGGATGCCGTTGCCGGGAATGTATGTCGAGAACAGGACAGCGTCCCCTGCCGGTGTCAGCTTCGCCAGGAAACCGGAGGTGCCGTTCACCGAGTCGCTCAGGTAGACCGGCACAAGCGCATTGACGGTAGGAAAGCCGGTGGCGGAGGTTGTGCCGGCGATGTAGGTGTTGCCAGTGCTGTCCAGGGCAACGGAGGAAGGCTGTGTGTCTCCATTGGCGCCGGTCAGATAAGTGGAGTAGTTCAGTGTTCCGGCAGCGGTGCTGTAGCCCTGCACGAAGCCGTCACCGGTGCTGCCCGGCAGGGGACTCGGCTGAATTGCATCGACCGTCACGGGCAGCGTTGCCGCGAAGACGCCACCGGTGACGACAACCTGGGCAGAGCCGGCGTCTACTGCCGTGGCAGCCATCTTGCCGCTGCCCAGAAATGTAAGCCATTGCTCAACCAGCGCCGGCGTGAACTTGGCGAGGAACGAGTTGGTTGTTGTTCCCGAACGCGCTGGAAACGCTGTGCCTGCAGTTCCGGTGACTGAGCCGCCGGAGAGCGATGTCCCCGTGACGTAGATGTTGCCGGCCGGATCAAGCGCGAGTGCGACAGCCTGGTCGCCAGTGCTGCCGATCTTCACCTGTCCCAGCAGGGTCGAACCGGTGGCATCGAACTTCAGAAGTCGCACGCCGTCGTTGGCTTCAAACAAGGTGTACAGGTTGCCGGCGGCGTCGGCCTTCAGCCCGTTGAACTGTCCAGCACCGTTCTGTGTCCGGAGCCCGAGCAGGCTCAACTGTTGCCCATGGGCCGTGGCCAACAATAGGCAGGCAAGTACAAAGGCAGCCAGTGGAAGCAACGCGTGTACGACGGAAAGTCTGCGCAGACGAAATGGGACCAATACGGGCATGGGGCACACATGCTGCGCCATGGCGGGCACGCAGTCTGTAGTCAGTTATGCCTGAGGAGAAGAGCAGCTTGAGTGTCCCATTCTGTGACGGGTACACAAAGGTTGGAGCCATCGTACCGTTTTGAAACCGTTCTGTCTGAAAGGGCGACAGCGCTGTTTCATCACACTACGGTGCTTGTGCTGAGGGGTTCTAAAAGCTGGCCGAGTCCGCGGCATCGCATCTCGCGTTCGAAGTTATCGTGGTTGGTGTAGACCAGTCCTTGTAGACCAGCTGCGATCGCCGCATCGATGTTCTCTTGCCTGTCGTCCAGGAAGAGAATCTGGTCTGCGGGAAGCTGCAGCCCCTTCACGGCTGCGGCGTAGATGGCCGGTTCCGGCTTGCGCAGCAGAAGTTCGTGCGACCAGACGGCGTGATGGAAGTTGCCGATCCAATCGAATTTTGCGCGAATGCCTTCGGCCATGGCGTCGCCAATGTTCGACAGAATGCCGGTGCGCACGCCGGCTGCATGCAGGGTGTGCACCCAGGCAATCATGGGCGTGTTCATCTCGGTCCACAGATCCACGTCCAGCGCAATTAGCCTGAGGCGGTCTGCTTCGCTCAGGAGAATGCCAGCCGCGGTTGCCACGGCGTTCCAATAACTGATTGCGTTGAGCGTGCCGCGATCATAATCGTCGCGTAGTGACCAGTAGGCACGGAAGAAGGCGTCCTCTGCAAGGCCTGTTGTCTCTTTCATCGCTTGCCAAGCCACGGGACTTGGCGGACCGCTAAGCACCATGCCGAAATCGAAGAGGACCGCAGAAACAACAGCCATGCGCCGATTGTAGACGCCGTGTGATTAGCAGAAGGCCGCTATGCTGTCGGAAAATGGGCGATGTGAACCACAACAGCAACGCAGGGACGCATCGCTGGGCGGATCGGACCGACTTTGGCGATGGGGCGAACGGACTGGCGGTTGCGATTGCAGACGCGCGTGCCGCGTCCAGGCCCCTGATTGACCTTACCGTGACGAATCCAACCCGCTGTGGTTTTGTCTACGACATGGCGGCGCTGCTGGCCGCGTTTGCGGTGCCGACAGCCCTGCAGTATCAGGCCGATCCGCTAGGGGCACCTGGCGCGCGGCAGGCTATTGCCGATCAGTACTACGGCCAACGCGATATCTCCATAAGCCCTGACCGTATCGTGCTCACCGCCAGCACAAGCGAGGCATATGGCTATCTGCTGCGTTTGTTGTGCAACCCTGGCGATGAATTCCTTGTGCCGGAGCCCAGCTATCCACTGTTTGACCTGCTGGCAAGCATGCAGGATGTGACCTTGGTGCGCTATCCACTGCGCTTGCATGACGGTTGGCGGGTAGATTGGGAGGCGCTTCGGGCCTGTATTTCGCAGCGAACGCGCGCTATCGTGGTCGTGCACCCTAATAACCCGACGGGCCACACTGCTGAGATCGCCGAGCAGGCGATGTTTCAAGCTGTGGCGGCGGAGTTCAAGTTAGCACTCATTGTGGACGAAGTTTTTCTTGACTACCCGATCCACGACGCGGGTCCACTGCGAAGCTTTGCCGGCCCGGCGAACGTCCTCACCTTTGTCCTAAGCGGACTGAGCAAGGTGCTTGCGCTGCCGCAGATGAAGCTCGCATGGACAGCCGTTTGTGGTCCAGAGAGTGAGGTGGAGGAGGCGGTGCATCGCCTTCAATTCATTGCGGATACGTTTCTGTCGGTCAACGGGCCGGTACAGATGGCTCTCGGGAGTTGGCTGCCGCTTGGTGCCGACATCCAGCAACAAATCCGGCGGCGGGTTTCCGCAAATCTGGAGCGTTTAGACGTTCTGCTCGCCGGTTCGGTGTGCAGCCGACTGCCTGTGTGGGCGGGCTGGAGCGTTATGGTTCGCGTTCCCGCGGTGATGCCGGACCAGGACCTGGCTGTTCTTCTGGTGGAGCACTGCGGGGTGGTTGTCCATCCCGGATCGTTCTATGGCATGGCGGCGCAGGGGTGGCTTGTTCTGAGCCTGATCGTGCAGCAAGAGGAGTTCGACTTAGGGGTTACTCGTTTGATAACGGGAGTTGACCGAGTCTGTAACGTGGAACCATGTCTGTAACGACTTGTAGGAGATACTTCATGCGTCGCATGACAGTCGGCAACTCAACTTACACATTCTGAATGAACGGGTTGCATTCCAGCTCGCGTCCGAGCGTGGTTTCTGGACCGTGCCCGGGAACCACCACGTTGCACTTTGGCAGGTGCAACAGTCGGGTCGCGATGGATCGCATCAGCTGCGGAAGGTTCCCACCCGGAAAGTCGGCACGGCCGATGCCGTCGCGGAAGAGGGTATCGCCGGCAAGCAGCAGGTGTTCTGAGGGGAGGTGCAGGCAGATGCTGCCCTGGGTATGTCCGGGAGTGTGCAGGACCTCCACTGGTGTGGAGCCCACTCTTAGGACCATGCCGTCGTCGGCACTGGCATCGGGAGCAAGCACCGTTGGAACGGGGACACCCATCCACGCCGCCTGCTCCGGCATGAGTGCCAACTGCGGCAGGTCGTGCTGGTTATAGAGGACGGGTGCGCCTGTGCGCTGCCGGAGGGTATGAGCGCCTGCGATGTGGTCCAGGTGGGCGTGTGTCACCACGATCTGGGTAAGACGGAGATTGTGTTTTGCCAGGATGGCTTCGATCCGTTGGACGTCGCCGCCCGGGTCGACCACGGTGGCTTCGCCGGTGGACTCATCGCCCAGCAGGGTGCAGTTGCACTGCAGAGGACCGACCGGGAATGTTTCGCGGATCAAGATCTCGCTCGGGCTTCCTGTTACTTCTTGACAGGTGCGCTCTGCGTCGTTTTTGCACCGGCGAGTACGGAGCGGTCGCCCGAGCGTGACAGCAGGATGGTGAGGCCGATGGAGGTGAGCATGAACAGGACTGCAGACCAGGTGGTTAGTCGTGTGAACAGGTTGGCTGTGCCGCGCGGGCCGAAGGCGGTTTGCGTTCCCTGGCCGCCGAAGGCCGATGCCAGGTCGGCGCTTTTGCCCTGCTGCAGAAGTACGACACCGATGAGGAACAGGCACACCACAACGTGGACGATGACGAGAAGAACAAGCAGGACGGTCATTGCGGTGGGAGTCCTTTACGGCGTGCGCGTGGGCACTGTGTTGCAAGCTGGAATGGGAACGATCCTGCCACCGAGGAGGAGGACCAGTGTCCGTCTTTAAGAGTAGCATCGGTCGGGTTCGCTGCGGGCGCGCAGACGGCGAAAGAAGCAAGGCCAGCCGATGGGCTGACTCGTTGTGCTGCTGTACTGAAGGATGGTGCGGAGGAGGGGACTTGAACCCCTATGCCTTGCGGCGCTAGCACCTCAAGCTAGTGCGTCTGCCAATTTCGCCACCTCCGCGTGCGATGGTGCGCCGGCCTGGCGCAGTCACAAACGGCTCATCGATCCAGGTGTGACTATACCATTGTGGCTGCCTGCGTGTCAGCGTTTCAGAAGGCCTGCAGCAGGTCGGAGAACCGATCTGCGCGGAAGAGATGCCGGCCGGCGGGAGCGTCGATGAGCAGCTCATGCTCTAGCACCCAGGTGTTGCTGTGCGGAAGAAACACAGCGTGCAGGCCTGCCGCGAGAGCGGGGTTGATGTCGCTTTTCGGACTGTTGCCCATCATCCAGGTGGTGGCAGAGTCAAGCCGATGACGGCTGCGAAGCTCCTCGTACGCGGCGCGATGCTTTTCCGGCAGCACTTCTGTTGCGCTGAACAGGCCAGAGAGGCCGGACCTGCCGAGCTTTTCCAGTTGTTCGTCCCTGTCGCCTTTGGTGACCAGCACGAGCCGGTGACGGATTGCCAGCTGTTGCAGTGTGTTCTCCACGCCTGGAAGTAATGCAATGGGCGCTGACACGATGGAGTGCGCGAGCTCATCGAGGCATTTGTGCTGCTCCGCAGTGGTGTCGCAGGCGGCAAGCTCTTCCAGGCACGCCGTCATGGAGTTGCGAAAGCTGCGGGTACCGTACCCGTGCATTTGCACGCGTGTGTGTTCGAGGTGATTAAAGTGATCGCGGACCTGTGCCGAAGATAGTGTGGGGTGTGCTACCAGATCTACGAAACCTGCGATGGCTCGCTCAAAGTAGATGTTGTTTTCCCAGAGTGTGTCGTCGGCGTCGAACAGCAGGGTCTGACCGGGTAGGAAGGGAACTTGAGGCAGGGCGCGCATGCGGTTGATGGTAGCTTGTGCGGCGGGTGTGCCGAGAGGAGTCCGCTGGTGACGGTGATGTGCGGCGTACGGGTGCCGCGGAAGCAGCTGAGCGTTACAGGTGTGCGAAGCGACGGGGCGCAGGACCGAAATTGCGGGGACGAGAGAGGGATCGCCGTTTTAAACCAGGGGCATGAGTTCGAGGTGTTTGGGCAGCCCAAGGCACTCAGCTTTGGCCCATACAGCGTTCTGGGCGAGTTGGGCTCCGGCGGCATGGGCGTGGTGTACCGCGCGCTGGACACGCGGCTGCATCGGCAGGTTGCCATCAAGGTGCTGCACCGCGACTTGCCGGTGAGCGGACCGCGTGACCGATTTTTGCGCGAGGCGCGGCTGGTGTCCTCGCTGAGTCATCCCAACATCTGCACGGTGTTTGATATCGGTGAGCAGGACGGCGACCCGTACCTTGTGATGGAGTTGCTCGAGGGCGAGAACATCAAGGAGCGGATGGAGCGCGGTCCTGTTCCACCAGAGGACGTTCGCGAGGTCGCGTTCCGCGTTGGTTTGGCCCTGCAGGCGGCGCACGCGAGGGGTATTGTGCATCGCGATATCAAGCCCGCAAACCTGTTTCTGCTGGGTGATGGCCGGGGTTCGCTGGACATTAAAGTTCTTGATTTCGGTCTGGCGAAAATGGCCGACGGCAACCGTTCCGCACATGGGTCGGTGGATGACCTGACGCGCGCGGGTGCAACCGTGGGTACAGTCGAGTACATGTCGCCGGAGCAGGCATGCGGGGAGCCGATGGATGCGCGGTCTGACCTGTTTAGCCTGGGGGCAGTGTTATACGAGATGGCCACCGGAGCTGTGCCGTTCCGTGGTGCCACGAGCGCGATTGTCTTTTCGGAGCTGCTGAACCGCGATCCTGTACCGCCGCGGGAAAGGAACCTGGATATTCCCGCAAGCCTGGATGCTGTTATTCGGGGGCTGCTGACGAAGGACAAGGCGCTGCGGCTCGGCAGCGCATCTGCCATGCTGGATGCACTTGCGGCACCGTCCTGCGAACGCGAGGCCGTGTTTTTACCTGTCCGACGGGGTGCAGCTCCGCCGCCTGCCCCTGCTTCAGTGGGGTACCCGGTGCGGAGATCTCTAGAAGCGGTACAACCGGTTGCGGAGCAAGCGACGAGCCGACGTCGCCGCAATCCCGCGCCTGTGTTCGTGGGCTCTCCGGCGCAGGCCGTGTTCGGCCAGCCGCGCGTGCCGGCCAAGCCGCAGGACCCGGTTGCGGCGAAGGCTGGTGATGCCGCTGGGCATGGTGATGGTGCAAAAGGGAAGACGGGCCCACGTGTGCCGACGATGCCGTCCGTGCCAGGGGTTCAATCCGTGCCTGCGGGCTTAGCAGTGCCGCCACCGGCGAGCAATGTGGAGGCCGTTCACACCGGTTGGAAGGTGGCGCTTGCCGCAGGGGTAATTGTGGCTGTTCTGCTTACGCTGCTCGTGATTCTGGCCATGGGTGCCGCCGGGAACCACATGCTTTGAGGAGAGTTCAGCTCGATGCTTTGGACAAGGGGAGGGTGAGGGTTTGTTGAGACCCCATTGCCACGGTCGGCGCAAAAGCGACGCTGCCACTGGTTGTCTGGTGTTCGCGCACGGGCGTCGACCTGCCAATGTGTTTCAGGGCCTGCATGCCATGCGCCAGTGATTCAGGTGTGTCTGTTCCACCTGTCGAGAAAGATCGATGACATGGATTGGGCAAACCAGCGGTCGAAGGCATAGCATCATAGGCACATGAGTACACCATCGGCCCTGCTTGACGCCGCTTCCACAGAGCGCGCTTTCCCTTCCTCGTCCGGCGAGATGTTCGGCAGCTACTTTGCAGAGCCGCATACCTGGAGCTTCAAGAAGGGCGACCTGCTGGACGCACGCGCGCGGCGGATCTTTGAGGGCACGGCCCTGGCGGTTTCTGTTGACGCGTATCCCTTCCACATGCCTCTGCAGGCCAAGGCTGGCCCGTGCGTGACGGCGGATGGACATCAGATGTTGATGATGTCGTCGTATGACTACCTGGGGTTGATTGGCGACCCAAGGATCGACGGCGCGGCGCAGCGGGCCATTGCGCGCTATGGGACCAGCACCAGCGGCGCACGCCTGCTGACCGGTACGCTGGACATCCATGCGGAGATGGAACGGGACCTTGCGGCATTCAAAGGCACCGAGGCTGCGCTTACGGTGTCTTCCGGGTACATGGCCAATCTTGCCGTGATTTATGGTCTTTTCGGGCCTTCTGACCGCGTTATTCTGGACGAGTTCTGCCACAGAAGCCTGATGGATGCCTGTCGCATGGCGGGTGTGCAGGTGCAGAAGTTTAAACACAACGATCCTTCCGCAGTGCGGGCAGAGCTGGAGAAGCCGACTACGGCCAACCGGACGCTGATCATTTCAGACGGTGTGTTCAGCATGGATGGCGATGTTTGCATTTTGCCGGAGCTGATTGCGTTGAAGAAGGAGTTTGGCTGTTTCCTGCTGATGGACGAGGCCCATGCGAGCGGCGTGCTTGGTGCAACGGGCCGTGGAACGGATGAGCACTTCGGTATTGACACCGGCGAGGTTGATCTTTGGACCGGATCGCTGGCGAAGTCGATCCCATCGACTGGCGGGTTCGTCGCGTGCTCCCGCGAGATTGCGATTTTTTTGCAGCATGCCTCTTCGCCGTACATTTTTTCTGCTGCACTTTCGGCTGCATCGGTTGCGGCGATCACTACCGGTCTGGCGATACTTGCGGAAGAACCGCACCGCGTTGCGACCATTCAGCGCAATGGCGACTTTTTGCGCGAGGGATTGCGGTCCCTGGGCTATGACACCGGCTTGTCCACGACCGCTGTGATTCCTGTGATTCTGCGGGACGAGGCGCAAACCGCGCTGTTTGCGCGACGGTTGCGCAACCATGGCATTATTGCCGCGCCGGTCATGTTTCCGGCGGTTGCGCAGGGAGTGGCACGGTTGCGTCTGTGCGTAACGGCGGCGCACACGCTGGACCACCTCAGCTTTGTGCTTGACGCGTTTTCACAGCTTCGGCAGAATTAGCCGTTGCGCGCTCTGGTTACCGGTGCCAGCGGGTTTTTGGGCGGCGCGTTGGCACGGATGCTTGTGAAGCGGGGGGCGAAGGTTTGTGTTCTGGCTCGTCGAAGCTCAAACCTGAGCCATCTGGCTGATCTGACAGTCACGGTTCGGGAGGGCACGCTGACTGCGCCGGAGACGCTGCGTGCCGCGGTGGCCGGTTGCACTCACATCTTTCATTGCGCCGCGTGTTCGACCGATTGGGCACCGATGCAGATGTACGTCGATGCGAACGTTAATGGGACGCGGAATCTGCTGGACGCTGCAACGCAATCGCCTTCTCTGGAACGCTTTGTCCACGTGAGTACCACCGATGTCTATGGCTATCCTTCGTCACCGAGCGATGAGACGATGCCGCTGGTAGAGACGATGCTGCCGTATAACCGGACCAAGCTGCGGGGAGAGCAGGCCGTGTGGGCGGCGGCGGTCAGGGGTTTGCCGGTGGCGGTTGTGCGTCCGGCCACGATTTATGGTCCGCGCGGCAAGGACTTTACTGTTGAGATGGCAAAGCTGCTGAAGCAGCGATTGATGGCGACCATCGACGGTGGTTCAGCTGAAGGCGGCTTTATTTATGTCGACGACGTTGCCGCTGCCATGATTCTTGCTGCTGAAAGCAGAGTAGCTGTGGAGCAGGCGTACAACCTGGCGGATGGATCAGGCACGACGTGGGCGCGCTATCTCGGGGTTTTCGCTGCGGCTTTGCAGGTGAGGCCGCCGTGGATTGACTTCTCGTTCGCGCGTGCAATGACGCTGGCAGCGATCCTGGAAGCGCCGCACCGATGGGGACTGCTGGGCAAGCCGTTGTTGACACGGCATGCCGTTTACCTGCTTGGCCGCAGTCAGGAATTCTCAGCGGCCAAGGCGCGCGCGGAGCTGGGTTGGGCGCCGGGAGTTGGCGTTGAGGAGGGAATCGCGCGGTCGGTACGCTGGTTAAGCGCGGCCGACGCCCGCAATGCTTCATGAGGTGAGATTGGTGACACTGTGTTTCGTCTCACCCGGCGCGCTTCGGGCTACAGCCAACGTTTGAAGGCGAGAACCGCGTTTAGACCGCCAAAGGCAAAGGAGTTCGAGAGACAAGCCTCCACCTGTTGGGAACGCGCCTGATTCGGCACGATATCCAGGTTGCAGGCGGCATCGGGGGCGGTGAAGTTTGCCGTTGGCGGGAGTATGCCGTTGCGCAGAGTCTCTACACAGGCTACGGCTTCCACGGCACCTGCAGCGCCCAGCGTGTGCCCGTGCATGGATTTGGTTGAACTCACGGCCAGCGCGTTCGCGTGTTCACCAAAAGCCGAACGGATGGCTGCGGTTTCGCTGCGATCGTTAGCCTCCGTGGCCGTTCCATGCGCGTTGATATAGCCGAACTGCTCCGGCTGCATGCCTGCGTCGTCCATTGCCGCACGCATGGCTCTGGCTGCGCCATCCGGCGATGGCTGGGTGATGTGACCTGCGTCGGACGACATGCCAAAGCCGACGATCTCCGCCAGGGGAACGGCGCCCCGGGCCAGTGCGTCATCCAGCGGCTCCAGAATGAGCATGGCTCCGCCCTCACCGAGAATCAAACCGCTGCGATCGGCTGAGAAGGGCCTGCAGGTGTCTTTGCTGACGACGCGCATGGCCTCCCATGCCTTTAGGCCGCCCAGGTAGAGTGGAGCTTCGCTGCCACCCGCAATCGCCAGTGGGGCCATGCCGCTGCGGACCATCCAGAAGGCCTGGCCAACGGCATGTGCGGATGAGGCACAGGCCGTGGAGACCGTATAGGCCGGACCCTGCATGCCATATCGCATGGAAATGTGACTTGCACCGGCGTTGCTCATACTTTGTGGGATGGTGAGGGGATGAACGCGAGTGCGGTTGTTGTGGAAGAGCTCCCAGTAGCCGGCTTCTTCTGCACCGCGACCACCGAAGCTGGAGCCGGTGACAACTGCCGAGCGTTCACTCAGCCCGGCTGTCCACTCCACGCCGGCCTGCTTTACAGCTTCGTCCGCGGCGACCAGCGCGAACTGCGCAAAACGGTCGAGAAAGGCTAGTTCTTTTGAGTCGAAGAGGGCCTCTGCGTCAAACCCTTTGACCTCTGCCGCATGGCGAAAACGAAACTGATCCGGGTTGATGCCCGTAAGTTCGCGAATGCCTGACTCGCCCGTAGACAGCGCCTGCCAAAACTCAGCTGTATTGCTGCCTAACGCGCTGATGACGCCGGTGCCGGTCACGACCACTCGGCGCAGGCCCGGCGTGCCCCGCATCACTGAGCCTCAGCCGCCTTTTGCTGTTTGGCATCCACCAGCTTTTGGATGCCGTCAACCATTTGCTGCATGGTCTCAACCTTCTTGGCTTCTTCGTCGTTGATCTCGATGTCGAATTCACCTTCCAGGTCGAAGAGGATGTTGAGCCGGTCGAGTGAGTCGATGCCAAGGCTCTCGAACGTACTTTCAGGAGTTACGGATTCGAGCGGCAGCCGTTGTTTGACGGCGATGACGCGGAGGGCACGTTCTTGAATGGTTTCGTCGGACATGGTCTCTCGGTCGCGTACCTGTCTTGTGGGCACACTCCATCCTAACGCGGCAGCGGTACAACATCGGCTGCGGCAAGGACCTTGTGATTATGGAGAGAAGCGGATAGGCTGCCGCCATGCCCCCGAAACACTTTGCCCTGTGCGCTTTCTGCGCCACGTTGCTTGCCCTGTCCGCAGTCTGCAATGGCAGAGCGCAAGCCGCAGGTTTAGTTGCACCCTCTGTTGTCGCTATTCATGCGGCGCACCTTTTCGACGGCGATACGGCATCGCTCGCCGGCCCGGTCACAGTCACGATCACTGGCGACCGCATCACTGCCGTGACACCCGGCACCGTTTCGATCCCCGGTGCGCAAATCGTTGATCTTGGCGCCGCAACCCTTATGCCCGGCCTGATCGACTGCCACCAGCACGTGGATGCGCCACCGCACTATGGGATCAATCCGTTCCAGAAAGAGCTAACCATTTCGCCGGCGGAAACGATGGGCGGCGCTGTGGGCTTTGCGCGACGCCTGCTGGATGAGGGTTTTACGACGGTTCGCAGCGTGGGCAGCTCGAATGAGCTTGATCTTGCGCTGGCGCGGGACATTGACCGCGGCTGGATCCCGGGACCGCACATGATCATTTCGCTTGAGCCCATCTCCAGTACGGGTGGCCACAGCGATCCGCGCAATGGCATTATGCCGGACTGGACGAATGCCACTCTTGGCGGGTCTGTTGCTGACGGACCTGTAGAGGTGATGAAAGAGGTGCGCGCACATCGCCGCCGCGGCGCTACCGTGATCAAGATTATGCCCTCTGGCGGTGTGCTTTCTATCGGCGATGATCCGCAGGCGAAGACCATGACCGACGAAGAGATCAAAGCTGCCATCGACACGGCTCACTCGCTGGGCCTGAAGGTGGCTGCGCACGCCCACGGAAAGAAGGCGATCGACGCGACGGTGAGGCTTGGGGTCGACTCCATTGAGCACGGCACCTACGCCGACTCCGAGAGCTTCGCGTTGATGAAGCAGCATGGTACCTTCCTGGTGCCTACACTGCTTGTCGTCGACCAAATTACTGGTATCGCGATCAAGCATCCTGAGGAGCTGTCGCCTTCGGCGGTGGAGAAGATTCATGTCGTGTCGCCGTTGATTCAGGGGATGCTGGGCGGCGCCTACAAGGCCGGCGTGAAGATTGCGTTTGGAACCGACACGTCAGACGGAATGGATGCGCACGAATTTGGCCTGCTCGTGAAGGCGGGAATGGCGCCGGGTGATGCCCTGCTGGCGTCCACGCACAACGGGGCAGCGCTGCTGGGCGTGAGCGGCAAGGCGGGTTGCGTGAAGGTTGGGTGCAATGCCGACATGATCGCCGTGAAGGGCGACCCGATTGCCGACATTTCTACGATGGAGCACGTGCAGTGGGTGATGAAAGGTGGGGTCGTCTACGTTCGGGACGGCGCGCCAGTGGGCTTGCCCGACGTCTTCGAGACGCCGACTGTCCACCCGATTGCCGAGTACTAGCGCACCGTATACTGAGGTTGGTTTCCAGGGGCGGCCGGAACAACGTGGCCACCCAACTTCGCCGGGAATCGAAGCGCCTGAATGCTTCATCAGACCCTATGTGACCAGCCACGACACGCACCCGCTTTTGGCCATCCTACGGCAGCGCATCGCCATTATCGACGGGGCGATGGGCACCACCATCCGCACCTACGGTATGACCGAGGCGGACATGCGTGGCAAACGTTTTAGTAAGTCGACGAAGGACCTGCTGAACAATGGGGATCTATTCTCACTGACGCAGCCGGAGATGATTTGTGATATTCACCGCCGTTTTCTTGAAGCGGGTGCGGACATACTTGAGACCAATACCTTTGGTGCGACGGGGATTACCCAGAGCGAATTTTTTGTCGACGATCCGCGAGAGACCGGCGGCCGGAAGAATCCGGACTTCTACCAGGGCATTCTTGAAGATGCGTTTTTGAATGATCTTGCATGGGAGATCAACTACGAATCAGCGCGGCAGTGCCGCACCTGGGCTGACCGCGTGGGCGATGCCACGGGTCGCCAGCGCTTTGTTGCCGGTGCGATTGGGCCCATGACGGTGTCGCTGTCGAACTCGCCGGATGCGGAAGATGCGGGATTTCGTGTGGTGACTTTCGACCAGGTCAAAGAGGCGTATGCCCACCAGATTCGTGCGCTGATGGCCGGGGGAAGCGACCTGTTATTGGTGGAAACGATCTTCGATTCGCTGAATGCCAAGGCTGCGCTTGTCGCCGTTCGTGAGGTGTTTGATGCGGAAGGTGTGGAGCTCCCAGTGATGATTTCTGCTGCGGTGGGTCGTGGTGGTGAGACCCTAATCTCTGCCCAGACGACCGAGGCGTTCTGGAATGCGGTGAAGCACGTCAGGCCTTTGTCGGTTGGTTTGAACTGCTCGCTTGGCCCGGACCTGATGTACCCGTTCCTGAGTGAGCTGTCGCAGAAGGCGAACGTCGCAGTGTCGTGCTACCCCAATGCCGGTTTGCCGAACCCGCTGTCTGAAACCGGCTTTGATCTTGGTCCGGCGGATATGGCTCGGTACCTTGGCGAGTTCGCCGGGGGCGGGCTGATCAACATCGCCGGCGGCTGCTGCGGCAACACGCCGGACCACATTGCGGCGATCGCCACAGCGCTCAAGGACAGGGAACCGCGCTCGCTGGACTTTTCCCCTGCCGAGATGGCCGCGTGACGGAGACCGTGCAAGCCATACCGCAGGCGAAGCCGCTGCGTCTCTCCGGCTCTCAGCCTTTTACACAGCAGCCCGGGGTTTACATGATTCTGGGTGAGCGCACGAACGTGGCCGGCTCGCCCAAATTTGCGAAGCTGATCAAGGAAGGCAAGTACGAAGAGGCCGTAAGTGTTGCGCGTCAGCAGGTGGAGAATGGCGCGAATGTCATCGACATATGTATGGACGAGGGCATGATTGACGGCGTTGCCGCCATGACCCGCTATCTGCAGTTGCTCGCCAGCGAACCTGAGGTTGCCAAGGTTCCGTTCATGGTTGACTCAAGCAAATGGGAGGTGATTGAAGCCGGCCTGAAGTGCCTGCAGGGTAAGGGAATCGTCAACTCAATTTCGCTGAAAGAGGGTGAGGACAAGTTTCGCCAGAACGCGCGGACGGTGCTGAAGTACGGTGCGGCCGTTGTTGTGATGGCCTTTGATGAACAGGGACAGGCGGCGACTTACGAAGAGAAGATCCGTATTTGCGAGCGTGCTTATCGCATCCTGGTAGGTGAGGTAGGTTTTCCGGCAGAGGATATTATCTTCGACCCGAATGTGCTGACTGTGGCGACCGGCATGGAAGAGCATAACAACTATGCTGTCGATTTTATCGAGGCGACGCGGTGGATTAAGGCCCACTTACCGCACGCAAAAGTAAGTGGCGGTGTATCGAATATTTCTTTCAGCTTTCGCGGGAACAACAAGGTTCGCGAAGCCATGCACTCCGCGTTTCTCTATCATGCGATCGTTGCTGGCATGGACATGGGCATTGTGAATGCGGGCATGCTTGAGGTGTATGAGGAGATAGAACCTCGGCTCAAGATGCTGGTCGAGGACGTTCTGCTGAATCGCCGTCCCGATGCGACGGAGCGACTGGTTGAGTTCGGTGAAGCCCTGAAGGGCGTTGGTGCAGAGGTTGCGGAGAAGAAGACCGAGGAGTGGCGCAACGGTACCGTCGAAGAACGTCTGTCGCATGCTTTGGTGAAGGGAATTGACAGCTACATCGACCAGGATGCGGAGGAGGCCCGTGTAAAGCTTGGGCGACCGCTGCTGGTCATTGAAGGCCCGCTGATGGACGGCATGAGTGTGGTTGGCGACCTGTTCGGTGCCGGGAAAATGTTTCTGCCGCAGGTGGTGAAAAGCGCGCGTGTGATGAAGAAGGCGGTGGCACATCTGACACCGTACATGGAGGCCGAAAAGGCGGCGCTCGCCGCGTCGGGTCAGGCGGTGAAAGCTCAGGGCAAGATTGTTCTTGCTACGGTGAAGGGCGACGTCCATGACATTGGGAAGAATATTGTTGGCGTGGTGTTGGCATGCAATAACTACGAGGTGATCGACTTAGGCGTGATGGTGTCGGCAGAGAAGATTTTGGAGCGTGCAAGGTTAGAGAGTGCCAGCATTATTGGCCTAAGTGGACTTATTACACCGTCGCTGGATGAGATGATTCATGTTGCCCGGGAGTTAGAACGGCAGCACTTCAAGATACCGCTGCTGATTGGTGGTGCGACGACGAGCCGCGCGCACACTGCCATCAAGATTGCTCCGCATTACAGTGCACCTGTTGTACATGTTACTGACGCCAGTCGCGCTGTGCCGGTGACTACCAGCCTGCTGAGCGACGAAGGCAAGGACGCGTTTCTGGCGCAGCACCAGGCCGAGTATGACGGCATCCGCAGGAACTACGCTCAGCCCAAGCAGAGTATGGTGCCGTTAACGGCCGCACGCGAGCGCCATACGCCGATTGATTGGCGCGAGGAAGACCTGGCCACGCCTGAGTTTTTCGGAGTGCGCGTGCTGGATCACTTTCCCCTGAGCGTGCTTCGCGAATACATCGACTGGTCTCCGTTTTTTCACACGTGGGGGCTGCGCGGGATCTACCCACGCATTCTTGACGACGAGATGCAGGGTGAGCAGGCCCGACAGATCTTTCATGACGGCAATTTGCTGCTCGACCGCATCATTCGCGAGAATCTGCTTATTGCGCGGGGCGTTTACGGCTTTTTTTCAGCCAGTGCTGTTGGTGACGACGTGCAGCTATACACGGACCACACGCGAAGTGAGATGCTGCCGCGTTTGCATTTTCTGCGGCAGCAGGCGAATCGCGAAGGCAAGGAACTGTGCCGCTCGCTGGCCGATTACGTCGCTCCGCTCTACACGGGTTTGTGCGATTCCGTGGGTGCGTTTGCTGTTACTACCGGCATTGGGTTGAAGTCCCTCTGCGATGCGTTTCGCTCCGAACACGACGACTACAACGCGATCATGGCCGAAGCCCTGGCCGACCGCCTTGCTGAGGCTTTTGCCGAATGCCTGCACAAGCGGGTTCGCGACCAGTGGGGCTACGGCTGCGCGGAGACCTTTACACCCCAAGACCTTATTAGTGAAAAGTATCGTGGCATCCGGCCAGCACCCGGGTATCCGGCCTGCCCGGACCATACGGAGAAGGGCACTATCTGGAAGCTGCTGAATGTGGAGACAAATACGGGAATGCAGCTTACCGAGTCGTTTGCGATGTGGCCTGGGTCGAGCGTGAGCGGGCTTTACTTTGCACACCCGAAATCCCGATTTTTTAGCCTGGGCAAGATCGACCGCGAGCAGGTGGAGGATTATGCCGGCCGCAAGGGTATGGCGCTGCTGGAAGCGGAGCGCTGGCTGAGCCAGAATTTGAACTACGATCCGGCATAGGTTCGTCCGATGCTGTGGTCAGTTACGGTTTGCCCAGAGCGTCAGCACTGTTACTTTCATCGTTCTCAGTCGTTGCTGCAGGGCTACGGCGATGAAAGGTCGTGGCGTCGAGTGTGTTCCATGGCCGTGACTACGTCGGCGAAGGCGTTCTGGACGAGGTTGAAGGTCCGTCCGCGCAGGGATGCGAGCACGATAGTTCTGCGAGCACGCGCATCACTCAACCGCGTGTAGCAGCAAGCAGCGCCTGGATCCACGGCCATCTCTGGCACCATGGAGATGCCTACACCAGCGCCCACCATGGCGAGCACGCTGCTGAACTGGCCGCTCTCAAAGGCGATGTTGGGAGTGATCCTGGCGCTGCTGCAGGCCGCGATGCTCAGGTCGCGAAAGCAGTGACCGTCTCGCAGCATGACAAAGGGCTCTCCGCGCAGGTCGTTCAAAGAGAGTGAGTCTGATCCCGCGCGTGGGTGATCCCTGGGCAGCGCTGCGAATACCGGCTCTGTGCAAAGCGGAATCACCTCCAGATCCTTGTGCCGCAACGGCAATGCCAGGATCGCGAGATCGATCGACTGGTCGCGCAATCCCTCTACCAGGGCCGGGGTCATGTCTTCCACAATCCGCATCCGGGCCTGGGAAAACTTTTCTGTGAAGCGCGCCGTGTACCCCGGCATACGGTAGGGTGCAATGGTTGGGATGACACCGACCGCCACGCTGCCTCGAACGTCCAGTTGCTGCACGGCGACGCTGGAGCGGGCAGCCTCCACATTCTGCAGGACTGAACGGGCGTGGGGCAGGAAGGCGCGGCCAGCTTCAGTGAGGCGGATGCTGCGGCCCAGGCGATCAAAGAGCTTAGCGTCCAGGTCCTCCTCCAGCTTGAGGATTTGCTGCGAAAGGGATGGCTGGGCGATTTGGCAGCGCTCCGCCGCACGACTGAAGCTGCCAGTATCGGCTACCGCGCAGACGTATCGAAGCTGCTGGAGTTCCATAGATAAAGCCTATACCTAGTAGGCTCTTTTCGTATTTGAACTATAGCCGGACAGGTGCTAGTTTTGAGCTGGGGAGTTCAGGGAAGCCGTGCCGATGCCGGCTTGCTCTTGACCCAAGACTTTTATGAACGAGATTTATGAATCAGAACAGCGCAGGGAGAAGCGACATGGCACTTAATGATACTGAGTACACCGCTCAAGCAAAAACTGAAGTGAATGCAATGGTTCCTGGCGCGCCGCTTGAAGATGCCAAGTGCCCGTTTAACCCTGCCGCTCTGCCGGCCAGCATGGTAAGCAACGGCAATGGCAGCGGAACAGGCTCTGGCCACCGTGGTCACCAGACTGCACGCGACTGGTGGCCGAATCATTTAAAGCTGGATCTGCTGCATGCGCACTCCGAGCTGTCGAACCCGATGGGCGAGGAGTTCGATTACGCCACGGAGTTCAAGAAGCTGGATTACGCCGGTTTGAAAAAGGATCTTGCCGCGGTGATGACGAACTCGCAGGACTGGTGGCCAGCTGACTTCGGCAACTACGGTCCGCTGTTCGTGCGCATGTCGTGGCACGCGGCGGGCACCTACCGCACCTATGACGGCCGCGGTGGCGGAGGTCGCGGCCAGCAGCGTTTTGCTCCCCTGAACAGCTGGCCCGATAACGCCAATCTTGACCGCGCGCGCCGTTTGCTGTGGCCCGTAAAGCAGAAGTATGGCAAGCAGATTTCATGGGCTGACTTGCTGATTTTGGCGGGGAATGTGGCTATGGAGACGATGGGCTTCAAGACCTTTGGCTTTGCTGGCGGCCGGCCGGACACGTGGGAGCCGGACCACGACGTGGACTTTGGTGCGGAGACCACCTGGATGGGAACGGACAAGCGCTACACCGGCGAGCGTGAGCTTGCGAGCCAGCTGGGTGCGACGACTATGGGCCTGATTTACGTGAATCCAGAGGGTCCTGAAGGTGTGCCTGACCCCGCAAAGTCCGCACACGACATTCGCGTGACGTTTGGCCGTATGGCCATGAACGATGAGGAGACGGTTGCGCTGATTGCGGGTGGCCACACGTTTGGCAAGACGCATGGAGCCGGCGCGGGCAGCCACCTGGACAAGGAGCCGGAGGGTGCGTCGATTGAGAACCAGGGCCTTGGCTGGAGCAGCGCGTACAAGACTGGTATTGCGGGCGACGCGATTACCAGCGGACTTGAAGTGACGTGGACGACCCGACCCACGCAGTGGACCAACGAATACTTTGAGCACCTGTACAAGTTTGAGTGGGAGCTGACCAAGAGCCCCGGCGGTGCACATCAGTGGAAGCCGAAGGGCGATGCCGGTGCGGACACGGTGCCGGACGCGCACGATGCAAACAAACGGAAGCAGCCGGGCATGTTGACGACAGACATCGCGCTGCGTGTGGACCCGATTTACGACAAGATCTCGCGTGATTTTCTTGCGCACCCTGAGAAGTTTGCGGACGCTTACGCGCGGGCGTGGTTCAAACTGACGCACCGCGACATGGGTCCACGCTTCCGTTATCTTGGGCCGGAAGTTCCGGCGGAAGAGCTGATCTGGCAGGATTGCCTGCCTAAGGTGGATCACCCGCTGGTGGAAAATGCGGACATTGTGGCTTTGAAGGCGAAGGTACTGGAGTCGGGACTGTCGGTGTCGGAGTTGGTATCGACCGCATGGGCCTCGGCTTCGACGTTCCGCGGCTCTGACAAGCGTGGTGGTGCCAATGGTGCGCGCATTCGGCTGACGCCGCAGAAGGACTGGGAGGTGAACCAGCCAGCCCAGTTGGGGCGCGTGCTGAAGGCGTTGGAGAAGATCCGGTCTGAATTTAACGCTACGGCAGCAGACGGTAAGAAGATTTCGCTGGCCGATCTCATTGTGCTGGCGGGCGCTGCCGGTGTGGAGAAGGCGGCCAAGGATGCCGGTATCGAGACTGTGGTGCCGTTTCTAGCGGGTCGCACGGATGCCTCGCAGGAGCAGACGGACGTTCAGTCGTTTGGCTTTCTCGAGCCAATTGTCGACGGGTTTCGTTCGTATGGCTACCGCAAGGAGGAGCCGGCGGAGGTGGCCTTGCTGGACAAGGCGCAGTTGCTACGCCTGACTGCACCGGAGCTGACCGTGCTGGTGGGGGGGTTGCGGATGCTGCAGACCAACTTCGGTGGCACGACGTACGGTGTGTTTACCGACCGTCCTGAGATGCTGACCAACGACTTCTTTGTGAACCTGCTGGACATGAAGTACCTGTGGAAGCCCACGTCAGACAGCCAGGACACCTTTGAAGCGCGCGAGCGTGCTTCGGGCGAGGTGAAGTGGAAGGCCACACGCGCCGACCTGATCTTCGGGTCCAACGCTCAACTGCGCGCGACGTCTGAGGTGTATGCCTGTGCGGATTCGCAAGGCAAGTTCGTGAAGGACTTTGTTGCTGCATGGAACAAGGTGATGAACCTGGATCGCTACGACCTTACAGCCTCAGTCGTTTAAGGTGTGCGTCGTCGAAACATCGTCCGGTCAGCCTTAGTTTTCAGGCTGGCCGGGTCATTTGGTTGGCCTTGTTCTGGACAGGAAGGGCCACAGTCACCTGCAGCCAACGGGTAAAGGATTGATCATGACCCTCGCAGAACGCTTGCTGCCTGAGCTGGAACAGCAACTTGAAAATACCCGCAAGGTGCTGAACCAAGTGCCGGATGGAAAGAACGACTTTGCCCCTCATGAAAAGTCCATGCCCCTGACGCGTCTGGCCGGTCATACCGCCGAACTTGTCGGGTTTGCGCTCTTGCATCTGACCGTATCAGCAATCAACATGGGCACGCCTGAGGATCCGCGCAAGATTTTGCGCATGGGCATGAAGAGCGAGCTTTTAGCGGAGTTCGATGCCATGGCTGCGCGCCTGGTAGAGACCTTGAAGTCGACCACCGACCCAGTGTTCGACGAGCCGTTTGCCCTGCTGAAGCAGGGGAGCCTGGTGCTTGAGACGACGCGCTACAACGCATACCGCACATTGTTTTTGGACCACATGATGCACCATCGGGCTCAGCTCGGGGTGTATCTGAGGCTGCTGGGCGAAAAGGTGCCTGCGACGTTTGGACCAACGGCCGACGACAAGTAATCTTCGGGTGAAGATGGTGTGGTGCGCCAACGAGTTACTGCTTCGCAGACCCGGTGACGAAGCGTTGGCCTGATGAGCTTTTGATTGAACCGGCAGGCAGACTGGTGCGCTGATCTTTCATCTATAAGGATCGCTGTGTGCAGGGTGGCAGGAGCGCCAGTGCGTCTGCAGCCTTTGTAGCCGATGGCCAACTTTTGCCACCATTGCGGCCGTTGCGGGCGATAATAGGTCACGCGCAACTCGGGGCATCGCCATGGTTACCCAGAGAAACTCCATTGAGGATCTGTTTGAAGCAGCCTTGCCGCTGTCATGCGCGGCGCGCGCGGCGCTGCTTGATCGCCGATGCGACGGCTCGCCTGAGCTGCGCCGCACTGTAGAGATGCTGCTCGCCGCCCATGACGACGCTGGGAGCTTTATGGCGCAGCCGATGCTTGAAAGCGAACAGAGTTCGATGGGAGCAGTGTCGGTGAGCACGACGGATGGGGCCCTCGACGGGGACGCAGACGGAGTGTTCCAAATGGGAGAGGTGGTCGCCGGGCGCTTCGCGATCCACCGATTTATAGCTCGTGGTGGCATGGGCGAGGTGTGGGAGGCGTGGGATTCGCAGGTGCAGGAGCGAGTCGCACTAAAGACGATTCGTCCGGGCCTGGTGCGTTCTTCAGAAGCAGCGGAGCGGTTCAGGCTGGAGGTGAAACAGGCGCGGGCGATTTCACAGGAAAACGTGTGCCGCATTCACGAGCTTTATACGGTGGAGGCTGCGCCCGGTACTACCGTGATGTTTCTTTGCATGGAGTTTCTGGAAGGGCCCACACTGAGCGAGTACCTGAAGCACAATGGCCCATTCGAGCCCGCAGCCGCTTACGGGTTGGTGGAGCAGCTGGTGCGCGGTCTGAGTTGTGCGCATTCACTGGGGCTTGTGCATCGCGACCTGAAGTCGAAGAACATCATGTTGGTGAACTCCGGTCCGGGCACGATGCGTGCCGTGATTACAGATTTCGGCATGGCGCTGAACGTACTCGCGTCCGCAGGAAAGCTGGAGGAGCGCGAGGGCATGGGGACGCCCGGGTACATGGCTCCAGAGCAACGGCTGACCGGCAGGGTGACGGCGCAGGCAGACCAGTATGCGCTGGGCGTGGTGATGTGCGAGATGGTCACGGGCTCGCGGCCGGTTCGGGACGAACGCAAGTCTGCGGCAGGCAGCGATGCTGTGAAGCTTCCGGCGAGGAGTATGCCGCTGCGTTGGACGCGTGTTTTGGAGCGGTGCCTGGCCGCGAAGCCGCAGGATCGCTTTCCAGACCTCGAGTGCATTCTGAGGGAGTTGAACCCGCCTGGACGTAAGGGCTGGATGTGGGCGGTCGCGGCTGTTGTCGCCGTTTGCCTGACGAGTTTGGGAGGGTGGATGTGGTTGCGGCATACTCGGATGGTTGAAGCGACCACGCTGGCGGTGTTGCCGTTCCGCAACCAAAGCGGCGACAGCAGGCTGGAGTACCTGAACGTGGGCTTTACGCAGGCGCTGACCAACGATCTGGCGAGTATGCCTGACTTGCAGGTGAAAGCCGAGGAGATCGCCCAGCGATACTCCACCGAGCACACCAATCCCGTGGACTTTGGACGACAGCTGCAAGTGGGTTCACTGGTGAGTGGATCGTTTTTGAGTAAGGGCGACAGCGTACGTATCCCGATAGAGATCATCGATGTGGAAAGCGGTTCGCAGCTGTGGGGCAAGACGTATGAGGGGCAGATTGCGAACCTGGCGCAGTTGCAGAGCGAGATTTCAACGGAGGTGGCGTATCACCTGAAGATTCGGCTGAATCCGGACCTGAAGGCGAGGCTGGCACGCCAGTACGCCACGGTTCCAGCGGCGTATGACGCGTACTTAAAGGGCAGGTATAGTTTGGCGCAGCGTACGCCTGAGAAGCTGCGGGAGGCGGTGACGGATTTTCAGCAGGCGCTGGCGGCCGACGCCAAATACGCCCCTGCGTATGCGGGGTTGGCGGACAGTTATAACCTGATCGCGCATTACAGTTCTGCGAACCCGATGCCGATGATGCGGAACGCGCTGGAGGCTGCCAATCAGGCGCTTGCGCTGGACCCGATGTTGGGGGAGGCTTATGCGTCCCGTGCGTTGGCGCGGACAGTATTGAGCTATGAGTGGAAGCAGGCGGAAAGCGATTACCTGCGTGCCATCGAGCTGAGCCCCAGTTATACAAATGGGCACCTGTGGTATGCGCTGGCATTGCTTACGCCACAAGGCCGTGATGTGGAAGCGCAGGGGCAACTGAGTTACGTGCAGGCTGCGAACCCAGACTCCCCGCTTTCCACCATCAGTGGAGCCATGGCTGCGTATTGCGGGCACCGGGAGGAGCTATCGGCTCGCATCTTGCAAGACCATTTCGAAAGCATTAACCGCCTCGAACCTGCAATTGACCTGCTTGCTTCAGACTACCTTGCATTGAACCGTCCCTACGACGCCATACATCTGCTGCAACACACTGCCGTGGAGAAAGGTGACGAGCACCTGAGGGCTGGAACCCTTAGTACTGCGTACGCGCAGACTGGCCATGCTGCCGAAGCTGCACGATGGTTTTCAGTTGCCATGAAAGGCGATCGTGAGAAGGGAGATTCCCCACTGTTTGTGACTGCGCTCTATTACAATCTGGGCGGGAATAAGAACAAGGCTATGGATGCACTGGAGGCTGCCTATGCCATTCGGGAGCCAGGTCTGGTCTTTGTAAGTGTGGATCCACTGTTGCGTTCGCTCCACTCTGCGCCGCGCTACAAGCAACTGCTGCAGCGTATGAATCTTGAGTAGATTTCATCCTGAGAGGGTGTCATGACAAAAGAAGAGTTCCTGGTGAAGGTAGGTTTGCATGAGGAGGACTTCCGCGACTTTGTGCGGAAGTTTGCGGACTTTGAAGAGTCCCTGAATCCCGCACAGCAAGCGGCTCTACGGCGATCCTTGCATTCTCATTCAGAGGCTCTCCGTTCGCTGGGAGATGATTTAACGTCCCGCGGTCTCAACAAAATACTGAAGGAGATTGGTGCCGCGGGCGAAGACCCGGACCATGGTGACGGTGGCCAGTTCAGCGGGAGAGGTATCCTGGGTGGAAAGGTCAATGCCAGAAAACCTAAGTCAGAAGGTTGACGGTCTTGACCGCGTCGTTGCGGCTTCGGAGACTTTCGCGCGTTTGGAGGAGATCGGCAGATCGCTTGGTGTGACGCGGTTTGCCGATATCACCGGTCTGGACAGGATTGGTATTCCTGTCTACACGTCTGTTGTGCCGCAGTCTGCCGATGTGATCTCCGTCTATAACGGCAAGGGCATGCGGGCGATTGATGCGAAGGTTGGTGCGCTGATGGAGGCGATTGAGCGGCAGACTGCGCTGAAGACGAGGCTGCCGTATGTGGAAGCATCGTTCGCGGAACTGTCGCGGAAGGCGCGGACGCTTGATCCCCGGCGGGTGAACCAGGAGCTCACGGATGGGTACAGTGCTGAGAGCACGTGCGCGTGGGTGCGAGGCGCCGATCTGTTTTCAGGGGAGCAGTGCTGGGTGCCTGCGAAGCTCGCGGGTTATATCTGGGACGAGCTTCCCCATGACTCGCCTTTTGCCATTAGCGATACGACCGGGCTTGCCTCAGGCAACAACCAGTTGGAGGCGGTGTGCCATGCCCTTTGCGAGTTGGTGGAGCGGGATTGCTGGACGTTTGCCGAACTGGGGTCGCGCGTGTTGCCGGAGGTGCGGAGGCAGGCGCTGGGCGAGACCCGGAGCAGGCATCAGGATGACCTGGAGCATTGTCCGTGCGTGGAGTTGCCGGACGATAACGCGCTGATGGAGCTGTTTCGTGCGGCGGGGTTGAGCGCGTTTGTGCGGGATATCACATCTGCTGTGGGGGTGCCGGCGTTTGTGGCTACCGTCATCGATGAAAGCGTCTTCGATTTTCCGATGGCCCACCTCGGCTTCGGATGCCATCCGAATGCGGAGGTGGCGCTGCGACGTGCGTTGACCGAAGCTGCCCAGTCGCGCTGTGTCGATATACAGGGGGTGCGCGAGGACATTTTGCCGACGGACGCGCCTGCGGAGGAGTTCATGCTGCACACACGACGCATCTCTGCCGTAAACCGCGGCAGATGGACGATTGGCGAGTCGCGTGTCCGCCGGCCTTTGCACGCCATCGAGTCGCATGCGTTCAGTTCTCTTGAGGAGGATCTGGGGTTCCTAATGTGGCGGCTGCAGGCTGCAGGGCTGGGCGAGGCGATCGTTGTCGATTTCACGCCGGGGTGCGTCACGCATTCTGTGGTGCGGGTGATTGTGCCGGGGATTGAGCTGTGGGCGACCGACCATGGACGGCTGGGACAGCGTGCGGTCGATTACTGGAAGCAGCATGCATGACACTGTTGTGTTCCTGGGGCCGAGTCTGCCGGTCGCAGAGGGGCGGCAGTTGCTCGATGCGGACTTCCGCCCGCCAATCTGCCGCGGCGACATCGACCGACTGCCACCTGCCGTCCGTTTCATTGGGATCATCGACGGAGAGTTCTTCCAGAAGCTGGCCGTTTCGCCGAAGGAAGTGCTGAGGGCGATAGGGCGGGGCGTGGAGGTGTTCGGCTGCTCAAGCATGGGTGCGCTGCGGGCAGCGGAGACACATATGTACGGCATGCAGGGCGTGGGCCGGGTGTTCGCGATGTTCCGCGATGGGGTGCTGGACGGCGATGATGAAGTTGCGCTTTCGTATGAAGCGTGGACGTATCGGGCCTTGTCGGATCCGATGGTGAACCTTCGCGAGGCGCTTGCTTTAGCGCAGGGAAGTGGGTTGATTTCAGAAGCCTCTCGCGATGAGCTGATTGCACAGATGAAGGCGAGGTATTTTCCGCAGCGCTCGTGGCGGGCGCTGGAGGCAATGTGCCCTGCGTTGCGGGAATTGACGTGGAGGCGAGAGCTGCCGGATGTGAAGCGGGAAGACGCGCGTGACCTGTTGGGAGTTATGCGCAGGGCTCGGGAGAGCAGGCATCGATCGGCAGCGAGCTTTTCGTAAGCAACAGACTATGAGGGCAGTATGAGTAGGGATTCGGACGACATTACCATGTTGTTGCAAGCGATGCGAGCGGGAGACGCCAACGCTGCTGACCACTTGCTGCCGCTGGTATATCAGGAGCTTCACCGCCTGGCCAAGACGTACATGCGGCGCGAGCGGGCAGAGCACACACTGCAGCCAACTGCATTGGTCAACGAAGCATACCTGCGGCTTGCGGGCGGCGATGTGAGTTGGCAGAACCGGCAGCACTTCATCGGCATGGCCGCGCACGTGATGCGACGCGTGCTTGTAGACCATGCCCGCCAACGCAATGCGGAGATGCGTGGCGGCGGTCTAAAGCGGGTTGACATGGACGATGGGGTCGCCATTGCGAATGACCGGCTGGAGGAAGCCGTGATGATCGATGAGGCGCTTCATCGGCTCACTGAGCGGGAACCTCGGCAGGCCCGCATTGTGGAACTGCGTTATTTCGGAGGCCTTTCCGTGGAGCAGATCTGTTCGCTCACAGGCATCTCACCACGCTCTGTGAAGCGGGACTGGGCACTTGCACGGGCATGGCTTTATCAACAGTTGAAGGGGCCAGGCAGCCTTTCGGAGCCGGAATAGTTTTTTTGAATCACAGTGTGGCCCCTTTTTGCATGAGATTGCGCCTTTCTAGTTGGAGGCGGTCTGACGACTGCCTTAAAAGGAAGGTCGTCATGCAGATGCAGGCTGTTCTCAGGTTCACCGCTCGTCTTTTTGCAGTTTTTTTGGCCATCTCGCCATTCTCGCTGGCTTTGAAAGCACATGCGCAGAGTGGCGTTTTGAAAGTGGATGTCCCGTTTGCGTTTGAAAGCGGCAACGCCCATCTCGCACCCGGCATGTACCGCATCCACATGAGCGCTTTGACGCCTTTCATCGAGATCGAGGGGGACACGTCGTCTGCGTATCAGTTGACGATGGTGGACAGCTCCGCACTTTCTTCAACCGTCGGCAAGGTCGTATTTCGCCGGTACGGCTCGCGGTACATCTTGAAGCAGGTGTGGATGGCCGGGAACAAAAGATATGTTCGCACACCTGACTCAAAGGTGGAGAAGCAGCTTGTTCTCGAACAGGCGCAGGCCAATACTGCGGACAAACAAAGTGACATTGCACTCCTGGCTACACTACGTTGATACTTTGCGTCTGCTGGCTCTCGGGTTTGAAGGTGCGGCGATAAATCGCCGCACCTTTTAGCACAGCACTTGACTTCGACTGCCATCCGCACGTTTCGAGTGACTCCATCGGTGCGCTTACGCTACGCGTTGTTCTTGCCGATTTGTGCATCGCGGGCACCCAGGCGGGTATTGGATACGGGATGATTGTCGATTGCTGGCGGTTGATTCTTAGCACCGGTATTGATAGCTGCTGGTCTGTGGTGTGCTTTCGCAAGGCTCGACAAAGCCTTTATTGTCGGACGGATTCTAAGCCGAGAAAAGCAGCTTGCGGTAGGATCACGTCGCCATCAACACACCGGTGTAGGACTGCAACACACCGCGAACCTGAATTCTACGTAGACCACCTTGTGCGTTCGGGCCGCACGCCCGGCTGGTGAGGGTCTGGTACGACGCACGGTGCTTATGGCTGAGGGGTGGTGTTTGTATCGCGGGCTAATTTATGACCGGGACGTCATAACAATTTACCTACGATTAAACCCGAAAAGTTATCGGCATCGACGAGGTAGCGTTTCGGCCATCCGACTTCTCACGCAGAGTAACCGTCTTGCTGCCGCCATCTGCGACGAACGCCATCTTTACATCGTAGTCTACGGTTGATCAAACAACAGCGATGGCTCGAACGAGCACTTGGACACCATCGGGCGGTCTTGTTCGGACGTCTCATGCAGACCCCTTACGACCTGCTTGAAAGCAGTTGGCTTGAGCGCTGCAACGCGGATGCTGGACGCCGATATCCGGTGAGATTTACTGTTTCGGATGTTTCCATTCTGCCTTTTGTGGCACGACAGCTCCGTCCCGAGCACTAATTTTCGGCCAGGCTCCGCTCTCTGAACTTAGAGAGACACTGCCTGTTTACACCTTGTGGAAGGGGACGCGGAAGTCACTCACTCGCCCTATCGTTTAGTTTGAACTGGTGAAGAATGCAACGAGTTCTTTGACACGCTGTTTCTGCTGGCCAGGTGGGAACCGCTTCGTTCTCGTCAGTTCGGCGATGCCATGCAGGCATGCCCAGAGCAGTTCCGCTTGAACCTTCGATTTTGCTCTTCTTTCCCGGAAGAGGTGCAGCAACTGGGAAAAAGCGAATCGAAGTTCCGGTGGAGTTGCCTCGTCATCGAATGGGACGTTCAGCTTCAGCATAAACATCGCTTCATACAGGGCAGGTGAAGACGCAGCAAATTCCAGGTAAGCAGTGCTGATTGACTCAATGGGATTGCCGCGCTTTACGCGTTGTTGAGCCTTCTGTAAAGCTAAGCCCAGCTCATGAAAACCTTCGATGGCAACTGCGGCAACAACGCCTTCGCGACTTCCGAAGTGAGCGTACAGAACGGGCTGGCTATAGGCGATCTCGTTGGACAATCGTCGAACAGTGACATTGGACCACCCCTCAAGCTCCGCGATACGTCGCGCGGCCTGGGTGATCTGCGCCCGCCGGGCCTGCTTGTCCCGCAGCTTCCGTTCTGCGATTCGGCTGACTGCAAGCAACTCCGCCATAAGCAAGTGTAGCACTGCTAGATCGTGCATGAATCCCGCCAGCACCGTGCGACATCATAGTTAGCAATGATACATTTTGTATCGTTAGCATCCATTAAGTACGCGTATTGTTCGTGGCGAGTAAGAAAGCCGATTGCGCAAATCGGAATACGGTACTGCTAAGCAATGCAGTTGACAGGAGTCTTCCATGCACCTCTTCAATGTCGCTACCCTCGTGATCGTGATTTGGTTAGTAGGTGTCGAGTTTGCTGTCTCTGCGTTCGTCAACCCTGCAGCCTGGCGACTTGATCGCGAACCGCAGCTAAAGATGCTAAGCCGTCTTGCCTTCGTGCTTGGAAGAGTGATGCCGGTCTGGTACCCAATGTGTGGAGTGTTGCTTGGTATTCAGACCTGGCTGCATTGGCAAACGACAGGAGGCGGGGCTCTACTCGCGGCCACTGCTATCTGGGCTGTCGTTTCAGTGGCGACAATCTTCCTGCTGGTTCCACTGAATACACGAGTGGCGAAAGGTACGCCGGATTGGCAGCAGAGCCATCGTCTATGGGACAGCCGGCATCGCGTTCGCATCGTCGCTCTCGCCGTTGCAGCGATTTTGTTGACGTATGTTTTGGTGAGCTGAACGCGCATCCTGTCAGTCACGACCTGAGCCTGTGCTGCTGTCGATTTCGTCTTGCTCTCCATCCGGAAAACTAAGGAAGTCGGGGCTATTCTGGTCCGTAAAGCACCAAGGTAGTTGGTAAGTACCGGGTCAACATATTTGCTTAACCATTGCCTTCAAAAGAACGGTCAAGATTTCAGGAATCATCAAAAGACTTCTGTTGACTCTGAACGCGGATTGCCGCACTCGTGGTAGACCTCACGTACTGCTGTACACGTGGCCGTGCGCGCTGAAATGAACTATCTAACCTGCGTGGCGAACGGCAAGAACACCTCCCTGCGTGGCGTTCAAGGCCCGGAAGATATCGAGGTTTTACCGGGCGGCATTACGCAATCGTGACTTCCATGGTCGTGCTTGCCTGTTCTGTTCATCAGAAGGCTCGCACTCCCCGTGTCTTGAGCGTTGGATTTGCCATCGAGGTTCACGGCCAATCCTCGACGGCCTTCTCACCCGCATCACTTTGGCCCGCACAGCTGGCTGCAGCTTACGGTTCGACGTGTGGCTAAGAAATGTGCCTGGACAGCTTCCTCATAACGATATTGCTGCGACACGCTTCCCATTTTAGTGGACATCTTTTCATGAACACACTAACTTGCATTTAACGACTTCAGGTTGGCTGCTGATAAAGCCGCGTATGCCGATGCTTCTTTGGATCTGTATCAACGGGTGTGTGCGCCTGCTTGCGGATATCAGGAGTAAGGTGATCCATGAAAAAGGTCAAATTGTATGGCGCAGTGGTGTCTACACTCGCGTTTGCTGCGGTTGCGCGGTGTCAGACAGTAACAGGTGCAGTGACCGGTGTAGTGACCGACGCAAGTGGTGCCGTCCTGCCAAGTGCAAGGGTGGTTGTGCACAATGTGGAGACGGGCGTTAGCACAGAGGCAAGGACCGACTCAGCCGGCCTCTACCGCATCCGCTCTTTACCTATCGGACACTATGACCTACACGTCACCGCTGAAGGCTTCGGAGAGGCGGACGTTCCAGCGTTTCAGCTCGAAGCCGTGCAGACCGTGACGTTTAACGTGAACCTCAAGCCGGGATCGGCTAGCGAACAAATCGACGTGTCGACAGCGCCGCCCATTCTGAACACAGAAGACTCGACCATCAGCAGCACCTTTTCCGCAAACACCATCCAGAACTTTCCCCTCAACGGCCTGGATTTCTCGGCAATCACGCTCTATGTGCCCGGGTCGGTCAGCACGGCCGGCACCAGTGGCACTACGAACATCGGTCGCAGCACCTACTACACCGATTCGGTCAACGTGAACGGCAATCGGGCGCAGGCGAACAACTACACGCTGGATGGCATTGACATTAACGAATCGTTCAACAACCTGATCGCATACAGCCCCGCGCCCGACTCGCTTGCGGAGATCAAGGTCATTACCTCCAATGCCCCGGCGGACTACGGTAACGTCAACGGTGGGGACGTGGTCAGCGTGCTGAAAAGCGGCACGAACCACCTGCACGGCTCGGCCTACGGGTACTTGCAGGATTACCGCATTAACGCAAATTCCTATGGGAACAATCAGACCGTTCCTATAACACCAGTGACGCCATACTCGCAGGCGCAGTTTGGGGGTACCCTGGGCGGCCCTATCGTGCACGACAAGCTTTTCTTTTTCGTGGACTACCTTGGGTCACGTTTCCATCGTGGAGGCACAACCTCGACCAGCGTTTTAACGCAGGACATGCGCAACGGCGACTTCTCGGCCCTGCTTTCGGGATCGAACCCCATCCAACTTTACGACACGCAGAATAATTACGCGCCTTACGCCAACAACAAGGGCATCCCGGTGATCAACCCTGTCGCGAAGTACCTGTTTGCGCATCCGGAGTTTTATCCTTTGCCCAATGCCACTCCGGAAGACGGCATCGCAGAGAACAATTACCAGGGTTCGTCCCGTAGTTACCGCGCCAACAATCAGGGCGACATCAAGATCGAGTACGACCCCCGATCGGCGGACAAGTTCACCGGCTTTTACTCCATGTCCACGGCCTATGACGGCCAAACTGCACTGCTTGCCATCAGCTTTCCCGCAGTAAATCTCTACCCGACAAAGCTTTTCGGTGTGAACTGGGTGCACATCATCTCGCCATCGATTGTCAACTCTGCACGTATCGGGTTTACGCGCACCGATTGGAACCTGGGATTGTCGCAGGATCCGACTGGTCAGTTCGGCACAGGTGGCAACGCCAAGGTGGGCATCACCTTTCCGAATCAGGCGTACCAGGGATTTACATTTCAAAATATCGGCGGTGTCGGCGGTGTGGGCACTCCCGCGTTCGACGGCGGCCTGACCGACAATACATACAGCTACATCGACGATCTGACCCTACAGCGTGGCAGGCACACCTTTAGCTTCGGCGTGCAAGCTCTGCGTTATCAGAACAACTATCCCACCAGCAACAATGCCGGGTTCCTTGGCACCCTAAATTATTCCGGCGCCTTCACTGGCAATCCGAACGTAACTTCGCCGGGTTTCGGCGGAGCGGATTTTCTGCTGGACCGTGTATCCCAAGCATCCGTCACGCTGGGCAGCGTGAACGTAGGCCAGCGTCAGTGGCGGGTCGCCGGTTACGTGAGCGATTCTTTTAAGACAACGCCAAAGCTTACGCTGACCTATGGCGTGCGCTACGAGTTTGACCAGCCCTGGGTAGAGCAGAATAACAAGACCGGCAACGTGGACCTGGGGACGGGACAGGTGATCTACGCCGACCACGTGCCTACCGGCGCACCTGCCGGATCGGGCGTGTGTAGCAATCGCGGGTGCTACGACGCGAACTATCGCCAGATCATGCCCCGGCTTGGTGTCGCCTACCAGGTGAGCGGTCGGTTCGTTCTCCGCGCCGGTTATGGGGCAACCAGCTTTTATGAAGGCAATTCCTCGAACCAGCGACTGACTTCGATCACTCCCTTTATTCAGGCGGTAAACGCACTCTCGCTCACGCCGACGGCTACCAGTGGAGGCACACCTAGAACGGCAGAACAGGGCTTTACCGGTGGTACAACCCAGTATGGCGGCACCTTCAACGTCTACCCGAAGAACATTCAGCCCGCCTACATCCAGGAGTGGAATCTGACAACGGAGTACGCGATTTCGAAAACCTTGTCGGCACAGGTGACATACCTTGGCGAGCAGGGCCAGCATATTGAGGATTATGGCAATGTGAACCAGTGGCGCGTGAATGGCGATCCGACGTCCGCACCGTTCTACGACAACAAGTACCTGGGCGTTAATGCAGTCGACTCGTCGATCGGCATCGGCTCCGGTTCGCTGCTCATTACTGAATCGCGCGCGGCCATGAGCTACAACGCGTTGCAGGCCGTTATACGCGAACGGCTGAATCACGGCCTGGAGTTCACGGCCAACTACACTTATTCCAAGTCGCTTACCAACAGCCTTGGCAACTATGGCCTGAACACGAATGGTTTTAGTGGGGCCTTCCAGAACTACTACGACAGTGCCGCAGAATGGGGTCCCTCCGGGTACGACGTCACACACAACTTTAGCGGTACCGCCACTTACGCGTTGCCAGTCGGTCATGGGCGTCAGTTTCTGTCCGGTGCCAACCGCATCGTAGACGGTGCCGTCGGCGGCTGGCGCATCTCCACCGCGATCGTTGCATACAGCGGCTTCGCTCAGACCGCCACAGGAGGCTCGAATGGCGTCTCGACTTCAAATTCCTATGGCAACACTCGTCCCAACCAGTACCGGTCGTTGAAGATCAGGAATCGTTCGCTGCTGCACTGGTTCGGAACAGACCCATCGGCGAACTTCTGCGCAACGCCGGGAGTAGATGATGGGGTGTGTGCGTTTGGCGCACCGACAGGCAACCAGTTTGGCACCGCGCGGAACGGCAACCTGCGCGGTCCCGGGTTCCTGAATGTGGATACGTCTGCATCCAAGGAGTTCCGCACCTTCCGCGAAGAGGCGCTCGGCTTTCGCTTTGACGCCTTCAACGTCTTCAACATTGTGAGTTACGGCAACCCGGATACCGGTGTCACCTCAGTCAACTTCGGCAATGTAATTAATCAAGGTGTTCGTTCCACCGAGCGCCGCATGCAGTTCTCCGCGAACTATCGCTTCTAACGATAGCGTTGTTCTGTCGCCACTGTGAACTGGCCCGTCTGTGCTTTAGTCATCGAAAGCAGCACAGACGGGTCAGGCTTCCGCGCACATACTGACAGCCATAAGTTGAATCCTTCCTCCCGCGGGGAGAGCGGCGGCGAGCCAGCGGAAGACGTTTGCGGTTTGCCCTGATCCACATGACTTACATTGGTCGCCCTGAACGTTTGAGAGAAGGGAAGTGTTATACCCGCTGCGGCGGGGCGTGTGATGCAAGCTCCTGCGGCGGAATTAGGGGTTGGTCTTCCTTGTCGAAGGGTGCATCGGCAAGGTAAAGGTCGGTCTGTATCTACGCGGAAGGTGCTTCGCCGGTAGCAGGTGCGGTTCCTTGTCCTGCCAGTCCTTGCGCCGGCACTGTTGAATGCTTCGGCCTCGCTCTCCTGCGGGAGTCGAGCGAGCGAGTTGGCATGGCTGGCGGTGATGCGCTCGGCGCTGAACGCTTCGGCGATGGACGGGATGAGTTGGAGAAGACAGACGGGCGTAGACATGGCTTGCGCTCTTGCCCGATTCCTCAACCAAGGTCGCGACAACGTAACCGGGCATGTCGAGCAAACGATGGAGACCCTGCGCCTCTTCGTGGGGGGTGGGTGTACGTCGACGCGTTGACTATTCTCCACTGGGCCCCATCGTGACTCTGCGCGTCAGTGATGTCAACGATGCGAGCGAGAAGGGAGAAGAGTTCCGCAAGCTGTGCGGCGCGAAACGCCTCGCTCCTGCAACGATCTAGAAGCGTTCCGCGTTGAGCCATGCCGTAATTGGCTGGATGAGTCCATTGGTGCGGATGCTCTCGGCAAGCTCCTGCGGCTTGGCTTTATCGAAGGTCCCGGGGCTGCGGTGGACTTGTAAGCTGCGGAATGCGGTGATTCAGATTTACTTTAAAAATTACCTTGCACTCTAGAGCAGCAGCACGTATAAATGCCGACGTTGTTTAAGTAGTTCGGCCCGAGCTTCTCTGGTTTGTATAAAAGTTCAAGCGAGATACGCTGTCAGCGAGCCTGTAGCTTCTCGAGCCTGTAGCTTCTTCAGACTGCACCGCTTCGTCCCTTGGAACCGGCCCTTCCTCTGCTCTGCGTCAGACCTGCGTATAAGTCCGTACAGTTTCACAGCTTCTGCGATACAGCACCCCAGGGCAAACGCCTCATAGCCTGGCACGCCTCGTTCAAGGATCGGAGGAACGCCGCATGGCCGCCATTACGAAGTTGCTGCCGAACCTCGACCGCCTGCTGCGTGATGCCGTCGAGCGCGCACGACACCTCTTCCACGCAGGCGAGGACAGCGATCGCAGGGAAGAGTTCCGAGGCCTTTACATCAGCGAGAGCGAGATCGACTCACTCGTCGATCGTACCGAGACCATCGGCAACGCAGAGTCCGCCGTCGACTTTATCGACGCCTGCTCTCAGCTTCCCGGCAGTGAGATCTTCTCGAGGCTCGGCCTCTCCGACTTCGACCAGGCGGTCCTTTTGATCGCAGCTGCACCCGATCTCGATCTTCGCTACGAACGCATCTATGCCTACCTGCAGGACGACGTCTCCCGGCGCAAGCCAACTGTAAATCTGGCCCTCGACCTTCTTTCCCGAGACGCGGCAGAGAAGCTCCTCAACCGCGCTCGCTTTTCCACGGACGCTCCGCTGGTCCAATCCGGTCTGCTCCGCCTGCAACCGGACCCCGCCCAGGCAGAGCCCCCGCTGCTTGCCTTCTATCTCAAGGCCGACGACTCCGCCGTCCGCCTTCTCTCCGGCGACGACGCGCTTGATCCCAGGCTCGCCGGCTTCACCACCCTTGAACGCAGAGTCCCGGCACCGCAGCCGGATCCTGCAATCCCCGAGCGGCTTGCTGTTTATGTCACCACGGTTTGCAAGCAGAAACGCTCCGCCCGCCTTCTCTTCTCGGGCCCGCTTGTAGGGGTGAAAGACAATGCAGCGCGCACGACCGCGTCGGTCCTTCAACTTCCCTTGCTCACCGCCGACCTGGATCGGCACCCGAAATGGCGCAGCGATGCGCCAGCCGTTGCAACGCTGCTCACCCGCCAAGCCTTTCAGGAGTCGGCCGTGTTGTTCCTCAAGGGATTGGGAAGCTCCGACGACCTGCCCGCCGTCCAGGCCTTTCTCAAGGTGCTCGTTCAGTACGATGGTGTGACGATTATCTCCAGCACCCATAGCGCGGTCGCCCGAGAGCTCAGCGACCTCGGCTTTCTCAGCATCGACTTTCCTGCCTCCGATTTCTCCACACGCCGGCTCCTCTGGCAGAAGGAGGTCGCCGCCGCCGGCCTCTATGCGAGCCCCGACGCGGTCACAACGCTCGCCGGGAGCTTCAGCCACGAGGCCGAAGAGATTCATGCCGCGGTCGAGTCGGCCCGTCAGCGCGTGGAGTGGCTCTCGAGCACCACGCAAAGACCTGCCCAGGCCGAAGTCGAGCAGGAGCTCCTGCGCGCCGCCCGCGCGCAAAGCGATGCCGAACTCGCCTCCCTTACTTCGCGCATTCAGCCCATGTACAGGATGTCCGACCTCGTCCTGCCGCAGGACGCATGCGATCAGCTCGACGAGATTTGCCAGCGCGTCGTTCATCGCCAGGAGGTGCTTGAGAGCGGTGGCTTCGGCAAGAAGCTCTCCGCCGGCAAAGGCATTCCCGTCCTCTTCTCCGGGCCGTCAGGCACCGGCAAGACCATGGCCGCCGAAGTCATCGCCAACAGGGTTGGACTTGATCTCTTCCGCATCGATCTCTCCACCACGCTCAGCAAGTGGATTGGCGAGACCGAGCAGAATCTCGAGCGCATCTTCAATTCCGCCGCCAGGAGCAACGCCGTCCTGCTCTTCGATGAAGGCGATGCGCTGTTCGGCAAGCGCACGCCCACCGCAAGCTCGCACGACCGCTTCGCCAACATCGAGGTCAGCTACCTGCTGCAGAAGATGGACGAGTACGAAGGCGTCACCATCCTTACCACGAACCTGCAGGGGAACATGGATCCCGCCCTGGTGCGCCGCCTCGCCTTCACCGTTCACTTTCCCTTCCCCAGCGAAGCCGATCGCTCTGTCATATGGAAGCAGATCTGGCCGAAACAGACGCGTCTCGACCCCGAGCTGGACTTCCAGCAGCTTGCCAAGCACTTCAAACTGAGCGGCGGCAACATCAAGAACGTCGCGCTTTCCGCGGCCTTCCTCGCCGCCGGCCAATCCAGGCCCGTGAATCTGAGCGACATCCTCCACGCAGTGCGCCGCGAATACGAGAAGGTCGGCAAGGTCATCTCGACCTCCGAGATGGAGGTAGCGCTGCAGCATGCTTGATCTCGTCGATACCCTCATCGAAAGCATCCTCGACACCGGATGGACCGCGACGCCGCCACCCGCGAAGCCGGAGCTGCACTTCACCATCCCCGACACCGACTGGCGCACCAAGGTGCTCGCCGGCGTCGGCTTGAAGCTCAACATCTACCTGTACGAAGTCCGTGAGAATCGCAACTTCCGCCGTGGCGAGTGGGATCCGGTCGCGCTTTCCGACGGCTCCGTCGCGCTCTCGCAGGCACCGGTCTACCTCGACTGCCACTACCTCATCTCCGCCTGGAGCTCAACTGAAGACAGCGAGATGACAAACCCCATCCTCGACGAACATCAGGCTCTTTCAGAGGCCATGCGTGTTCTTTTACGCAACCCTGACGTCGTCCCCGGAACCTTCGGTATCGGGGGCGGCGTGGTCTTTCAGAACGCGCACGTCTACCTCAGCGTGGCGCCACCGGAACCGCCCCGCGTCCTCAATGATTTCTGGAGCACCATGCAGCTGCCCTGGCGGCCGGCCGTCATGCTTATCGCCACCGCTCCGCTCGACCTTCTCCTCGATCAGGCCCCCTCACCCATCGTTGTCACTCTTATCCAGCGCTTCTCGTTGGTGGACTCCGGCGCGGTCGAACAGCGCCTGGATGTCGGCGGCTTCGTGGTCAAGGCCGAAGATGACTCACCGATTTCTGACGCATCACTCACCTGGGTGGAAGGCAAGCAGGTAGCGGCTACCGACTCGCAGGGACGCTACATCATCACGGGCCTTGTTCCCGGATCCCACACTTTTACCGCTGCCGCTCCGGGTAGGACCTCGCTCACCCGGAGTATCAGCATCCCCTCAGATCCGCCAGCCACACACACGTTCAAGCTCACCCCGTAAAGGAGATCGAAACCAGGATGGCTACCACATTCCCAACACTGCCCGGAGTCAAGATCAAAGAGGTTCAACTCTCTGGTCCTCCTATCTCAGGCGTCGGAACGAGCACTGCCGGATTCGTCGGAAAATCGCCCAAGGGCGGCCAGTTTTCCATGATTCCGCGGCTGGTCACGAGCTTCGATCAGTTCACCAAAGACTACATCGCCGATGCGACCGTCAGTACACCACTCTCCTTCGCTGTGCAGGGCTTCTTCCTCAATGGCGGCGCCGAGTGCTACGTCGTCAACGCGGACTCGGATGCTGCGTCCGACATCGTCAAGGGCATTGGCCTGCTCGGGGTGCTCACCAACGTAGAGATCATCGCCGCGCCCGGAAGCACGGACCCGAGCGTCTATCTTGCGCTTGAAACCCAGGCCTTCACGACCGGCGACCGCTTCGCCATCCTCGACTCTCCTCACAAGACCGCCGATCTGGCCACCCTGCTCTCGGGAGGCGCCCAGCGGCCCAAGGACTCCATTTGGGCCGCCTTCTACTACCCCCGAATCCAGGTCATGCCCCTGCTCTCCGGCGACGAGAAGGACACCGTCAACAAGCCCATCTGGATGCCGCCCACGGGGCATCTCGCCGGGGTCTACGCTCGCGTCGACGGCCTGCAGGGCGTGCACAAGGCGCCCGCCAACGAGATTGTGCTAGGCGCCCTCGCGCTCGAACACCTGCTCTCCGACGCGGATCAGAACGCACTCAACAACGACGGCGTCAACGCAATCCGCAACTTCGCCGAAGGTCCCGTGGTCTGGGGTGCGCGTACCGTCATGGTGAGCGACGCTGCCGACAAGACGTTCCGCTACATCAACGTTCGACGCCTCACGACCTACATCGAGCAGTCGTTGAAGGTCGGGCTGCGCTTCGCCATCTTCGAGCCCAACACGCTCGCTCTGCGCAAGACCATTACCCGGAGCGTGCGCGACTTCCTCAACGGCGTATGGCGAGACGGCGCGCTCTTTGGAGCTACCGCCGACGACGCCTTCTACGTCCGCTTTCCCGACATCTTCAACACCGATCTTGACGCGGCCAACGGCACCCTCACTCTCGAAGTTGGTCTTCGCGTGAGTTATCCGGCCGAGTTCATCATCGTCCGCATCGGCCTGCTGCTGCAGAGCGCCAGCAGCGCCTAGTTAGAAACCAATCCACGGAGGACCCTCTTATGCCCCAACCAGGACAACAGCCCGTCTACTACCGCTCTTACCAGTTTTCGGTGGAGATCGATGGCATCATCAACGCTCGCTTCCAGGAGGTCGGCGGCATTGACGCCACCATCGACGTCACCGAGTACCGAGAAGGCGGCGACAGCCTCGGCATGCGCAAGTTTCCCGGGCCAACCAAGCACTCCAACCTTTCCTTCAAGCGTGGCTTCACCGATGACCTGCGGATCTACACATGGTTTGAAGATGTCATGACCGGCCGGACGGAGAAGATCCGCAAGAACATCTCCGTCCTGCAGATCGACATGGCCGGCAAGGAGGTCTTTCGCTGGAACCTCTTTCAGGCCTTCCCGGTGAAGTACACCGCACCGGCCTTCAACGCCAAGGGCAACGAGCTCGCCATCGAAACGCTTGAAGTGGCCTACGAGCGGTTGGAGAGAAGCTAATGTTTCGTACCGAGGTCGACTTCACGCTGCCGCTCGGCTATCTCGATCCCGATGGCAATCTGCATCGGGAAGGAACGATGCGCCTGGCTACCGCGGCAGACGAGATCCTTCCGCTCAAGGACCCACGGGTGCAGGCAAACAGCGCGTACCTCATCGTGGTTCTTCTTGCGCGGGTCGTCACCCGTCTTGGGGGCGTCTCGCAGATCACTCCCAAGGTGATGGAGGGACTCTACTCCGCCGACCTTGCGCACCTCCAGGCGCTCTACAACCAGCTCAACCGGGTCGATGGCACCGCCGATCCGGTCGTCTGCCCAAAGTGCGAGCACGCCTTCGCGTTGGAGACCAGCAACGCGGGGGAATAATCGGCTACCCTCTCGAACCGCTTTACGAGGAGGTAGCCTTCATCGCCTTTCACTTTCACTGGCCGCACCAGGAGCTGCTGGAGCTTGAACACGCCGAACGAAGACGCTGGGTGCAGCAGATCTCCAGCATCAACGAACACCTGAACGAAGAAGCGGAGAAAGGAGCCGGATCATGAGACCTTCGATGTTGAGAAAGCTCCCGCGGGCTCGTGTCCGCGACTGGACCTCATGGTCGCGAGGCTTCCAAGCTCGCTTCGAACGTGAGGTCACCACGCACCTCGCTCTGCAATGGCACGCGCAGCGCACCCGCCGCTTCAACTCCGTCCAGCAGCGCTGGCTTCACTCCACGCTGGTTCTTCATCCGCATCTCTCCTGGTCCACCGAGCTTCGCACCGTCGCGAACACGTTCCAGAAACTGACGCAGAGCTACAACTACCCACTCGTTCCTCTGAGCCCGGTCTCCGCGCCTCGACCTGCACCGAGAGCGCCGCTGCCCACTCGTGTTCTTCGCAGCACGGTCGTCGTCCCACGGACAGAACGCCACACCTTTACCAAGCATCGTCAGACCACCCGGCAGGAATTCATCACCACGCTAGAGAAGCGGTTCACCGAGCGCACGAAGAGTCCAGGCAGCAGATCCGAGCGGATCGTCGAGCGAACCTGGCGAGCCCGTCCTGCGCAGCTTCCAGAGACACGCATGACGCTGCGGCGCGGGCTCGCTCCCGTCGCCGCCCTCGTGCCAGCCGCGCCCCAGCCTCGAATCCTCCACTCTCCGCGAAGCCTGCCCACCGTCGAGAGCCACACATCGCCCATGCCCCCCGCCCTCAACCTCGACCACCTCGTCGACCAGGTTCTTCAGCGCATCGATCGCCGCATTGTGGCACGCCGCGAACGTCTGGGAAGGATCTAGGAGGAAGCATGCCGCTCACCAAAGCGAAGATCACCATCGAGTACTCCGGTGCCAGCCTCGACGTCATGTTCAACCCCGAGGAGTACAGCCTCAACCGCGACAACAACTTCGCCTCGCAGTCTATTCCCGGCCTCGGCTCACCGCTGATCCAGTTCGCCCACGGCAACCTGCGCACGCTCGACATGGAGCTTCTCTTCGACACCTACGAACGCCTCACCGACGTTCGACTCGAGACGGAAAAGTTCGTCCATCTTATGGAGATCGACCCGGAACTCCACGCGCCGCCGATCCTCGTCGTTGCCTGGGCGTCCCTGCAGTTCCGCTGCGTGCTGACCAAGGCGAGCCAGAAATTCATCCTCTTCCTCAACGATGGCCGGCCCGTCCGCGCGCGCATCAGCGCCAGCTTCACCGAGTTCGTCGACCCCGAGCACGAAGCGCTCCAGGTCAAGCGGCAGACCGCCGACTGGACCAAGCTCTACGTCGTGCTCCAGCCCGACACGCTGCCCTCCATTGCCACGCGCTTCTATTCCGACCCAACCCTCTGGCGCCCGATCGCCATCGCCAATCGCATCGACGACCCGCGCCGACTCTACGCCGGTCAGCAACTCACCATTCCAGCACTGCCCTATACCGATCCCGAGAGCGGCGAGGTCGTCCAGTAGCCATGCCCAAGTACGCCACCTACGCTCCCGAGTTCGTCATCCGCCTCAATGGCCAGCCACTCCCCGTGGCCATGCGCGGATCGATCTCCAGCGTCACCTACGAAGACGGCATGCAGGGCGCCGACCGCGTCGAGGTCTCGATCGCCAATCCCTCCTTGCGCTGGCTGGACCATCCTCTGCTCACCGTCGATACCTCCTTCTCTCTCTCAATCGGCTACGCACCCGATCCTCTCGAGGAGGTCTTCGTCGGCGAGATCACCGGCGTCGAACCATCCTTTCCCTCCGATGGCATGCCCACCATACGTGTCACGGCGCAGGACTTCCTGAACCGCCTCACCAAGGGAACCAAGGACCGCGCCTTCCGCATCAGCATTCCTTCCATCGGCAACTTTCCTCTGCCCGATGTCGTCGTTGCCAGCCTGGTCAGCGCGACGAACCTCCTCATCCCTGAGCCCGACCCACTCGGCGGCGCGCTGAGCGTCCTGCTCACCATCGCCAGCTTTCTCTCCTTCCCCGGCTTCGGCGAAGTCAACATCCGCCGCCAGGAGAGCCAGTCCGACTTCGATTTCCTGACCACCCTCGCACACGACAACGGCTGGGAAGTCTTCATCGATCACACCCAAAGCCCCAAGGGCCGCATCCTCAAGTTCCAGTTCCTCATCCAGCAGTACACGCCCAGCCTGTCGCTCACCTACGGTTCTTCCCTCATGGACTTCACCCCGCGCCTTACCACCGTGGGCGACCTTTTCGGCGTCGCGGCGCGTGTCTGGGTCGACGCGCTGCAAACCGAGTTCGTCCTTGTCGTCTCCTGGGACTACGACCGCGCCGCCTTCAATCTCACTGTCTACCCAAGCCTCATCGGCGAGATCGACGAGATCCTCGGCCCTGAGGCCCAGGGCAAGGTTCTCTCCATCAAGCCCACCGGCTACGCCGCCGCCGCGCGCGGCATCCTCACCGAGCTTCTCCCGCGCCTCAACAACCGCCTCACCGGCTCCGGTAGCACCATCGGCAACCCCGCCATCAAGGCCAGCCGCGTGATCCGCCTGAACGGCCTCGGTGACCAGTTCAGCGGCCTGTACCGCATTACCTCGGCCACCCATACCTTCGACTCCGGCGGCTACCGCACCAGCTTCCAGGCCCGCAAGGAAGTCTGGTTCGGCTCCATCCCGCTGCCCAAGGCCGGCCGCGTCGTCAAGCTGCAGGGCGAGTTCACTGCCTGAAAGGATCGCAATGCCCGAAGCGCTTCTCAATAACCTCGCCAACTCGGAGACCGGTCAGCCGTCCGGCGGTTTTGCGCTTTCTCCCGGCGTGGTGACCAACAACATCGACCTCATCGGTCAGGGCCGCGTGCAGGTCAAGGTCGCCGCGCGCCCTTCGTTCGAGCCCTGGGCGCGCATCGCCGTTCCCGGCGGCTCCGGCGGCCGCGGCTTCATGTGGGTCCCGCAGATCGGCGATGAGGTGCTCGTCGCCTTCGCCGAGAACGACACCAGCAGCGCCTACATCGTCGGCGGCCTTTGGAGCGCCTTCAACCTCCCTCCACTTGTGCTTCCCACCGACACCCTCGCCAAGCGCGTCATCAAGACCGGCCTTACCTCCGCCCTCGGTCACGAAGTCGAGTTCGACGACGCCAAGCAGTCGGTCACCATCACCACCAGCACGCTGCAGAAGATCACCATGGACCCGCTCAAGATCGAGCTGACCAACGCCGCCGGCACACTCAGCCTCAACCTCGACAACGCCGCGCAGAGCATCACGGTCACTGCGGTCAACAAGATCGAGCTCAAAGCAATCGACATCGCCCTGACCGCGCTCGGCAAGATCGAGCTCACCGCCGGCGCACAGATCTCCCTTACTTCCACCGGCCCATGCTCGGTCACCGGCCTTCCGATCAAGCTCAACTAACCGCCGCAATCACAGCAGGAGTTCGCACATGCCCTTCGCAGCGCGAGTAGGCGATCCCACAGGACATCCCGGCGTCATCTCCGGACCAGGCGTCGCCACGGTCCTCATCGGAGGCATGCCCGCCGCGGTAGTCGGTGACCTGCACACCTGCGCCATGCCACCCGTCGCCGGGCCGCATCCCCCCTCACCCATCTCCATCGGCAGCGCCACGGTCCTTATCGGAGGACGGCCCGCCGCCCGCATGGGCGACATCACCGGCTGCGGCGCTCCCATCGTCCTCGGCTGCCCGCTCGTCGTTATCGGAGATTAATCAGACCCATGGCCCTTCCTTCCAACAAGAGCTTTCTCGGCGTCGGCTGGAGTTACCCCCTCGCCGCCGTCGCCGGCCAGACCGCCATGGCGGTCTACGAGGAAGACGTGCGCCAGGCCATCCTCATCGTGCTGCTCACCAACCCCGGCGAACGCATCATGCGCCCAAGCTTCGGCGCCGGCCTCAAGAACTTCGTCTTCGAGCCCATCAGCTTCACCACCATGTCCACCATCGCCCAGCGTGTTGAAGACGCGCTCATCGACTGGGAGCCGCGCATCGACGTCATCTCCGTCACCGTCACCCCGGACACCCACGACCCGGCCACGCTCAACCTCGACATCGTCTACCGCGTCCGCTCCACCAACAACGTCGGCAACATCGTGTATCCGTTCTTTCTCGGGGAAGGATCAGCAAAATGAACGTCAATCCCTCGGTGACGATCGATTCACGCGACGCAGCCGCCCTGTTGGCGGAGATCCAATCGCGCCGGCCGGGCTACGTTCCGGAGTGGACCCCCGTTGCCACGGACCCAGGCGCTGCTTTGGCCAATCTCGCGGCGCGCTTCGGACAGACTATCGTGCAGCGCCTCAACCAGGCTCCCGATAAGAACAAGCTTGCCTTCCTCGACATGCTCGGCCAGCAGCTTGCGCCCGCCCGCGCCGCCTCCGCGCCCATCGTCTTCCAGCTTGCCTCGGGAGTCGCCAGTGGACGCGCCCCCGCCGGCACAGGCGTCGCCGCACCTCCACCGCCCGGTTCCAGTCAACAGATCGTCTTCGAAACCGTGAAGGAGGTTGGGGTCAGCGCCGGCAAGCTTACCCAGGTCTTCAGCTACTGGCCGGGCCGCGACGAGTACATTGACCACTCCGCCGACCTGCTCGCCGGAAAGTCCATCACCCTCTTCGGCCCCGAAGCGCTCACCGGCGTGCCGCACGTCCTCTATCTCGCTCATGACACGCTGCTCAACCTCAGCGGGGACATCATCCTCTCCCTTGAGTTCCAACTGACCCATCCCTCCAGTCGCCCGCTCGATATCGCCTGGGAGTACTGGGACGGCAGCATCTGGCGGAGCTTCGAGCAGCTCGACCCCTCATGCGACACGCAGAGCGACGGTACGAACGATGGAACCAACGGCCTCACCGCGAGCGGCTCCATCCTTCTAGAGGCCGACTGTACCAAGGGCAGCAAGACGACCGTAAACGGCCAAAGCGCCTACTGGATTCGCGGCCGTCTCGATCAGACGCTTCCACCCGATCCCGGCAAGCCTCTCCCTGAAATCGAGAGCATTCGCATCAGCAGCCTGGTCAAAAAGCCGCTGCAAGGAAGGCTCTCCGCCATCTTTCATCAGCGCGCCCGCGAGCTCGCCCGCATGTTCGTCGCACCCGCAGCCACCCAGCCTCTGACGATGTCCGGCACCATCGTCAACGAAGCCGGCGAGCTGCTGCCCAACGCTACCCTGACCCTCTCCGACCCGAACAACTCCGGCTACGGCCAGCGCACCGTCACCACCGATGACAGCGGACGCTTTTCGCTCGCGCTCGATGACTTCGGCACCAACCACCTCATGCAGTTCGACGTCAGCTTCTTCGCGGTAGCCGCCTCCGCACAGTTCATCGTCCCCAAGATCGGCGTCGCGGTCCGCCTCTCCCTGAAGATCGTCGGTCTCGCCCTCGACAAGGCCTACAACGACGGAACCAAGCTCGACACTACCAAGCCCTTCACGCCGTTCGGCCTGCAGCCGCAGCCCGGCACTACCTTTTACTTCAATAACGCCGAGACCTTCGCGAAGCCCGGGGCACGCTTCCAACTGCAGCTCCCCAAGACTTTCGCCCCGTCGGACCTGCTGCAGTCCACCAGCTCCAGCATCGCGTCCCTCGACAAGCTCGTCGCGTGGGAGTACTGGAACGGCCGCGAGTGGGCCAGCCTCAGCAGCAACAACACCGAGACCATCCTCGCTGACTTCAGCCGCTCGGAGATCGTCGACTTCCGCGTCCCGCTGGACATGGAGATCGTCGCCGTCTACAAGGACCCCGACCTCTGGATGCGTGCCCGTCTCGTCAGCGGCGGCTACGGCTTCATCCAGACGATGACCTTCAACGACAACACCTTCAACGTCCTCACCACGCAGCCACCCACGCTCGCCGGCGCCTCCATCGGGTATAGCTGGCAGTTCGGCCCCCTTTTTCCCCAGACGGTGCTCGCCTACAACGACTTTCAGTACGTGGATCGCACTTACGAGTCCACCTGGCCCGGCTCATCCTTCCTGCCCTACCAGAGCTCGGTCGACATCACGCCCGCCGTCTACCTGGGCTTCGATCAGCAGCCTCCCGTCGCCGACAACGGCATCTTCTTCGACCTCCTCGAAAGCACCTCCGGCTCCTTGATGCCCGCCATGCTGTGGGAGTACTGGGATGGCGACGAGTGGTTCGACGTCTCCGAGCAGGATGAGACTGGCGACCTCGCCTCGCCCGGCATCCTCTCCTTCCTGGGCGAGCCCGACAGCGCCCTTCTCCCTCGCTTCGGAACCCCGCTTTATTGGCTGCGCGGCCGCCTGAAGGAAGACGGGCCGCCGAACGCCACCACCGTCAGCGGCATCTACCCCAACGCCGTCTGGGCGGTTCAGCAGCAAACCTTCAACAACGTCCCGCTCGGCACCGCGACCGGCCAGCCCGGCGAGGTCTTCCACGTCCTGCAGATACCCATCATCCCAGGCGAACGGCTTGAGGTGCAGGAACTCTCCGGTGCCCGCGCGAATGTCGAGTGGCGGCTGACCGCGCTCGAACTCTCCGGCGGTGACTACACCCTCGTTCGCCAGATCGAAGACCTGCTCGGCAAAGAGGGCGCCTCCACTGATATCGTCAGCGGCGATCTCCACCTTAAGCGCAACAAGCAGAAGCTCGTCTCCGAGGTGTGGGTGCGCTGGTACGCGCAGCCAACGCTCCTGCTCTCCTCTCCCACCGATCGCCACTACGCCGCCGCCCGCGCTCGCGGCCTGCTCTTCTTCGGCAACGGAACCAACGGCCGCGCCCTCCCCCAGGACGCCCCCGTGCAACTCCAGCGCTTCCAGTCCGGCGGCGGCAGCGCCAGTAACGTGGCCGCCGGTACCATCACGCAACTCCTCGGCGCCGTCTCCGGCGTCCAGGGTCTGACAAACGTACGCGCCGCCGAGGGCGGGGCCGACGGGGAGACCCTCCAGGCCTTCCGCGACCGCGCGCCTGCCAGCGTCCGGCACCGTGGCCGTGCGCTCACCGCCGGCGACTACGAAGCAATGGTCCGCGAAGCCTCGGCGGCCGTCGCCATCGTCAAGGCCGCTCCCAATCGCAACCCGGTCGGCCGGACGCTCCCCGGCTGGCTCACCCTTTTCATCATCCCCAACAGCGAAGCCCCACGTCCCTGGCCCAGCCGCGGACTGCGCGACGAGGTTGTCACCTACGTCGCACGGTTTGCTCCGGCCGGGCTGGTGGCCAGCGGCCACATCAACGTCACCGGCCCCGCGTACTTTCCCGTCGACGTCTACGCGACAGTCGTCCCCCGCGTTGAATCAGAGGCCGGCAGCGTAGAAACCGCCGCCTCGCTCGCCCTCGCCGCCTTCCTTCACCCCCTCACTGGAGGCCCGACGAACAAGGGCTGGGACTTCGGCCGCGCCGTCTACCTTTCCGACATCGCCCGCGTGCTTGAATCGGTCGACGGCATGGACCACGCCGAGGCCATTCAACTCGTCGTCGACAGCCAGGCGCAGGGCGAAGCCGCCCTCGTGCCGAGTGATCACATCGTCGTCGCCGGACTCATCCGGCTCAAGGTGAAGGGAGGGGTGATTGAGCATGTTCGTCCCTCTGCCTAATCTAGATGACCGCCGCTTTACCGACCTGGTCGATGAAGCGCTTTCGCGCATCCCGGTCCTCGCTCCCACGTGGACCGACTTTAACGAAAGCGATCCCGGCATCACGCTGCTCGAACTCTTCGCCTGGATCACCGAGAGCGACCTCTACCGCCTGAACCGCATTCCCGACCTCCACCGGCGAGCCTTCCTTGCGCTCGTCGGCGTCCGGCTGCAGGCGGCGGTACCGGCCTTTGCCGCCGTACAGTTCCGCGTCAAGGTGGGTCCCGGCCTTGCACTGCCCGCCGGAACCCAGCTCGATGCCACGTTGCTCCACGGCGGCCCCGGCAAGTTCCGCCTGGTGGAGCCCCTCACCGTGCTCGCGTCGGTGCTGTCTATCGTCCAGGTCCACAGCGGAGGCAGCTCACGCGACGTAACCGGAAGCTGGACCCGCCGCGATCCGGTCGCGTTGTTCGGACTTGATCCCAAGCCGGGCGATGCGCTCTATCTCACCTTTCAGGGCGACCTTTTCTCCGGCGACCAACTAAGCCTCTACTTCGAACTGGCGGGCGTAAAAGCCTCGCGCGCGGAGCGACAAAGGATCCTCGACGAGGTTTTGAGCCGTATCGCGGCCTGCCCACCCACTCGCTCCTGTTCGCCGGACACCGCACCACCCGTCCCACACTCACTGCCGCCCCACCACTCCGTGGTACTCGCCTGGGATCTACTTAACGGCCCCGCCACCTGGGTTCCGCTTGCCGCCGCCGACGACACCCGCTCCCTCACTCTGAGCGGCTCGGTCCGCCTCACGCTGCCGAACCTCCGGTTCGCGCAACCGGTCAACATCATCCGCTGCCGCATCGTTGCGGGCGCCTTCGACACCGCGCCGCTCGCCTCTGCGATCCTCGACAACGCCGCCCCCGCCGAGCAGTGCACGCCGCTGTGGGAGACATGGCCGATCCTCGCCGGCGTCCTCCCTGCAGGCACTCCATCCGCTCATGGCCAGCCCGCCCCACTCGGCCTCGCCTTGGACGCCGCAGGACAACTCACCGCCCTCGACTTCGATCCTCCGGCGGGCTCAGCCTTTACCACCACCGTCCTCGCCGATCAGCCCCCAGGCGCGACAGCCGCAGGTTCGCTCACCTTGGAAGCGGTACGAGCTGCCATCGGCACGGGCGCGCCGAATCAGCTCTACCCCCTGCTCGCAACGGAGCTCTGCGGCGATCCCGTCTCCATCTCCACTCTAGAAGACGGCAAAGTCCAACGCTGGGCCGAGGTGCACACCTTTGTGGATTCCGGTCCCGCCGACCCGCACTTCCTCCTCGATCCCGCCTCTGCCCAGGTCCTCTTCGGAGACGGGCAAAACGGCCGCGTCGTTCCCAACGGCGTGCCCATCCTCGCAGTCGCCTCCACCACCACCGGCTCCCTCGGCAATGCTTCTCCAGGTACCATCAACGCCCTCGACCCCGGTCCTCACAACGCCGCGACTTTCCACCTCGCCTCCGCAATCGCCCAGCTCGAATCCATTGCCAACCCGGACCCTGCTCGCGACGGCGCCGACCCCGAGACCCTGGAGCACGCTGAAGGCCGCGCCGCCCTCCTCGTTACCCAACCTGAACGCGCCGTCACCCTCGCGGATTGTGAAGCTCTTGCACTCACCGTTCCTGGCACCATGGTCTACCGAGCCGCGGCCATCGCCAACCACATACCAGGCCTGGCGTGCTACGCCGCCCCGGGCGTCCTCACCGTCGTCATCGTCCCCTCACTCCCGCTCGGGCGGCCGGTCCCATCCGCCGGCCTCCTCGGCGTCGTCTCCTCCTACCTCACCCGCCGCAGCGTTCTTGGCACGCGCATCGTGGTGACCGGCCCCCTCTACCTTGAAGTCTCGGTAAACGCCTCGATTGCCGCAGTGACCGGCCAAAAGAAAAGCGCCTTACAAGCCGCTGTTCTGGCTGCACTTACGCTCTTCCTCGACCCACTCCAGGGCGGCCCGGACGGCACCGGCTGGCCTCTCGGACGCGCCGTCTACGTCTCCGAGGTCCTCGACGTCATCGCCGCGGTCGAAGGTGTAGACCATGTAATTTCCCTCACCCTTACCGCCACCGGCTGCGATGCATCCTGCGGCGACATCTGCCTCAACCCCCTCGCCCTCGCGGTCTCGGGCACTCACACAGTGCAGGTGAGCTGACATTATGGACACTCTCAACATTCTCGAACGCGTCCGCTACTGGCAGGGCCAGCTGCTCGCCTCCGGCGACCTGCGAACCCAGACGCGCAGTGTTGCGGAGCTTCGCCGCCTGCACAACCGCAATGTGCACAGCGCCTTTGGCCTCGCCATCGGCCTCGAAGTCGGCGACATCGCGGAAGGAACCGTGCCCGTCTCCTGCGGCCTAGCGTACGACTGCGCGGGCCGTGAACTCGTCCTCCCCGTCGGCCGTGCCTTTCCCCTGCCGACCCCCCCGATCAGCAGGCCAACGCTCCTCACGCTCGCTTACGACGCCGCCTCCAGCGAAGCCGTCCTCGCATGGAGAACGCAGGGCAAGCCGGACACCCGTGACTCGGTCGCTCTCGCCAGACTGCTCCCCGACGTAGCCGGCCCCACCCTCGATCCTGAATTTCACCCCGTCATCACCCGTCCGCTGGCACGCCCACGGCTCGCCTTCGGAGAGACGATCCCGGGAGACACCGCCTGGACCGAGTGGGATGAAGGCCAGATTCAGGTCGGGGTTCAGACCACCCTCGACACCTCCGCAGCTGGCTTCACGAACACGCCCAACTACTTTGCCGAGGTCTCCGCCGATACGCCCCCCGACGGCTTTGTTCCCGCGTGGTTTACCAGCATTGTGAACCCGCAGCCCGGCAGCTTCACCCTTCGGCTCTTCATGCACGGCATTACGCGCCACACCTTCGAGCTCTCCAGCGGTCGTGCTCAGGTCTCAACAACTCCCACGCCCGGCGCGCCGGTCCAACTGCTCGCCGGCGGAGCCTTCTCACCCTGGGATCAGGTCTCCCGCCTGCTCCCCATGGCCGCGAAAGCCTCGGTCGTGAAGTCCATCAGTGGAGACACCGCAACCCTGGATAGCGCGATCGATAACTTTAACGCGCAGACCTCCCTCGCCTTCGGCAATCCTCCTCGCATCGCGACCCTGGACGGCACACCGAACGCCGGTGACGTGACCATCCGCTTGCATCAGGCCAAGTTGATCCAGCAGGGAGATGTCATCGCGCGTGTGCTGCCCGGCGGCGCGGGTCTCGGCAATCCGGTGCTCGTCAGCGATGCCCCCACAACCAAGTCCATCACGCTCGCCTCCGCGATCGACGGTCTCACCGACGGGGATAGTCTGGCGGCAGCGGACTTCCAGATACGCGCGACCGTGATCGCCGTCATGAACGCCGGCGCCCAGGTCACCGTGGCCAACGCGAGCGTCTTCCCTCCCAACTCCACGCTGGTTCATCTCAACGACGACTTCGCCGCGGTCGAAATGGCAGCCTTCACCTCTGCGTCGGGGAACATCCTGACCCTCACACCTGCCATGCGGATGCTGCAGCCCGGAGGCATCCTCGCGCTCTGCTCGCTTCCCGTCTCCGTCACGGTGACCGGGATCGACCCCGACGGCACGATTCAGGTCAATCTTCCCGACGTCATCAAGGTGGGCTCGTTCGTGGCGTCGCTGCCTGCACACCCGGGCATATCCACCGTGACCGAGTCGAACGGTCTGACGCTGCGACTCTCGCTCCCGATCCCCGGGCTCGCCATCAACGACGCGCTTGCGGTCATCACGATGAGCGGCGTCGTCGATGCCTCCCCCGGCGCCAGCGCTACCAAGGTCAAGCTCAACGCAAGTAATCGCATCCGGCCGGGGGACTTTCTTGCGCCGATCTCCGGCTGGCGCGAGCCGAGCTTCACCCGCTCACTGGCCACGGTGCTCCAGACCAACAACACCGCGCTTACCCTCTCTCCCGCGCTCGACGGCCTGATGAAGGGTGACACCATAGGGTTCGCCAGCATCGCGTCCACCGCTTACATCGTTCTCCGCCTCAAGGACCTGCCGGTCCTCACCCCGGGCGACGAAGTCCTCCTGGTCGCTCCCGATCTGCTCACCGGGCAGACGGTCGCCGTCTTCGCGAAGCTCATCTTCATCTTCACCGCGCAGAAGCTGGTGTACCTCATGCTCTCCACCCCCGGCGGCTCGTTCACCATCCGCCCCGAAGATCTGACTGCGTCCGTTCTCTTTCTGCGCGGCTCGCCTCTGGCCCTCGTGCAGAACCTCAATCTCTACGTAAGCTGGCTCGCCTGCCAGAACCCCGATCCCATGCCGCGCCCTTGCACGGACGACCCTTTTTCACACGATCCATGCGGAACCAACGCGTAGCCACGAGGACACCATGCCACTGACCGCCTCCGGGAAGCCGATCGAACATATCCAGTTCTTCAAAGGGCAGCAACTCTACGCCTCCGATCTCCAGGATCTGGAGGAGTTCAACCACGCCATGCGCTGGCTCCACAACCAGAGCCTGCACCAGGCCGGCGTCGCTAGTGGCTACGCCGTAACCGGCAACAAGGGCGATAGCCAGATCACCATCCAGCCCGGCTATGCCATCGATGCTACCGGCCGCGAGATCGTGCTGGAAAGGCCCACCACGCTCCAGGTTCCACCGGTGGCGAACGACGGCGCGGGCAACGCCGTGTACTACGACCTTGTCGTCTCCTACACCTCCGATGCTTCCACCACGGAGACCCGTGACGGTGTGTGCGTTCCGCGCGGCGCCGTGCGGCTTCGTGAGGTTCCCACCTTCTGTTGGGCGCAGCTCGTGCCGACCTCTGACCCCGCCGGAACCACCGCCGCGCTCAGTGCGGCCCGAAGGGCCAGGCTCGCCGCCCTCAACGCCGACATCGAAAGCGGCAATCGCATCCGGCTCGCCCGCGCCGAGGTTCTGAACTGCCAGCTCAACCAGCCGCTCTCGATTGCTGAGAGGCGCAACGCACGGCCTTCCGCGCAGCCCTACATCGCGGCCGGAAACACGCTTAGTGCCGCTCCGAAGTGGGACGCGGTCAATGACGGACTCGGTATCTCGCTATCCACCTCGGTCGACACCTCCTCCGCCAACTTCCGCTCCCTCCCGCAGTATTTCGCGAATATCGTGGGCGGCCGCTCGATCCCGGTAGATCTGGGACCGACTCCGCCGGCGGCGCTGGTCGTCGACGGCTTCCTGCGCATCGACGCGCAGACTCTGACCAGCCTCTCCGTCTCATTGGTTATTCCCGCCATCCTGATTGATCGCACGCTCGGCACGCTGCCGGCCGTTGCCGCCGCGCTCGCAACCGCGCTCAACAAGCCGCAGGCCGACGGGTCGCCTCTCTGGTACGTCGCCTGGATGGGAGTCGAGGGATAGTGATGCTGCCAAAGCCCAACAACTTCCGTTATCTCAACCGCGAAGGCCGGTGGCTCGACGTCCACTGGAGCGGCCTCGTGCTTGCCACTGGCGGTGCGCTCGAGCTTCTGCCATCCCCCGCGCTCGACGGTCCCCCGGTCGATCTGGGCGGCGTGGCCTCGCCTCCAGCGCCATCCGGCGTTGCAGTCGACGACGCGGGCCGCACCTTCACGACTGTTCCCGGCACCAACACCGTGGTTCTCCAGGGCGGCTGTTCGTCCTCGGCGACAGTTCTCACGCATCTGCTCGAAGGCACCGGCCTCGCGCCGCTCGACGCGCCCCGCGGTCTCGTGCTGCTTGACGCAGGCAAGCGCCTCGCGCTCGTGGACAGCGGCAACCACCGCATTCTCTTCTTCGAGACCGTCAATTTCTCGCTCACTTCGGTCTGGGGTCAGGACGACCTCACCGCGGCCCCGCAGCCCGGCAACGCCCCGGGCCGTTACGACACGCCCTGGACCGTTTCCACCGACCTCGATGGCAACCTCTATGTCCTCGACTACGGCAATGCCCGCGTGCAAAAGCTTTCCCCCAGCGAGGACCCGGACACGCCGTTCACCACGAACCTCCAGACCAGCGTGCAACGCCCAGGCGCGCTCGCGGTTTCGGGCGGAGGCGACGACGTGTTCGTCTTCGTCTTCAACCTTGACGATCAGATCATCCACGTCTTCGACGGCAAGGGCGTTCCGCGCAAAGAGGCAGACGGCTCCCCGTCGCGCATTCCCGGTACCTCCGGAGTTCTCGCGCTCGCGGCCAGCGCTTCCATTCTCTACGTCGGAGACAATCAGCTTCGCAGCGTACTCGCCTACAGCCGAACCGCGGGCTATCCCTCGTGCGGCGCCGCGGTTGGCTACTCAGGACCTGTCGCTGCTCTCGCGCTGGATGCCTCCGGCGCCGTTCACGTGGCGGCAGGGACGGACGCCGCGCCCGCGCTCCTCAACGCCCTCGGGGCGTATCTCTCCATCGGCGTCTTATGGAGCGAAGCGATCCCCGCCGCCTCCGGCCTGACGGCATGGAGCCGTCTCCAGGCGGAGCTGAAGCAGCCGGCTTCCACTTCAATCGACCTGCACTACGCCCTGTCCCACTCCTCGGTCGCGCCACCGGTTTCGACGGCGTCCCAGACTCCCTTCAGCGACACGGCATGGACCGCACTGCCTAACGGCATCACCGACCTCCAGCTTCCCCGCGACAAGCTACCCTTTCTCTTCGTCGGGGCGGTCTTCCGGAGTGAACGCACCACCACCCCGAGCCTCACCCAGATGCGCGTCACCTTCAACGATCCCGGCTACCTGCCGCTGCTCCCGGCGATCTACCGCCAGCCACCCAGCACGCCGGACTTCCTCGCGCGGTTTCTGGCTCTCTTTCAGAGCGTCTTCGACGACCTCGAGAGCGAGTTCGACACCCTGCTTCGCTACTTCAGTCCGCACGCCGCGCCGGCGGACGCCTTGCCCTGGCTTGCCTCGTGGCTCGCTACCAACCTTGAGCAGGAAGAACCCATCAGTCAGATTCGCACATCCATCGCCAACGCCTTTTACCGCAGCCAGTGGCGCGGCACCGCAGAGGGTCTACGACTCGCGCTCTTGCAGGACGCTGGAGTACGCGCCAACATCGTCCAGCCGATCGCGAACGCCAACGTTTGGACGATGCCTTCGGATGACGCCTGCTCCGGCACTTCCTCCACACCTACCGGTACTCCTCTCGGCCTTGGTGCCACGTTGAGCTCCATGCATCCAGGGCCCGCCGTGCTCGACAGCACCGCGCAGCTCGACCGCTCGTTCCTGATCGGCGACGACCAATACGGCGAACCGCTCTTCGACGGCCTCGCCTACAAGTTCGTCGTTGAGGTCGCAGCCGGCGATGTAGCCGACCCGGGCAAGCTCGATCTCGTTCGCCGCGTCGTCGAGGGCGAAAAGCCGGCGCACACCATGTGGCAACTCTCCGTGCTCGAAAGCACCATGCGCGTCGGGGCACAAGCCCGTATCGGCATCGACAGCTTCATCGCCGGCGCGGCCAAACCGTCCGCCCTCGGAGCGCCCGGCTCGGCCGCGGGTCTCCGCCTGAGCGGCTCCTCTTCGCCGCGCGTCGGAGCCGTTCGGCTCGGACAGGAATTCAAGCTGGACCAATAAGGAGAAGCGATGAGCGTTTCAACTCAAAACAGCAAGCCCCGGGCAGGGATAAGCACCTTTGTCCGCAACCGCTACTTCTACGGCAAGCTGCTCGATGTCTTCCACTTCGAGCTGGAACAGAACTACAACAACGGCAAGCGCTGGATGCTCAACCGCATGGTCTGCGGCTTCGGCGTCCTCTGCGGTCTGGATGTTATTGCCGCGCCCGACGGCCGCGGCGTCATCGTCACCGGCGGCGCAGCGCTCGATCGCTGTGGCCGGGAGATCGTCGTTCCGCGCAACTCCGACCCACTGCCGGTCCCAGCCGGGCCCGCCGCAAGTGACGAGGCCAAGTTCGCCGCCGGCGCCGAGTGCCTCAACGACTACGTGCACATCTCGCTCTGCTTCAAACAGTGCGAGACCGACCCGGTCTCCGTCTCCGTCGACGAGTGCGGAAACGCCACAACCTGCTCCGCGTCCTCCATCCAGGAGCGATACAGCCTGGAGATCACCGAGGGTCGGATCCCTGAGGTCGACCTCACCTCGTCCGTGCCGGACTTCCTCCTCAACGGCCGCTTGAACTACAGCGCGCTGGTCGAGAGCGTCACCCGCGACTGCCCCGCGCTCCCCGCCGACTGCTGCATTCCGCTTGCGAATATCCGGCTGCCACAAGGCGACGATCCTATCCAGGACACTGACATCGACATCAACATCCGGCCGATCGTCTACACCAACGACATGCTGCTCGACCTGATGCTCGCGCTCGCCGGCGATCTGCCCGCGCGCACCCGTGGCGGCAAGCAGTAACCAGCACCTCAAAGGAGGACCTATGTCCACGATGACACCCTGCAACTGTGGCTGCCAGACCACCCCCGGGAGTTCTTCCAGCGAACGCCCACGTTACTATGCCGGTCAACTCATCACTCCCGAGGACATGACCCTCGAGCAGGATTACTTCCGCGCCCGCATGCGGCGTCATAACCGCTTCCTGCACGGCTGGGGCGTCGTATGCGGAGCGACGGTCGTGCCCTCGAACCAGCCGTGGAAGGTGATCGTCAAGGCCGGCTACATCCTCGGGCCCTATGGCGATGAAATCTACATCGAGAAGGACCAGTGCGTCGACGTGCGCGTATCCTGCACCCCGTCCGTCAGCATCACGGACGGCTGCCAGGAACAGCAGCCCACCCCGGCTTCGGACGCCGTGCAGTACGTGGCCGTGCAGTACGTCGAGAAGCCCACACGTCTCGTGCGCGCGCCCATCGGTGGCTGCGGCTGCCACAGCGACGCCTGCGAGTACACGCGCCTGTGCGACAGCTACCAGATCTGTATTCTCGAGGATTGCCCCAATAACGTCGATCCGGTCAGACTCAACCTGGGTACGGGGCCGGCGCCCGCCTGCCTTGCCTGTCCAACCGATCCGTGGGTTCCTCTCGCCTCCTTCACCACGGACGCCAACGGCGTCGTCACTGTGCAACCATGCGACTGCCGTCGCCAGGCGCTGGGCTTCGGTCAGTTCTGGTGGAACTGCAATACCTCGAACGGAAGGGATAATACTCCCGCGCCGCAGCCGGAACCGGCCCGTCCCCAGTAAAGCTCGTCCACGCAAGCACCAGACGTTTCCTATCTGAGAGGAGGCTCGCTCCATGAAGCACACCCAGCCCACGGCGATCTCGGCAGAGCTGGTTCTTCGTCTTCAGGCGACCGTCGGCAACCGCGCGGTTCAGCGGCTGCTGGAACGCCGCCCGACCGAGGTCGAGGTCTATGAGGAGTCCGTCTCCCATGACGAGCCGATCTCCTTCCAGAGTCCCGACGCGCCTCAGCCAAACTGGTGGCGTCAGCACCTGTGGTGGCCGAAATGATCCTCCGTCTACGCACGATCGCTCGAGGGGAAGCCTCGCGGCGGAGAGGCCTATGACCAAGGCACCCACCAAGGCCGCGCCTCCTCCCGTGCACGCCCCCAAGGCGCCTGCGCCGGCCAGCACAGCGCCGATCGTCAAGCCTTCTGCGCCGAGGCGCGCGGCTGCTCCCGCCGGCAATCGTGCGGTAAGCCAGTTGCTGAACTCGTACGCCATCCAGGCGAAGCTCGTCATCGGCCCGGCTTCAGACCGCTACGAGGCTGAAGCCGATCGCGTCGCGGACGCAGTGCTGCGCTTGCCCTCCGGAGAGGCGCCCATGCTGCCGAGGATCTCCCGCCTCACCGCCGCTCCGGCGCAGCGCAAGTGTTCGCAATGCGACAAGGACGAAGAGTTGCCAAGGTCGGCCTCCGATGCCCTCGTTCAGCGCAAGTGCGCGAAGTGCGAGGCGGAGGAAGCGCTGCAGCGCAAGGCAGCTTCCGAGCCTGTCCTGTTGCAGCGAAGCTGTTCGCAGTGCGAGCAGGAGAAGCTGCAGCGCAAAGCCGACGGCGACCCCCTCTTCCTTGCCCGCAAGTGCTCGAAGTGCGCCGAAGAAGAAGAGCAGGCGCAGCGCAAAGCATCACCCGCAGCTGGCAGAGCCGACGCGGGATCTTCCATCGAAGCTCGTATCAACTCCGCGCGGAGCGGCGGCCACGGCCTTCCCTCTAGCGTCCGCAGCCACTTTGAACCACGCTTCGGCGCTGACCTCTCCGGGGTCCGCTTGCACAGCGACCACAACGCCGCGGAGCTCTCGAGCGCCGTCGGAGCGCACGCCTTCACCACCCGACAGGATATCTTCTTCGCCGCCGGCCGGTACCGCCCCGACACCGACGACGGTCGCCGCCTCCTTGCGCACGAGCTCACCCACACGTTGCAGCAACGGCAGTCTGCCCCGGTTGCGCTGTTACAGCGTGAGGAGGACACCAACGCAACCGAGCAGCAGGTCACCCAGCAGCAGGCAGAGATCGACTCCGCCAACGCGACCAGTGTCGACGACGATGAGACAAGCTCGGCGCAGCAGACCGAGGCTCCAATCGACGAGAATGCTACCGAGAAGGAGGCGAAGGCAGAGGCCGCAGAAACTTCGACCGGCGAGGTCGTCATCCCCAACTTCGATGTCGAGACAGAGTCGTGCCCCACTCTCTGGAAGGAGGAACCGGAGGCAGCGCCGGCGGCCGAGGTTAAGGAAGAAGAGACCTCCTTCGCCGATGAGATCCTCGGCGCCGTCACGGGCGGTGTTGGCGGCTATGTGGCCCGCCAGGCCTGGGACGCCTTGCCCCTCTCGGCTCGCGCTGCCGCGATCAACAAGGCGATAGATGCTGCGTTGCTGGGCGTCGAAAAGCTTCCGGGCGAGCCCCTCGTCGGCCCCCTGTGGGGCTGGTTCCAGGCAGGGCTTACAGGCTTCCTGACCAAACTGCGTAAGGTCGCCGATGCTGAGAAGGTTGCCATCTTCCAAAAGATTGGCAAGATGATCATCGGCCTCGATGCGAAGGCCGCGCTCGGCTTCGCAGGTGGCGCTCTCAAGGGCTTCCTGGTCGATGGCCTGCTCGGCATCGTGCAGATGGTGATCAACATGGTGTGCTTTGTCCCGCGGGCGATCAAGTTCTGCGAACAGATGGTGAAGTCGTTCACCGAACTGCCAGACGAACTCAGCGCAGCCTGGGAGGCCATGAAGGATCTCGGCAGCTCCATCAAGGGAGTGGTGGGAGGAGCGATCGATCAGCTTGCCGAGCTATGGAAGAATCCAAAGCGCGCCAAGGAACTGCTCAGGATGGTCTACGAGGCGGGCAAGGAGAAGAGCCGCGAGGCGGGCGAACTGATCGCCGACAAAATGCTCGAATATGCCAGGCTCTCCTCCGCTGCCCTTGGAGAGAAAGTCGGCCGGCTGGTTGGTCAGTTTGCCTTTGAAGCAGTCGTCACCTATCTCACAGCCGGCGCGGAGGCCGGCATCGCGGCCGCCAAGGTCGCAGCGCGCGAAGCCCTCGAGTGGGTCATCCAGCTTGGCCGGCGCTTCTTCAAGATCGTCACCAAAGCGCTTCCCATCCTCGGCGACATCGCCAGGATCATTGTCCGCGCGGCCAAGTACCTGACTCGCGCCTTTAACACCATCTGCGACAAGATCTACGAGGCCATTCAGCGTACTCGCGACTTCTTCTACAGCCTTCTCGGCATATGCACCGAGGGCAGCTTTAAATGCAAAAAGCGTCGCTCGCGCAAGCCCCCGGCAGACAAGAAGAAGTGCAGAGGCAAGTTCATCAAGCCGACAGGGGGACACCTCGGCCACAACTCCTATTGCAATCGCGTGACCAACGGAGCGCCCGACTTTCGCCTTGAACTCGGACCGGTTCGCCGCTGCAACTTCGACGCGAAGGTCGGCAGGACCCTGGTCGAGTGCAAGACCGGACGGGGCTGGCTGCTCAACAAGCAACTGCAAGCCGAACATTGGTTTCCTTATGCCGTGAAGGCCATGCACGGCCAGGCACTCCGCTGCCTTGCAACCGCCCTGAGCTGCGGATATCGTTACGTCTGGTATATGGAGAATCGCCACGCGGCAGCGTATCTTCAGAGTGTCTGGGGCGGCATTCCGGCCATCGAGCACAGGCCGTAACCACTCAATATGACCACATCCTCGGTTCCACTCTGGCATCGCGCGCTTCATCTCCTCCGCAAGGCGGACAAGGCCCCCGCTCAGCATGTCGCTGATGTCATTGCCGCCAGCAACTCCTTCAGCGACCTTACCCGCCTGAACGTGCGCAATACCGGCACGAGCGTCAGAGACTTCAGCGCGTCGCTCGAAGCCATCGAGGCTGCGCTGCAGGCCACGGTCGCAAGCGCAAGGACCGATGTGGATCTCCCATTTGTCCTCGGCTCCGACCGGACCACTCCTGCTCTCGTCTTCTCCTACGAAAGAGATCCTCTCGCCTTTCGCGGTTCCTATGATCTCGCCGACATCAACTTCACCTTGAGCCGGCCACTGATCGGCCCCGGCGGTCTCTTCACCTTCGCCGACCTCATGAAGTACACCGCCCTCATGGTTGAAGGCTTCGACGCGGCTACCGCATCCGTCCACGAGTCTCGGCTCTTTGAACTGATAGCCTCGACCTACTCGACCGAGATGGCGAAGTCACAGATCCCCAGGAGCGAGTACAAGTACCTCCCCGTTTCCGAGATCGTGCGCGTCACGCCGCCCGCGCTGGTCAAGCGACTGTCGCATGTACGGCACCCAACCAGCTTTGACCTCACCCGCATTCCGCCCGCCGTCTTCTGGATCAACTACTGGAACCCCCGCCAGGTGAAAGCAGTCGGCGAAGATCGCGTGCGCTCAGCCCCCTGGGCCTTCGTCGCAGAACACCCACGCGGCGGACTTCTTCTCGCCACCCAGACAGAGGAGTTCGACGGTCTCAACCGCGACCATCTCCAGCGCGTCGCACGCATCGCGGACACACTCGACCTCTACGCCGTCCAGTCCGGTGAAGTCAGAAGCTGAAGGCTTGCCTGGACGCTCGTTGAGATGAGCGCTCCCTTAGAAGCTTGTTGAAACGAGCCAGATTCAGTTCGGGGCACGGCCTTCAGCCATGCCGTCACCGCCGAGCTACTCGTGCGGCTTTAACCGCTGAGGTACGCTCATCGCTCGATCTAATCCCTTCTTCAACAAGCTTCTAACGGTCCTTCGTATCCTTGCGATCCATGACTGGCGGAATGGTTTGCGCCTTCGCCGGAGGAAGCCCGTCCTTGATCAGCGCCTCCGCCGTCGCATCCAGAACCTCCGGATCGAATCCAAGGGTCTTGTCGAACCCTTTACCGGCAGGGCCACGCGTCTGGGCCTTAATGTCTCCTCTAAAGTCGAAGTCGCCGGTCTTCTCCGCACCCAGGCCCTTCTTGCCGACGAGTTCAAAGACCTTTACCGAAGGATCTCCAGCCGCCACCTTCTTGAGCGCGGGAAGCACCTTCTCCGTCACCTGCGCCTTCGCCGCTCCCGGCTTGTCGTTGGCGCCCGTCTTCACCTCTTCGATCACGCGCGCCTTCGGCTTGGCCCACCGGACCTCCTCGACGAGCATGGCGTCGATCTCACCCAACGACTGGTAGATCTTACCCTTGCCCTGGAACATTTTGGCCACGTCGCCGGGCTTGGCGTTCGTCGCGTTCTTCCAGGCATCGATCGTCTCGTATCCCGGCACCTCCTTCACGACCGCGAGGTTCGAAACAACCTGCGAATGTTCAGGATTTCCTGGCTCTGCAGCCAGTTGCTCCCGTGCGATCGTCTCGCCCAGCATGCCCCGCAGATCCTCGACGTTGTGGTTCTGTATCGCCTTTTTGACTTCCGATTTCTCGAGCAGGCCGAGGTCCTGAAGCCTCGCCTTGAAGCGCTGCACCAGGTCGCGCATCTGCGCCGCGCGCGCTTCTTTCCTCAGCTTGGGATCTCCGGTGATCTCCGCCTGGATCAATTTCGCACGGGCCAGCTTAGCCTCGGCCTCGAGCAGGCTCGCTTTGGCCTGCGTCTTCGCCGCCGGCGTCGCCGCCTTCTCAGCGAGGAAGTGGTTCAGATCCTTCGGTAAAACCTCTGCCTTGCCGCCAGGACCCTTCGGCGCACTACGCGACTGTGCTTCCAACGCTTTATAGGTACTAAGGTCGCCGATGTCCTTCCGCAGGATCTCCAGCCCCTTCTGGGCTTGCACATCCAGCTTGGGGCTGAGCGCGTCCAGCGTCGCGCTCGCCGTGGGGGCCTTGGCCTCGTTGAACAGCTTCGCCGCCGGGCCTTCTGCAATCTTCGGCACACCCGCCGCCGGATCGGCAACCGCCAGGTCCCGCAAGCCCTGCGCGCGCGACACGCCGCGATTCGCCCCCGACGCCCTCAGCTTCGCACTGGCTGCCTTGCCCAGTCCCCACGTCGCGATCATCATGAGAATGTCGAAGCCGACCGCCCCAATCTTCCGGCCCAGTCGATCTCCGGCCGCCTTCAACTCCGCCGCCGTGCGTGCTTTCTTCACGTTGTCGCCGAATGCGTCGTACTCGGTGATCGTCTCCCAGATATCGTTCCACGCAAACATCGCCCACATCACCGCCGTAAGCGTCCCCGCCGCGAGCTTTGTGATAAACGTGGGATCGGGAGTGAGCCACAGGCCGATGTAGATGGCAATCGTTAGAACAAGCGACACCCAGAAGAGCGGATCCGAGGCAGCCGCCTTGGCCGCCTCCCACACCTCGCTCGCCCAGCCGTCAGCAAGCTTCAGCGCGATCTCTTCTTTCATCGTCTGTGTGAGCTTTGAGGTCTCAAACTTACCTTTTTTCAGATCCTCCGGACTCATCTTTGCGGCGTCGATCAAAAGCTGCCGATCCTGCTTCGACATCTTCTGCCAGTTGGGATCGTATTCGAAGACATTGTTCGGATCATCGGGCGCCTTCGGCCCAGCCTGCTTATCGAGCGGCGCGGCGACGACGAATTTGCCGTACAGATCGATGATCTTTTTCACCTGCTCCTGCGTGACGCCCTTGCCCTTCTCTCCCGGCGGGATAATGCCGTCGATCTTGTCCTTGTTCAACTGGAGAAAACGCGCGAAGCGCACGGCATCCTCACCTCCCTCGGCATCGGGCGATGAGGGAAGCTGCTCGGCCACCCGCTGGTACAGACTCATCGTCTCTTCAATCGTCGACGGGGTACTGAAACCTCCCGTCTTCAAGGTCTTCTCAGCAGCCCTCTGGCGGTTGTCTTTATTGGTGAGCTTCCCGGTCCTGCGTCCCCCTGGCCCCGTGCCCGTGCCTTCGTCGGACGACGCAGGCGGCAGCCAGTAGAATCTCTGATCCCATGTAGTCCCGTCCCCTGAGAACGCGACCATATCGAGAACTCGCCCAAGCGCAGGATGGATAAAGCGGAAAGTCACCGTTCCATCCGCGTCCGTAAGTCGCGACACCCGGCACTCTTCGATCACCTCCGGATCAACCTCCGTGGACGCGGGCCGGCCGTTAGGGCCATGCAGCACCTGCAGCTTCATCTCCGCCGCTGTGTTGATTCCTTTTTGGCCGCTCGCGAACACAATTAATAAGAGCTCACTCGCGAGGACTGGAGGCTCCTGAGTCTGAGCCTTCTTGTCTCGCATGACGCGTGGCGAAGCAGGCGATAGCCGGCCTACTTGCTTCTTTGCCTCGACCCGCGCAGCCGCTTCGCGAGCTTCTTCCTCGACAGTCTCCGTGCCAGCAGCACCTGCCTGCCGCTGCTGCAAGGTGTGCGCGACTTCATGAGACAGCAGTGCATCGCCACGTTTGGTTCCCGGCGCATAGCGCCCTTTGCCAAACACAACGTGGTTGCCGAAGGTAAAGGCATTCGCGTTCTGACGCTCCGCCGCATCAGCAGCCGCGCTCCCGGTGTGCACACGAACGTTCCCGAGACTCCGGCCGAAACTACGCTCCATCGAGCTCTGCGTCGCTTTCGGCAGAGGCGAACCGGACCCCAGGTGCCTGGTCAGCGCACGGTTCCCCATCTTGCTGCTGCCCGGACCATAAGCCGGCTCGGCGCTCTTGGCTTCAGGTCTGGCGCGCTGCTGGCTCTTCCGCTCGCTGCTGGCAACCTCGAACATGGTGCGCCCATTCTATGCGACGGAATCGCAAATGCCACATCGATATGCGTTCCGCTGGCGGGCTTGGTCTTCAAGGCTTTGCACACAGCGGCCCGGCTCCCATGGGACTATTCGTTCCGACAGGGAAAACGTGTCCCGAGCTCATGTGTAGCACTGCGGGCCGTTTGATCAGCCAGGACGGGCCCGAAGGCGCAGCGACGCAAAGAAGGAGAGCGACGCCAAAGCAGAAAGAGGATAGGACAATACTCCGAGCCAAGCGCACTACACTTCGAGCCAAGCGCACTACGAACTGCTTGCTGCAATCTTTTGTGCTGCTCTGCGGTTTCTTCGCCAAACATCAGCACTCAGCGGCTGTTCTGGTAGGTAGTAAGAAAGGCTTTTGAGCCGAGCTGCCCGATCTCGACCGATGGACATCGCGCTTCAGGTGCTCGTCGGCCTCAGGGCAGAACAGAGCAGTGCTAATTGTTCTACGGACGCTCAGGCAGGAGAGGACACCGGTTCGGACTTACTCTTCCTGAACTCCCGTGGCGAGCAACCAATTACACGTTTGAAGGCCTTGGCAAAGGCACTTTCGGACTCGTAACCAAGAGACGAGGCGAGATCCGACAGGAGCACGCCAGGGTGGACCAGTCGTCGGCTGGCCAGCAACATCCGCCAGCGTGTTAGGTACTCCATGGGTGAAGCCCCGACCACTTGCTTGAAGCGCAGCGCAAAAGCGGAACGCGACATGCCGACGCTGGTGGCAAGCTCCGACAATGTCCATGCACGCGCTGGGTGTTCGTGGATGGACGTCAGAGCCTGGCTGAGATGCTTATCCGTGAGAGCGAAGAGCCAGCCGGAGCCACTATCCCGCTCCTGATCGAGGTAAAGTCTCAGCGCCTGGATTAGCATGGCATACGCCAATTGCTGAACAACGAGCGCTGACCCTGGCCTGCCTTCACTCACTTCCTCTTTCATCCGATTGAGCGAGGAGAGCATGGCGGACTTCCCAGCCTCCTCACGGATATGGACTACAAATGGGAGAGAGCGGAGCAGCAGTTCCGACTGCAGGCCACTTAGAACGAAGTGGCCTCCGATCAGAAGGCACCCGGTCTCAGCGCTTGGGTCACCCTGTGTTGGCTGCGTGATATCCCATTGGTGCCTGGCCTTGAGATCTGTGTATTCAACCGCCGTTGCTGTCAAATCCGTTGAAAGGTGAAAGGGACGCCCGTGCGGCAGGATGTAGCAATCGCCCGTGGAGATCTTGACTTGGTCGGCTCCCTCGACAGCAAGCCAGCAGCTTCCGGAAAGGACGGCATAGCACTTCATACCTACACGTTGCGGAAAATGCACCGTAGTGTGTGGCGGCACGCGATATGCGCCGGAGACATAGCTTTCGGGTCGCATGAAAGATAGAACGTCAGAAAGTAGATCCATGTTTGGACGCTCAGACCGATAACTTGGACATGCGGTCTGATGCGTCCAGCGCTGTTGTTGATCTTATGTACAGCAGCTATTTAGTCGTGCGAGAGCGGCTTCGCTGCCACATTGAGGTGATAAGAGATGAAGATTTTTCTGACGGGAGCAAACGGCTTTATCGGCTCGGCACTAGTGAAGGAGCTTCTGAGTGCGGGGCACCAGGTGCTGGGCCTGACACGCTCTGAGGAGGGCGGTAACGCTCTCCGCGACATGGGCGCAGAGGCGTTCCAAGGTGACTTGCTGGATTTCGACAACTTGCGAAAGGGCGTAGAGCAGAGTGACGCCGTGATCCACACAGCGTTCAATCACGACTTTTCGCGTTTCGTACAGAGCTGCCAGGAGGATCGGCAGGTGATTACTGTGATGGGTGAAGTGCTCATCGGCTCAGAGCGGCCCATGATCGTAACTTCCTCGATCGGCTCTTCCAACACTGTTCCGGGAACTTTGCCGGTAGAGAACAATCCCACTGCCAGCTCCTCTGTCTTTCCGCGCGCGGCTTCGGATGAGGCGGCACTGGCCCTTGCGGGAAAAGGCGTGAACGTGGTGATGATGCGGAACCCGCAGATTCACAACATTGTGAAGCAAGGTCTAGTCTCTGACCTTATCAAGCTGGCCCGGCAGAAGGGTCGTGCGGCTTATGTCGGGGAGGGGGCAAACCGCTGGAGCGCGACCAACCTCACGGATGCCGTAGCTGTATACCGGCTCGCCCTAGAGCACGCAACGTCCGGCGCGGTCTTCCACGCCGTCGATGAGGAAGGCGTCTCTATGCGGCAGATCTCAGATGCAATTGCTGCAGGCCTAAACGTGCCAAGTGTCAGCGTCTCGGAAGAGCAGGCACCGGAACACTTCGGTTGGCTTATTAAGTTCGCTGGGCGAGAGCTAACGGCCTCCGGCAAACTGACGCAGGAGAGGTTGGGCTGGAAGCCGTCCGGCTCTGGTCTGATCGCCGACCTGAACGCAATGAAGTATTGAGCTCAGCCAAGTTGAGGGATAGCAGGCTTCTGCTGTCCCTTTCCGATAACACTTCAGCCGGGAGTTGCAATGAACATAGTGGAAAAGCACGCAGTTGCCCGAACGCGCTTCGACTTGGGTTGGCGAACGCTCAAGGTGGCAGACAAGCGACTCCTCACGCCCCATATGCTGCGCGTTGAGTTCTCCTGTCTTGAACTAAACGGTTTCACGAGCCCTTCGCCGGACGATCATGTAAAGCTTCTGTTCCACGCGCCCTCGGGCGAAAAGGTGATGCGGGACTTTACGCCACGCGCTTGGTCTGAAACCGAAGGAGCATTCGCCTTGTAGTTCTCCCTGCATGAGGACGGTCCGGCCGTTTCCTGGGTCCGTGACGCCAAGACAGGTGACGAGCTGCAATGTGGAGGGCCGCGGGGGTCGGTCGTCGTACTGGACGACTTCGAGGTGTTACCCGACAGAAAAGCAAACTTCAAGCCCAACGAGAAATCGATGACCCTCGGCAGGCTTGCAGGGTACACCACTGACCTCTTTCGCCTGATTACACTCACGCTCACCACATCCGAGATTGACATGGCAGCTGCTTGGCAGCCCTACACGATGGCCGACAAGGGAGAGCAGCTCACACGCTTCGAAGAAAACGGAATAGCGCTCTCAAAGCTTTCGAGCAAACCTCGGATGCGGCCTTTCGCCAATCCTGGACAATAAAACGAGGAGCGAACATTCTTCTCCGGCGATCGGTTCACCTACTTTCGCAACCCAAGGAATAAACCAGATTGTTCACCATCGCGCCTAGCTTGGGATGTACATCCCAAGCTGGAACTGCCGCTACCTGGAATGTATGGTCCCTCTGCAGACGGCATCTAGCTGGAAGACAGCGCAGATTCGCACTTTCGGAGATCGCGGCGCAGGAGCGACGGGTTGGCTGACGGGCGTCGCATCAGCGTCACCGTCCTTTCGGCATGCCTGCGTTCACTAGCAAACGCTTTGTCGTTGCTTGGACCAGATTTTGCCATCTGAGCTCCTTGCCGCACCTAACCTCCTCTGTCAGAGCTACTTTGAATCCAAGAAGTCGAGCACACTTGCGTTGAACAGATCTGGCGCTTGCAGGAAGGCGAAGTGACTGGTGTCCGGCAAGATCAGAAGAGTTGCATTTGGGATTGTGTGAGCGATGTACTCGGTATGCGCCAGCTGAATGACTTCGTCGTGGTCACCGTCCGCAACCAAGA
>CAHJWI010000002.1 GCA_903642225.1 Acidobacteriaceae bacterium | reverse complement strand
GAAGCGCCGGTGAACCCGTCTTAGACGGTGGGATCCAGCCGTGCTTCTTTAGGCTTTCCGGACTGGCGGACATAGCACACCAAAGCATGTCTACGAGCCGAACCCCTGTTCACTGAATGTTGGTTCAACCAGCGTTGTTCACCAACCTGCTTTGCAGGCCGGCCTTCTATCGCGACTGTACGCGGGGACCTGAACCTTTGCAACCACCCATTCGGTGCATTCCGGCCAGTGATGCCACTTTGCGACAACACCTCGCCTACTCTGTGCGATCCGCCATGGCAGATTGGTTGTGGCTCGCCGCAGCCTGCTGCCGCGCACGCTGCACCAACTGCTCAATGCGAGTGTCTGACATGGATCCCGACCCGACGTTCTCTGCGGTCAGCACACCATCGGAGTCGATGGTGAAGTAGTGCGGAATGGAGTTGATGCCGAAGGCTTCCGTCAGCTTGTGCGTCGTATCCCGGTACTGGTTCCATGTCATGTTGTGGTCTGCGATGAAGCTCTTCCACTTCGCTTCGTCGCTGTCCCACGAAATGCTGATGATCTCGAACGGATCGCTGCTGTATTTTGCTGCAAGCTTCTGCATGTGCGGCAGCTCCTTGTTGCAGGGGCCACACCACGTCGCCCAGAAATCGATCAGTACGACTCGACCACCCATACGGTCCAAATTGAACTGCTTGCCGGCCAGGCTGGTGACGACAACCGGCGGTGCCATCTTCTGATGGACGAGCTCAGGATTGTCAACGAGGCGTTCGGCGCGTGCGCGATAGATGTCGCTGGGTCTGCTGTGCGCTAGGTAGCTTTTGAAAGCAGCTTTTGCTTCGTCGTTTCGATTGAGCGTTGCAAGAGCCATGCCGTCCATGTACAGGGCGGCCGTCGTGCTTGAGTCGGTTTGCGCCGACTTGGCGAAGGCGGCGTGGGCCTGTTCCACCAACGCGGGCTTCGGCTTGTCACGGCCGGCTTGATCCATGTACGCGCGGCCCTGGAACAGCTCTGCGACAGAGCGATCCGCAGCAGCCGTTGCGGCCTGTTCCATGGCTGTTGCGTCGCGCAGCATCGCCTTGGTGTCGCCTGTGTTGCGCTCTGCCTGCATCATGCCGAGAAAGCAGTCCATGCATTGCCCGCCGGCAATCCTGTTCGCTTTACGCCACGCGTCTGCGGCGAAGGCTTGATCACGTGGGCTCTTTGCGAGCCGTTGTGCTTCCGCACGCGCCTTTACGAAATCCGGGTTGCTCTCAAAAGCCGGGGCGACGGCACCGGCACGGCATGTAGACGAGAGGGCAATAGAGCAGGCGAGCAGAGACGAAAGGAATTTGCGCACGCCCGCAGCATAGCCTGTTGCCTGCACTCTGACCAGACATTTGCATGGGTCCAAAACCCGATGCCTGCGGCATGGACCCAGACGCTTGCTTATACGGCGATTCGGTCCAGGTACTCTTCGGCAAGCGCGTCGTCCAGCAGGTTTGAAAGGGTGGTCGCACGACTGCGGGTGCGAGTCTCTGCAGTGTCCAGCGACTCAAGCAGGCTGCGGTGGCGCAGCCGCAACTCGGCGAGCTCATCGGCAATGTTCAGTGCGGCCAATACTGCAACTCGCAGGGAGTCCACGGTTGCGCCGTGGGCCGACACGGCGCGCATCTTGCCGTCGACCATGGCTGCCAGCCGCGCGATATGCGTCGGGTCTACGCCGCGCAACTGGTAGACGCCGTCATAGATTTCGACCGAGACAGGACAGCTCTGAGCGTGGTTGGGCATGGATTGTTCTCCAGGTATGCAATGGGCTGCGATAGCGCGGCAGGTTGCTGGGGTTAAACCAGGTCGTCCATCTGCTTGAGCATGGCGTCCACGCGTGTCTTCACCTGTTCGCGCTCCTGCTTCAGGGCCGCCAGTTCCACGCCCATGGAGCTGTTCTCGTTGGACGCATGGTCCAGCAGTTCCTTAAGTGCAACGATCTCCTGCTCGGCGACCGAGCGTTGTTCGCGCTCTTTACGGATGAGCTCAACCGTGCGCAGAACGCGCTGTTCAAGTGCCTGGAATTCGTCGACGCTGACGGTGTTGGTCATGTGGCAGTGCACCCCTTTGATGGCGCGGCGCAAGCACCGCTGATGCGAAGTATAGGGTGCCAATCGGCAACGGCAATCCCCATTTCAAACAGCGGGAACCAAGCGCGATACGTCGAAGGGCAGTTGCAATGTGATGGTGCAATCCGTGTTACGGGACTGCACTTCCCGGGCCACTACTTGCGCTTCCAGCTAACGCCGGCCTTGCCGTCCTCCAGGACGACACCTTTGTCGAGCAGATCTGTGCGAATGGCATCCGCACGCGCAAAGTTTCTGCGCCGCTTCGCCTCAGAACGTTCCGCGACAAGGGCCTCAATGTCCGCGTCTGTGATGCTTACCGTGTTGAGCAGATGCGGTGCAATCTGCGCCTCCCGGCCTTCGTGTTGGGCCCAGGCGATCGCGGCACAGGTCCGCTCATCGTCGCGGTCTACCAGCACGTCGAAGATGGCATCGAACGCCGCAAGTAACGCCTGCATGGCCGCGAGATCTTCACCGGTGACGGCTTTGGCGTCTAACGCGATGTTGCCGGCCCGCACAATGTCGAAGACGGCTGCCCGCGCCTCTGCCGTATTCAGGTCGTTACTGAGCGCAGCGTGAAAGGATGCTGTTTTCTCTGCGATCAGAGCAGAAAGAGTTGCATTGGCCGTACCCGCCTGCGGTGTCGCCGCGCCCACACGACGCGCAAATGTCCTCAACCGGTCGATGGCGCTGCCGCTCTCGGAAAGGCCATCGAAGGTGAAGTTCATCTGGTGTCGGTAGGGAACACTCAACAGCAGAAAGCGGATGACCGAGGCCTTGTGCCCCATCAGCAGCAGGTCGCGCAGCGTGTAAAAGTTGCCGATGGACTTCGACATTTTCTGGCCTTCGACCAGCAGAAAGCGCACATGAAACCAGTGACGGGCAAACGTCTTGTGCGAGGCTGATTCCGACTGCGCAATCTCATTTTCATGGTGCGGAAACATGAGGTCTTCGCCGCCAGCGTGCAGATCGAAGGTGTCACCCAGGTGCTTCATCGCCATGGCCGAGCACTCAATGTGCCAGCCAGGTCGACCAGGCCCCAGCGGCGTCTCCCAGCTTGCCTCGCCCGGCTTCGTCGCTTTCCAAACGGCAAAGTCGCGAGCGCTGTCCTTTTCGTATTCGTCGACATCGACTCGCGCGCCGTCCTCGATCCCTTCCAGGTCCTTGCCACTCAGTTTGCCGTACTTCGGAAACTTAGCGATTCGGAAGTACCAGGAACCGTCTTCGGCGCGGTACGCAGTATCCTGCTGAGCCAGCCGCTGTATCAGTGCCACCATCTCGTCGATATTCTCGGTCGCACGCGCAATAATCTCCGGCCGTTCCACGCCAAGCGCATCCATATCTTCAAAGAAGGCTCGCTCGAACTTGGCGGTGTATTCGCCGATCGGCATGTTGGCGGCGGTAGCATTGCGAATGATCTTGTCATCCACATCTGTAATGTTCATCACGTGCTTCAGGTTCATACCGCGCAGGCGTGCGTAGCGGCGCAGCACGTCCACATGCAGAAACGTCCGGAAATTGCCAATGTGCCCGTAGTCGTAGACCGTGGGGCCGCAGCAGTACATGCGCAGTGTGTTGTCGCGCTCCGGCACGAGCGGCTCCATGTGGCTGCCCAGGGTGTTGAAGAGATTCAGGTCCATGAGTGAGGGAGGCGGCGAGGCGCGCTGGGCTGCCCGTGCCGGCATCGTTCCTGGAGACTTGCGCACTTGCCCGGCGGGGAGGTGTCCGCGCCTGCAGCCGCAGTCGTTCTGTTGACGATTTTAGCGGACGGCCGGTTCAGGCCTGGCCAAGCCGAAGCTGCGGCGCCGCATTCAGGGTTTCGTTGGCGAAGTCGCCGTGCGCAAAACGTGACCACGCAGCCGCTGCGATCATGGCTGCGTTGTCGGTAGAGAGAGCGGGTGACGGAAAAGAAACAGCAATACCCTTTTCAGAAGCGGCGGCAAGAAAGGCGTTGCGCAATGCGCTGTTTGCCGCCACACCTCCGCTCACCACAATGGTCTCCGCACTCACGTGACGGGCCGCTGCGAGCGTGCGTGCCACCAGATTCTGCACCACTGCCGCCTGAAAACCGGCAATCACGTTCAGTGCCGATGGCTCGAATAGAGTCAGAGCGTCATCCAGCGTGAGCACGGCGAACGACGAGAATGCGCGGCGTCGCTCTTCCGCCGCAGCCTGCATGTTGTGAAGCTGCATGTGGCGCAGTACGGCAGTCTTGATGCCGCTGAACGAAAAGTCGAACGTCGGTTCCTGCTGTGTGCCGCGGTTGATTTCGCTCAACCGAAAGGGAACAGCGGCAGCCTCGCCAAAGGCCGCCAGTCGGTCCATCCACGGACCACCGGGGTAGGGCAGCCCGAGCATCTTGGCCGCCTTGTCGTATGCTTCGCCGGCTGCGTCATCCACGGTGCGGCCGATGTTGCGGTACTGCCACAAACCCTCAACCTGATGGGCAACGTACAGGTGCGTATGCCCCCCGCTCACCACCAACGCGACCAGCGGTTCCGTTTGCGGCATGCTGCTTGCTGCCTGCATCAGTACGGCATGGATGTGACCTTCCAGGTGATTCACGGCGATGAGCGGCTTGCCCAAGCCAAAACTCAGAGCCTTGGCAAACGAGATGCCCACGAGCAGCGCACCTGCCAGACCAGGACCCGCAGTGACTGCGACGGCATCGAGGTCGGCATATCCGAATCCAGCTTGTGCCATGGCCTCCCGCACCACCGGCACGATATTGCGCAGATGCTCCCGCGATGCGAGTTCCGGCACCACGCCGCCGTACAGGGCGTGCATCGCAATCTGCGAACTGACCACGTTCGACAGCACCTCACGGCCGCTACGCACGACGGCCGCCGCTGTCTCGTCGCAGCTGCTCTCAATACCAAGAATAAGACCCGTGCCCACCCTTCCATGCTAAGCGGAACGCGCCAAATGCTGAAATCACTCAGCATACGGACGTCATCGCAGACCACAGCAGCGCACCCGCACACCCAGCAGGGAATATGCCGATGAAGCATCGCCGCTGGAAAGCCGCTGCAAGCTTTGAGCAGATCGTTTCAAAGCACCAGAGGATTCGTGATCTTATCCCAGAGGCCTGCAGCAAGACGATCTGCCGGATACAGGCAAAGAGACTTCGTGAACCATCGCCGGCCGGGACAAGGGGCTGCAGGAAGTTGCAATCGGCGTGACTTATGTGGTTCTGCTACTTTCTCTTACTTCTTTCGCGTGCGCGACACCGATGTCGCCGTGGCCGCGCTGAAAGATCTAATTCCACTACAGGCCGCCGATGTGGTGCAGGCGACCTTCGGCGACACATTGTGATTGCGCGATCAGGGCGCGCTTGCCGGCGGAGCATATTTTCGCGTGGAACCCGCCGACTCGTGTCAGGTTTGGTGTTGCAGCCAGGTCTGGCACTATCGCAGCCAGACCTCAGCCCTGCGCATCCAATAGGTATGGCACGGCTTCGCGAGGCAATCCAGAGTACACAGTTTCAGGCAGCCGCAGACGTTGTTGTGCAGCTGCGCCGCGATGGGTTTCAGGCCTACTTTGCCGGTGGCTGTGTACGGGACCTGCTTCTGGGCAACGTTCCCAAGGACTATGACGTGGCCACGGACGCACCCCCGCAAAAGGTGCTGCTCGGCTTTCCGCGAACCTTTGGTGTGGGTGCTCATTTCGGCGTCGTCATCGTCTGCAGCGAGCGCAGTGCAGAGGGATGCGAGATCAGGACCGAGGTTGCTACCTTTCGCGATGACGGTGTCTACGAAGACGGCCGCCGCCCCGTGGAGGTTACCTATTCCGATTCGCCAGAGCGTGACGTGGCGCGCCGGGACTTCACCATCAACGGCATGATGCTGGACCCTTTGGAGTTTTCTGAAGCAACACTACAGTCGAAGGTGTTGGATTTCGTCAATGGCCGTGCTGATCTTGAAGCAAAGGTGATCCGCGCCATTGGGGACCCAGTGCGCCGCTTTGCAGAAGACAAGCTGCGCATGCTGCGTGCCATTCGTTTCGCCGCGCGTCTCGGCTTCACCATCGACCCCTTAACCATGCGCGCCATGCAGGAGCAGGCCGCCACAGTCGCGCAGGTCAGCAACGAGCGTGTCCGTGAGGAGCTGACAAAAATGCTCACGGAAGGCCACGCAAAGCGCGCGTTCGAACTCCTGGACGAGAGCGGTCTGCTGGTGCATGTGCTGCCGGAGATCACCCGCATGCAAGGTGTGGAGCAGCCGCCGGAGTGGCATCCGGAGGGCGACGTGTGGGTGCATACGTTGCTGCTGCTCGACAAACTTGAAGTGGGTACAAAACCCACCCTGGCCTGGGCAGCGCTCCTGCACGACGTCGGCAAACCTCCATGCTGCCGACCGCCGCAGCCCGGCGACGACAAGCCACGCATCCGGTTCAACGGCCATGCAGAAGTAGGTGCGACGATGACTCGCGCCATCCTCAACCGCTTGCGTTTCAGCAACGAGGACACAGAGCAGATCGTTTCGCTCGTGGCCAATCACATGCGCTTCGGTGACGTAAAGCAGATGCGGGAATCCACCCTGCGCCGCTTCTTTCGCCTGCACGACTTTCCCGAGCACCTGGCGCTGCACAAGCTCGATTGCACCAGCAGCCACAACCTGCTGGGCATGTATGACTACGCCAGCGACCGGTTCTACGCCGTGCCGGAGGAGCATCACACGCCAAGCCCACTGCTCAGCGGCCGCGATCTGATTGATGCCGGGCTCAGGCCCTCCCCCCGCTTTAAACAGTTGCTGCAAACAATTGAAGATGCGCAGCTGGAAGGTGCAGTGACGACTCACGACGAAGCCCTCCGCATGCTTCATGCCTTGCTGTCGGAAGATACCGCAGCGGCGGGAACAGCAGGATGACGACGCGAAAGAAGATCATCGTTGTGGGTGCGGGCGTCTCCGGTCTGGCGGCGGCGGTCGTTCTGGCGGAGTCAGGCCATGCTGTCACGGTGATTGAGGCGAGCGACCACTTAGGCGGCAGAGTCCGCACCGCAGATGTGGACGGCATCCCGGTGGAACTGGGAGCGGAGTTCGTCCACGGCAGGCCGCCGGAGCTGTTGTCGTGGCTGCACTCGCTCGGCTTGCGTGCCACCGAACGGGGAGGCGAAATGCTGACCTACACGTCTGATGGTGTGATCCAAACAGAGGACGGTAGATCGGTGCTGACCGGCAGTGCCGTCCCCACACCAAAAACGGGCGGAGACGAGGGCGACAGCCCCGACCCGTTTCAAGCGATGGAGCAGCTGCGTTCGTGGACGGACTCCCATCCCGGCAGCGACATGAGCTTCGCCAGCTGGGCCGCACAACAGGGTTTGCCTGCCGACGCGCAGCGCCGCGCGACCGCCTATGTCGAGGGCTTTAACGCAGCCGACGCAGAGGAAATATCTGTACGGTCCCTCGCTGTGCAGCAGGCAGCTGAAGACAGCATCGATGGCGAGACTGCGCTGCACGTGGATGGCGGCTATGCGCAATTGCCGCAACGGCTCGCAGAGCGACTGCACACGGCCGGTGGCGTGCTTCGCCTGCGCACCCAGGTCGTCCGGGTACAGTGGCGCCGCGGTGCCGTCACGCTCACGATGGCGGACGATGAAAGCCTCAACGCAGACGCCGCTTTACTCACGCTTCCGCTCGGTGTTCTGCAGGCCGGTTCCGTTGCGTTTGAACCGTCACCGGACGACATTCTGGTGCAGGCCGGCCGCATGCGCATGGGCCATGTCTGTCGCATGAGTCTCGTGTTCAAGCGGCGCTGGTGGGCGGACTTTTTTCCTGAAGCAGAGGCGCTGCAACGGCTTTCTTTCCTGCTCTCCGCAGAGCGCAACGCCTTGCTACACCGCGCAAATTTCGGTGTGTTCTGGACCACGTTCCCGTCACTCGCTCCCGTACTCACCGCGTGGAGCGGCGGCCCATCGGCACGCGCCTTTAACAGCCTGGACGATCATGCCATTGCGCACCTTGCCTGTGCCGAACTCGCTCAAATTTTCGGGCTGCCGCGCCATGCCGTTCTGAATGAGCTGGTTTCGCACCATAGGCACGACTGGACCAACGATCCTCTCAGCCTGGGTGCATACTCCTGGGTGCCCGTGGGTGCAGCGGACGTTTCCGCAAAGCTGTCCGAACCCGTTGAAGACACCCTGTTCTTTGCCGGCGAGCATACCGACACCACAGGCAATTGGGGCACCGTGCACGGAGCTTTGGGTAGCGGCTTGCGAGCCGCCGCCCAAATCCTGGGCTCGAGCGGCAGCTAACCTGTTTCGGTGACGGCAATTGCCTCTGTCTCAGCCGTAGGCACCTTCGTGCCGGCTCGCGAAGCGGTCACGATCGCCACTGCAACCAGGATCACAGCCATCGCGGCCCACTGCGACCCGTGCAGCGACTCATGCAGAAACGCTGCGCTCAGGCCCACGGCAACAATCGGGTTCACATACGCGTACGTAGCGACCTTGGCCATCGGTACGCGGGCCAACAAGTACGTGTACGCGGAGTAGCCCACAAGAGACCCAAAGATCGTGAGCCATAGAAGCGCCGCTACCAGCCCACGCGTCCAGTGGGCACTCTGCCACCCGCCCGCGGCCGTGCCAATCAGCACATTCACTGCACCGGCCATCGTCATCTGCCAGGCGCTCGCAAGCATTGGTTCAATTTTTGAGGGCACGCGTCCAGCGAGCAGCATACCCGCGATCCAGCACGCAATCGCCGTGCCCATGATGGACGAGCCTACCGCCAGTGCATGGTCTGCTGCACTGCTTGCGCCGTGATTCACTAATCCGTTCCGCAGCACGGGCCCCAGCAGCACAGCCAGCCCCGCAAGCCCGAGCACGGTTCCGGCCCAGCCTATCCGATTGAGCGGCACGCCTCCCGGCACAAAACTCTCAAACAGCGCCACCATCATAGGAATGCTCGCCGCAAGCAGTGAGGCGTACCCAGCCGTCACATACCGCTCACCCCATCCCAGCAGGATATTGTTGCCGGTCAACAGGAGCAGCCCTACGGTAAACTGCCGCAGCAGTTCCTTCTGCGAGATGTGAACTGCACCGTGCCGCCATCGCCACCAGCCCAGCAGCACTAATCCCGCCGCCAGGTACCGAAACCCCGACACAAATCCCGGCGTGAGAAATGCAACGCTGTAGCGGATCGCCACAAAGGTCGATCCCCAAAAGAAATACACGCACAGGAAGGCGAGAGGAATACGCCAGTCGCTCGGCCACAGCCTATGGGAAGGAGACATACTTCTCAAGCCTAACAACCAGGTCCTCTCTCTTGGCTCTGCATCGGCAAACCGCCGTTTTCGCTTTCCCATCGCCGTGCTTTAACATCGGCGATAGATGGACTTCCTGACCAAGAAGCGCTTCGACACGAATGGCGGCCCTCGCGAAGCGGAAGTAGCCCGCGTCGTGAGCGGTGCAGCACGCAGCGGAGACGAGGACGAGTTTGAACTCAAGCTCCGGCCCGTCCGCCTGCAGGAGTTTATCGGGCAGTCCAAGGCCAAGGAACAGCTCGCCGTTGCGCTGGAGGCGGCGCGCAGCCGGGGTGAGGCGCTGGACCATGTCCTGCTCTTCGGACCGCCCGGCCTGGGCAAAACCACGCTGGCCACCATCATCGCCAACGAACTTGGCGTCGGCTTTCAGCAGACCAGTGGCCCTGCTCTTGAAAAGCAGGGTGACCTTACCGCGATCCTCACCAATCTGCGCGAGCGCCAAGTCCTGTTCCTCGACGAAATCCATCGATTGCAACCCGTGCTTGAAGAGAAGCTCTACATTGCGCTCGAGGACTACAAGCTGGACATCATGATTGGTCAGGGACCGGCGGCACGCACCCACGTCATGACGATCCACCCATTCACCTTTGTGGGTGCCACCACCCGCCCGGGTCTGCTCAGCTCACCGCTGCGGTCGCGCTTCGGCATCCTCTTGCGGCTTGAGTTCTACACCGACGACGAACTCCGCTTTATCGTGGAGCGTTCCGCAGAGGTCATGGGCGTCGGCGTTGACACCGACGGTGCGGCGGAGATCGCCATGCGCTCCCGCGGAACCCCGCGCATCGCCAACCGCCTGTTGCGCCGGGTGCGGGACTACGCCCAGGTGCGTGCCCACGGCCGCATCGATCTCGCAACAGCCCAGGCCGCGCTTGAAATGCTGGAGGTGGATGCGCATGGCTTCGACGAACTCGACCGCCGCCTGCTGCGCACCATCATTGAAAAGTACGATGGTGGACCTGTCGGTCTGAACACCCTGGCAGCTGCGTTGGGCGAAGAAGAAGACGCGCTGGAGGAGGTCTACGAACCGTTCCTCATGCAGATCGGCTTCCTGAACCGTACGCCTCGCGGCCGGGTGGCGACGCGCCTCGCCTACGAGCACCTGGGGATCGCGCCGCCAGTCAAGGCTGCACTCTTCGACAGGCCAACTCTGTTTTAGCTGGCCGATGAGCGCACCCCTGCGTGCCGGACGCATGCTCCGCGATGTACGATCGTGCCACTTCGAATCATGCAGGCGGCCGGTCGTGCAGGTGTGGGTGCAAAGGCGTAAGGCGCGGTTCGCCGCATCGCATGTTCTCGATGTCCTGCTGCTGCTGGTCTGCGTTGCTTCGACTGCCTCTCCACAATCCATGACGATGGACATGCAGCGTCGCCGCGCCGACCTGCAAAGCCGCATTGTTCCCGCAGGTATCGGCTTGCCGCGCGTGTCGATCAATACGACACTTCGCAAGCTGGACAACGTGCCGCAGTTGCAGAACGCCGTTCTGCTGTCAGCGTTGGAAGAATCCGGTTCTGCCCCGTTCCATCTGCATGGCACGCTGCACTGGAGCTCAGATACGGGTCAGCAAAACCAGGCAACGTTGGAAGAGGACTGGTACACCGACCGCTGGTCACGAATCGTGCTCACAGTGAACGGTGTGCGTTCTCGGCGCTTCGTGCTCAACGGTCAGCGACGGGTCGACGATGAACTCCCAGTAGTGCCCTTCATGCTGCGACGTCTGCTGGCTGCCCTCTACGACCCTCTTGGCGATGTCGAGCGCGCGCGGGGCAAAGTTACGACTGAAAGCGTTCTGATCGATGGTAACCGGGTGCTGTGCACCAGCTTGCCGGCGCAACCTCCGCCCACCATCGGTCTGGTCCGCCTGCCACGGTCTGTATGCATTGACGAAGCATCGGGCGACCTGCGCGTAGAGGCAGGCAGCTTTGGCGTCCAAACGTTGTGGAACGATATCCGCAATATCGGCAAGCGGCGGGTCGCCGCAACCATTCAAATCCTGCACAGCAACCAGTCGGTTGGGGAGTTGCGTCTCGACGAACTGCGCGTCGCAGGCGACCTTTCGCCATCGAGCTTTGCGGCAGACCTGACCACCGCGGCGAAGCTGCCCCCCACTGAACCGCAGGAGCGCCTCATGGCCACACCAGCGGAGATGCGCGGAGATCTGGCCTCACTGGATGCACACCTCATCCCTTTGACCGACGAGGCTGTAAAGCGACATGAACCCATGGCTGTCGCGCGCGTTCTGGTTGGCCCGGATGGACGTCTGGCCGACATGGAAATTCTTGTAAAAGGCAGTGATGGACTTCGCCAGCGCACGATCGAGGTGTTAAGCAAGTCCTACTTCCGCGAGCGCACCTGGAATGGTAAGCGCATCAGCACGGAAGGCCTGCTGCTCATGGGTCTGCCCTGAGTCGCAGACCGCCCGTTACGGCACAAGAGGCCCCCTCGGAAGGAGCCTCCTGTGTTCAAGCAACCGATTTTGAAACTACGAAGCCGATTCAACAGCAACGGGCTCTGTGGCGGTCGCCTTGGCTGCTCCCGCTTCGCCGGCACCCGGCTTGCGAATGTCGATGCCGCCCTTGAAGAAAGCGCCATCTTCAATGGAGATGCGCGCCGCGATGACATCGCCGGTCAGCGAACCTTCGCTGCGGATGTCGATGCGGTCCGATGCCTGGCAGTTCCCGCGCACCTTGCCGAGAACAACGATCTCACGTGCGGAGATATTGGCTGCAACCTGGCCGTTGCGGCCAACAGTTACGCGGTTTCCCGGCAGGTTGATGGTGCCCTCAATGCGTCCGTCAATGTACAGCGACTCGGAGCCAGTCACTTCGCCCTTGATCATCAGCGATTTGCCGATCGTCGCCTGTTCGCCGGTGGCCGCGGCGGCCTGTGGTGTGGCGGAACGTGTCGTCGGCGTTTCAAAACCCGAGACGGGCGAGGAAGTGGGCGTGGTTGGTGTGGGACGCACGGGTTCAGGAGTGTTGGGCGTTGCCGGGCTGCCGGGGGTGTTCGGTTTCCACATGGGTCGGGGTATTCCTTTCGGCGGTTCTCAAATCGTCTGCGGGCGGCGGAACGCTCACGCCGCCAGCGAATTGTCTACTGGCATCTTACGCGCGCGAACGCTGGGCAGAAGTTCTCGGTTGCGGAAAACTCTTCAGACCGGCGGAGGAATCTGGCCGGGTACAACCGTGCATGTCGACCCAACTTGAGGGCACATGGTCGGTTTGCTTGTCCTCCGGCCGCAGCATAAGCTGCCATCATGTATGCACCTGCAAAGCTCGCGCCCATGTTGCTGGTCCTGTTGCTGGCGCTGGCAGCCGGGCATACCCTACTTGCAGCTGATAAGCCGGAGGCCAAACCGGCTAAACCGCCGCGCACCCATGCCGTCTCACTTGGCCCGGTTCGACGCGTGCCGTTTGTAGCAGCCGATGTTGCGAAGGAAGATAAATCCGACGAAGCCGGAACGTTGCGCGTGCGTGCCCTGTACGTGGACACCCGGCAAAAAGATTGGACCACGGGCGAGATGCATGAGGTGACCGACCGGTCCTTTACCGTCCAGCGCGTTCTGCACGTGAACGACACACTGCCCGACGAGCATGGCGCACGCTGGGTGTGGCAGCCGGGCCCCTGGATATTGGTGGACCGTGTCACCGGCCGTGTCACCGCATTGCACCTGCCGGATTTCGATGCAGGGGTAAGTGACGTGACCTGGTATCGCGACTACGCTGCCTACTGCGGCGTGCACACTGCGGCAAAAGCGGGTGGTCTATCTGCCGTCGTGTGGCAGATCGGCTCGCGGCGAGCGGCCGTGGACAAGGTAGTTGGCAGATGGCCGCAGGCTGAGCGCCAGCGACCCGTATGTGCAGCTGCAAAGTGGCAACGCGAACCCATGCGGGTAGCGCTGCAGCCGACGGGAGCCGCTCCCGTCAGCTTCGACATTCTTGGCAGCTCAACAGCGCTCGTCGAGGACGGAGACGGCGATGACGAGTAGCTCCGCGTCGCCGCTTCAACTGGAGCCCCTGCTGGCGGACGCGGCCATCGCTCACGGCCATCTTTGCGCGGGCCAGGTGCTCGGCGTGCGCATGGCCATGCATGCGTGCTCACTGCTTGGTGTCACTGATCCTCGCGGTGCGGAGCGCAAGCGCCTCGTCACCTTTGTCGAGATCGATCGCTGTGCCACCGACGCAATCGGCGTAGTCACAGGCTGCCGCCTCGGCAAACGTGCCCTCAAGTTTGTTGACTTCGGCAAGATGGCCGCGACCTTTGTGGACCTGACGAGGACAAGCGGCGAGCACATCTATGCCGGCGTTCGTGTCGCCGCGCGCGAGAGCTCAAAACAGCTTGCCCGCGAACGGTTTCCGCAGATAGCAGATAAAAACCAGCAGCAGATGACCGCATATCGCGAACTGACGGATGCGGAGTTATTTACCGCGGACTGGGTCGAAGTCCCGCTGCCGCCCAACGAGTTTCCTGGGTACAAAGGCCCGCGAATTACGTGCGAGCGCTGCGGCGAGGGTGTGAACTACCGCCGCGAAGTCGTCGTGGACGGCCGTACACTCTGCCGTGGCTGCGCCGAAACCCACACCTACTACCGCGTCACTGCGTCCGTCCTGTAGAAACAGCAAGGGCCGGTGCAGTCTGCACCAGCCCGGAACTGCCTGACTGTAACAAATGTTACCGGCGATACCCGCCGCGCCCACCATACCCACCACGATACCCGCCGTAACCACCACGGTAGCCTCCGCCGTAACCGCCCCGATATCCGCCATAGCCGCCGCGGTAGCCGTAGCCACCGTAGTACGGACGTCCATAGTACCCACCGTAGTACCCGCCATAGTACGCAGGCCCATACGCGTAGGGATAGCCATAGCCATATCCGTAGCCAGATCCGGGTCCGTAATACCCGCCGCCATACACCGGTCCGCCGATGCTGATGCCAAAGCCGACGCGTTGCGCTTCAGCCTTGTGCGGTGCAGCCAACAGCAGCGCGCCGGCAAGAGCTACGCCCGTCATCCATTTTGCGATTGCTTTGATCATCACTGCACCTCCACTGTGCAATAGAGTGAACACGGCAATCTCAAAGATGTTTCGGATTGTCTCTCTGAATGGCCGTTTATGAGGCCTGCGACTGACCGCGCTCGATTGCAGCAGCCGCACGGAAGAGCTTCCCTTCCTGAAAGTGGCCGGCCAGCACCTGGACGCCGATCGGCAAGCCAGTCGAATTTTCACCACACGGTACTGACGCCCCACAGATACCTGCCAGCGACGCCGCCACGGTATACACGTCCGCCAGGTACATGCTCAGCGGGTCATCCGTCTTCTCCCCCAGCTTCCATGCCGGAGTCGGTGTCATCGGCGTGACCAGCACGTCTACCTGCGCAAACGCTGCCTGAAAGTCGCGCGCAATCAGCGTGCGCACCTGCTGTGCCTTGCGGTAATACGCGTCGTAGTACCCGGCGGAAAGAGCGTAGGTGCCCAGCAAAATCCGGCGCTTCACCTCCGCGCCGAAACCTTCGTCCCGGCTCTCCCGGAACATCTTCGCGACGGTCTTTGCGTCCGCGGCGCGGTGTCCAAATCGTACGCCATCAAACCGCGACAAGTTCGAACTTGCCTCTGCCGTCGCCAGAACGTAGTACGCCGGAATGGCGTACCGTGTGTGCGGCAAACTAAGGGGGTGCACAGTCGCACCCTGGTCTCTCAGCGACTGCACAGCCGCTTCCACTGCGGCCCGTACCTCCGAGTCCAGACCATCTGCGAAATACTCCTCCGGGATACCGACACGTAGTCCCGCTGCCGGCTGCAGGCAAGCTCCGGCGTAGTCGCCTACAGCTTCGTGGCTGCTCGTCGCGTCCATTGCATCTGGCCCGCTCAACACCGAGAGCACGGTTGCCGCATCCGCCACCGTATGCGCGAAGGGGCCAACCCGATCCAGTGAACTGGCGTACGCTATCAAGCCGTAGCGCGACACTCGACCATATGTTGGCAACACACCGACGATTCCGCAGAACGCTGCCGGCTGGCGGATGGAGCCACCCGTGTCCGTCCCCAGCGATGCCACGCAGAAACCCGCAGCCACGGCGGCCGCAGAACCACCGGACGACCCACCTGGAACATGCTCGAGCGCGCGTGGATTGCGTACCGGTCCATAGGCGGAGTTTTCGTTGGACGACCCCATGCCGAACTGGTCGCAGTTACATTTGCCCAGCAGTACCGCACCTGCCGCCTCCAGCTTTGCGACAGCCGTGGCGTCATAGGGTGGATGGTACCCTTTAAGGATCGCCGACCCAGCAGTCGCAGGTGCCCCCTGCATGGCGAGCAGGTCCTTTACGCCCATGGGAATGCCTGCCAGCGGCGGCAGCGGATCACCCGCCTTGGCCATTGCATCCAGGCGTGCCGCTTGCGCCAGGCCCCGGTCCTCACTTAACGATAAGAAGCTGTTGATCTCTTCCCCGGCAACCTGGTCATGCGTGCGAACCCGCTGCAGGTGCTCCCGGACCAGCGTCGTTACGCTCAGCGTACCCGCGGCAATACCGTCCCGAATGGTGGAAATAGTGCGACGTTCAAAATTCATTTGATCTCGTTCTGCTCACAGCGTTACGGCGATGATTACCGCTCGATCACCTTTGGAACTTTGAAGAATCGACCATCGGTTTCGGGTGCCTCCCGCATCACGGCGGCACGGTCGACCGATGGCTTTTCCGTATCCAGCCGCAGGTCGGCACCTGCACTGGCGGCTCTCAAGTTCAGTATCTCGCTCACCTGCGCCATCGCTGGTACACCGGTTGTGTCCAGCTGGTTCAGCACCGCGATGTAGTCCAAAACAGCATTCAGGTCGCGCTGCATCCTGGGCTCTTCCTCGGGCGTTAGGTGCAGGCTGGCCAGCGCGGCCACATGCCGTACTTCATCCAGGCTGACGGCACGGGTAGTCGGGTCAGGTGTCGGTCTGTTGTCTTGCATTTAACTCACACGTGCGGGTCTGGCACCGGGCGGCTTCGCCTTACGGGCGTTGCATCGGCTGCAAGAAACAGTATATCGGTCAGAGCAACTCCGCTCACCTTTGAGAGATCGCCTCGCAGCTGAGGCGTCATGCGCCGCATCTGGTCGAGCCACGCAGCATCGCCGGAGACAACAACTTTAGCCACCCTGCCGTTCAATTCTGTCACGCTCGAACGCTCTGCGATTGCATGCCCCGCAACCACCGGCCACGCCACGGCAAGCCGATCCAGCGCACCGAGTGAACCCAATGATTTCACCAGGGACGAGCGAAGCAGGTCGCGCATCTGCTGCATGGTTTAGGCCACCGTCTGTGTCGCTTGCTGGGTCAGCGTCATCATCGCGGCCGCAACAGTTGCCAACTGCGGCTCAAGCGATGGCACCTCACTGATCAGGTACTCTCGCAATTTGCTGAGAAAGACCGGTGTATCGAATTGCGCGGCAAATGCCTGGGCCACTGCCGGGCGAAAACGGTCTTCCTGCTGTTCAAACCGCAGCACAGCCTGCAGCAAGGCCTGTGACGTCTGAGGTGAAAAGTACATGCCGGTCGGTTCTGTCCTGGCCAGTTCATCGGATCGACTCGTATGCGGTGCGTAGCGGGTTGGCGGATTATCACTACGAACAGTCTCCAACGAACCGCCAAAGCCGAACGCGATCACCGGCCTGCCACAGGCCTGCACCTCCAGTGGAATCAGGCCGAAGTCCTCGTCCGCCGCAAACAGCAGGGCGCGGCACCGTGAATATTCGTCCCACAGTGCCTCATCGGACAGTTCGCCCAGAAATGTCGTATATGGCCCGGCAATCTCTCGCAGCTTTTTCATTTCGGGTCCTGTGCCGGCGATGCGCAACTTGCGGCCCAATCGCTCACACACCAAAATCATCATCTCGGTTCGCTTATAGTCGACCAGCCGGCCAGCGCACAGGTAATGGTCCTCCGGTGTATTCCTCCTCGCGCGCGACATGTCGATCGGCGGATAGATGACTGTGCTCTCGCGGCCGTAAAGGCGTCGAATCCGCTCGGCAACGTAGTACGAGTTGGTCATGAAATCGTCAACAATCGCTACACCCTTGCGATCAAACCGTCGTATGTAAGGTGCTGCAGCACGGAAAATGCGGCGCATTACCGGGTTCATGCCGTACTGATACGAAACGTACCCATCATAGAGAACACGCATCGGCGAGTGACAATAGCAGAGATGAACCGCGCGTGACTTCTTACGTACGTTTTTTACAAGGGAGTAGTCAGAAGACAAAACAATGTCGAAGTCACGCAGATTCAGTGAACGTGTTGCCAGTGGATATAACGGAACCAGGTATGAAGCAAGACGGCTCGCACCTGGGATGAACTGCAGGATCGACCGTGTCACTTTGCGTCCGTGCAGGCTCGCTGGCCAAGCGTCGGCCCGGTGAACCAGCGTAAACAGTTCCGCTTCTGGCACCAGCGATGCCATACATTCCGCCACGCGCTCACCGCCGCCGCGGTGCACGAACCAGGGATGGACCAAGGCAACACGCACGGCGTAAGTATTACCCCTTTGTCAGGCCGTTGAACACGGTCGGCAATTCAATTCCAACTCACACCACAACCGTTCATCCACAACTTCGGGTGCCACGGGAGAAACGTCTTGCTGTCCAGCGTATAACCTGAGTCTAAGTTGCACATGCTTCGCGGCAGCCCGATGTCGTCCAAAGCCTGCGTACCCTGCTACGACACTTGTCAATTCGTCCAGAAGGGCGCTCATTTGCTGAGTTGTACTGTAGACGTAAACTGCGTTTCGGTCCTGCTGCTCAGCAAATACTCCGTCACCTGTTCCGGACCGGGAACGGCGCTGTGGTCCACGCCACTGCAACTCTCTGTTTGGCCCACAAGAAAAAGTTTCGGAATTCCGGCAGCAGCCCCGGCGGCGAGATCACTGCATCGGTCTCCAACCAAAACCGACTGGCTAAGGTCCAGGTCGTGATCGTGGGCGGCCTGCAGCAGCATGCCGGGTTTGGGCTTGCGGCATTCTGTATCCCTGCGGTACTTGCCCAGCCCATGTTCCGGATGAAAAGGAGAGTGGTATACCGCATCCAGGAAAGCACCCTTCGCGGCAAGTGCGGCTCGCATCTCTTTCATCAGCATTTGGAAATCGTTTTCGCTGTAAAGACCCCGACCAATGCCTGCCTGGTTTGTAATCACGCAAGTGAACATGCCGAGCTCGCGGGCGGTGCGCAGCAGTTGCACGATGCCCGGGACAAACCGCACGTCCTCTATGCGATGCAGGTATCCGACTTCTTCATTGATGACGCCGTCGCGATCCAGAAAGAGAGCTCGTTGCATAGCGACACTCCACTTGCCATCACGAACAACGGTGAACGGCCTGGCCTGCTTTATGGGTGCTCAAAGAGTCAGTGCACGTTTTACGACGGCCAGGCGAGACACTTCAAGCTTCGTCAACTAGTACACAGTCTCGCGCACAATGCGCCGTAGGTAGTCACCATAGCTGCTCTTGCCGTAGTTGTCTGCAATTTTCGTGAGCGCCGCCTCGCTTATCCAGCCAAGCCGGTAGCTGATCTCCTCCGGGCAGGCGACCTTTAAGCCCTGCCGCTTCTCGATCGTGTGGATAAACAGCGTGGCCTCTAACAGGGAATCGTGTGTCCCGGTGTCCAGCCAGGCGATACCACGGCCCAGGACTTCAACATTCAACCGTCCTTTGTCGAGGTAGGTGCAGTTCACGTCGGTAATCTCGAGTTCGCCCCTTGGGGAAGGCTGAATCGTCGCGGCCACATCGACGACGTCTGGCGGGTAGAAGTAAATACCCGTAACGGCATACCGCGACTTGGGTACCGTCGGTTTCTCTTCCAGAGACACAGCGCGCCGCTGCTGATTGAAAGCGACAACGCCGTAGCGCTCCGGGTCCGTCACGGGATAGGCAAACACGTGTGCGCTGTCCGTTGTTTCGGTGGCCTGGGCGGCATCGCGCAGAGATCGCGCGAAATCATGACCATAAAAGATATTGTCGCCCAATACCAGGCAGCAGGCGCTCCCTGCCAGAAAGTCGCGGCCGATCAGGAACGCCTCCGCCAGTCCGTTCGGCTCCGGTTGCACGGCATAACTCAGCCGCAAACCCCACTGCGATCCGTCGCCCAGCAACTGCCTGAAGCGCGGCGTGTCTGCAGGTGTCGAAATGAGCAGAATGTCCTGAATGCCGGCCAGCATGAGAGCCGAGAGCGGGTAGTACACCATTGGTTTGTCGTACACCGGCATAAGCTGCTTGCTGACGGCCTGTGTCACTGGAAATAGGCGCGTGCCGGACCCGCCGGCCAGAATAATCCCCTTCATACGCGGGTACTCCCGGCGGCCACTGCGACTACATCGGCATGCTCCCCACCTTCAGTTCCGGAGGACACGACGCTGCGTACGTTTCCGGTGTCTCCACGCGAACTATAATTCTGCTCGATCCAGTGCCGGTACGCTCCGCTGGTCACCCCTTCAATCCAGGCCTCGTTTGCCAAATACCAGGCTACCGTCTTCCGCAAACCAGTTTCGAAACTTTCCGTGGCTCGCCAGCCCAGGTCTTCCTCTATTTTCCGCGCGTCAATCGCGTACCGGCGGTCGTGTCCCGGCCGATCCGTGACGTGTGTAATCAGGTCAGCGTAAGGCTTTGCCGCCGGTGCCATCTCGTCCAGCAGCGCGCACAGTGTGCGCACAACAGACAGGTTGGTCTGCTGATTCGATCCACCAACGTTATACGTTTCGCCAATGGCCCCATGTGCCAGTACGGTCTCGATCGCATGGCAGTGATCGGCGACGTAGAGCCAGTCGCGTACTTGCTGGCCGTCGCCGTATACCGGCACCGGCTTTCCCCCCAGCGCGTTTGCAATCGTGAGCGGGATCAGCTTTTCCGGAAACTGGAATGGCCCATAGTTGTTGGAGCAGTTTGTAATCAGGGTAGGCAGACCGTACGTGTGCTGCCATGCACGCACCAGGTGATCTGAGCTTGCCTTCGACGCAGCATAGGGGCTGTTGGGCGCGAACGGCGTATTTTCGTGAAAGGCCGCGTCCGTCGGCGACAACGTTCCGTACACCTCGTCCGTTGACACATGCAAAAACCGGAACTTGTCTTTTTCTTCGTCTGACAGGGTGCCGTAAAAAGCGCGCGCAGCTTCCAACAACGCAAACGTACCGTCAATATTCGTCTTTAGAAAGGCCGCCGGACCATGAATTGATCGGTCTACATGGCTTTCAGCAGCAAAATGCACAACTGCTCCCGGCCTATGCGTTGCAAACAGCCTGTCCAGCAGATCGCGGTCGAGAATGTCGCCGTGAACAAAAGTGTGTCGAGAATCGCCGGCGAGCGCATCCAGATTGCGTGGATTCGCAGCATAGGTCAATGCGTCCAGATTAATGACGGAACCAGCACTCCTGCTTGCCAGGTGGTCCAGCACGAAATTGGAGCCGATAAATCCGGCCCCGCCGGTTACAAGCAAAGGCGAACGAAGGGTAGGTGTCTGCATCCCACCGCATTGTCTCATCTTCAACCTGCTTTCGCACGAATCTCTAGTTGCCGTCAGGTCATCCGCGCGCCACCACGCGAGGACATCCCCGTGCGCTCTTTCAGAGTCGTAGCCAATAGAGGAAATACATGAATAACCCCACCGACATGCCTGTGCGCGACGAAAATGTACAGCAGGACAACAGCGACAAAACCGCTGCGGCGATGAACCAGACAAGCCCATCTACAAGTCGCGAACGTGCTGAAAACCGCGAAGGGGAGGAGCCGAGCGGATATCGCGGCGAAAATCCGGGAAACTCTGGGGCGGGGAATACCTTTGTAAGCTCAGATAGTCCTGAGAGCGCCAGAGGAAGCCTCAATCCATCCGCTCCCGGTGAGACAGGCACGACCCCTGTAGAAACAACAGAATAGGTATTGGTCTAAACTTAGAGTGGTTTGCTGCTACAACAAGGGCCTATAGCTCAATTGGTTAGAGCAGAGCACTCATAATGCTTTGGCTCCAGGTTCAAGTCCTGGTGGGCCCACCATCAAAATTTGAAGGACTGACTTGTACAACGGCTCAGATCAGCCGTGATCGAAGTGCGCCTGCGGGTCTACAGCGTGCAACGTGGCGCCGCTTGTGACTACAAGGTCTTCTTTGATCCTGAAGTGACCTTCTTCGACGGGATTGAGTGTTTCGCCGCCCAACGCTTCTTCTGAGCAGCAGCGATACGGGCTCGGCCCTCGGGGCTCATGGTGCGTTTCGCCGCCTGCTTCGCAGCTGAGGGTGCTTTAACCCTAATAGCCGCGACCGCCTTCTCCGTACGAACTTCGGTAGCAGAGGCGGTGCTTAGAAGTTGTTTCACCTGCTGCAAGGTGGCGATGTGCTCATCAATAGCGGTAACAATTGCTGATAGATCCATGCTATCCAGCATAAAGCTTCCCACTAGATCCAACACAATTTTCTACGACACCTCCTGTCGCCATCTCAATACTCACCTGCCTTTTGGCCGGGACAATCTGGTCTGCGTGCAGTTTTAAACAAGAGCAGGGATTGACGCGGAACGGCGAACAACCCTAGATGTAACGGCAGCGTCTTCCCACCATGGTCCGCAGCGGGCGTGATTCTGGCTGATACCCCAAGTCCCATAGCGAAGCCTTAGGGCCGCAAAGAAAGAGAAACGAATGGCTGCGATTTGTCCCGAATGCGACAATCCCTTGAATATCGACACCGACGAGGTAGAAGAAGGAGACACGGTGACGTGTGATGAGTGCGGCACAGACCTGGAGATTGTTACCACTGAACCGCTGCACCTTGTCGTCGTCGACGGCGATGGGTATGACGACGAAGACGACAGTGTGCGACACGACTCGGATGATGAACAAGACGAATAAGCGAAATCTGCGACAAAGTTTATGGGAACGGGTCTACTTGTAAAGAGGACGGGCCGCTAACGCGGACCGTATACTGAATCCTATGACTCGCCTGCTTTGTTTGTCTCTCGCTTCTGCCTTTCGGCGTTCGTTGCTAGTGGTAGCAATCCTGTCTGCCAGTGCATCCATCGTCGGTGTCGCTCCCGCTGCTGCTCAAAAGGCCCCATCCCGTGTGGTAGATGGGACAGTATCTCTGAAAGGCGGAGGGCCTGTGAAGGGTGCGGTTGTGCACCTGAAAGATACTCGTGCGCTTTCGCAGCGCAGCTATATCACAGCAGAAGACGGCACCTATCACTTCGCCCAGATCTCAGGCACTACCGACTATGAAGTGTGGGCCGATCTAGATGGAAAGAAAACTCCGGTGAAAAGCATCAGTTCTTTTGATACCAAAACCAACTTCATGATCGCCCTTAGATTCAACGACTAGACCAAACGCTTCATGCAGCAATGCTAATGAACGTGCAAAAGGCTCCGATCCTGGGTGGGTCGGAGCCTTTGATGCCGAGCATCTTGGATGAGTTACGCTGCAGCGGCAACAGGCTCGATTGAGACGAATCGTCCGTGGTTGCCGCGGTCTGAGAACTGAACGCGTCCGCCAATTCTGGCAAACAACGTGTCGTCCTTACCTCGGCCTACGTTCAGCCCGGCTTTAATCGGCGTGCCACGTTGACGAACAATGATCGAGCCGCCAGTCACGACCTCTCCCGCAAATTTCTTGCAACCCAACCTTTGCGCATTGCTGTCGCGACCGTTTGAAGAGCTTCCGCCGCCTTTTTTATGTGCCATCTGTCTCTCTCGCTCTCCGGGTTTAACCTCGGGTCATGCCCATGCCACTCACCGCGCAGCATGTATAGCTTCGTTTACTTATTCTCGACCTTGTAGCTCTTGCCGTTGATCAAGATTTCGTTGATGCGAATCTCTGCGAAGTTCTGCCGATGACCTTGCATCTTCTTGTACTGCTTCTTCCGCTTGAAATGGAATACCAGGATCTTTTCTCCACGACCCTCGCCAACAACCTCGGCCAGCACCTTCGCGCCGCCCAATTCCTGTTCAAAGGAACCTGCCTCGCTGCTTACCGCGACCACATCCGAGAACTCGATTACACCGCTCTCTTGGCCTAACGTCTCAACCTTGAGGGTATCTCCAGGTGTTACGCGGTACTGCTTTCCGCCCGTTCGAATTACTGCGTACATTATGAAATCCTTCCGCACTTCCGCTTCGCGGGGCGCTTCGACGGGGGTATCCTGCACCCACTCTGCCTATGTTGTTTCGGGAGGGGCTATCACGGTGTCTAACACCGTTGCCAACTCACACACGCGGGGTACAAATTGCCCTCCCGCAGAGCTGTCTGCCTAACCTAGAAAATCATACCGAGAACCCTGACCGCGGTCAAGGCGGGTCTTCGCACTATTCCCTTGACTCATTTAGAATCCGCAGCTTCGATGTCGCTGTCACCACCCGCAAATCGAAGCGATGCCGAATTGATACAGTAGCGCAACCCGGTTTGGTCGCGAGGTCCGTCCGGGAACACGTGTCCCAGATGAGATCCACACGTGCCGCAAACGACCTCAACCCTACGCATACCGTAGGACTTGTCCTCAATCGCTTCAACAGCATCCGGTGTTACTGGGCGAAAAAAACTCGGCCAACCTGAGCCGGATTCGAATTTGGTCTCGGACGTGAATAGGGGGGCGTTGCATGCACCGCAGTGGTACATACCATCTGCGTGATTTTCGTACAACTTTCCTGTGAAGGCGCGTTCCGTACCCTTGCCTCGCAGCACCTCAAACTGTTCCGGCGTAAGTAAGTCCCGCCACTCCGCCTCCGTTTTGTGCACTCTAGCACCAGCCTCAGGAGGCGTATTCAAACCCAAAATCTCTGACATGTGACTCTCCATCCATCAAGCTTAGATGGCACGGAACCGGGTTTGGTACCGTCAGCGGTCTCCCAAAACGGTTTCAACAGCAAGCAACTTCAATCTCGACCCGGGCACCGCGCGGCGGTTGGGACACCTGTACTGTTGTCCGTGCAGGCGTCAACTGGGCTCTCCCAGCGCGATGTCCGTAAACTCGGTTCACCCCGGCGAAATCCCCTATGTCGATCAGGAGATCGTGTTCCCTAGAACATCGCTGAGGTTCGTCCCGGCTGCCGCTAGAATAGCCTGCAACTTCCGCCTCACCTGGTCCGCTTCAGCTTCAACCCATCCCTCCCTCAAGCGCACCACTTACCGGATCGAGTGCGATCTGCCCCGAAAGTGACCAAGAGATTGCCGCAGGCAATTGCCTGGCTGTAAGGACATTGCCGCGGTGTCGCGGCCTTTTCAACGAGATTATTCCGCCGAGGCCATAGTGCTCCATGGTAGCCGCCGTTGACTATTTGCAAGAAAGGCATCGCCCCGCTGATTCGCGCAGCCTGTCGGCGGACTGACGACACTGGTGCAACTTCCTGGTGGATTCACGATAACTCGAAGCAAAGTAGGCCAATATTCCATGACTACTTTGTGTCCGCAAGACGCCGCACCTGGAACATTCAGGGTGCAGTGATGGTCTCTTCATAAAGATAACTACTGCCTTCAAGATAGTAGTTCTTGACTCCGTACACTGCAGTAGCTCAACGACCTTACTTGCTTACCCTGCAGTGATTATGCCGGGAAGAAGCTGCTCCACGACGAGCTGCGCCAGGTGTACCTCACAGCAATCAGTCATCTGTCCGAACGCCTGCGTACCGCCCGACGTGTATTCATCGGCACACTGCTGAACACACACACGTTAAGGAAGGTTGCGTTGAGTGGGTCGCCTACCCGCACGTGGTCATACCTCCCGCCCGCCCCGTACTGAATGGTCTTTACCGGACCAGCAGTTGGTACTGGTGTACTCCCCGACCTACAACTAACGTGCTATCTGGCCCGTTTACATAGATGCGATATGCCATAATCCAACCGGAAGTGGGAATACATTTCCATCGAATTGACTGTACACACCGTTTCATCCTGAGACCAGGTTTGGTCGAGGCGATCTTTATGCTTTCTGCCCCGTTTGACTTTTTGCGTTCCTGGTTCGTCCCACTCCTGACAAGGCCTTCTTCGCGCCACTCCCCCGTGGTCAGCGATATGTGTTTCCGGCCGACCTTCAGATGCAACCCTCGCGGCGAAAGAAGGCACGGTCTCTGCACGTGTCGGTAAACTGCCTGGCGTTCTGAAAGAGGTTATTGCTCATGATGTCTTTTGTCAGTCGTACAGCTCCGCGGCGGGTACTTGCGGTGCTTTCCCTACTGCTTGCCGGAGTAGCTGCTGCGCAGTCTGTAACGCTCGTACCTGGGCAAACCAAGATCGCCGGTACAGGCACTGCGGGCTTTAACGGTGATTTCAGCCAGGCCGGTAGTTTGCAGCTGAATGGCCCCACTGGCCTGGCCACAGACACGCGCGGAAATCTCTTCATCACAGATAAGAACAACAACTGTATTCGTAAGATTGATTCCGCCAACTCCGAAACCATCGTTGCCGGGCTCGTCACCTCCGGCGCTAACGACACGTGCAATGCTGCGCTGAACTCCACGCCAACATACAACCAGGGACTACTGGGTCCCTCCGGTGTTGTCGTCAGTGCCGGCAATGACGTCTATATCGCAGACTCGGGTCACAACTGCATTCGGGTTCTTGACGGCGGCACCGCTGCAGGTACGACCAACCTGACCACGGTGGCAGGAACGTGTGGTGTTCCAACTTACCTGTCCGCAACCCCGTCTCCGGCAGGACTTGCCCTTGACGCCTCCGGCAATCTTTATATCGCAATCCGCGACACAGCAGACAGTATCTATCAGATCGTCCGCCACTCCCCGGGTGCCGCGTCTACTAACCTTTGCCTGATTGCAGGCAGTCCCTCGGCGTTGGTTACGCTGCAGTGTCCGGGCTACACCGCAAGTACTGCAACCTTGAACCAGCCGGGTGCCGTGGCCATCAGCCAGGCCGGCGACGTCTACTTTTCTGACACTGCCAATAATTGCATTCGGGCCATGATTGGTGGCACGCTCACGACCGTGGTCGGTACTTGCGGCAGTTCCACCTCCAGCATTGTCGATCCGCGCGGACTTACGTTCAGCCAGGCCGGCAATCTGTTCTTCGTCACATCCAGTCCCGCCCGCTACTACCGTTACACGTTGAACAACGGAGCCCTGCTTCAGGTCGCGGGTCTACCCGATGGCAGCACAGGTTCGTATAACAGCTTTCAGGACGGCGCCGCGGCTTCCACCGTCCCACTCAACGGTCCCATCGGCATCGCGGTAGACGCTTTTAATAACACATTCGTCAGCGACACGGGCAATAGCGTCATCCGGCGCTTTTCATTCGGCACTATCTTTCCTGTAACCCCGGACGGAAGCAGCAGCAATACCAACCTCCTTACCTTCCAGATCAACACGAACAGCAATCTGTCGGTTACGATCGGTGCCGACTACAGCATTCTGCAGAATCAAAGCACCTGCAACGGCCCGCAGACCGCAGCTTCCCCGGGGACCATACCCAATTACTGCACTGTGGCTGTGGTCTTTTCACCAACCAGACCTGGTCTTCGCTACTCTCCCATAACGGTTGCAGACTCCATCTCCTTTGGCGTCGTTACCGCAGGTTTGCAGGGCACAGGTCGTGGCGGTCAGGGCCTGCTCTTTCAGGGCGTCGCCGGGACAGTTGCGACCGGAATATCAAATGGCATTGATGCGGCTGTCACCTCAAATGGTGACGTGTACGTGCTTGAGCAGGGTACGGGCGGCAATGCAGCTATCCGGAGGTTTCCGGCAATCGGTGGAGCTCCCTCCACAGTTGTGTCTGCAGGTGCACTGTCCACGCCAACTGCGCTTGCAGTGGATGCCGCAGGCAACTGGTACGTTGCAGATGCCGGCACCGGCACAGTTCAACGCTACTCTGCTGTCAGTGGCACACAGGCAAACTACATCCCAAATGTAGACACCCCATCGGCATTGACGGTCGACGGTTACGGCAACGCCCTGGTTGCGGAGAACGGCGCTCGCAAAGATGTGGTCCGGGTCTATTCAGGTGGCGTGCGCTATGTGATCGCTGGTGGCGGCACTGCTACGCCTGCTGAAGGTGTGGCAGCTACAAGTGTTGCCTTTCAGTCCGTCACCGCGTTAGCACAGGACGCAGCAGGTCTCATTTACATCGGCGATTCTCTCGCTCATCGCATCTATGGTGTCGATGCAAATGGGACCTTGCACGTGTTTGCAGGGAATGGTACCTCCAGTAACACCACTGGCGGAACGGCCTTGGGCCAGGGCTTCAGCAACGTTCAGGATCTGGCGGTGGATGCGGCTGGCGACGTTATTGCTACAGACACTGGCAACAATAAGGTCGTCCTGATCAGTAACTCCTCCAGTTCCACGATGAACCTGACCCGCATCTTCGGCTTGCAAAACAACACAGCCGGCTACACAGGGGACGGCGGCCTATCGAATGTGGCTTCGCTGAACAGACCATTCAGTGCGCGCGTTGCTCCAGACGGCACGGTATACGTCCTCGACCGTGGGAACAACGCACTTCGCAGCATCCAGTTCCCAAACTATCCATTGCAGCCGATTTTGGATTTTGGTACACCCGCGGTAGGCTCCGTCACCACCCTGACTCAGACGCTGTTTAACGATGGCAACACAGGGCTTCTCCGTACAACGGACCCCGTCATCAGCAACCCTGTTTTTACGAATAACAGTGCACAGACGACGTGCGGCCAGAACATCGCTGTTGGTTCGTTCTGCAATTTTGGCTTTACCTTCACGCCTACGTCCACCACGCAGCAAACCGGCAATGCCAGGATCAACGATAGCGACACTCGGTCCCCGCAGATCGTCGGTTTGACCGGCGGTGCAGTGCCGGCCGCGATTACTTCCTTTTCAGCAACTGCTGAGAGTGCAACCTACGGTGGCCCGTACACAGGTACTGTCTCACTCACCACAAATGGTGGAGTTGTTCCGCAAGGAACGATCACCTTCAGCGTGAACGAGAATACCTCGGTGTGCACGGTTACCGGCACCTTCACAGGTTCCGTTACCTGCACCCTTCCCAGTGGTACCGGCCTTGGAGTCACAGGTGGCCCGTATCCCGTGACCATAACCTTCACCGGCAACTACCCGACGCAAACGACCGATACGACCCTCACCATCACGCCCGCTCCCCTCACGGAGATCGTCAATGGCAAGAGTAAGGCGTATCTGTCGCCGAATCCAACGTTGGATGGCGCCACCAACGGCCTAGCCACGCAGTCCGGGTCAGTAGTTAACGGCATCGGATCAGATCGATTCGCCGTCAACTACACCACGGCAGCGATCCAGACCTCCCCCGCCGGCACTTATCCAATAACCGCAACCCTTACTGCCCAGGGTTCAACGAATCCCGCAAATTACGCCATTGCAAATACGCCGGGAACTCTAACCATTACAACGACTCCACTGGGAGGATTGCCCGTAACAGGGAGCGGTGGTGGCGGCAGCACCGGCGGCGCTACACCTGAAACAGAGGTGTACGGCGGCGTCTACGCAGGCACGGTGAACTACACCGCTGGCGGCGTCCCGCCTGCCGGGACGTTTACCTTCTCGGTCAACGGAAAGGTGCTTTGCACAACCCCGGTCACCGGCCCGACCAGCACTTCGTGCACCAACCCCGCGGGCAGCGGTCTCGCGGTGGGCGCCTATCCGGTTATCGTTGCGTACTCGGGTGATTCCAACTACTCGGCAGGAGCATCTACCACGACCCTCACCGTCACCAAGGCCCCGCTTACCGTCACCGTCGATAGCAAGACGAAGGCTTACGGTTCTGCTGTTCCGCCATTTACCGGCACTGTGTCCGGCCTGGTCAACGGCGACACGGTCGGGACCACCATTACGCCTACCTACTCTACAACCGTTACGGCAGCTACCCCTGTCGGCAGCTACCCGGCATCCATCACTGTAAGTGTCGGGGGCTCCTCCGCTGGCAATTACAACATCTCCACAACGCCAGGTAACTTTACCGTCACCCTGGTGGCGACCAATTTGCGCCTGTCCACTTCCGCATCGCCAGTCCAGGTTGGCACCGCCGTCACCTTCACAGCCGTTGTAGCCGCTGCAGGTAGCCCTGCCGTGCCGAACGGCAGCGTCATCTTCACTTCTGATGGCGTCGTTCTTGGCACCTCTGCGCTCGACAGCACAGGCACTGCGGCACTCACAACCTCAACTCTCACGGTCGGGAGCCACGTCGTCGTGGCAACCTACGCCGGCAACTCCAACTTCGGCCCCAGCAACGGAACTCTTACGCAGACTGTCATCCTCCCCGTTGGCACATTTGTGGTTACTGCCACTCCGCAGACGCAACTCATTCGCGGGGCCGGCCAAACGGTCTATAGGGTGCTCGTCACTTCGCTGAACGGCTTCTCCGGACCTGTGGCTCTCACCTGTGCCGGTTTGCCGGCGGATGCGAACTGTACCTTCGCCCAATCAACCATCGCCCTGACAGCAAACGGCACCGCCACCACCACCATGACCACAACCACAACGCTTGCGGATGTGGCGATCGCCCGTCCTGCCCGCATCCGACAACAGTTCCCCTCTCTGGCTCCCGCGAACGGAAATGGTGGCGGAAACATGCTTGTCAGCGCAGCCGCCCTCCTCCCCATGCAACTCGGTGGTTTGGGTCTGTTCGCCTCCGGTGTCAGTCGTCGCCGGAAACTCGGCAATCGTTTTCACCTGTTCCTGCTGCTGGCGTTGTCTCTTGTGGTCCTCGGCCTTTCAGGCTGCGGTTGCCCTAGCACCGCCTACCATGTCTATCCCATTACCATCACGGGCACCAGCACGCTTGGCGGACCCGCGCCTAGCTCCGCGATTGTCTACCTGTATGTAGCACTTCCAACGTACTAACCAAGCCGGGGCCGCCGTGAGGCGGTCACCGAACCCGCTATCTGTATACGCACCATCTTCTGGAGGTCGTACCCATGCAATTCCGCACAGGCAAACCAATCGCGGTGGCCATTCTGGCCTGCCTTTCCGCGCTGGTCGTCAACCCGGCAGGCAGCCAGGCTGTAAAGTCAGGCGCACCGCCCGTGCGTGAGTCGCGGATCGACCTGTTCGCCGGCTACAGCTACCTGCACCCCCAGGATTCGTCAATCAGCAATTTCTACTACCAGCCACTGACAAAAGGCACCCTGCTGAGCGTTACCGGCTACTTCAATCGCTATCTCGGTGTTCAGGCCGAAGGCGGCCTGCACCCCAGCGGACCCAACGACTGCGTCTACACGGCCCAGGGTGGCCCCATCGCTCGCTATCAGATAAACCGCTGGGTTCCCTTCGTTCACGTGCTCGGCGGCGGCGCAAAAGTTGGCGGCCCTCAGCTGCAATCCTGCGTTTGGGGCTACGGCATCACCGCCGGAACCGGCGTCGATTACATCCTCCCGTACTTCCACGATCATTTCGCTGTCCGGCCCATCCAAGCCGACTACAACTACAACCATGTCGATCACGGCCCACTCCTGATACCTGGCGGCTACGTCGGCGGCCTCACGGAGATGAATGCGTACCGGCTTTCGGCAGGCATCGTCTACCGCATCGGCGACATGACACCTTCCGTTGCCGCATCTCTGTCGTGCATTGCGACTCCAGGGTCCGTCTTTGCGGGTGAGCCAGTTACCGTTACCTCCAGTGCCATCGGCCTCAACCCCAAGCGCAAGATTAACTATTTCTGGACCTCGACAGGCGGCAAAATCACGGGTGCGGGCGAAACAGTCCAAGTCGGTACTGATGGTCTTGCCGGCGGCAGCTACACCGTCAGTGGTCGCGTTTCGCAGGGCACCAAGGCACACCAGCAGGCCACCTGTTCCGCACAGTTCCAGGTCAAGATCATCGAACCGCCAACTATCACCTGCTCCGCCAACCCTTCCTCCGTCCATCCGGGTGAAAGTTCCACCATCACCTCTGTGGGTGTCAGCCCGCAAAATCGTCCCCTCACCTACAGCTTCTCCACAAGCGCGGGCATGATCTCCGGTCAGGCCAACATCGCCACTCTTAACTCAGCGGGCGCGGTACCTGGCGACATCACCGTCACCTGTAACGTGATCGACGACAAGGGCCAGATGGCCTCGGCCAGAACGGCTGTCACCATCGTCCCAAATCCGCCGGCACCGGTGCCCGTCTCCCGTCCGCTCTGTTCCATCGATTTCAACCGCGATCCAAAGCGTCCCGCACGTGTAAACAACGAAGCCAAGGGTTGCCTTGATGATGTTGCCCTCACCCTGCAGCGTGAAGCGGACAGCAAACTGGTAATGATCGGGAACGCCGCACCGGGTGAGACCGCTGCCCTTGCCGCAGAACGCGCCAGCAATGCCAAGCTCTACCTCACCCAGGAGAAGGGAATCGACAGTAGCCGCGTCAACTTGCGTACCGGCAGCGCTGGCACTAAGTCGGTCTCCAACCTCCTGGTCCCCACGGGTGCTTCGGCAGACGCAGCCGGAACTGAGCCGGTAATAGAAGACAGCATCTCCCACCACGGGCAGGCATACGGCAAAACCAAACTCGGTGCACCAACGAAACGAAAACGCAAATAACAGACGGCACTCGAACAGCAGTCGGGAAGAGCTTCGGCTTTTCCCGATCTTCTGTCTGTACCGATCGTCCGCGTGCCGCACTGGAAGCACGCTCTTGCAGAACTTTCACCTCCAGAAATACACCTTCCGTCATATGGAGCCATTGCCCCGCGCAAAACCTCCTCAGGAGCGCTCTCCATCGACGATCTTGTTCCACATCGCCAACGGTGCCTGATCCTGTATGACAGGCCCGCATGCGCCCGTGGACCACGCATCCCTCCACCTGTGTCTAGCTCTCGCCCTGCTACTCGGCGCATCCCAATCCGACGCTCGCTTGCAGGGCAGCCCACGCTTGATCCAGCCCAAGCAGCGAGTGCTGGCAAGGGTCGATTCCGCTAACCCAAACCGTTCTGCCACAGACTCCCCGGCATCGGCAGGCCGATTCCCGATGCCGCGGAAGCACACCTCGACGTCGATTGGGCAGGAGTCCTCGCAGCGGGAGCCTCGGTCCAACTCGTCACCAGCGCACCTTCGCTCTCCGTTTCCGGTGTGGACACGGCAGCCCTCTACGCCGTCGACAACAACCTGGGCGACATCTTCAGCCTCAGCTACGGCGAGTGTGAGTCCGATACCATGGCACCCGGGCGGCTTTCTCGAACACCCTCTGGCCGCAGGCAGTGGCACAGGGCCAGACTGTCTTCGTTTTCAAAGGCGACACCGGTGCCGCCGGCTACCATGCATTAACCGGCGTAGTTGCCGGCGGCAGCTACGGCGTTAACGCGCTCGCCTCGTCCGCTTACAACGTGGCCGTTGGCGGATCCATATTCGTCGACTACGGACCCACGCACTACTGGGCCACCAGCTCCACCACCCCTTACACGTCCACGTTGGGGTACATCCCGGAAGCCGCCTGGAACCAGGGCCGCCTCTCCACTACAGATCTCGATCCGACATCCACCTCCACCTTCCGCCTCCGCGCCGTCCACCACCACCACCGACGACCTATACGGCCCATGTTGTCGCAGCCTGCGGAACCACGGTGCAATCGGTTCCTGTTCTGCTCAATATGCAGTGAAGCCCGCCCCCCACACGCCTGCACAACACGTCCCCGGCCTTCACTTCCACAGACGTTAGCGATCACGTGCTCTGGTACACTCACAGGAGTTGGACGTCGCACGCAGCTTGTGCGATCCCGCTGCCAACGCATGCTGCACGAGACGTCGGGGAGTGGCTCAGCCTGGTAGAGCACCTGGTTCGGGACCAGGGGGTCGGAGGTTCGAATCCTCTCTCCCCGACCATCTTCCGTGGCACAATACCATCCACTTAAAATCTGTACCCAATCCCGAAGTTCAGGATCGGGATTAACTGTGCGTAGCTCAGGTTGTGGTTGTTTCGCGCGATAAACGCGTCCAAACCCTGTTGAAAGTCCGGGCTGTCCTGCACGCGTCTGCATCCCACGTCCGGGTGAGACACATCACACACCGACCCGGAGAAGTTGACTGTCAGCTTTGGCTGAGCAACGTAAAAGAATCCGGCTTCCACTGGAAACACAAAGCGCCCCTTGCCCCGAGTCAGGTTCCCTGTACCAATGGTCAGACCCGGCGCGGTATGCCGAAGCTCCACCCGTCCAGCACCGTGCAGCGGATCGGTTGCACTACCGCGAAACTGCTCTCCGTTCAGGTCGAACTGCTGCGACGGATTGATCCGCACATCCGCCTGCACCCGTGTGTTGTCAGCCAGCACGAGAAGCGGGCTCACGTGCAATCTCCCGCCAACAGGGAACCAGTCCAACGCAGCCCTTCCATAGCCGAATTGCAGGAACGCGTCGATCGTCGCGGCATCTTCCTGGAACGAGCCCGTGTAGCGAATGAAGTCACCACCCACCCGCACGGCAAAATGCCGCGACAGCGGCGCTGCCAGGTCCAGGCCAAAGCCACTGGTGCCAATGTGCGCTGCCATGCCGATGCGGCCGCGCTCGACTGGTTTGGTCGGTAAGCCGAGTCCACCCAAGCCCCCGGTCTGACACGGGAGTTTACCTATGCACGCGAGCAACGCGAGCAGCAAACAATAACGACGACGTGCACTCTTCACGAACGGCTCCGGCCCGGGGAGAGGCAGGTACAAGGTCGGTACGCGTACTGAGGTGCTGCGATCACGCCGGCTTGGCCGGTCTACTTATTCTGCTTGGCTTGACTCTACTGCCTACGCAAGCCGACTTTGCTTACGCCTTCAAACCGTTTACCACCACATCAACCGGTGTTTCGCAAACCGGCAGAGATGCCGTTGATCGTCGCCGTAATAGCCCGGTTCAGCGCCATCTCCTGTTGCGGTAATTGCTCCCCGGTTGACCGCTTTCGGCGCAACAACTCCACCTGGATCCAGCTGATCGGGTCCACATATGGATTGCGCAGGCGAATTGACCGAGCCAGCACCGGGTTTTGTTCCAACAGGTCGCTCTGCCCACTGATTCGCAGCACCATCGAACGTGTCCGCAGAAACTCCGCCTCCAGCATGCCGAAGAGCCGCTCCCGTACCTCTACGTCCGGCATAATCGATGCATACAGCCGTGCAATGCCGAAATCCGATTTGGCCAGCGCTATCTCGATGTTCCGCATCATGTCCAGAAACAGCGGAAAGTCCCGGATCATCGTGCGCAGCCTGTCCAGCCCGTCCGCATGGTCGCGCGCATAACTCTCCAGTGCAGTCCCCACGCCGTACCATGCCGGCACAAGCTGCCGCGACTGCATCCATCCGAACACCCACGGGATTGCTCGCAAATCGCCCAGCGACTTCTTGCCGCCTCGTTTGGCCGGTCTTGAGCCGATCTTCGCATGCTCCAACTCCGCCACCGGCGTGGCCTGCTGAAAGTAGTCATACGTGTCCGGATTGTCCAGGATATCCGCCCGGTACCGCGCAAAGGACGCCGCAGAAAGCTCGTCCATCGTCTCTTCCCACGCCGGCAGAAGTTCGCCCGTCAGGTGCCCGCTGCAATCGTGCACGGCCCTGCACTTCCTCAGGTCAGGCCGCGCAATCGCATCCAGGCTTGCCGCGATCATCAGCTCCAGGTTGCGCTCCGCCAGCACCACATCGCTGTACTTCCAGTTCAGTACCTCTCCCTGCTCTGTAATCCGGAACGCTCCGCTAAAGCTGTCCAGCGGCTGCGCATACAGCGCCCGATGCGTCGGTCCGCCGCCGCGCCCCACCGTGCCACCGCGCCCATGGAACAGCCGCAGCTCCACCCCGCACTCACGCGCCACCTCATGCACTGCACGATGCGCCTTGTAGATCTCCCAGGTCGAAGCAATCATGCCGCCGTCCTTGTTGGAGTCGCTGTAACCCAGCATGACTTCCTGCTTGCGTCCCCACTTCTCCAGCAGCGGCGCATAAGCCGCAGCGGTCCACAACTCACGGCAAATTGCGGGTGCGTTCTGCAAGTCTTCAATCGACTCAAACAGCGGCGCGATGAGCAAGCCCGGATCCTGCTTCTCCGGGTCGCCCTCCACCGCTACGCCGCCCACCCGCGCCAGCCAGAGTACCGCGAAGACATCCTCTGCGCTTGTCGCACCGCTGATCACATACTGCCGTATCGACTCCGGATCACCATGCCGCTTGATCTCCGCCACCGTACGGAAGGTCTCAACTACCTCGGCCGTCATCGCCGAAGGTGCGGTGGGCAGGGAATCGACACCCTCACGTCCAGCCCACGCGCCTAACTCACTCACCGCCGCCTCGTGCACCTTCGCATGCTGCCGCAAATCCAGTGTCTGCAGGTGCAGACCATACGTCCGCACCTCCACCAGTAGCGGATCGATCCACCGCGTGGCAATCCGTTCCCCGCGGTGTGTACTCAACGCATCGCGCACCAGCTGCAGATCGCTTAGCAAGTCCTTCGCATCCGTGTACGCCGGCAGCCGCTCACCCTGTTGCGACGCGTAAGAAATCGAAGGAGTCCCACCCAACCGCAGCAGAATGCACGCCAGCATCAACCGGATCTGCTCACTTTGGAAGCGCGCCGCCAGCGACTTCGCCTCCGACGGCAGCATCCGCAGGTAGCCATCGATCGCCGCCTGCAGCTCCGCGCTCGAGCCCACCTGCTGCGTCGAAGCTGCAATCTGCTGCAGTGCCTCTGAAAGCCGCGCGCGGTAGTGCTTCTCCAGCAGCGACCGCGACATCTCCAGCGACTCCAGCGTTACCTCGCTGGTCACATACGGGTTGCCATCCCGGTCCCCACCAATCCAGCTGCCAAACCGCACCATTGTCGGCAGCTCCGCTACCGGCAAAGTTAGCCCGTACTCTTTCTCAAGCGCAATCGTGACCTCGTCATACAGCGCCGGCAGCGTGTCGAAAATGGCGGCATCGTAATAGTCCAGCGCCATGCGTACTTCATCCCGCACGGCCGGCCGCTCGCTCCGCACATCGTCCGTCTGCCACAGCGCCGTAATCTCCGTTAGCAGATCACGCTCCAGCCGCTCCACCTGTGCCTGCGTGTTCGGGATACGATCCAGATCTTCCAGCAGGGAAGCAATCCGCTGCCGCTTGAACATCACGGACCGCCGCGCCACCTCCGTCGGATGCGCCGTGAATACAGGTGTCACGCACACCTTGCCCAGTAAATCCATTGCCTCGGCGGCGGTGTACCCGCTCTCGCGCATGCGCCGCAGCGTCCCCTGCAGGCTGCCGCGCTGCGGCGGTTTGTTGTTGTCCAGGTTCGCCGCCAATCGGCGTCGCTTGCGGTGGTTCGTCTCCGCCAAATTAATCAATTCAAAATAAAAGCCGAACGCCCGCGCCAGCTGGTATGCCGTTTCCGTGCTCAACCCGTGGATCAGAAACAGGGCCTGTTGCAGCTTGCTATTGGCCGTCGCGCTGTCCTGGTCGAAGTCCGCGTCACGCCGCTCTATGGCGAGCTTGCGCAACTGCTCCACCAGGTCGAAGACATGGTCCCCGGCCTGCTCCCGCAACACCTCGCCCAGCAGCGTGCCCAAACCTCGCACATCCCGCCGCAGCGGCGCTTCCTTACGTTCCGGCTCAGTCGCACGCAATTCATCCAGCCGGGTTGACCAATCCTGCGGCTGCCAAAGGGAGGGCATGCAGCTAGTATGCCCTAGGCCTCTGGCTGGTAAGCCGCGTCGCTCGGCGAACCGGCCTGCGACGGCAACGTCAGCGCCACCACCACGGCAGACAGCGCAATCACCGGGAAGACCCAAACGCTGCCCTCCGGCCCCACCGTTCCTCCGCTCAGCAGGGCGTTCCCTTGCGGCTGGCCATGCAGCATCGTGTGCAACGCCACAGTCCCGCTGTCTGACACGCCAAACAAAAAGGACTCGGCCCAGTCCCACACGGCGTGAAAACCAACTGCCCACCACAACGATCCCGTGCGCCACAGGCTAAAACTGAACACCAGTCCAATCAACGCGGCAGCCACCGCCCCGGTCGCCGCCTCGCCCTTGTTCTGCAGATGCAAGCCGCCGAACAGAAGTGCCAGCAGCACCGCCCCCAGCCAAAAGCCAAGAGTCTTCCGGTGAACCAGCGTCCTCTTGCCGCCCAGCACGCTCGCTAGCCCGCGCGTCAGCGTAAATTGCAGCGCGCCACGGAATCCCGTCTCCTCAAAGAGCGCAGTGCCCACAAACGCCAAAAGCCAGACTGCGCCCCATCGCACCGCATCGCTGCCGTGCAGCAGCGGTGCAGAAAACACCAGCACGCCCGTTTTCCAAAGCACGCCCACCAGAGCCGACAGCATCGCCAGTCCCCACACAGCACCCACCGCAATCTGTCCCAGCCGTCCCACCGGCGTTCCCAATCCATACCGCCCCACCCGCCGCCGTTCGATCCACGCCAGCAGCAGGCTCGCCAGCAGCACACCGCTATACTGCGCAGCTTCAACCCAGCTTGAAGACCAGGGCTGTACCGTATGGGTGCCACCTGCATGCAACACATGCACCTTTAGCAGAAGCAGAATACCGGCCGTGATGAACAGCGTCGCCGCCGTAAGAAACAGTGCGACCGCCCAGCCCCACTTCAACCCGCCAGGCCCAAAGAAAAAACCACGGCGTCGGTGTCCCAACGCCGCCAGCTGCGCTTCGTTGTCATCTTCCACGGGTGGAAACCACTCTGCCTCGCCAGTCTGGGGAATCGGTTCCGCATGCGGCACAATCTCTTCAGCCATCAAACCCTCCGGAACCAGCAGTGTCGCATGTACCTGGTAGAGCGGCGTACGCTAAACCGTCGCGCCCTGTTCCTCCAGCTGTGTACTCAAGTCTTCCCACTCCCGCATGAGCGCTTCATGTGCACGCCGCACCTCGGCCAGCTCCGCGCTCTGCCGTTGCGACTGCTCCGCCGTCGTGAAGCTTCCCATCGCCGTCTCAATCGCCGTCATGCGGTCCTCCATCCTCGGCATCTCATCTTCCGCAAAGCGCACCCGGTCCTGCATCTGTTTCAGCTTCATTGGATTGACCTTTTTTGCATTGGCAGCGACAACCGCAACCGGCGCGGCAACCACAGGCAGCTCCACCGCCGGCATCCGCAGCCCTTGCATCTCCTTTGCCGCCGCCTGTACCTTTTCTGGTCCGCCGCCCTTGCGCCAGAGGTAGTCCTCGTAGTTGCCGGGAAAAACCTGCACACCGCCGTTCTCGCACTCGAACACTCGCGTCGCCAGCCCATCGATAAAGTATCGGTCGTGCGACACAAAGAGTACCGTCCCCGTAAACGCGCGGATCGCCTCCAGCAACACGTCCTTCGCACGCAGGTCCAGGTGGTTCGTTGGCTCGTCCAGCAGGATGAAGTTCGCCGGACTCACCAGCATCCGCGCCAACGCGTACCGGTTCCGCTCCCCGCCGCTCAGCACCCCGAGCGTCTTGAACACGTCATCCCCGTTGAACAGGAATGCGCCCAAGAGGTTCCGCAGCTCAACGCTTGGCACCTTAGGCGCCGCCGACGAAATGTCCTCCAGCATTTTCGCACTGCCATCCAGCACCTTGTACTGGTCCTGCGCAAAGTAGTCCGCCAGCACGTTGTGCCCATACCGCACCGTGCCGCCCGTCGGCTCCTCCAACGAAGCCAGCATGCGGATCAGTGTCGATTTGCCCGCTCCGTTCGGCCCCACCAGCGCGATCCTGTCCCCACGCTCGATCGTGAAGTTCACATTCCGCAGAATCTGCTTCTGTCCGTAACACTTGTCCAGGCCGCTCACCTCACACACGGTCCGTCCACTGCTTGGCGGCTGCGGAAAGCTGAAGTGGATCGTCTCTTCGTCCTCCGGCACCTCAATCCGGTCGATCTTCTCCAGCTCCTTCACCCGGCTCTGCACCTGCTTGGCCTTCGTTGCCTGGTATCGAAAACGCGAGATGAACGCCTCCAGCTGTTCGATCCGGTCCCTCTGACTCTTGTAATCGCTCGCCAGCTGCTCCCGCCGCGCCGTCTTCTGCGTCACGTACTTCTCATACCCGCCGGTGTAGAACCATGCCCGCTTATTCCATACTTCGACAATCTTCGAAACCGTCACATCCAGAAAATACCGGTCATGCGAGATCAAAATAAACGCCCGCGGATAGCTTTTTAAATACTCCTCAAGCCAATTGCGCGACTCAAGATCAAGATGGTTCGTCGGCTCATCCAGCAGCAACAGAGAAGGCTTCTGCAGCAGCAGCTTCGCCAGCGCAATCCGCATCTGCCACCCGCCGCTGAACTCCTCGGTCTTGCGCTCCCAGTCCTCCCGCGCAAACCCCAGCCCACCCAGCACCGCTCCCACCTGTGAATCCAGCGAGTACATGTCCTGCACCATCAGCGCATCGCTCAACTCGCTGTACCGGTCCGCGATCTCCTCGTACTCCGAGCTCGTCGGGTCCACCGTTGCAAACCGGTCCCCCAGGTCTTCCATCTCCGCCTGCATCGCGTGCAGCTCCGCAAACACGCTCAGGCATTCCTCAAACACGGTCTTGCCGCGCATCGTCAGCCCATCCTGCGGCAGGTACCCAATCGTCAGCCCTTTTGACCGGTTCAGCTTTCCTGCATCCAGCGCCTCCACACCGGCCAGCACTTTTAGCAGCGTGCTCTTGCCGGTGCCGTTGCCGCCCACAAGCCCCGTCCGCTCGTCCGGCGTGATCAGCCAGTTCGCCCCTTCAAACAACAGCTTGTGCCCAAACCTCTTCGCGCCATCCGCCAAATGCAACATAAGACCATCTTCGCATCCAGCACCTTTGCTTCTGTGCGTCTGCCGCTTTCCTTTTGGCGTCACACTGCTTACGATCAACCGCATGCCCCTGCCGCGGACCCTGCGACACCCGCTGCTCGCCATCGCACAGCCCGTCACCGCCGTGCTCGAGCGCATCGGCTATGCCCGCCAGGGCCTTGACTCCCGAAAGGGAGCCGGCAACACCGGCGAGCGTCTTGCCTTCTTCCATCTCCGCCGCAGCGGCTATACCGTCGTCGCCCGCCAGTGGCGAGCACCCAACCTCAACGGCGAAGTCGACCTCATCGCCTGGCACGGCGAAACCCTCTGCTTCATCGAAGTAAAAACCCGCAGCGCCCACGACAGATTCGGCGCCGCCTACACCATCGACAGTGACAAGCAGCGTAATCTCCGCCGCATGGCTGCCGCCTATGTGCAGGGTCTGCCTTGGCACGGTGACCAGGCGGCCAAGCCTGCCATCCGCTTCGACGCCGCGTTCGTCTACCTCGACGAAAAGCCGCACCGCGTTGAACTACACACGTCCTTCTTCTAGCGACCTTCGCGTAGTCGTAGTGCAAGCCGCTCCGGAAGACCCGCCATCAGGATCCGCCCCTGCGCCAGTGCCAGGTCATACGGCTCCCTATAGAACGTCACCTCGTTCGCCTCTTCATCCAGCACGGCATACGCCGCCCGCCAATCCCCATCCCGTGGCTGCCCCACACTTCCAGGGTTGAGCAGATAACGCGTCCCATCTTCACGCAGCGGCAACACCCACTGGCTGCGCTTGTCTGCGTCGACTCCTTCGCTCTGTACCGGCTTCACATGCACCCACTCCGAGCCCCGCAGCTGAAAGCCACCCTGCATATGCGTGTGCCCGAAGAATGACGTGCGCTGCTCGGCTCGCTGCAACGGTTCCCACGCATCCTGTATGTTCAGGATGTAGCGATCCTCATCCATCGGCGAACCGTGCGCCAGGCTGCTATTGCTGGTAAACAGCGGCCCTTCCTGCAGCGACTCCAGCCAGCGGACAGACCTATCCGTCAACCTTTCCGTTGTCCACTGCACTGCACGCTGCGCTGCCGGGTTGTACCCTTCCGCCGATACCAAACCGCAGCACACTTTGTCGTGGTTCCCGCGTACGTTGAAGTCGGCCAGCAGCCTCATGCACTCCACCGTCTCATTCGGACTCGCGCCATACCCCACCACGTCGCCCAGATTCCAGACGGCATCGTGCTGTGGCGCAGCCGCCAGCACGGCATCCAACGCCTCCAGGTTCCCGTGAATGTCCGACAAAATCAGTGCGCGCATGAGCAGCCATCGTGGCATCCACCACAATCTTTTGATCCTACGACATCGCCGGCATCATTCTGTGCCAATCCGCACCATCTACTGCAACGTCGCCAACGGACGTGTCCGATCTGTCCGCATCGTCGGCACGGCCATCAGCAAACTCTGCGTGTACGGGTGCTGCGGCGCCCGGAACAGCTCCGCTGTCCTGTTCTCCTCAATCACACAGCCGCCCTGCATCACCGCCACTCGGTCCGCCACCTGCGCCGTTACCGCTAAATCATGCGAGATAAACAGCATCGCCAACCCATGCTTCTCCCGAAGCCGCCTTAGCAGCAGCAGAATTTGCGCCTGCACCGTTACGTCCAGCGCCGTCGTCGGCTCATCGGCAATCAGCAGCGCCGGCTTGTTCACCACAGCCATCGCAATCAGGATTCGCTGTCGCTGCCCTCCGGAAAACTGGTGTGGATACTCTCCGTACCTCTTGGCCGCCGACGGCAGCGCTACCTCGTCCAGCGCCGCGAGCACCCGCTCCCGCACCTCTGCCCGGCCCAGCCCCGGCCAGTGTGCCCGCACCGCCTCTGCCACCTGCTCGCCTACGGCCATCACCGGGTTCAGCGCCGTCATAGGCTCCTGAAATATCATCGCCAACTCGCGCCCACGATACGGCCGCATCACCTTCTCCGGCAGCGAGAGTAGTTCCGTCCCCTTGAACCGAATGCTTCCCCCGGTCACCGCCCCACTCGGCAGCAACCGCATAATCGCCAGCGACGTCACCGACTTACCAGACCCGGACTCGCCCACCAGCCCCAGCGTCTCGCCCGCGGCGATGCTGAACGAAATCCTACCCACCGCCACTGCATCGCCAAAGCGCACCGATAGGTTCAGCACTTGCAGCAACGGCATCTCCCCCAAGCTAGCCTGCCGAGATAGTTCATCAAGCCTGGCCGACTGCCTGCAGAGCCAGCAGCGCCTTTTCTAAACTCGCGGAATCCTCCACGTTTAAGCAAACCACGCTGCGGTCAATCTGACGCATTAGCCCGGTCAGCACCTTGCCTGGCCCAACCTCCACAAACGTCGTCGCCCCACAGCTGCCGCGCAACATCTCCACGCATTCAACCCATCGCACCGCACCCGTTACCTGCCGAATCAGGCAGTCGCGTGCATCGCTGCGCCGGTTGATCCCTCGCGCATCCACGTTGCACACCACCGGAAATGCCGGGTCCAGGAACACTGCCCGCTCCAGATCCGCTGCCAGCCGCTCTGCCGCGGGTGCCATCATGCTGCAGTGAAACGGCGCGCTCACTGGCAGCATGATAGCCCGCTTCGCACCGGCTTCCTTGCACAGTTCCACCGCCCGCTCCACCGCCGCCGTCGCTCCGCTAATCACAATCTGCTCCGGCGTATTCATGTTTGCCGGCGCCACCACCAGGTTCAACTCGTCTGAAGCGTCCTGGCAGCACTCGTTTAAGCGGTCGTACTCCAGCCCCAGGATCGCCGCCATCGTTCCCTCGCCCGCCGGCACCGCCTCCTGCATGTACTTGCCCCGGTTACGCACCGTAGTCAGCGCTTCAGGAAATGAAATCGTACCCGCAGCCACATGCGCGCTGTACTCGCCCAGGCTGTGGCCGGCCGCCAGCGAAGGCACCACACCCTTTTCCGCCAGCACCCGCATCGCTGCCACGCTCACCGCCAGCATTGCCGGCTGCGTGAACTCGGTCTGCTTCAGCTGCTCCTCGGGCCCTTCAAAGCAGAGCCTCGACAGGGAATACCCCAAAACCTTGTCCGCCTCGTCAAACACCGCCTTGGCAACAGGGAACTGGTCGTAGAACTCGCGCCCCATGCCGACACTCTGCGAACCTTGACCCGGAAACAAGAATGCAATCATCGTCTTCAACGCCTGTTTCGTACTCGCCCAAGCAACAGGCTTAAAAGCATCGCAGCGATCAAGAACACCACGACGCGAAAAATGAGTTTAGCCGGGCTGAATGGCAGGTGCCTCACCAGCAGGTCCCACCCGGTGAGCAGGGCTACTGTAACCACCATCCAGACTACCGCCAGGCCGAATCTCAGCCAGAACCGCACATCAACCTCCAGCCCCAGGGCTGACGCCAGACCTCTAAATCCCGACGCCGAACTCCAGGTCGGTGCGCCGGTCACCCGCATGCGCGTAGTAATCGTATGGCGTGCGTCGCTTCACCTTGTACCGCGTCCGAAGCTCTTTGCCTGCATACAGCCCACCGGCCAGCACCGCCAGCGCACCTGTCACCCACGCAGCCGTCATCGCAATCCTCCACACACTCCGCTGCGTTTCAAACGCCGATTCCACCCTCTCCGACGCCTGCGACAGTTGCGCCTCCACGTGGGTCTCAAACTTCTCGAGCAAGGCGCGGTGATGTCGGTTCCATTTCATGCTCAAGAGCATATCGTAGCCATTCCTCTCCATGCATCCACCGTCCGGGTGAGCCCTCCCCGGAATGGGTTAGATCCCCTCGCCCCGTGTCCATCTGCGAACATCGGTTTTGCGCCCTTGGACACCCCAGCCCGACCTGTAGTCGCAACACCTCACCGAACCCCAACAAACACGACGCCTCATCACGCTCAAAATGGCTCACAACGTGCACAGGCATCACAGCAGACCCCTTCAGGAGCACCCATGGCGCATCTAGTGCAAGACCTCCGCTACGCCTTCCGCCAGATCCGCCGCTCCCCTGGCTTCGCCCTCACCACCGTCCTCACCCTCGCCATCGGCATCGGTTCCACCACCGCCATCTTCTCCTTCGTCGACGGCGTTCTCCTCCAGCCCCTCGCCTACCGCGACAGCGGGAGGCTCGTCGCCGTCTGGGAGCGCGTGCCCTTCCTTGAAGCCATGTCCCCCCTGGTCGGCCCCAACCCGCGCCACGTCCTTCGCTGGCGCCAGTCTCAGACCAGCTTCTCCGAAACCGCTCTCGTCAACGAGGGAACCACCGGTGTCGCCATCGCCGGCGACCACCCACAATACGTCGGCAGCGTTCTCGTCGAACCGAACCTGCTTTCGCTACTCGGTGTCCAGCCCTTGCTCGGCCGCGACTTCCTGCCCGCCGAAGGCACCAGGGGCAGTACCGACCGCATCCTCATCAGCTACACCCTTTGGCAGCAACTGTTCAACGGCAGCAAGGGCGTGCTCGGGCAAACACTGCAGGTCGGCGGCAGCCCCATGACGGTCATTGGCGTCCTTCCCCGTGACTTCTACTTTCCAAAACGCAACGAGCTTGAAGCCTTCGGCAGCGCCGGGCAGTCACCTTCGGTCGACGTGCTCATGCCCAGGCAGGTCGTCGCCGCCGACTACGGTTGGAACAGCGATTATGGCAACTTCGCCGTCATCGGCAGACTCCATCCCGGCGTCACGGTGGCCGCCGCTCAGGCGCAACTCGATAGCATCTGCAATGCCCTCGTTCACGAAGCTCCGGCGGGAGAGTTCAGCCCAGGTCCCAAACCGCCTCTCTCTACCCTCGTCCAGCCGCTCAAGCAGACCGTCGTCGGCCGAGCCCAATCCGGTCTCTACCTCCTTCTCGCGGCTGTCGCCGGCGTTCTGCTCATCGCATGCATCAATCTCGCCAATGCCCAGCTTGCACGCGTGCTCGCCCGCGACAAGGAAGCGGCCGTGCGCACCGCTCTCGGCGCACCCATCGGCAGCCTCATCCAGGCCTCTGTCGTTGAATCGCTCGTCCTTGCACTTGCTGGTGCAGCCCTCGGCATTCTCTTCGCGCACGTGGCCATTCAGCGCTTTGCCAGCTTTGTTCACGTCGCCATTCCTCGCGCCGCCAACATCCACCTCAATCCAGCCGTTCTCGCCATGTCCGTGCTTTGCACTGTTGCGGCCACCGTCCTCTTCGGCCTTCTGCCTGCTCTGCACTACCTCCGCCTCCGTCCCCGGTCGGCGCTGGGCAGCGGTGGCCGCGCTGCCGGAACCACCGGTGGAACCACCTTGCGCCGCACGCTTATCGCCGCGCAGGTGCTCGCCTGCACCACCCTGCTCCTGCTCACCACCCTGTTCGCGCGCAACCTGCTTCATCTGCTTCACGACGGAAATGGCTTTTCCACCGGTGGCACCGTTCAGGCCAGCGTACGCCTGCAGGGTAAGCCCTTTTCCGATCCAGCACGGGCCGCCTTTGCCGATGGCATGCTCGACCGCCTTCGCCAGCTGCCCGGCGTCACCTCTGCCGCTTTCGTCAGCTCTGTTCTTGGGGAGGGCCAACTGTGGGGAGACGAGCTGACCCCGACCGGTGCACCCAGCCAGCAGGCACAACTCGCGCAGCTCCGCTGGATCAGCCCCGGCTACTTCCAAACGGTCGATCAGCATATAACTTCCGGCCGCGCCATCACAGATGCCGACCGTATCCCCGTCATCGACGCCGACGCTACACCGCCACCCAACGCTCCGCCTACATCGGCCGTCCTTACCGACGACCTTGCCGCCGCCCTGTGGCCGGGCCAGCCACCACTCGGTCGCACCTTCACCCGACACGGCCACATCTACCGCGTCGTTGGCATCGCCGCCGGTGCGCGCACCAACTCCCCGCACGAAGCTCCCACCAGCATGGCTTTCCTGCCTTACTGGGACAACCCGCCGTATCAGCTCTTCTTCCTTGTCCACGGCACCAGCGATCCATCCGCCCTCGTGCCCAGCGTCCGCTCCGCGATCTGGCAGCAGAACCCCAGCGTCATCATCGCCGACGTCCGCCCCTTCTATGCCACCCTTGCCGACACCCTCGCCCCGGAACGGCTCCAGACCAACCTGCTCGCCGCCTTCGGCACCGCCGCTCTTCTGCTCTCACTCCTCGGCATCTACGGCACCCTCAACTACTCCATCGGCCGCCGCACCCAGGAGTTCGGCATCCGCATGGCCCTCGGTGCAACCCGCGCCAACGTCTACCTCATCATCCTGCGCGAGGTCGCCATCCCCGTCGCCATCGGCCTCTTCGGCGGTTGGGCCGCCAGCCTGGCGGCCAGCCAGCTCGTTCGCTCCATGCTTGAAGGCGCTCCCAGTACCTCCCCTGCCGTTGTCGCCGCCGTCGTAGCAATTCTTACGGTTGCCACCCTGATCGCCACATTCCTGCCGTGCCGCCGCGCCTCCCGGCTCCAACCCATGGACGCCTTGCGTTCCGAATAGCCCGTCTCGAACGCGACTCGTTGCACCTCCGGCATACTTGTTCTCATGGCTATTCGAATCACCCCAGAAAGCGTCTCGCCGAGCCTCACGGCCGCAAAATCGTGGATGGAAGCGTGCCTTATCGGTGACGGCTCCATGTTCCAACCGAGTTTGCGTCTATGGACCCGAGAAAACCTGTTCAGCGTTCAAAAGGCATTCGTGGAGCACCCACTCTACGGCGCGGACCGCTTCATCAACAAGCTGGAAGCCCAAATGCAGCCTTGTGCTTCAGAAATCCAAAAGTTGATGGCAGAAGTTTTATGGATATTGCTTCTTTTCCCAAGCAATCTCAAGAGCAGCACAAAGCGCGATCAAATAAGACGCATCTGGCAACTGAGCGGTGAAGCGATGCCTGATTTAAAGCTGTTCGACGACAAATCCTTTGCAGGTATCGGCTCTGGCGGTCCTGGTTATCTGGCTTACCGGCCGGCAGAGCTTGCATACCTGCTCACCATTGCTCTGCACGCAAAGGAACTCTCGACCGCAGAGCGCGAAGAAACGTTCACAAACTATTCGAGCTTCATTGCCTGGATTGATAAGGTGCCAAGATACGGTGACCGCCAATTTCGCCATATGCTTCGCTATTTCGCATTTCCGGAGCAAGTCGAACGAATCTCCTCAAACAACGACCGTCACCGGATACTCGAAGCTTTCCGAGCTTCAGCGTCCAGTGAAATTTATGGCTGGAGCGATCAGCAATTGGACGTGGCCCTGCTAAAACTACGGCAGGAACTCGTAACTAAGTATCCTGGCAAATGCCTCGATTTCTATGAACCGCCTCTTCGGGAAACTTGGCTTCCTGAAAGACAAGTCAACACCACTGCAGGGGCGATCATCGTAACCGTTCCCGGAGCGGAGGAAGCAGATTCTGTAGAAGCAATCTCACGAGCACCAACTGCTCATGCAGATGAGATAGAGCCCGTTCGACACTCACTTCACGTTCAGGCGCGCCTTGCGGCTATCGGCAGCACGTTTGGCTTTCGGGTGTGGATTCCGGCTAATGATCGCCAGGCCGTGCGTACTTTGCTACCTGAGTCTCAGCGAAGTTGTCTTCTAGAGGGTGCCCTGCCCATGAGTTATGACGCGAACACGCTCGACACTGTGAAGCAAATCGACGTGATCTGGATGCGCGGCAGAGCCATCGAGCGGGCGTTCGAAGTCGAACACACTACAGCGATCTACTCCGGCCTATTACGAATGGCCGATCTGCTTGCTCTGCAGCCAAATATCAACATCAAATTGCACATCGTCGCCGATGAGGATCGGAAGGACGAGGTAAAACGTCAGATCCAGCGCCCCGTGTTCAGCCTGCTTAGTGCCGGCCCGCTTGCTGCGAGCTGTACATTTCTCTCTTATGACGCCGTAGAGCAGTTGGCAGGACATAGCCAATTGCGCTACATGCGTCCGGAGTTCATCGAGACACTAACAGAAGCCGCTGAAGGTGCGCTTGACAACAGAGGCAAATTACCTTTGTCAACGGACTGATCTGCCTACTTGTCGTTCGCCGCAGCAAGCTTCTGCTCCGCCACCGTGATCTCCGCGCGCGCGTAGTCATACTTGCCCGCATCGTCACCAGCCTCATTCCAGTCCTTCTGTGCACTGTCCAGTTCCTGCTGTGCCTGGCCCGCATCGATCTCGGTCGGCTTCATCGCCGTCTCCGCCAGCACCGTCACCCGTTGCGGCAGCACCTCCACAAATCCCCACGCCACAAAGAACTTGGCATCGCCGCTGTTGCCGCCATGCAGCCGCACCTCGCCCGCACCAAGCTCCGCCAGCAGCGGCGCCGCGCCATATAGCGCTTCCATGTATCCCGACCGCGCCGGCAGCTCGATCGCATCGGCCGTCGTATCCATCAGCACCCGCTCCGGTGTCACAATGCGCACTGCCAGATGGCCATTCGCCGTCGTTGGTGCCGCTGCCGGTGTTGTTGCATCTGCCATCTCAAACCGCCTTCGCTCTCACGGCGTCTGCCGGAGCCGTAAAACGGCCCGCTCCCTCTGGAAGCGAGCCGTTTATCCTAATCATCCGGCACCGTAGCACCGGCTTACTCGTTCGCGAAAAGACCTAAGCGTTTGCCTTCATCTTCTCGGCAGCTTCCAGCACTTCCTCAATGCCGCCCTTCATGTAGAAGGCCTGCTCAGGAATGTCATCATGCTTACCCTCGATGATCTCCTTGAACGACCGCACCGTGTCGGCGACCTTGACGTACTTGCCGGGGTTGCCGGTAAAGACCTCGGCCACGTGGAACGGCTGCGACAGGAACCGCTGCACCTTGCGCGCCCGATTCACCGTGATCTTGTCCTCTTCCGACAACTCATCGATACCCAGAATCGCAATAATGTCCTGCAGGTCCTTGTACCGCTGCAAAATGCTCTTCACCTGCTGCGCCACCGCATAGTGCTCCTCGCCCACAACACGCGGCGACAGGATACGCGACGTCGAAGACAGCGGATCGACCGCCGGATAAATGCCGATCTCCGTTAGCGCGCGGTTCAGTACCGTCGTCGCATCCAGGTGGGCAAACGTCGTCGCCGGCGCCGGATCGGTCAAGTCGTCCGCAGGCACATAAATCGCCTGCACGCTCGTCACCGACCCGTTCTTGGTCGACGTAATCCGCTCCTGCAGCTGCCCCATCTCGCTCGCAAGGTTAGGCTGGTAGCCCACCGCACTCGGCATGCGGCCCAGCAGCGTCGACACCTCGGACCCCGCCTGCGTAAACCGGAAGATATTGTCGATAAACAAGAGCGTGTCCGCGTGCTCCACGTCGCGAAAGTACTCCGCGATCGTCAGGCCCGTCAGCGCCACCCGCAGCCGCGCTCCTGGCGGCTCGGTCATCTGCCCATAGATCAGCGACGCCTTCGACTTTTGCCAGTCGTTCGGATCGATCACGCCCGACTCCTGGAATTCCATCCAAAGGTCGTTGCCCTCACGGGTCCGCTCGCCCACGCCTGCAAACACGGAGTAGCCACCGTGCTGCATCGCAACGTTGTTAATCAGCTCCTGAATCAGCACGGTTTTGCCCACACCCGCGCCGCCAAACAGGCCAATCTTTCCGCCCTTCAAAAACGGCTGGATCAGGTCGACGACCTTGATACCCGTCTCGAACATCTCTTCCCCGGTGGCCTGCTCGTCAAACGCTGGAGCCTGACGATGGATCGGCATACGCTTGTCGGTCTGCACCGGCCCAAGCTGGTCGACAGGCTCGCCGATCACGTTCAGCACCCGGCCCAGCGTCTCCCGCCCCACCGGCACCATAATCGGTCCACCGGTATCGATCGCCTTCATGCCGCGCACCATGCCTTCGGTCGCCTCCATGGCGATCGTGCGCACGCGACCCTCGCCCAGATGCTGCTGCACCTCGACGACCACGTTCATGGGCGTGGGGATGTCGAACCCCTCGCTGGTGATGCGCAGCGCCTGGTAGATCGGCGGCATGTGCTTCTCGTCAAACTGAATATCAACTGCCGGGCCGCTGATTTGTACTACCTTGCCAATGTTCTCTGCCATAAGTCCCTTCCGAGCACGCGGCTTAAATCGCCGACGCCCCCGAAACAATCTCGATGATTTCCTTCGTAATCGCTGCCTGTCGCACACGATTCATCGTCAGCGTCAGGCCGTCGATCATGTCACTCGCATTTGAACTGGCCGCATCCATCGCGGTCATACGCGCTGCGTGCTCGCTCGCGGAAGACTCCAGCAGCGCGTGGTAAATCTGTGTCGTCACATACCGCGGCAGCAGGTGCTTGAAGATCTGCTCCGGCGGCTGGTCGTAAATATAGTCCACATCCGCCGTCCCAAACGTCTCAGCTTCCTTCTGCATCGCAGATTCTTCCGGCTCATTAATCGACACGCCGGCAGCTTCTGCAGACCGCGCCGCGGCCTCTTTCTGCTCCTCGGTCATCTCTTCCAGAACCGTCAACTCCGGCGAGCCAAGCTTGCGGATCGGCAGCAGCTTTTCCACCACCACACGCTGCGCAATCACGCTCTTGAACTCGTTATAGACCAGGTACACCGCATCAATCTCCCCGCGTTCATAGCGGTCGATGATCGAGTGCGCCGCCTTGTCCACATCCACAAAGTTCAGCTTCGCCAGCAGCACGCTTTGGTCACGCGTTACCTCGATCGGCTGTTCGCGACGGCGAATGTCCTCAATGTGACGGGACAGGCCGTTGTCGTACTCCTGATCGATACGCTCCCATTTCGCATCGGGATATCGCCGCCGAAACAGGTCACGCGCCTTGCGGCCCACCGGTTCGATGTCGACGTTCTGCTCTCCCGGCATGGGGTTCTCTTCCGTCGGCGTACGCGGCGCGCGTCGGCTGTCGACGAACTTCTGCGCAGCCTTGCCCACGTTCGCATTGAACGCGCCCGCAAAGCCCTTGTCGCCGGCGATGACCATCACCAGCACAGTCTTCTCTTCGCGCTCCATCAGCAGCGGATTCAGGATGTCCCCACCCTCACCGCCGTACAGGTCCGTCCGCCTTACCAGCGACTGCAGCACATTGGCCAGCATCTGCGCGTAAGGCCGCGCCTGCATCGCACGCTCCTGCGCGCGGCGCAGCTTCGCAGCCGACACCATCTTCATGGCCTTCGTAATCTGCCGCGTGTTTTTCACGGAGCGAATGCGCCGCTTCAAGTCCAGTACGTTTGGCATACTTCCTTACGCTGTCGCCATCGCAGGCTTCTTGTCCTGCGCGGCATCCTTAAACGTCTTTTTGTAGTCGTTGATCGCGTCCGTCAACCGCTTGGAAATGTCATCGTCGAGCGCCTTCTTCGACATGATGTCGTCAAGAATACTCTTGCCGGTGGTTGCCATGTACGGGTGGAAGCCGGCCTCGAACGCCTGCACCTGCTTGGTCTCGATATCGTCCAACAGGCCCTTGGTCCCGGCAAACACGATCGATACCTGCTGCGCCGCCGTCAACGGCTGGAACTGTGGCTGCTTCAGGATCTCGACCAGCCGCGCGCCACGGTTCAGCTGCTTCTGCGTGGCCGGATCCAGGTCGCTGCCGAACTGCGCAAACGCAGCCAGCTCGCGGTACTGCGCCAGGTCCAGCTTCAGCGTTGCGCCAACCTGCTTGGTCGCCTTCATCGCAGCCGCAAATCCCACGCGCGACACCGACAGACCCACGTTCACAGCTGGACGGATACCCGAGTTGAACAGGTCCGTCTCCACAAAAATCTGACCATCCGTGATCGAGATCACGTTTGTCGGGATGTACGCGGACACGTCACCGGCCTGCGTCTCGATAATCGGCAGCGCCGTCAGCGAACCGCCGCCGAGCTTGTCGGATACGCGCGACGAGCGCTCAAGCAGACGCGAGTGCAGGTAGAACACATCGCCGGGGTACGCTTCGCGGCCCGGGGGACGGCGCAGCAGCAACGAAATCTCGCGGTATGCTGCGGCGTGCTTCGACAGATCGTCATAGATGATCAGCGCAGCCTTGCCGTTGTCGCGAAAATACTCGCCCATCGCCGTTGCCGCGTAAGGAGCGATGTAGCTCATCGGTGCCGGCTCAGAAGCTGTTGCGGCCACAACGATCGTGTACGCCATCGCGCCATACTCTTCCAGCGTCTGCACCACCTGCGCTACGGACGAACGCTTCTGCCCGACCGCGCAATAAATGCAAATCAAGTCGTTCTTCGCACTGTTCAAAATCGCATCCAGCGCGATCGACGTCTTGCCCGTCTGTCGGTCGCCGATCAACAGCTCGCGCTGGCCGCGGCCAATCGGGATCATGGTGTCGATGGCTTTGATGCCGGTGGCCATGGGCTCAGTCACGGATTTACGGTCGATGACGCCGGGGGCGAGGCGTTCGACGGGAGAACTGTAGGGTGTGTCGATGGGGCCTTTGTCGTCGATGGGCTGTCCGAGAGCGTTGACGACGCGGCCGATCATGGCCGGCCCGACGGGCACGGACATGATTTTCCCGGTACGTTTTACGGTGTCGCCTTCACTGATTTCGGTGTAATCACCCAGCAAAACCGCGCCCACCTGGTCTTCGTCCAGGTTCATTGCCAGTCCCGCAACGCCCTTGGGGAACTCAATCAGTTCGCCGGCCATCACCTTGTCCAGGCCGTGGATGCGCGCGATGCCATCGCCGAGAGAGATGATCGTGCCGACCTCATCCACCGCAACCTTGGTCTCGTAGTTCTCGATCTGCTGACGGAGCAGTTCAGTAATCTCGTCTGCTTTGAGCTGTGCCATGTCGTTCCTTTGTCTCTCTAGAACCAGTGTTTCGAAAGGATTAGGGGAAGTCCCTGAAGCGATGCGTTTAGGCGCCTGCCAGATGTTGTTTCATTTGCTGGAGTTGACCCCGAACTGAGCCGTCAAAGACCTGCGATCCAACGTGGATGACCGCACCTCCGAGAAGGGACGCATCCTGTGACCAGGTGACGCGCACGTCCGACCCGGCAAGTTCGCCTGCCTTCCACTGAAGGAGGTTGCGTTCGTCATCGGCGAGGGGCTTGGCTGAGACAATTTCCACCTCCGCGATGCCGTTGCCTTCGTCGGCGATGGTCTTGTACTCGGCGACAACTTCGTCGAGGGCGTCCAGGCGCTCGTGGTCCATCAGGACCGCGATGAAGTTGCGAACAGTCTTTTCCAGGCCGGTGCGGGATGCAACGGCATCGAGGACCTTGAGCTTGTCGGCAGGCTCAAGCGAGGGGTTGCCGAGAAACTCGCGCAGGTCGCGGCTGCCGGCAAGGGTTGCGGCAAAGTCGCTGAGTTGCTCTCGGACAGAACCGGAGTCCAGATGTTGCGCGGCGGCAACCTGTTGAAAGGCACGGGCGTAGCGGAGGGAGAACACAGACATCTAGTTTTTGCCCCCTGCAGCGTTCAACCGTGCGGCGAAGTTCTGAATAAGAGCCCGGTCATCGTCGGCTGAGATCTCCAACCGCTGTGCTGCACGATCTACCGCAATGCCAGCGGCATACGCGCGCAGAGTCCGTCCGGCCTGTGCGCTTGCTGCAGCAATCTCCTGATCCGCAGCAGCCAGGATTCGTTGCGTCTCATCGGCTATCTGCTGCTTGACGCGTTCGGCTTCGGCGGCAGCTTCACGCTCGCTTTCGGCGCGGATGGAGGCAATCTCCTCATCGAGTTTGCTGAGCCGCTCTTCCACGCCGGCCAGACGGAGGTTGGCCTGTTCGGTGGCTGCGCGAGCTTCCACGATGTTTTTCTGAATGGTAGCGGTACGGCTCTTGAAGATTTTGGGCAGCGCCTTTGCCAGAGCGTACAGGATTGCGCCTGCAAGAATAGCAAAGTTGAGCCATTCGAAGACTGATGAGGCCGTTGCAGGCTTCATGCCCAGCATGCTGCCCAGCTTAATTACAGAGGGCGAGTTACGGAAGGCTTCTGTGCCGCCCTCGGCTTCCTGTTTCTTTTGCGTGCTGTTCGCTTCGGGCTCGGTCCGGTTCCCACTTGCGGTAGAGCTCGAAGCTGTTTTTGGCTCGGGCACCTGGGCCCAGGCTGCACTTGCGGAGCACAGGGGGGCGGAAAGCGAGATGCCGACCATCCACAGCGAGCAGGTTTTGCGCATCTTGCTCATGCCTGCACCCGCTCACGGCGGTGCGGCAGGATGGCTGCAATGATCTGCTGCGACAAGGCATCGCTGCCTGCTTCAATCTGTCCTTTGGCTTCGTCCCCTGCCTGTACGACCTGTGCACGTGCGGCCTCGATGCGGGTCTGCGCCTGTGCGCGGGCCTCTGCAAGGGCCTTGTCGCGCGCTTCGGTTGCCTGCTTGATGTGCGCGAGCTGGTTCTCAAAGATTGCACCACGCGCGTCGCGCATGCGCTTCTCGTAGTCGGTGGTCTTTGCCTCAGCGGTTGCGATTGCCTTGTGTGCGTCGTCCATGGCGCCGCCACTCCGTGCGTGGCGGTCTGCCAAGACCTTTTCCAGGGGCTTACGCACAAGCACGGCGTAGGCGGCCAGCAGAATAAGGAAGAAACAGATGGTCGGGATGGACCCGAGCATGAGTTGGCCTAGTTGATGAAGGATCTCTTGCATGCGATGTCTTAGGGCCTCTGTATCGAGCGCGTTAGCAAGGCCTCGCATGTGAAGCGAAGGCAGGCCAGCTCGGGACGCGGCAACCCCTTAGTTCTAACAGGGCTGCACGGGCGCGGTCAACGCGGGCGAGGTGTGGCCGTGCTCTACTTCCATTCGAGGTAGCGAGCTGCCCAAACTGGAGCGCGGGCTGCATGGCGATGTGAACAGGTGATGGAAACGCCCAGAAAAGCGGGGTAATGAAGTCTCCTCCAGATTTTGCGCAACCAGCCTGCCGGCGGCAGTGGAAGGTCCGTTCCGGCCCGGTCAGGGCGAAGCAGGATTAGCTTTTCCTGTCAGGATAGTGCCCCTTGTTTCGAGCGGCGGTCTGGATTGCTGGGATCGCCGAGCTACTTCCTGGACAGCTCGTCGACCCGGCCGTCCAGCTTTCACGTGATCCCGTAGAACTCCCGCTGGTCGTTTTCAATGTGCAGCAGTCGAGCGTCCATGCGGTCGAACTGCTTATCTACTCGCTCGAATCGCTGGTCAACCTGAGTAAACCGCTGGTTCACTTCAGCAAAGCGCTGGTTCATGTTCTCCTTTAGGTCTGCCAGCTGGAGTTCGACTGCATCCACGCGAGAAGCACCAGTACAAAGGAGCCGACGGCGGGGCTTAGCAGACTGATGAACTGGAGCTTGCTCATGAGGCAGACCCTCATGCGTAGAGTACACCCACGTTGATGGTGATGAAGCAAAACAGGAGACCGCGCCTTACCCCGGTTTTGTCCGGTACCGTGTTCGCGTTTCCGGCTCTGTTTCCGGCAGGGCACCTGCGTCCTGCAGCTGGAAGCGCCGGTAGCGTTGAAGGAGTGAAGACGGGCCGCGAGCAGTGAAAAGGATCAGGTTGCCTTCGAAACGCTTGCTTTCGAGAAACGCACCGCCTTCAAGAGCTGCGAGCACGCGGCCTTCGCGCTGGGGCACCCTGAAGTGTGCGGTGGAGGTGGGATCGGGAGCTTCCGCGCCGCCGATGCGCTCTTCAATGGCCTCTCGCAATCGCTGCAGACCTTCGCCGGTGTGCGCCGAGACGGCGATGGTGTTGCGGTCGCTTGCGGCAAGCAGGGCCGCGCGCTCTGGTGGGCTGAGCAGGTCGATTTTATTCAGGACCTGGATTGCCGGCGTCTTTGCCACGTCAAGCTCCGCCAGCACCTTGTCGACCTGAGATTTCTGCTCTTCGCTCATGGGGGAGGCCGCGTCGCGCACATGCAGCAACAGCTCTGCACGTTCGACCTCTTCAAGCGTTGCGCGAAAGCTGGTGACCAGGGTGTGTGGCAGGTTGCGGATGAAGCCGACGGTGTCGCTCAAGAGCACCTTGCGGCGCGAGGGGAGGGCCAGATGCCGCAGCTTGGGATCGAGCGTAGCAAACATGCGCGCACTCTCAAGCACGCCGGCATCGGTAAGCGCGTTGAAGAGGGTGCTCTTGCCGGCGTTTGTATAACCGACGAGGGCGACGGTGGGGACTGGTACAGCCTCTCGACGCTGGCGCTGCTGACGGCGGTTGCGCCGCACCTGTTCCAGGCCGATTTTGAGCCGGTCGATGCGTTCGCGGATGCGCCGGCGATCGGTCTCGAGCTTGGTCTCACCTGGACCGCGAGTGCCGATGCCGCCCCCCAGCTGACTCATGGCCTTGCCGCGGCCAGCGAGCCGGGGCAACTGGTACTCGAGTTGAGCGAGCTCTACCTGCAGGTGTCCTTCGCGGGTTCGTGCGTGTTTGGCAAAGATGTCGAGGATGAGCTGGGTGCGGTCGATGACCCGGCAGGGCAGGGCATCGTTCAAGTTGCGCATCTGCGACGGTGAAAGGTCGTGGTCGAAGAGCACAACGTTTGCGCCGGAGCTTTTAACGACGGCCTCAAGCTCTTCCACCTTGCCCGGGCCGATCAGTGTGGCGGCATCCGCTTTGGGACGACGCTGCACAATGGTTGCCTGCACGGCGACGCCGGCGGAACGGGCAAGCTCCTGGAACTCCTCCAAACCAGCGTCAAAGTCCAGGTCCGACTGAGGTGCTTCGATCGCGTCGGGTTCGTCCAGGCTGTCTGCATGCAGAGCCGCCGCCCGGCGTGCGAGCCGCGCGGTGGTGGCAAGTTTGTGGCGCTCGCCGGTGAGCTCCACGGCGACCAGCACGGCGGAATCTGCGACCGGCGTGGTGGCATAGCCGAGAGCCGTGGCATGGTCGCCCGGGACACCATGCCCTGGCGTTGTGCGTTCCCGGCGTGGCTTTGCGACGGTGCCTTTGCTCAATGGTTAGAGGCCCGCGGCGCCGCTGGCGGGTGAGGTGTCCGGCGTGGCAGAGGTGCCGGCCGCGTCCAATGGACGGGGTGCGCTGCTGTGCGGACGCTCAGAGTGGGTGCTGCCTGGGCGCATGCTGACCACGGTCGAGATGGCGTGCTTAAAGATCAGTTGTTCCTGCGCATTGTTTTCAAGCAGGACCGAATACTTGTCAAACGAGCGGATTTTGCCCGTGAGCTTGACACCGCTTACAAGGTAAATCGTGATGGCGCTCTTATCCTTGCGAACCGTATTCAGGAAGGTGTCCTGAATGTTTTGTGCCGGCTTTGACTCCATAGTGGCCGATCTCCTAGATGCGCCTGAGCATGCGAGACGCGCGCTTCCTGTGTTTCTTCTGAAAAGAACCGTGCAGCCCGGGATGCCCGGGGAGCCTGCGCGGCAGAACGGTGTGGACGATGCGATGCCACGCCAATGCGTTTCACCATACGGAACAGAATGAATCTGCGCAAGAGTGCCGTGCCTGCGCTGACGTGGACCGTGCTTGCCGCAGGATGTCGGACTGCCTGCCGTGTTCGACGTAATTATGCGGCGAGTGTTGACGTAGCCGCCTCTCCAGAGTGCATGGGGATCGGGTTGGCAGCTGGGGGATGTGGGAACCTGTAGGCAAAGTGTCGTCTAAAGCCGTTGATGGGACCCTCAACCGCAGCCCAGGAGATCGCCCCGCATGCAAACGAAAGCAGGATGGGGGTAGCGTACGTTGCCAACAGCATGAGTGCGCCGCGCCGCAGATGCAGGTGGGGGATGACATGGGCGATGGCAAAGGCCAGCACCAGCGTTTGGGTGGCATACATGAAATAGCTGTACCGGCCTACCCGACGGAGCAGCCTGTTGGAGAGGAGCCGTGAAAGCCAGCCACGGCCGTTCTGCAGCGCGAGCATGGCTACGGCGGAAGCAGCGGCAAGCGAGAGGATGGGTGTTGTGTGGAAGCGAAGGCCGGCGTGCAGCATGCCGGCGGCGGCCAGTGCAGCAACCGTCGCGCATAGGCGCAACCATGCGATGGCATTCTGTTTTAGCAGGTCCGTAGACACGGCGATGGCGGCCAGCGAACCGAGCAGCAGACCATCGAAGTGCAGGGGAGTCCAGCGATAGATGACCTCAGGAGATTGGAGGGTGAGGGCGACAACTGGTGGCAGCATGCGAAGGACGACCTCTCCGGCGACCAGGCCGAGGGCGAGCTGCATGAGGCGGCGGTCGGTGAGCCTGCGTACGGCGAGCGGCCACAGCAGGTAGAAGTGCTCCTCTATCGCCAGCGACCAGAACGGGCTGAGCAGCGCGAGGTACCCGGGATGCAGAGCGCTGACCACATTGCTGCCGCTGAGCCACCACCATAGCTGCGTGTGCCAGGGTACGTGTGCGTAGTGAAGCCAGGGCGAGCCCGGAACCAGGAAGACAAAGACAAGAACGCCGTAGTAGACCGGTGCGATGCGCAAGACGCGGCGGGCGTAAAAGACGCTCGAATAGTTTTCTGCCTGGCGGGAGCGCAGAAGGATGCCTGTGACGAGGAAGCCTGACAGCACGAAGAAGATATCCACGCCTACCCATCCATGGAGCAGGACAAAGCGGAGGACGCGGAGCACGGTTCCGTGGCGGAGGAAATACTGCGGCGGGTAGGTATAGGCGATGTGGTGGCAGAAGACGAGGAGCAGGGCCAGCCCGCGCAGGCCGTCCAGCGCGGGAAGGTGTGATGTAGCTGCCGGGTGCAACTGCTGTCTGGAGGGCATTGTGCTGCTCGCGTTGACTATGGAACCGCGCGAGGCGAGGCGCGCGAATGCGGCAGACTTGGCCGCCAACGCTTGGGTCATTCTGGCAGTGCGTGCATCGCGCATTGGCTGCCTTTGAACCTTGGCTGCCCTGGCTGCGCGATGTCTCTCCTTGAGTACGCCCTAAGAAGAAATGGGGTTGCTTGTGCGGGCTCTGCGGCCTGTTTTCAAAACACTAGCAGGCCGACGGGTGGCGCCACAGTACGCTGCTGGACAGACTTGACGACACGAAGTAGGTTTGGAGAGTTTCCGCCTGAGGCTGTCATGACGTCACGTACCCTTGCCTGTTTGGCTGCTGCTGGTTTGGTCGCGGTTGTTGCTACGACGCCGGGGTGCGCCTTGGGTCAAGTTGCGCTCCAGACGGTTGCGTCGTTTCCACGGCCGCTTGCGGGGCAGATTCCGGTCGTTCGGCAGGCTGCCCAGCCGAGTAAGCCCCTGACCATTACGGGTGCACGTGGTGCGATTCTGGGGGATCAGAGTGGCGTGATCGAGCTTTGGCAGCTACCGGTGAAGGTGTTCTCCGGTATGCGGTTGCGCGCGGAGATCGATGGATATACCGTACCGCTGGACTTGAACCCCGGTGCGGCGGAGGTGGACGTGCAGCCGGGGCATACGGTGCTGACCTATTCGTTTGCGGGAATCACCGTACGTCAGCATATGCTCGTGTCCCCGGCTGCCCTGAACAAGACTGTCGAAGATCCGGGGGCGCTGCTGTATTTCGAGATCGAGTCGGTGAGGGCGGTGACGCTCACCGTGACGCTGACGCCGGCGATGCAGCAGATGTGGCCTGCGCCGCAGTATGGGATTCCGGGGTCGGGGTGGGTGCAGCTTGGCACGGGTGGTGCGTACGCAGTTGCGACGGACAACCCTGCGCTGTTCGGGATGGTGGGCATGCCGAACAGCAAGCCTGGGCATATTCCGGTGTACCAGGAGCACCCGCAGACGCTGCCGCTGGAGTTCCTGGTTCGGTATGACCCGGCAAAGGACAAGGGGAAGCTGTTTCCGCTGCTGTCCACGGTGTCGCGGCCTGGGGAGACGAACAATGCAGAGTCGCAGCTTGCCATGGAGAAGCGGCTTGCGGACCAGGCGGCAAATCTGCCTGCACTTGCGCAGGCAATCGATACCTACTACGCGCATTTTTTTGATACGCGGCTTACGGTCCATACGCCGGATGCCAGGTTCGATGAGGCGCTGCGCTGGGCCGAGCTTTCGATTGAGGACTCGCAGGTGGAACACATCACCGGATCCGGCGCGGGCCGCACATCAGAGACCGGCCTGGTTGCAGGATGGTTTCCGTCGTATGACAGCACGCGGCCTGGGTTTGGCTGGTATTTTGGGCGCGATACGTTGTGGTCGTTGTATGCCATTGATAGTTACGGCGACACTGCGCTGAGCAAGCGTGCGCTTGAATTTTTGCTGCACCGGCAGCGCGCCGACGGCAAGATGATGCACGAGTTCAGCCAGATGGCCGACGACCTGCCGGAGAACATGGCGTGGAAGACCTTTGGGTATGAGTACGCGGCCGCGGATGCTACACCGCTGTTTCTGCTTGCGCTGCGGGACTATGTGCGAACGTCCGGCGACACAGAGTTCCTTGCCGATCACTGGGAGCAGGCCAAGCGCGCATACCAGTTCGAACGCACGCACGACAGCGATGGCGATGGCGTGTACGACAACTCGCAGGGGACGGGCTGGGTGGAAAACTGGCAAAGCCCGATGCCGCACCAGGAGCTTTATCTGGCGTCGCTTGACCGGCAGGCGACACAGGCGATGGTCGATCTCGCAACGCTCCAGCATGACGTGGCTCTGGCTGCCAGCGCCGCGGAAACAGCTGCCAAACTGTCGGGAGCTGTGGAGCAGTACCGCGACCTGAAAACCAATCTGTACGCCTTTTCAAAGAACGCCGACGGCACTTATGATCGCTCCCTTACGGTCTACCCCAGTGTGGCTCTGTGGAACCCGCCCATGTTGCCAAGTGGAGCAAGGCCGGGTGCTGCGGCTGCACTGCGCCCTGCCAAAGCGCCGGATCGGTTGCAACCTCAAGGCGCGGTGGAGGTTGAATCGGACGAACGCTTCACCTTCGGACTCGAGCACCCTGACGCCATGCTCGCCGCGTGGTCAAGCCCTCTGCTTGCGACCGATTGGGGCACGCGCGCGCTCAGCACCGCTGTTCCGTTTTACGATCCGATCAGTTATCACATGGGGTCGGTGTGGCCTCTGTTTACGGGATGGAATGCGATGGCGCAATACCGGACGGGACACCCGGTTGCCGGCTGGACGACGTTGCAGCAAAATCTTCGGTTGACGTTTGCGGAGGATCCGGGGACGGTGACCGAGGTGATCAGCGGGCGGTTTTATCAGCCGCTGGGACGCAGCAGCGCGCACCAGCTTTGGTCCAGTGCGATGACGCTTGCACCCGCCGTACGCGGTCTGCTCGGCATTGACGTGGATGCGACGACGAAGACACTCAATGTTCACCCGCAGTTGCCGGTTGGCTGGGGAGAGGTACAGCTCGATAACGTTCGCATGGGCGATACGCTGCTGCATGTCGAAGTGAAGCGCAAGGGGACACAGCTAGAAGTTCTTCATTACCCGATGCAGAACGGTGCGATCCATACCGCCATTGCCGGCAGGCGGGCTTTCGTTGCGGGGGAATCACGATCGACCCTGGCGCTTCCCGCTGTGGAGTTCGGGCTGCACGTCCCGGCCGCTCCGCTGCCGGGCGACGAGACTCATCTGCCGCACATCACTGGCGAGCGTTACTTCGCCGATCACACCGAGTTCGATCTTGAAGCGGAAGCCGGTACCACCGTTTTGCTGGATGTGCGGCGCAACGGCAACCTCGATCCCACGCCGTTCGCCGTCACCATGCCGGCCGGCACCGGCTACGTTGTCCAACACGTCACACTTGCCCAGCGTTAACGTTTGCGTCGCGAGTCATCCATTTGGGGGTTGAGTGATGAAAACCTTGGCACTGGGTCCCGCTGTCAGATAAAGCAAACAGAAACCATGGACCAGACTTCGTTGGCGTAGGACGCAGACAATTCCGTAGCTAAGCGTTCTGCACGTCCCCCGGCTTACGTTTCCAAATTGAAGCAGACTTCCTCGCTTACCTGGCGGACTCTGCAGTGGGCCGCGTGTCCTTGTCGATGGCTCCACCCTTCATCACGAATGCCACCTTTTCAAGGGCTTCGACATGCTGTAACGGGTCGTCTTTGACCGCGATGAGGTCGGCGTAGTGGCCGGCGATGAGTTCGCCTACGTCGTTGGATCGGCCGATAAGGTCTGCGGCGTGGATGGTTGCGGCCTGAACTGCTTCAGAGGGGGTCATGCCGTACATGACCATGTAGTGAAACTGTTTGGCGTTGTCGCCGTGCGGGTAGACGGCGGCGTCAGTGCCGAAGGCCATCTTGACGCCGGCCTTCCAGGCTCGCCGGAATGTTTCGCGCTGCTTCTGGCCGACGGTGCGCTCCTTGTCGATCTGTTCCTGCGGCAGGCCGAATCTGGGGGCTTCCTGCAGGATGTAATCGTCGTCGTAGATGTCCATGACGAAGTAGGTGCCGTGCTGTTTGGCGAGGGCGATGTCTTCGTCGTCGGCGAGGGATGCGTGTTCGATGGAGTCGATGCCTGCCTGAATGGCCCACTTGATGCTGAGTGTGCCGTGGGCGTGGGCGGCGATCTTGCGGCCGGCCTGGTGTGCTGTGTCAGCGGCCATTTTGAGCTCGGCCAGAGTGTACTGCGGCGCACCGGGCTGGTCCCCTTTGCTGAGCACGCCACCGCTGGCCATGATCTTGATGACGTCGACGCCGTGCTTGACCTGGGCGCGGATGGTCTGCTGCACCTCCTGTTCGCCGTCGGCGATGCGGAAGTCGCGGTCTTTGGGGTAGATGCTTGGGTCTACCCAAGGCGCGAAGTTGTTGAGGTCGTTGTGGCCGCCGGTGATGGAGAGGCCCGGTCCTGATGCCACGATGCGTGGGCCGGGCACAAAGCCGGAATCGATGTTGTCGCGCAGATCGACCGCGGCGAAGGGTGGCGAGCTGACGTCGCGGACGGTGGTGAAGCCGGCGTCCAGAGTTTTCTTGGCGTTGACGACGCCGTTGATGCCTGCGGTGACGAGGGTTTCGTGGAAGATGTTGATCTCCGCGTAGGTGTCGGCGCGTCCGGTGAGGTGCACGTGGCAATCGATCAGGCCTGGGAAAACGTAGCTGCCGCGCAGGTCGACGACTTTGGCGCTGGCCGGGATGGAGAAGTTCGCTGCCTCTACGCTGCGAATGCGCGAGCCTTCAACGACAAGCACGGCACCGTTAATGTAGGTGCCGGCTCGGCTGTCGAAGAGCTTGTCCGCGCGCACATACTGCACCGGCAACGGGGAGGCAGTCGTTTTGACCTGCGCTTGCATGCCGGTCGAGAGACAGGCAGCAGCAAAAAGGGCAGAAGAGATCAAACGCATCGGCAGCCTCAGAGAGTATTGTGTGCAGCGGGAGTAGATGTAGGCTACCGCGAAGCGGGCTTCCGCGCACCTGTACCGCTGGAGTCCCTGGTCTGTGTTGTCGTTTTTTCTCTTGCCGGCCACATGGGTCAGACCTGCGGCATGGTGCGTGCTGTGACCATGGCGCGCGGCAGATGTCGTGATCCGTTTTGCGCCGCGACAGGGGCGTGGCTTGCAGCAAACGGAAAGCGGCTTGCGGCGTAGAGCAGCATGAGTAGAAGGAGGCCTTGCAGCAGGCCTCCGAACAGGAAGAACTGCCGTTCTGTGAGCAGCATGAACGATGCAGACAGTGGAGTGGAGAGAGCAAGTGTGCCGTTCAGGCCCGGTATGCGTTGACCGCTTCGGTCGGCCTGCATTGCTGCTGCTGCCATGAGTGCGAGCGGTGCGAACAGATGCACCAGGGTGTGGAAGTAGGAGATGGGCGGAAACAGCAGCATGAAGGCAGTGATTGCAAGCAGCTGGTTGGGGAGCGGCAGCTTGCGCCAGCGCAGCAGAAACAGCGCGAGGAAGAGCAGGGCGCCGCAGGCGTAATACGGCAGCATTGCACCTGCAAAAGGTTTTTGCGCGATGCGCAGAAGCAGCTTTACCCAGGTAAACGCGGAGTGGTTTGTGGCCAGCTCGTGGAGGCTCCATTCTTCCATGCGCACGCCCTGATAGCCGAAGACGTTCTGCACCGACCCGCGCCATGCCACGGGGATTGTTGGTCCGAGATACCACAGCGAAGCCAGCGTGACGGCTGCAAAGGTGGCGATGCCGCAGGCCAGGGCGCGCACCTGCCGTTGGGGGACAAGCAGCGCAAGGAAGATGAGCGGGTACAGCTTCATGGCGGCGGCGCATCCCCATAACGCGGCAGCCACCGTGGGTCGTCCACGCAGGAACGCCCATGTGCCGGTGGCGGCGAAGACCCACAGGAAGAGTTCGATGTTGCCATAGCAGAGCATGCCAAGCACGGGAAAGGACATGAGTAGAACGGTCGCGGGCAGCAGGTAAGCGGTGAGTGGACGTATGCCCTGGCCGCTCAGCCAGCGGCCCGTGCCGAGTGTAAGCAGGCAGAGCCACACTGCGGCGCAGAACAGGTATGCGGCCACCGGGTGCGCTGTTGCGTAAAGCAGCCTGTAGAAGATTGCACCGAAGGGTGGGTACGCTACCGGGTTGGTTACTGGGTTGTGGAAGAATGCCGCCGTGTGCAGGAGCCGGTAGGTGGGCAGATACTCCAGCAGGTCAGAAAAGTGCACTGTGCCGATGGGGTTGTAGTGGGGCTTTGGAGCGCCGGTGCGATACCGGATGTAGCCGACGACGAACATGAGCGCAAACTGGAGTGTGGACGCAAGCCAGAACCGCCGCAGGATGCGCGGAAGCGGCAGGGCAGCCGTGTGCCTAGGTGGGTTGGCCTGCACCCCGCTGTGGTCGTTTTGGCTCATACTGGCGTGCTGAGGGGCACGCTGCGTGCCAATGTTGTGCCGGCGGTGTTAGAGCGATGTAAGGCCGCTTTCCGTCGGTCGCCGGGCCTTTTACAATAGGGGAGCCATGGCAAAACAGGAATTTCAAACCGAAGTCAGTCAGCTGCTCCAGCTCATCATTCATTCGCTCTACTCGCACCCGGAGATTTTCCTTCGCGAGTTGATCTCCAACTCGTCGGACGCGCTGGATAAGCTGCGTTACTTGACCGTCACTGACGAGGTGTACAAGAGTCTGCCGTTCGACCCGCGCATTGACCTGGAAGTAGACGAGCCGAACGGGACGCTGACTGTTTCAGACAGCGGCATCGGCATGAACGAGGAAGACCTGATTGCGCACCTGGGTACGATTGCGCGTTCGGGCACCAAGAACTTTTTGAACCAGCTTTCGGGGGACGCAAAGAAGGATTCAAACCTGATCGGCCAGTTCGGTGTGGGCTTTTACAGTGCCTTTATGGTGGCGGACTCTATTGAAGTCGTGAGTCGCAAGGCCGGTGAAGAGAAGGCGTGGAAGTGGACGAGCGATGGTAAGTCCGGGTTCGACATTGAGCCGGCCGAGCGCGCGGCGGCGGGTACAACGGTGACGTTGCACCTAAACGAGGAAGGCAAGCAGTACGCCAACAGCTGGCGGTTGAAGGAGATTGTCAAGAAATACAGTAACCACATCGCGTTCCCTATCTATCTGACTTATGACAAGAGCGAGTGGAATGAGGCGGAAAAGAAGTCAGACAGTGTACGCACGACGGAGCAGGTAAACGCCGCAAGTGCGCTGTGGCGGCGGAATAAGTCAGAGATTACCAGCGACGAGTACACGGAACTGTATAAGTCGATCACTGGCGATTCTGTCGATCCGCTTTTCTGGTTTCATACGCGTGCGGAAGGTTCGCTGGACTATACGACGCTGTTCTTTATTCCGGCGAAGGCACCGCTGGACATGTACCAGGCGGAGTACAAGGGTGGCGTGAAGCTGTATGTGAAGCGCGTGTTTATTTTGGATGACTCGAAGGATCTGTTGCCGCAGTACTTGCGCTTTGTGCGCGGCATTATCGACTCGGAAGATTTACCGCTGAATGTGAGCCGTGAGTTGCTGCAGCAGAATCGCGTGCTCAACAGCATCAAGACTGCGAGTGTGAAAAAGATATTGTCGGAGCTTAAGTCGATCGCCACGAAAGACCCGGACAAGTATCTTGAATTTATTACCCAGTACAACCGACCCATGAAGGAAGGTTTGTACACCGACCACGCAAATCGCGAGATCTTGCTGGATCTTGTGCGGTTGAAGTCCACAAAGGTGGAGGGACTTACAAGCCTTGCAGATGCGAAGGCCCGCATGCAGGCCGACCAGAAGGCGATCTACACGATCACCGGTGGGCCGGAGTCGTTGCTGCGTACGTCGCCGTTGCTGGAGATTTACAAGAAGAAGGACATTGAAGTTCTGATCCTGGACGATGAGGTGGACGAGATCGTCTTTGGTGGGATTGAGAAATATGGCGACACGGAACTGAAGAGTGTGAACAAGTCCGCCACGAGCGAGGACTTCAAGTCTGACGAGGAGCCGGAGCAGGCTACTGCGCTGGAACCGCTGCTGGTACGGATCAAGAGTGCGCTTGGAGACCGGGTGAAGGATGTTCGGGTGTCTGTTCGCCTGGCGGACAGCCCGTCGTGTGTTGTTTCAGACGAGGAGGAGCCATCGATACAACTGCAGCAGATGCTGAAGGCAATGGGCCAGCCAGAGTTGCCAGAGCCGAAGCCGACGCTTGAGATTAACCCCGACCACGAGATTGTGAAAAAGCTGCTTGCGAAGCCGGAGGACACGGTCGTGGATGACGCCGCATGGCTCCTGCTGGATCAGGCTCTGTTGATGGAAGGTTTGCCGCTGAAGGAGCCGGCAAAGTTTGTGCAGCGCCTGAACCGCGTGTTGAACCTGTCGATTTGATTGCGCCAGAGTACAGCCATAGCCGCTTTCGCCAAGGCGAGAGCGGCTATGGCTGTTAGTAGGATGGGTGCCTGTGTTGCTCTCTATGAGATATTTGCGGGCTGTGTGAATACCTTGAGAATTCAGCATTGCAGCCTGATGCAGGCTTAGGACGTCGCCGGTTTGCGTGCAATCGTGCACCCCTGCCGCAAATTGCACTGTACCAAAGCGGCGGTGGATAGGGGCGCAACCAAAGCGCCGTTGGGCGCATGAAACCTTGCATGACGATTAATGCTGGGCAGGGCGCGCGGGTTATTGTGGTTGGCGGCGGTTTCGGTGGCTGGTATGCCGCAAAGCGGCTTGCGCGCGTCTTGCCGGCGGGGTGCAGCATTACTCTGGTTGACCGGGTGCCATACCTGTTGTACACGCCCATGCTTACGGAAGCAGCGGGCCGGTCCGTGAGTTCCCGTCATATCGTTGCACCAAATCGCACGCTGCCGTCGCGCGTGAAGTTTGTGCGGGCTGAAGTGCGTGCAATTGATACGCGGGCGCGGACGGTGACGCTGGCCGATGGCACCAGCCTTGCGGCGGACCATCTGCTGATTGCGCTGGGTTCTACGACGAACTACCGCGGCATTGACGGTGCGGAACAGCACAGCGTGAGCATGAAGACGCTGGACGATGCGCGGCGTGTGATGACGGTGGCGCAGAGCAACGTGGAGCGTGCGTCGAAGACGGCCGACCTCGCAGAGCGAAAACGCCTGCTGTCTGTGGTGGTGGCGGGCGGAGGTTATACCGGTGTTGAGACTGTGGCCGCTATTAATGACCTGGTTCACGACACGGCCAGGCGGCATGGTATCGCCGCGTCAGAGCTTTCTGTGACGCTGGTGGAGCCGAGCAAACGTCTGATGGCCGAGATGCCGGAGACGCTGGCGAGCTACGGCAACAAACAGCTCGAGCGGGATGGCATACGTGTGTTGCTTGGGGTGGGTGTGCAATCGGTGAAGTCTGACGCACTTGTGCTGACAAACGGTGAGACCCTCGCGACCGGGTTGACGGTGTGGGATACGGGCATTGTGCCGTCCCCGTTGATCGCCGGGCTGGACTGCACGCGGGGGAAGAAGGGTGGCATTGCGACCGACAGCACGTTTCGAGCTGAGGGACTGACGAACGTGTGGGCGATCGGTGACTGCGCGGAGATCCCCAAGCCGTACGCGGAAGGCAAGTTTTTTGAGCCCACGGCGCAGAACGCTACACGCGAGGGCCCGCTGGCTGCGGACAACATTGCAGCGAGCATGCGGGGCAGGAAGGTGAAGCCGTTTGAGTACAAGCAGATTGGCGAGCTTGCGGTGCTGTCGCGGTATGCGGGTGTTGCGAATGTGTTCGGCATGCAGTTCAAGGGCTTCTTCGGCTTTCTAATGTGGCGCGGTGTTTACCTGATGAAGATGCCCGGGCTTACGCAGAAGGCGGCCATTTTGCTGGACTGGATCAAGCTACTGTTCGGGCGGCAGCATGTGTCTATGGCCGAGGGGCGTGCGGCAGACCGGGCCGCGTAACGGAAGCGGACCATGTGCCGTATGATCGTTTGCACATGGCCACTCTTTCTGTTTCCCGTCTTCTTCGCGGTCGACTGCCGCGCCTTGTTGTTGCGGCTTTGCTCAGCGTGCCACTGTTGCACGCGCAGGTCCAGGTGGAGAGTAAGACACTGCCGAACGGCTTGAAGATTCTTGTTCAGCAGGATGACTCGATTCCAAATACTGCCGTGTATACCTTTTACCGTGTTGGTTCGCGGAACGAGCATGAGGGGATCACCGGACTGTCGCACTTTTTTGAGCACATGATGTTTAACGGTGCCGCGAAGTATGGCAAGGGCGAGTTCGATTCGGCGCTGGACAATGCCGGTGGGAACAACAATGCGTATACGTCGAACGATGCGACTGTGTACCAGGACTGGACGCCTTCGTCCGCGCTGGAGTTGGTGATGGACGTCGAGTCAGATCGCATGGCGAATCTGGCATTTATCCCGGCCGTGGTTGAGAGTGAGCGGCAGGTGGTGTACTCCGAGCGGCGTTTGAGCGTGGACAACAGCAACCCCGGCCTATTACATGAGGCGACGGAAGCGGCTGCGTTTCAAAGCTCTCCGTATCACTGGCCGGTAGTTGGTTGGCCTTCCGACATCGAGGGTTGGACGATTGACGACCTGAAGGCTTACCACGCCATGGGATACTCGCCGGCGAATGCGACGATGGTGGTGGTGGGAAACGTGAAGGCGCAAGACGTGTTTACGCTGGCAGAAAAGTACTTTGGGCCGGTGCCGACGCACACGCCGCCCCCGCCTGTGCGCACGAAAGAGATGCCCCAGCTTGGTGAGCGTCGCGTGGTAGTGAAGAAGCCGGCGCAGTTGCCGCTGCTGATTGTTGGGTATCACACGGTGGACTCACGCGATCCGGATTTGTATGCGTTGCGGGTGCTCGATAGTTTGCTGACGACCGGCCAAAGTTCGCGGCTGTACACGTCGCTGGTGAGCCGACAGCAGTTGGCGCTGAGCGTGAACTCCGATCAGGAGGAGCGGCTGGATCCGGGTTTGTTTACGTTCTTTGCTCAACCCCGTGATGGCGTTGACCCGCTGAAGCTGGAGTCTGCACTGTACGTGGAGCTGGACGCCATGCGAACGACGCCGGTGGACGCCGCAGAGCTTGCGAAGGCGAAGAACCAGCTGATTGCGGCGCACTATCGCGATCTGCGGACCATTGCCGGGCGTGCGCAGGCGATTGGGAATGCGGACTTTTATTTTGGGGACTGGCAGCATGTAAATCAGGAAGAGACGTTGATCAATGCAGTGACTACTGCGGATGTGCAACGTGTTGCGGCGAAGTATTTTCTGCCGGCGAATCGCACTGTCGGCACCCTGATTCCGGAAGCCGCACCTACAGCCACTACAACGCCTGCTGCTTCGAAAGGTGGCCAGTAATGCCGAAATCTGTTGCCACGTTGTCCCTTGCCAGTCTGCCGCTCGCCTGTGTTCTGCTCACATGCGCCGCTGCGGCCCAGGTGCCCTCGGCCAAGGTGGTTTCACCGCCGCCTACGCCGTATGTGTTGCCGGAGTATGAGCGTGCGGTGCTGCCCAATGGGCTTACCGTTTTGCTGTTGCCCAAGCACCAGGTGCCTTTGACGAGTGCGGTTCTGCTGTTGCGCTCCGGATCTGTTGCTGACCCGGCGGGCAAGCAGGGGACTGCGGCGCTGACAGCAGCGCTGCTGCGCAAAGGGACGGCGACCCACACGGCCGATCAACTTTCAACGGACATCGATTCTATCGGCATGCTTTACACCGCTGGTGCGACGTTGGACTCTACCGCCGTCAGCATTGATTTTTTGAAGAAGGATCAGGCTGCGGCGCTGGCTCTGCTTACGGATGTGCTTCTTCACCCGACCTTTCCTGCGGAAGAGACGACGAAGCTGCTTGCGCAGCAACTGGACGCGGTAAGGTCGTCGAAGGACGTGCCACAGGCCGTGCTCCCCAACTATTACCGGGCTTTCCTTTATGGGGAGCATCCCTACGGGCGGCCGGTGAATGGCGATGAGGTGTCGCTGAAGACCGTTAGCCGCAACGATGTGCTGGCCTTTTACAAGACCAACTACACGCCGGGTAACGCGATCCTCGCGGTATCGGGTGACTTTGATCCGAAGACCATGCGGACTGCCATTGAAGGCAGTTTTGGCGGGTGGCAGGGCAAGGCTCCGACTGCTGTCGCACTGCCCGCGCCGGTTCCGGTGAAGGGCCGGCGTCTGCTGCTGGTCGACAAGCCTGACGCTACCCAGACCTACTTTGCAATCGGCAATTTCGGTATCACTGCCGCCGATCCAAGCCGAGGGGAGATCGACGTTGTGAATGAACTGTTTGGCGGGCGGTTTACGTCGCTGCTCAACAGCGAGTTGCGCATTAAATCGGGCTATACCTACGGGGCGAACTCTACGTTTGCGGAGACGCGTGCCGCCGGGCCTTTTACGATTTCGACGTTTACCAAAAATGCCACGACTGTTCCGGCGATCGATAAGACGTTTGCCGTGCTGGATACAGCACACAGCTCGCCATTTTCAGCGGACCAGCTTACGTCCGCGAAGAACTCTATCGCCGGCAGCCTGCCGCCACGGCTTGAGACATCGCAGGCGCTGGCAGCGGCTATAGCGCACAACGAGCTTTATGGTATTTCTCGGGATGATTTCAATCGCAACCTGGTGAAGACGCAGACTACAACCGTGGCGGATGAACAGGGGATTCTTGCGAAGGATTTTCCCAGCAGTGCGGATGTGGTGATCGTTGTGATCGGCAAGGCTTCAGAGATTGGACCGGGACTTGCGAAGTACACGCCGAACATTACGACGCGCAAGATTTCTGATCCGGGATTTTGAGGGGAGTGCTCACTATGACCGATGCCATCGTCGATTTGTGCCTTGTGTTCGAGCGCCATAAAAGTATCGCTTCATGAGCACTTCGAAGCCGCTTGTAGACAAGTACGAGTCTCGAGCCATCCGAGTCCTAATACGCCACGTTTTGCTTGACGTTTGGGACCCCATCGGTATCAAAGATGAGCCGAACGCACAGGACGAGTACGACGGCTATATAGGCAGGCTATACGAACTACTTGTAAGTGGTGCGCCAGATGCGGATTTGGTTGACCATCTCTACTGGGCAGCACATGACCGAATGGGGTTACGTGAGGCATGTCGGTCTGATATGCAGGTCACCGTCAAGGCTCTGAGAGAGATACCACTAATTTTGATCAAGTGAGTTGGTATCACTGAAGGCCTCATTCGAGAGAACGCCTCTTAGGAACAAAACCACCCCGGCAGAAAGCGGGTGGCTTTCGTGCTAGTTGAATAGCGGCTGTCAGGCGCGTTCGAGCTGTGCCTGCAACTGCTCCAGTGTGCGTCCCTTGGTTTCGGGGTAGAGGGTGAGCACTACGGCGAACTGCACCGCCATCATGACGGCGAAGAAGTAGAAGGGGACGGCTCGCGACAGCTTTACTGCGATGACTGGGAAGAGCGCCGCGATGATGCCATTCATGATCCAGTGGGCCGAGGCTCCAAGGCTCTGGCCCTTGTTGCGGACGCGAGTGGGGAAGACTTCGCTGATGTAGACCCAGATGACAGCACCCTGCGAGAGCGCGAAGAAGATGATGAAGCCGACGAGGCACCACACCAGCAGCTCCGCGTGGGAGTGGGTCTGAAAGATGAGGCCCACGCCAGCCAGCGAAACGAGCATGCCGACGGAGCCGATAAGCAGCAGCGTTTTGCGGCCGACTTTATCAATGACCGACATGCCAAAGATGGTTGCAACCAGGTTGGCAAGACCGATCCAGATGGACTGACTGAAGGCGCTCATCTGGCTGAGGCCGGCGGAGGTGAAAATGCTGGGAGCGTAGTAAAGAATGGCGTTGATGCCGGACAGCTGGTTGAACATGCCGATGGTGACGGCAAGGAAGATGGGCAGCCGCAGCGATCGCTGGAAGAGCGGCTCGTCCTTTTCCGAACTCTCCATGTGGATGGATCGACGGATCTCCTCGAGTTCGCCCTTGGGGTCCATGGCACCCATTTGGCGCAGGACGGTGAGTGCGTCGTCAAGGCTGTTTTGCGAGATGAGGAAGCGGGAACTTTGTGGAATGGTGTAGAGCAGCACCAGGAAGAGCACGGCAGGGACGGCCGCGACGCCGAGCTGCCAGCGCCAATCGTTTGCGCCCAGGTTGAGCCGTGCAATGTACCAGTTGCTGACGTAGGCCAGCAGGATGCCAACGACGACCATGACCTGGAAGGTGCCGACGAGGCGACCGCGATAGGCAGCCGGTGCCAACTCCGCGATGTAGACCGGCCCAAGCACGCTGGAGCCGCCGATGCCGATGCCGCCGATGAAGCGCAGCACCATGAGAAAGCCCCAGCTTGGTGCGAGCGCGCAGCCGATGGCGCTGATGACGTAAAGCAGGGCCATGACGCGGAGAGCGTTTCGGCCGCCAAGTTTTGTTCCCAGCCAGCCGCTTACGAGGGAACCCAATACCGTGCCCCAGAGGGCGATGGCCACGGTGTTGCCCTGTGCGGCGGGCGACAGATGGAACACCTGCGATAGCTGATCGATGGTGCCGCTGATGACCACAGTGTCAAACCCAAACAGCAACCCGCCCAACGCGCCCACGGCGGTGCTGAGCAATAATTTTCCAGTAATCGTCAATGCATTCTCCGGCAGGCCGCTATGCCACACAGCTGTCGCAGAAGTGTAGTGCCTCTGGTATGTCTCTGGCGAGGACTTAGTTTCGCGGCTTGTTGGGCGCTACTTCGGTGGGCTCTTCCGCAGGCCTGGCCTGGTCGGGAGTGATAGCCTTACCGGTGTTCCGCGCGGCCACCCCAAGCGCGTGCCGCACATTGTTGTAAGTGCCTTGCAGAGCGCCACCTGTTTTTGAGGCTGCGACGGACATGGCCACATCGGTCTGGCGTGTACCGACTGCGGCTGCATGCGCGCCGGCACTGCTGCCGGTGAATGTTCCGCCCACACCCCGGTTAGCGCCAAGGATGGCTGCCTGGCCCGGTCGCTTCGTCGGCTCGGCCCATGCGATGTCGGTCGCGGGAAGGCCATCTACCCGCTGCAGGAGTGCCGGTCGAAAGTCTGTGCGGCTCATCTTTTGTGCCAGCGGCCATCGCGCGGACGGCACGAAGACGGACCCGTTTGCCGGAGCTGCGACTTCGCCCAGGTTGACGATCTGCGCAGCAGGTAAGGCTTCCATGTGTTCGCACTGGTCGCTGCCGCAGCCGTGCCGGCAGAGCTCCCGCTGCAGGAAGGACGCGTGTTTGCCGGCGGAGATCCATACGCGCGGGCCGTGCTCGACAGCATCGAGCGTTGCGGCACGGGTGACCTGGCTGGCGTCGCAGACCGTGTCCTCGTGCGCTGCGGCGTACCAGAAGGCGGCCTTCCACTGCGAGGCGTCCTGCCCGGTGCCGCGCAGGAGTGCCGAGACGTGCTCTGTGTCCAGGGCGTGACCCATGCGACCGCAATCTGTTTGCCACAGGTGGTAGAAGTGGAGCTCGATTTCGTCCGGCTGGCGGGCGAAGGCCTGGCCGTACACGGTGCCGTCCTGCGTCTGTACCGTCGGCAGGGTTATGCCTGGGACAAAGCGCGCGGGGCGTCCTGCGCAGTCGGTTTGGGCGATGAGGAGCGTCGGCTGAAACCGCTGCAGGAGCGCCTGTTCGAAGCTGTCGGGGAGACCATCGTGGTCGGTGTCCTGCGCGTGCGCGCTTCCGCAGGTAGTCGCCACCAATGCAGCCAACAACAGGAAGCGCAGCATCAGTAGCCTGCCGCTTTCCCGAAGGCTCGCCGCGCGTCATGGCCGCCCAGCAGATCGCCGGTTTTCGGGTCCACTTCGATCAGCTCGCTGTCGCCCCACTGGCCGGGGTTCTTCTCGTCGAACTCGCCTTGCCGTCGAATCGTGTAACCGCGCGTTTTCAGCACATCCGTCACGCTGACTGGGAAGCGCTTTTCTACCTCAAGCGCATCGGGCAGGTACTGGTGGTGGAAGCGGGGTGCGTCGGCGGATTGCTGGATGGTTAGGCCGTTGTCGAGCACGCTGATGAGGTCGTTGGCGACAGTGGTCGGGATGGTGGAGCCGCCGGGCGAGCCGAGCACAAGCCGCAGCTTGCCGTGCTTTGTGACCATGGTCGGGCTCATGCTGCTGAGCGGGCGTTTGTTACCGGCGATGCTGTTAGCCGCACCCTGCACGAGGCCGAAGCCGTTGGGTACGCCGGCCTTGCTAGTGAAGTCGTCCATCTCGTCGTTCATGGCGAAGCCGAGTCCCGGCACAACGACGCCGCTGCCGAAAAAGAAGTTGAGCGTGTAGGTGCTGCTGACGGCGTTGCCGTCGGCGTCGACGATGCTGAAGTGTGTCGTCTGGGGGGACTCGTGGACGTCGCGTGTGCTGTTTGGCTGAGGCATGAATCCTGCCGGCCGCACGAGGGTTGCGCTTGGGCTGGCCGTGGCGGGGGCTATTGTTTTGCGCCACGCCTCCGCGTACGCCGGGTCGGCCATTTGCTTGAGCGGCATGCTTACGAAGTCCGGGTCGCCGAGGTAGTCACCGCGGTCCATGTAGGCGCGTCGAAAGGCTTCTGTGATGATGTGGACCTGCTCGGGCGATCTGTCCGCGCCAAGCCTGGGCAGGTCGTAGCCGCTGAGGATGTTGAGGAGTTCGATGAGGACGATGCCGCCGGAGGAGGGTGGTGGCGAGGTCAGGATCTCATAGCCGTGGTAGTTGCCGGCAAGCGGTGCGCGGTCTTTGACCTGGTAGCTGGCCATGTCTGCTGCCGTGATGAGGCCGCCGCCGGCCTGCATTGCGTCGGCAATCTGCTTAGCCATTCTGCCGGTGTAGAACTCGGTTGGGTCCGTTGATATGCGTTCCAGCGTTGCGGCCAAGTCCGGCTGCTTGATAATCTCGCCGGCCTTGTAGTAGTTGCCGTTGCGCTGGTAGACGCGCCGCGATTCCGGATATGGCTCGAGCACCTTGGTGTGCCATGACTGGAGTTCGGGCTCGGTACCGACCCAACCGTCGCGTGCCAGACGGATGGCCGGTTGCATGACGGCGTTGAGCCCCAGCCGCCCGAAGTGTTGTTCGGCATAGACCAGGCCGGCTACCGTGCCGGGCACGCCGCTGGCCTTGTAGCCCAGTGTGCTCATGCCTTTGACGACGTTGGCGTCCTTGTCCAGGTACATGTCGCGTGTTGCCGCAGCGGGTGCCTTTTCGCGGTAGTCCAGAAAGTGTGGCTTGCCGTCTGCCAACTTTTTTGGCCCTGTAGTGTGCGCCGGTCGTATCAGCATGAAACCGCCGCCACCGATGTTGCCTGCCTGCGGATAGACCACGGCCAGCGCGAAGCCGACGGCGACTGCGGCGTCGACGGCATTTCCACCCTGCTTCAAGATGGCCACGCCGGCGTCTGTTGCGTTGTGCTGAATGGTGACGACCATGGCGTGTTTTGCGCGAACTGGCGGTGCAGAGACGATGGCCTGCGCCGGCAAGGTGGCAACGCACATGGACTGAAGAAGACAAAGGGCAGGAAAGCGCAGGAGCATGCAGACCACTCTCGGCGGGGAAGGGATACGTTCAGCATACCCAATGCGGAAGAAGCCTGAACCCAGCTGGTCTTAGAACCGCAGCAGGTAGGATGCCTTGATAAACAGCTGGCGTCCGTCGTTGAGGTACTGGCTGGCGCGCGGCTGGTCTGTATTGTTGGGATCGCATCCGCCGGCCTGTGTCCGGTTGCACAGGGTCCTGTCAAGATTCTGCAGGTCAGAGTCGTAGCCCATGTAGATTGCCGTTCCAGGGTGCGGTAGCCAGGTCAGCAGGAATTCTGTACTTACCTGCTTGGTGCGGTCCAGCGAAGATATGAGGGGGTCGCGACCGACCGAGTCGTACTCCACGATGGCTCTTGCGGAAAATGCGCGGGTGAACTGGTAATTGATCTTGGTCCGCAGGGTCTGGCTTTCATACGCCAGCAGCGGACCATGTGCGTCGCGTGTTCGGTCCAGAAGATAAGTGTTGTCGACGGTCAAACCACCTACTGGCTGAAGCGTCAGATACGCCTTTACCGTGTATTCGCTGAGCAGGCCTGGCGCATTGGTTTCCGCGGGGCTGTAGTTTACCGTCGCTCCATGGCTCGCATTGATGGAGCCGCTAAGTTGTGGGCGCGGCGCAAACTTTATCAGGATACCGCCGTAATTTTCCGCAAAGTTTACCGTGTGTGTAAGTGAGGGATAGTTGATCGGTAACAAGGTATCGGAATTAAAGCCGAAATAAGGCACGACAAGGCCATTGTTGGGTAGGGTTAAGACGCCGTCCACTTCTGTGTAACGGAACTCGCGATGTCCTGAGCGATCGAAGGCGATCTTGCTATTTGCCTGCAGGCCGTATGTTTGAAGGAAATGGTGCGTCAGGTACCAGGTGTATCCCACGTTTGTGCCACTCTGGCGCACCTGCGGAACAGTAACAAAGCCTGCGAGCGCCTGGTAGCCCTGACTGAAGTCACGGTAGCTCTGATTGAAGAAAAAGCTATGGCCCTGGCGTGTGATAATCAGCTTATTTGCAGGGCCTGCGCTGTAAGTGCCATCCAGGTTGTGCGTGGAGCTTACGACAGACGCTCCCTGCAGGGTCCAGTGCTGGTCGATGTGGTAATTGAAGTCGACGCCGCCTACCTTGTTCGCATTGCCTGCCAGCGTGCGCTGCGCATAGATGACGCCAACGTTGGAATACTTCCCGAGATCCTGTGACACACGCATGACGGTTGTAAGTGCACGCTTGCCGTGGAGCGGATCGTCTGGAGCGACAAAGATACCGGGTGCACGGTCATCGATGGTGAGAAAGCCTATGTTGGTGTGGTGTATTTTTCCCGTGGCGCGTGCGCCGAATTCGGGAATCGCAATAGTTCGCGTATAGAGCAGCTGGATGGGCGAATCGAAGTAACTGGAATTTTCGAGAAAGAAGGGCCGTAACTCCGGATAGAAGACCTCGTATCGCTGGTTGACCCGGAATTGCGGCTGGTCCGACTCAATCTGGCTGAAGTCGGGATTGATGGTGCCGTCGAGCACGATGGAGTCTTTGACGACGGCTTTTACGTCGCCGCCCATTGTTCCCTGCAGGTTGCGGTTGCTGAAGAACGGGTTTGACGGATCGTCCAGGTCGAGCTCGTGGATACGGTGCACGAGGCCATAGGGGTTGATCTGAATGTTGTGGCTGGTTGCGCCTTCCATGCCCAGCAGCGTGCCTTCCTGCGACAGCGTTCCGCTGACCGACTGCGAGATGCGCGGCCAGAAGTCCGTTTCGCTGTTGCGCGGCAGGTTACGGCTGAGAACCACGCCCCACTCCGGTGCCGAGCTGCGGGAACGGATGCTGCGAAAAGGGATCGCCATGAGCGCGGTCCAGCCCTGCGGTGTGCGCTGTGCCGCGCTGTTCCACACCTGGTCGTAGCTGTAGTCGGGGTCGTTGTTCTCTGTCCAGTTTGCATCTGCCTGGACACCTGCCGGGTTTAGCTGGAACAGGATGCCGCGGCGGCGGTCCTGGAACGGGTCCAAAAGCAAGCCGACGGAGTCGTCGGTTGAGATGTTTTCGCGCCGCGCGAGGTGCCCACGCAGCGTCGCAGGCTGGTGATCGTAGCAGATGAAAACGGCGAAGAACGTTGTCGACGTGCGACCCAGCCAGACTTCCGTACGTTCGCTCTCTGGCTTACCGTCCTGCGGCTGGGTTTGCACCATCTCGGTCACATGGGCCAGTTTTGCCGCCAGGGCTGCAGTCGGCTTCATGCCGGCAAAGTCACCCAGGGTGAGGTCGTGGTCGATTGTTGGCACTGTGAGCCGTCCACCGCTGGCGACAGTGGTGATGGACTGGGGTCGGGCCAGGGCTCCTGGTGATCCCGGCGTTTCCGGCTGCGATGCGGATTGCGCACGCACCGCAACGCTACCGCACACCCATCCCATGCAGACACACAAAGTTATTGCCTGCCGGTGCCACCACCCATGTGCTGCCCACTTCATTTCCAACTCACAACCTTCATGGGCTTATACGCACACGCGCGGAATTTGATCCATTTGATAAGTAGCTTTGCGATAAGCCTCTGGAGCTCATCGGCAGAATCGGGTCGTTGAGTGTGGGCGACCCGTTGAAGAGACGCGCGGCCTCTCCATCAGTTACAGGATACGTGGTGTTACCAGGCAGATACCCTGGTGCTGTGCAACCGGCCTGCAATGGCGGCGGCCGGTGTTGGTGCGTCGCGCCCGCTACACTGTGGAGCGATGCCAACGCCGACGTCTGTTCGCTCGTTCTCGAAGATCAATCTGGGCCTGCGTATTGGGCCTCCACGCGCGGACGGCTTTCATGAACTGACGACCCTGTTCCAGACTGTAGCGCTGCATGACGTGGTTACCGTGGAGGCGCAGAGCGCATCGGCAACCAGGATTGAGCTGACGAGCAGTGACCCGCGCATACCGTGCGACGCTCGCAACACCGCGTGGCGCATAACGCAGGCGGCGCTTGAGCTGCTGGGCGTTCAGGCGCACGTGCGGCTGCACCTGCAGAAGAGCCTGCCGCCGCAGGGTGGCATGGGGGCCGGCTCTGCCAACGCCGCGGCTGCGCTGCTGGGGCTTGAGGCCCAGCTTGGTGTAGCTCTACCGGCGTTGCAGCGGCAGAAGCTGGCTGCGTCCATTGGGTCTGACGTTCCTGTGTTTCTGGTCGGCGGCACGGTGTATGCGCACAATCGAGGGGAGCTCTGCGTGCCGTATCCTGACCTGCCGCGGATGCATTGCGTGGTGGTTGCACCCTCTGTCGGGTCGTCGACGCCAGCGGCATTTCGGGCGTGGGATCAGCACATTACGCGGTTGACCCCGCAGGCGGCGCGGGATAGACTCAGTGAGTTGAGCCGTATCTACGCTTCTGCCTTTACAGCGGCAGGGACAATGTTTTCCGGTGGGCGTTTGCCCGCCGGGGTCATCCGGGGTTACCGGCCGGGCTACCGTCCGGCGGATGATCAGATCGGCGCCTCCGGTGTCCTGGAGCATTTGGCAGAAGGTCTGCCGTCGCAGCCTCAGGACCTGGCCGGGAATCCTCTTCTCGCGCTTGTCCGCACCGGGATTGAAAACGACTTTGAAGAGGTCGTATTTCAGCAGCATCCCTCACTGCGCGAAATCAAGCACGCCCTTTTGGGTCGAGATTCTCGGGACGAGTCGCGCTTGACGGAGCCGAGCGGTTCCGCCCTTCTCGCGATGTTGTCCGGCTCCGGGTCCTCACTTTTTGGCCTTTATCGGTCAGAGGCGGATGCGATGGCGGCGCAACAGCGGGTTCTTGTGCTTGGCACGGGTGCACGTGTGTTTTTGACGCATACGGTTTCACGCGACGAGTACTGGAAGTCAATGGTTTTGCCTGGTTGATGTTTGTTTCCGGGGAATGCATGTGCCCCATGCGAGCCGGATGCAGGATTGGTACACGGCACAGGGCGGAAGTTTCGTACACTGGTTCTGGTAGCAGCATTCGGCAGGGGCGCAATGGCCACCGCCGTAAGCGTTTGGGCGATCGACTAATGGTAGGTCAAGTGCCTTTGAAGCACTTTGTCCAGGTTCGAATCCTGGTCGCCCAACCAGACATTCAGTGTCGGTCTTTCCCTCGCGTGGGCAGCACACCACAGAATTCGGGGAAGGGAGATCGGCAGCACATCACGGCAGCATCCACACCCAACGCTAAACGGCTTGGAAAGGACTTCTACCGCATATGGCTCCGCAAGACGATATGCCAACGCTCGATTTTCCCGCTATTCAGGCTTCCGGCAACGGCAATGCTGCCGATAAGACCCCGGAGAAACACCCGGTTAAGGCACCGGCGCCGGAGCGCAAGCGGTCCTCTCGCCTGGCCGACGACAAGCGTTTTAAAATCTTCAGTGGCTCCGCCAACCGGCCGCTGGCGGAAGAGGTCTGCGGCTTTCTGGGGGTGCCGCTGGGCCAGACGCGCGTGCAGAACTTCTCGGACGGCGAGCTTCATTTTCAGCTGCTGGAGAATGTTCGCGGTGCTGATGTATTTATTCTGCAGCCGACCAGCGCTCCTGTGGAAAAGCACCTATTGGAACTGTTGATCATGATCGATGCACTGAAGCGTGCTTCCGCACATCGGATTACAGTCGTGATGCCGTATTACGGCTATGCGCGGCAAGACCGCAAGGATCGGCCGCGCGTGGCCATTACAAGCAAGCTGATTGCGGACCTGCTGCAAACCGCGGGAGCAAACCGCGCGCTGCTGGTCGATCTGCATGCTGCTCAGATTCAGGGTTTCTTTGATATTCCGGTGGATCATCTGTTTGCGTCGCCGGTGCTGGTCGGTTATTTCCGCGACCTGAACCTGCCGGACCTGACGGTGGTGTCGCCGGATGCCGGGGGTGTGGAACGTGCACGCTTTTTTGCGCAGAAGCTGGGCGCGCCGCTCGCGATTGTTGATAAGCGCCGCACCGACATTAACGTGACCGAAGTCATGAACGTGATTGGCGATGTGCGCGGTCGCAACTGCATCATTCTGGATGACATCGTCGACACTGCGGGAACGTTGACAAAGACGGTTGAGGCTTTGCTGAGCAATGGCGCAACGGCGGTGTACGCCTGCGCGTCGCACGCGGTGCTTTCCGGTCCTGCGGCAGAACGGCTTGCGGCCAGCCCGCTCAAGGAGCTGGTTGTGACGAATACGATCCCGCTGCGTGACGATGCCATCGCGATTGGTAAAGTTAAAGTGCTGTCCGTTGCCGGCCTGCTTGGGCGTGCGATCGAGAGCATTCATATGGAGACGAGCGTGAGTTCGCTGTTTTCTTAACGCACCACTAACCCGCGGCTCTGCCGCAAAGCACGGCGAAAGCCGCAAAGGGAGCGCGAACAGCCGAGGCTGTGACCGTGCCCGAAAGGAAAGCACATGGCAACCCCACAAGCAGTTGCAGGCGTTCTTCGTACCGGAAAGTTCAACAAGAATGCCGCACGCCGAGTTCGCGTGTCTGGCCTGATTCCCGCCGTGGTGTACGGCGCCGGTCAGGAATCGCAGGCGATTACGCTTGACCCCAAGGCAATTCTGAAGATTTTGCACTCAGACACTGGCCACAATACGATCTTCGATTTGAACATCGCCGATTCTGTTGCGACAAAGGCGATGATCGTGGACTGGCAGTATGAGCCGATCAAGGGCCACCTGCTGCACATCGACCTGAAGCGCATTGCGATGGACAAGGCCATGCGTGTCTCCGTTCCCGTGTTCCTGACCGGCGTTCCTGTCGGCGTGAAGGTTGGTGGCGGCGTGCTCGATCAGATCTTGCGTGAAGTGCAGATCGAGTGCCTGCCCGGCGATATTCCTACGTCGCTGGATGTGGACGTAAGCGGACTGGACATCAATGGTGCGATCCACATTGCAGACCTGCCGCACTCCGGCTCCATCAAGTTCCTGGGCGACGCAACCGAGACTGTGGCGCACGTGACCATGATGAAGGAAGATGTTCCCGAGACCGCCGCTGAAGGTTCCGCGGCCGGTGAGCCTGAAGTGACCAAGGGCAAGGGCAAGGAAGCGGCGGCACCCGCTGCCGCTGCCGCCAAGCCTGCAGCGAAGAAGTAAGGTGTTTCCCGTTCCGGGTTGCTGGGTTTTGAGCATCGATTCAGCAACCCGGAACCAAACCTGGAGCGTGTTGTGAAGTTGATCGTCGGTCTTGGAAATCCTGGTCCGGAGTACACCTTTACACCACACAACGCCGGTTTTCTCGCACTTGACCGTCTTGCGGAGCGCAGCGGTGCAGTGCTGGCAAACCGGCGAGGCAGGGCCTTAACCGGCAAGGCTGTTCTTGCAGGCGAAGACTGCCTGCTGGCCAAGCCGGAGACATTTATGAACCTGAGCGGGCATGCTGTTGCCGCGCTGGTTCAGGAGATGCAACTCAGTCCGGCGCACGACGTGATCGTGCTCTACGACGAGTTGGCCTTTCCGCTTGGCAGGATCAAGCTGGGCGCGAACGGCAGCAGCAACGGGCACAACGGTGTGAAGTCGATCACCGGTGTGCTTGGCAGTCAGGAGTGGATCCGGGTCCGGATCGGTGTGGGCAAGGGCTCTGCACCGGATGGCCGCGAGATCCGCGCAGGTGGTTCCGACTACCTGTTGCAACCGCTGCGCAAGGCCGACCTTGCGTTGCTGGATGAAGCTCTCGACCGTGCGGCAGAGGCGGTCGAAACCATTGTGGCGCAGGGCATCGGCCCGGCCATGAACCTGTTTAATCGCCGCGACGAGGCCTGACCGCTCGCCGCAGCGCCTACCTTCCATACCCTCCTCCGCGAGGGTGCGGATCTTGAATCCGCAGAAAGCAGACACACGCATGAGCCGTACCTATGAAGTGATGTTTATCGTCCGACCGGACATTGAAGAGGCAGATCTCGAGAAGCTGATCGAGGGGTTCTCGACTGTGGTCACGACCGGCAACGGTGAAGTGAAGCAGGTGGAAAAGCTGGGCCGCCGCCGTCTGGCATACGTCGTTCGCAAGTTTCAGGACGGCCAGTACGTTCTGCTGCACATTGCCGCTGACGGTCCCCTGGTTGCCGAGCTGGAGCGTCGTCTTCGCGTGACCGAGCAGGTGATCAAGTTCATCACTGTTCGCACGGATGAGGAGAACAAGCGGCTGGCCAAGGTGAAGGCCAAGCGCGACACCAAGGTAAAGACAAGCACGCAGCAGCAGAACGTGCCGCCGCCTGCACCCGTGCAGACACAGGCCGAAGCTCCGCTGTCCGCGCCTGCTGCCGACTTGATCAAGGCCGATCAGCCTGGGACCGATGATGCGCCGGTCGATGCATCGCTCGCCGAGCCCGCCATCGCATAGTTTTCGGCTCGCACCCCGGAGCCGCACAATCGCCGGACCGCGTCGCCGCACTTCCGCATGTTCATAGGGTTCGCCGCAACCCTGGAGTGCCGGCCCGCCGAACCCAAACGTGGGGAGCATAGCTCCGAAACGTTGAAAGGATTAGCTACCATGGCTGACGAAATCACCAGCAGCACCCCATCCGCACCCGCACAGGGCGGTGGCGGATACCAGGGCAACAACTCCGGCGCACCACGTCCTCCCCGTCCCGCGGGTGGTGGCGGTGGTCGCAAGTTCTTCCGTCGCAAGAAGGTGTGCAAGTTTTGCGTGGAGAAGATTGACGCCATCAGCTACCGCGACGTTCGCCTGTTGCAGGGCTTTGTTGCAGAGCGCGGCAAGATCACGCCACGCCGCCTGACCGGTGTGTGCACCACGCACCAGCGCCAGTTGTCGCAGGCCATCAAGCAGTCGCGCAACATCGCCCTGCTGCCCTTCGCCGCCAAGTTCTAACGCGGCTTATTTGCTGAAGACGGGGCGCGAAGCCCCACATGGACCAGGCGCGGTCTCTCGACCCGCCTTCTCCAGAGAGGAATCATCATGGAAGTCATTCTGAAAGAAGATGTCGACAGCCTGGGTCACCGCGGCGATGTCGTGAAGGTTGCCAATGGGTACGGCCGCAATTACCTGCTGCCGCAACGCCTGGCGATTGAGGCCACTGTGTCCAATAAGGCCGTCATCGTGCAGATGAAGGATTCGGCCGTGCGCAAGGCTGCCAAGGACAAGGCGGGCGCGTTGGAGCAGGCAGACAGGCTGAACGCTGTGGAGATGACGTTTGAGCGCAAGGTTGGCGTAAACGACGTTCTGTTCGGCTCGGTGACGACGCAGGACATTGCGGCAGAGTTCGAGAAGCAGGGCTTCGATGTGGATCGCCGCAAGATTCAGCTGTCAGAACCGCTGAAGCAGCTGGGCGAGTTTCACGTTGCAGTGAAGCTGTTCCGCGAGGTGTCGGCGCACATCAAAGTCACAGTCAAGAGCGATGATCCCAACTACGTACCCGGTCAGCATGCCGCGCTGGAGGCGGAGCCGGAAGAGTACATCGAGCGGTACGGTGTGGAAGAACTAGGGCGGGACTAAGCAATTTGTTGTAGTCAGGACAGGGTGTGCCGTTCCGCGGTGCACCCTTTCTTTGTTCAACGCCCGCTCTCTTCGCTTTGCATCCAAGGTTGCCATGCGAACCTATGCGGGTGCCTGCCAGGAGAAGTCAGTGATGTTGTGCCTTGAGCTGTTGCTTGTCTGTGTGGCGGCCGAGGGTCGCAATCGGCATGGGCGTGAGGGCGGCGGGTACAGCTACAAGGGCGTCCATTGATCGATAAAGTGAGAGACGCCCGATGCTGATGCCGCCTAAGGTGAAGAAGAGGCGTGGGCCGGTGCCCAGGCACCCGTTCGATGTGGAGCATGGGACGGAGACGGGCGCGCTGATTCCTGGGGAGGATTTACAGACGGGGCACCGGCATGACCGGTACATCACGGCATATCACGGGACCGCACCTTCGCTGTTCGGGAAGGTGATGGGGCACTGGCGGGGGGTGGCGGTGCATCCGGTGGAGCAGACCGCGTTTGTGGATGTGGGCGCGGGTAAGGGGCGGGCGATGTTGCTGGCGTCGGAGATGCCGTTTCGGCGCATTGTGGGCGTGGAGCTTCACCCGATGTTGGCTGCAGTGATGCGGGAGAACGTGGAGCGTTGGCACCTGTTGCACGATACGCCGCCCATGCGAGTGGAGGAGGCGGATGCAATGACTCTGCGGATGCCTGTGGGACCGTGCTGCCTCTTTCTATTCAACCCGTTCGATCTGGTGCTGATGGATCGTTTTCTGGAGCGGTTGACGAAGCAGTTTGCCGGCCGGGAGGGTGATCTTGACCTGCTGTACGTAAACGACGAGCAGAAGCGCTTGATTGAGGAGGAGCACCCGCGCTTCAAGCTGCTGTGGCAGGGGCGTGTGTTTCTGTCGCATGCGGACCGGGATGCGGATAAGGCGACGATACGGCACTGCGCGGATGGGTTGTACGTCACAAGCGGGTACGAGGATTGCTCGATCTATAGGCTGGGCGCGGAGAGCTAGTCAGGACGGTCCGGAAGGAGCAAATAGTGGAAAGCGGGGTTTCGCGACGCTTTGCTACGGTCGGAATGACAGGGTTGTGAGTGAGGTCAAGTACGCAGCTCAGTAGCGCAGCGGTACGGGATGCGATCGGTGGCCGAAAAAATAGCCCTCCGCAGAGTGCGGAGGGCTTCTACCAGGGTTGTGGCTGACTTAAAGTAGATTTTCCCAGGGAGTGTTGTCTTTAGCCGTCAGAGGGTGCTACCCGCGAAGTGTGCCAAGTTAGGAATCAGGCGCGCAGGCGGTCTATTCCCTTTTCGCGGAAAGGGTCGATGACGATCTTGGTCACGCGGTCTTTCTTGTCGCGCCAGATCTTGTACATATCAGGGACGTCTTCAATGCCGACGCGGTGCGAGATCATAAAGCTGGGATCGATCTTGCCGTCTTCGATGCTTTTGAGCAGGGGTGCAAGGTACTTGTGCATGTTGGTTTGGCCCATCTTCATGGTGATGCCCTTGCCAAAGGCAGCGCCGAAATTAAGCTTGTCGAGGTCGCCGCCATAGACACCAGGAATGGAGAGTGTGCCACCCTTGCGCACTGCCTGGATGGCCTGGCGAAGCACGGTGGGGCGGTCAGTCTCCAGCATCAGCGCCTGATCGATTTTGTCGTAGAACGCTGCGGCGTCGGTTCCGTGGGCCTCCATACCGACAGCGTCAATGATGGAGTCGGGGCCGATGCCGTTGCTGAGGTCGCGCAGAGCTTCGACGATGGAAGGGTTGCCAGCGGTGTAGTCAATGGTTGTGGCGCCGCAGTACTCGCGGGCGAGCTTGAGCCGCTCGGGGAAGCGGTCGATGGCGATGACCTTTTCCGCGCCGAACATGTAGGCGCTGGCGATGGCGAAGAGGCCGACGGGGCCGCAGCCGAAGACAGCAACGGTGTCGCCGGGCTTGATCTGCGCATTTTCCGCGGCTTGGTAGCCGGTGGGGTAGATGTCGGAGAGGAAGAGGACTTTTTCGTCGGGGATGTCGGACTCAATCTTGATGGGGCCTACGTCGGCGAAGGGCACGCGGACGTATTGTGCCTGACCGCCGGCGAAGCCGCCGTAGATGTGCGAGTAGCCGAAGAGAGCCGAGCCCGAGTAGCCATACATGGTTTCGCAGATGCGCGCGTTGGGGTTGCTGTTATCGCAGAGCGACCACAGATCGGTCTTGCAGAAAAAGCAGCTGCCGCAGGCGATGGTGAAAGGGATAACGACACGGTCGCCCCGTTTCAGCTTTTTGACAGCAGTGCCCACCTCTTCAACCACGCCCATGAACTCGTGGCCCAGGATGTCGCCGGATTCCATGGTGGGAATGTAGCCGTCGAAGAGGTGAAGATCGCTGCCGCAAATGGCGGTGCGCGTGACGCGAATTACTGCATCGCCTGGGTTGATTATTTTTGGGTCTTCCACGGTCTGTATTTCGACCTTGCCTGCTCCCATCCAACATACTGCCTTCATCGCTTGCTCCAGCGCATTTCAGCGCAATCTACAGATATTTGGTCGAACATTAGTCGTGCAGAGACTCGCCGGAGGGGTCGCTTTTGGTCTCGACGAAGAGCAGGCTTCCAAGCACCGCAACAGCTACAGCGGAACCCAGGAGTACTCCCCATTTCGAGGGTCCCTTTGATGCGCTCTCGGGCAAGTCATCAGGCCGTGCGCGATCACTTGTTCCGGGAGGCATCGGCATGTTTTCGCCGTAAAGTACCTGCTTGAGCTTGCCGCTGATCCCGCGTCGTCCCGCGGGCTGACCCTCTACTGAAGGGATCTCGCCGGCCTCTAAAACCTCTTTGAGGTGTCTAAGATTCTCGATAGTGATTTGTGCGGGACTACGTGATACGACAGACGTGACAGCCTTGGTAAACAGCCCGCCCGGCAGCGTGAACACATTGATCAAGGTTGCGACGGTACCGCGGCCTGATGGGTGTGCTTCCAGAGTGAGTGTGTTGGTGGTTCCAGCGGTAGGTCCTGTTGTGACGCGAGAGACATAGCGCTTGCCGGGAACCGACTCGACCTCTTCGGCGTCGAACTCAAACTGCTTGCCTGTGCCGGGATCCTGCATGAGCCAACGCAGCTTTTTGGGGCTGAGGCGCTGCACGGAGACGACGCCCTCCATCCAGGCTGGCAAAAACTCGATGCGGGTGTACAGGTTGAAGACCTGGTCAGGCGTGGCGCGGATAGTCTGCACGGTATGCGCGGCCTGCTGCTTGCCCTGTTTGCCCTTAGGCAACGGCTTCCAGATGGCCCCCTGCTTGGGAAAGGATGGTGCGTCAAACTGCTCTGCGGCCTGTGCCATACGTTCTCCTGTGTATACGCAAGGCTCTATGGCAGCAGCACCAACGTACTAACAGGCCATGAGATGGGGACCCTTGCGTTTGCGTGGTCACGCCATTCGATGCCACGGCTCGGGAGTCGACTTTAGGCAGTGATACCCGGAAAGCGTAGGTCGGCCCGCCGCACAAGCGCTTGCACGACGCGCAACGTGTCGGCACGGCTTGCGGGCGCATTGCCGTCCAGTTGGGACGCGTCGTGCAGCAGCAGATTGCTGGTTCGACCTCGCTGTTGATTGTGCTCGATCCCACGTTCCACCCTGCGTAGCAATGACTCAAAGCCGGGAGATGCCCAATCGCCGGCGGTGATGTTCCACATAACGGGCGTCAGTCCCATTCGCCGCGCGATCCGCAGCACCGCTGGCCTTCGCGCACCGTACGGAGGCCGAAACAGTGCCGGCACGGCACCCGTTGTGTCCAGGATCGTACGCTGGCAGGCTTCCAACTCCGCTTGCACTCGCGCCGCCGGCTTGCGGGAGAGGTTGGGGTGCATGTCTGTGTGATTGCCCACGGTGTGGCCCTCATCGACAACGCGGCGTGCCAGCGCTGGATGCCGACGTACGTGGTTACCGACCAGGAAGAATGTGCCTACCGCACCAGCCGCGCCGAGGATGTCCAGCAGTTCTGGCGTGTTGCGCGCACTTGGTCCGTCGTCGAATGTCAGGTGCACCGTGCGTTTGTCAGCATTTGGCTCCGGCTCGTCGATCCAGGTTCGCCCAAAAAGCTGGGATGCAGGCACATTCGCCGCATACTGCCACGCACCTGCTGCCAGCCCCAGCGTACCCACGGCCGCTGCCGCACCCATGACTATTTCTATGGAATTCATAACGGTCTAGTGTACCGCTGTGCGCCGTGCTCGCAGCCAATATGCTGCAAGGCCTGTGACCAGAACGAAAGCCGCAAGGCGCATCTCCCGCACGATTTGAGGCCGGGAGACAAGGATGAAGACAAAACCCGCCAAGGCCAACAGTGTGGGCAACGGATACAGCGGCATGTGGAAGCGGCCGGCCAACCGCCGCTCCGCGCGATGACGAGGAAGCAGAACGGCCACGCCCTGCAGCAGGAACTGGAACAGGATGCGCAGCACGACCAGCGATGCAATGACTTCTGCCAGCCGGAAGACGCAGCAGAGTGCCGTAAATGCGCCCAGGGTCACGAGGCTTACTCCCGGAACTTTCGTCCGCTCGCTGAGCTGGCCAAAGATTGCGGGAAAGTTTCTGTCCCTTGCCGCCGCAAATGGGATGCGCGAGTAGCCGAGCAGCAACGCGTACACGCTGGCCAGCGCCGCGACCGCTACCAGAACCACCGCGACCGTGCCTGCACTGTGCGCCCAGGCGTGGCCTGCAAACGCGCGCTCCGCAACGGTGGCCATGGTGTAGCGTCGCGCCCCCGCGTCGGCCCCCACCATCTGCTGCCACGGCACCACGCCGAGGACGGCAACATTCATAAGCAGGTAGAGCGCGCCGACGATGACGATGGAGCCCAGAACCGCGCGCGGAATGGTGCGCTCCGGCGAACGCACCTCCCCACCCAGAAAGCACACGTTGTAGTAGCCCCAATAGTCATAGGCGCTGACCAGCAGGCCCGCGCCCAGGCCGGTGAAGAAGGCACTGTCCATTCGCCACGCACCCGCTGGAAACGAGAACGCACGCGCTGCGGAGAAATGGGAGAAGCCAACGGCAATGACCAGAAGAAGCGTGAGCACGACGACCCCGCCCAGCGCGCGAGTGACTACGCTTACCCGCCGTATGGGCTGCAAGAGCAGGGCTGTGACCACCGCGCAGGCGGCAATCGCCAGGCCGGAAAGCTGCCATCGCGAGGCATTCGGCATGAACCAAGCTGCATATTGCGCGAAGCCGATACAGCCGCTGGCGATGGACAGCGGAGCGCTGAAGAGCAACTGCCAGGCATACAGGAAACTGAACAGCCGCCCCCACCCCGCCGGATAGGTTGCCTGCAAATACGCGTATGAACCTCCAGCTTTTGGATGCGCTGTTCCTAACTCGCTCCATGTGCATCCATCGCAGAGGGCAAGCAGGGCACCCAGCACCCAGCCCAGCATTGCCTGCGGGCCGCCCATCGCGCTCAGGATGAGAGGCAGTGTGATGAATGGTCCGACACCCACCATGTCGATGATGTTTGCCCCGAGCGCAGCCGCCGTGCTTAAACCGCGCTCTAAACCCGCCGCGCTCGCATCCTTCGTCACAGCCTCGTTGTAGCACGCAACGCAGCACCACGCACCGCCGCAGCGCGCATGAGCCGAACGGGTGCCACTCTGCATCCCATCCGCATCCGGCAGCGTGGGGTAGAGTCGCAATACCTGCAAGTGATATCAGGGGAGAGAACACCGCATGGGCAAAGGCTTCAACGGCAATGCAGCGTCATTCGCATGGTCCATCTGCGTGGCGGGCCCGCTTTGCGCGGCAGCGCTCTGCCTCTGCAGCCCGGCACAAACATTGCCCCTGGTGCAGAGTTCACAGCAGCAGGATGCTTTTGCCTACCCGCTTCCCTATGACCGCGGCACGTCCGGCCTTGCGCAATCCCTGCGCCATCTGCACACCCGTGCCAGCATGTTGCAGATTAACGCCCACCCTGACGATGAAGACGGCGGCATGCTCACCTTTGAGAGCCGGCAGGCAGGCGCCGATGTGTCGCTGCTTTCGCTGAATCGCGGCGAAGGCGGCCAGAACGTGATGACGGCGGACTTTTGGGATGCGCTCGGCATTCTGCGCACACAGGAGCACCTTGCGGCGAATCGCTACTACGGCGATCACCTGTATTACACCCGTGTTGCTGATTTTGGTTTTTCGAAAACAATCGAAGAGACGCTCGGCCAATGGGGACACGAACGCGTCCTGGCGGACGCTGTCCGCGTTGTTCGCGCGGTGCGCCCGATGGTAGTGACGAGCGTTTTTGCGGGCTATGTTTCTGACGGTCATGGCCACCATCAGACCGCCGGTCTGATTGCGCAGGAGGTCTTCAACGCCGCGGCCGACCCGCAACGGTTTCCCGAACAGATTCGGGAAGGTCTGCGGCCCTGGGCACCGCTGAAAATGTATGCCCGCGTACCGTTTGCTCGCGTTGTGCCCGGCAAGGGAATCTTCGACTACGCCACGAACAAGTACGCCCCTGTTGCCTTTCGCAACTACATTACCGGCGAGGCCATGAACGGCGTTCCTGCAGAGACGGTCAGCATTCCTGAAGGTGACTACAACCCACTGCTCGGTCTGAGTTCCCTGCAGATTGCGCGCGAGGGATTGAACCAGCAGAGGTCGCAGATCGGCGGCACCGGCATTCCACCCGCCGGCCGCTTCGATTCCCCGTACCACCTGTATGCCTCCCGCATGGCGCATGGTGCGCTGCCAACGCACGAAGATACGTTGTTTGACGGGATCGATACGAAACTTCCGGCCATCGCCGGTTACCTGCCCGTCGCTGAGGCAGCACTTGTGCGCGTGAAGTTGCAGGCGATTGCTGCGCAAGTCGACCAGGCAACTATCCTGTTCGATCCACACAACCCGGCTGCTTCCGCTCCCTCGCTTGCGAAGGGGCTTGGTCTTACGCGCACGCTGATAGCGGAGCTTGCGGCGGCTGCTCAGGACGACGGTCATTACAACGCGCTGCATGAGCTTCGCGTGAAGCAAAGCCAGTTCGAAACAGCACTTCACCAGAGTCTCGGCATCACGCTGCTTGCTGTCGCGCAACCCGTCGGCACACCGGCCATGGCCGCCGGGCCGCTTGGCCCTACGGATGCGGCAAGCGCGGCGGCTTTGAGCGCAACGTCATCCACCACTGCCATCCCGGGCCAGTCACTGAGCGTTGCCGTACACGTTGCCAACCAGGGGCGAGAAATTGTTCTTCTTCAGGACATTCAGCTTCGTCCCAACACGCCTGGTCTTGACTGGCAGTTTCCGCCATCTGGCGCCGCTGTTCCGCAGGTGGCACCTGGAGGTGCCATCGACACAGTCCTGCTTACAACCGTGCCCCAGGCTGCGCCGCTGACGAGCCCCTACTTTAGCCGCCCCACGCTTGCGCAAAGCTATTATGACTTGCAGGATAGAGCTGACCTTACCCTGCCGACCATGCCTTACCCCCTCTCGGCAGCCGTGTCTTACACATTTCAGGGTATACAGAACACGCTTACGGAAGTGGTCCAAACGGCCCGCCGCGAAGTAGGGCAGGGAGTTGTCGTTCATCCTCTGCTAATTGCGCCGGCAATTTCAGTCCGACTTACCCCGCGGGCTGGTATTGTCCCGCTTACCGCGCCAACACTGCCGCTTGATGTTACTCTCCACAGCTCCGTGAAGGGCCCGGCCGACGGTACTCTCACCCTTGAACTGCCGAACGATTGGGTCGCCTCGCCCGCTTCTGCAACCTTTCATACCAGCCGCGACAATGAAGATGCAACTTTACATTTCGAGGTCACTCCTCGCGATTTAAAACAAAAGACTTACACGATTACCGCGGCAGCCACTTACAACGGGCAGACCTATACGCAAGGTTTTACAAGCATAGGGTATCCCGGCATACGGCCTTACCCGCAGTACCTGCCGGCGAGTGACCGTATCACAGGTGTCGATGTGAAAGTCGCTCCAGATCTTCGCATCGGCTATGTTATGGGAACCGGCGATGACCTTCCGCAGTCGCTTAATGACCTTGGGATTCATGTTGTGCAACTTGCTGCTGAAGATGTCGCCGCCGCTAACCTCAGTTCCTATGACGCCATCGTGCTGGGTATCCGTACCTACGCGGCACGGCCGGAGCTACGCACCTTCAATAAGAGGTTACTCGACTATGTAAAGCAGGGCGGTGTCGTGATTACCGAGTATCAGACGGCAGAGTACGATCGAAACTATGGCCCTTATCCCATTTCTGTGCCCAGCGACGCGGAGAAGGTTGTTGAGGAAACCGCACCGGTTCAACTCCTGAAGCCGGACGATCCTACGCTTACGTGGCCCAATCACATCAGTACAGCGGATTTTAATGGCTGGGTTGAAGAACGCGGCCACGGGTTTCCGCGCAGCTTCGATTCCCACTATGTCGCCCTTACCGAAACCCACGACAAAGATCAGGACCCGCAGACGGGCGGCCTCGTCTATGCAGGGTATGGCAAGGGCTATTATGTCTACCTTGCTTACGCATTTTTCCGGCAGATGCCGGAAGGGGTGCCCGGCAGCTTTCGCATTATGGCGAACTTGCTTAGCATGCGACAGAATCCCGCACTGACCCACTGAGCCAGCGAAGTGGAAGCGGTGCCCCATATCCGGCTTGCCGGACACAGGGCACAGATACTTAACGCATGACCGACATCACATTTGCATCCGTCTACGCCGTGGGCCAATTTGCGTTAGCTTGCCTGCTCGCTCGTCCCAGTGCAGCCTCGTCGTCTCTGCTTTGCCTTGCTCGTAGCCGTAGGTCGTGCCGTCATCCGCAATATAGAGCGACCTCCGCATTCGCGCCACGGTATACGCGCTCGTGCGCGATCGCCTGAATCGTCGGTACTCTCAACGGCCGCGCCCATCGCGTGTGTAGAGCTCCGGTCGTCGTCGTACCCGCCGACATTGACGCGCATCGCTCGGATCTAACAGCGGCGCATGTTCCGGCTTGTGCACACCGGCAGATACCTCATCCACCAATGTCCCCGGCCCAATGTGCAGGTAACTGCCGTTTGGCGGAACATCCGGCTCAGTCTCCCACACAATCCGTACCCATGTTGGTCACCACGCCAGCGGCTTGCCATCCGACCTCCGTGGCACACCCTCCCCGGCAACCGTCAACCGGAGCAGGTCGCTTCGCAGGTCCACCGCATCACCGTTGCCCTAGCTCGTCCACCTTGCCGCAGAGGGTTTGGCCCCGATGCCGTAGCCCGGCCCGCGCACGGCACCGTCATGCCCACGTGAGATGGTCACACGCACAATGTGCGGCGCGTTTTCTTCCACCGCAAACCGTCGCTACCTCTGCGGTCCAGCACGGTACTTTGCCCAGCTAAAAGAGACGGAGACAGGGCAATGGTCAACGCAACCATACGCAACAACGCTCGACGTATGGAGAAGACGCCGTCAGCCATCCTAACCCGTGTGCCGTCCTCCGTGTCATTGCTCGGCTCCAGCAGTTCCGCCACAACCCAACTCCTGCAGGAAGAAGGCAAACGTATCGGCAGCCACGTCCAGCCGCTTGCTCAGCGGCATGCCGCCGCCGTGCCCGGCCCGAACCTCCACCCTGATGAGCACCGGTGCCGTTCCTGCCTGATCGTGCTGCATCTGCGCGACAAACTTAAAGCTGTGCGCGGGAAAGACACGGTCATCATGGTCTCCCGTTGTCACGAGTGTGGCCGGATAGGCCGTGTCCCCGCGTAAATTATGAAGCGGAGAGTAGGCCAGCAGTGCCGTGAACTCCGCCTTGTCATCCCGCGGGCCGCCGTAGTCCTGCTTCCATCCCCAACCGACGGTGAACTGATCGAAGCGCAGCATGTCCATGACACCCACGGCAGCATTGGCTGCTGCAAACAGCTGCGGCACCTGCGTCAGCATGGCACCTACAAGCAGACCGCCGTTACTGCCACCCTGGATGGCCAGCTTCTCCGGCGACGTGTACTTCTCTGCGACCAAATACCGTGCACATGCGGCGAAGTCGTCGAACACATTCTGCTTGCGCAGTTTCGTTCCCGCCGCGTGCCACTCCTCGCCGTACTCCCCGCCACCGCGCAGGCATGCCTGGGCGTAGATACCGCCATGCTCCAGCCATGCGATAGTTACTGGATTGAAGGCTGGCGTCAGTGAGATTCCAAATCCACCGTAGCCGTACAGCAGCGCCGGGTTGCGGCTATCACGTACCAAATCCTTTTTGTAAGTTAGAAACAGCGGTACCAATGTGCCGTCTTTCGATGTTGCGAAGACCTGCTGACTCGTATATGCCGCGCGGTTGAACAGCACCTTTGGTTCGCGGTAGACCGTTGACGCGAAGGTCGTCAGATCCAGCCGGTAGAGCACGCCCGGCGATGTGAAATCTGTGTAGGTGTAGAAGGTCTCCGCATCGTCGCGGCGGCCACTGAAGCCGCCCGCGGAGCCGATGCCCGGCAGCTCCAGTGTCCGAAGGTATTCCCCACTCTCGCGGTAGAGTTCCACGGCCGTATGTGCATCCTGCAGGTAATCCGCGATCAGAGTGCGGTGTACAAGCGATACGCTCTCAAGCTTGGACGGCTTTTCCGGGATCACCAAGACCCATTTCTCTCGTTCCGGGTTTTCCATGTCCATTGACACGACACGCCCGTTTGGCGCATCCAGCGTCGTTTGCAGCAATAACTTCGTTCCGATGTTCCCGATAGGCGAGTAACTCGCATCTGCGGTACCCACTAATTCCCGCACGGCACCGGTAACGTTGTTCCCACTTACGCCCAGGTCCAGCACGCCTAACTCATTGTTCGGACTCGTTCCACGGCTTTGGTGCACGAAAAGGTATCTGCCATCATCTGAAACTCCTGCATGCAGAAACATCTCCGGATCATCGGCCCGCTCGAAGACCAGCCGGTCTTCAGTTTGTGGCGTTCCAAGCGCGTGGAAGTAGACCTTGGCAAAGTGGTTGAGCGCTTTAAGGGGGTCGCCGTCTGGTGGTGCTTCATATCCACTGTAAAAAAAGCCACTGCCATCGTGCAGCCATGAAGGTGTGCTGAACTTTGTCCACCGGACCACATCCGGCAGCTCCTCGCCAGTGGCCACCACGCGGCAGCGAATCACCTTCCAGTCGCTGCCGGCCTCCGCCAGTGTCAGTGCGGCAATCGCACCATCTTCACTGACGCTTAGCCCTGCCAGTGCGAGCGTTCCGTCCGCTGCCTCGACATTCGGATCAAACAGGACGTTCGGCTCGCCTTCGATTCCCTCCGTCCAATACAACACCGGCTGATTTTGCAAGCCACTGTTGCGGCTGTAAAAGAAGCGCGGGCCAAAGCGCTGTGGCAGGCTGAACCGCTCGTAGTCACTGAGGGCTTCCATCCTCCGACGCAGCTCGCCCCTTGCCGGCAGCTTCTGCAGGTACTGCTGTGTTAGTGCATTTTCTGCCTCGATCCACTCCCGCGTCTCGGGCGCGTCCAGCTCCTCCATCCAGCGATAGGGGTCGGCAACACTTATCCCGAAGTACTCGTCAACCTGGTCGCCTCGTCTGGCTTGCGGATACGGCATGCGTTGTCACACTCCTGCGCCTTCGGATGCGTCCTGTCACCAAAAGGCGCTGTCGAAAACACATCGCACAGCTCAGTACGAGACAATCGACTGCATGGGTGCGTTTTGCCGCTGTAGCCTTGCCGCTCTCGTTGCTTTAGCGTCACACCTTGTGCTCGCTCAGGCTGCCAACCCCGACGCTGCGGCTCCCGTACAGGCGACGGTAGATCCCACAACGCAGCAGCCGTACCAGTTGCAAACCGGCACCAGCCTAATCCTGGTACCGGCCACGGTCGACATCAAGGGCCAGATCGTCTACAGCCTTCGAGCCGATCAATTTACCCTGACCGATGACGGCATACCGCGTCGCTTTCGGCTGGAACAGGACGCGGACACGCTTGGTTTATCACTTGTCGTCGTCGTGCAGTGTTCCCGCTCAGCCATGGTGGAATACGGCAAGATCGAACAGCTTCCAACCATGATCGAGTCGCTTACCGGTGCCGCGCCACACGAGGTTGCTCTCGTCCGCTACGGCTCGCATCCGCAGCTGGTGCAACCGTTCACGCACAAGACGGAGAAGGTGAACGCTGCCATGAGCGGTATGGGGCCTTGCGACGATCAAAATGCTGCCACCATGGATGCCCTGAGCTATGCCGCTGCCATCCTTGAGAATCGCGATCCGCGCTCGCGCCGCGCCATCCTGCTGATCTCGGAGACGCGGGATCATGGCTCGTTGGTGAAAGAGGCGGACGTGATTGCCCAGTTGGGTCGCAACAACATCGTTGTCGATTCGTTTGCGTTTTCTCCGTTTCGCGATGACATGAAAGATGAGTTGAAGCCCGGCCATGGTGCAGGCCTTTTCGGCACGGCCATGAACCTGCTGTTCGCAGCCGTGAATGCACTCAAGCAGAATGTTCCGAAGACTGTCGCACGCCTTTCAGGCGGCGAGTACGACAACTTCGGCACAAAGCGCGGATTTGAGGACGGCGTTGGTCGCCTCACAAATCGCATCCACAACTACTACCTGCTCAGTTTCACGCTGCCTGGGACGGCGACTGCGGGTTTGCACGATCTGCGTGTGACTGTGCCTGACTACCCGGAAGCAACCATCCGTGCACGTCGCACGTACTGGGTCGGTCCGGTGCCTGGGTCGAACCCAATTGCTCCGGCTGCTCCGTGAAGAATGTCTGTCTGCGAGTTCTCAGACGAACGAGGCTTCTGCTTCTTCTATGCGACAGAAAGCCCCACTGCTCGTAAGAGAGCGGTGGGGCTTTGTGAAAACCCATCGCTACCGAGTGGACGAGGCGCCCTCACTCGGCAGCGCACCCGCCATTGCCGGCTCCGGCGCTTCAACGTCATACGCGCTTGCCTTCGACAGGGTCGCCAACTGCTCCGCTGAAAGCTCCAGCTCTGCGCCTGCAAACAGGTCGTCCATCTGCTCCAGCTTTGTGGCGCTTGCGATGGGTGCGAGAACGTTGGGCCGAGACAGAAGCCACGCTAACGCTACGGAAGCTTCTCTCACGCCAGCCTCCTCCGCCACCTGCGCCAACGCTTTCAGAGTCGCTTCGCCACGCGCGTTGAAGTATTTGCTTACGATGCCCTCGCGCGCTTTGCCTTTGGCCTCGTCCACTGATTTGTACGTGCCGGTTAGAAAGCCGGCCGCAAGAGAGAAGTAGGGAACGACGCCGAGCGCGTACTCCGCTGCGACCGGTGCCAAGTCGTGCTCGTATTCCTCGCGCTCCACCAGGCTGTAGTTAGGCTGCAACGTTTCATACGCCTGCCAACCGGCGTTGCGCGCCACCTCAATAGCCGCGCGCAGCCGACGGCCGTCGTAGTTGCTTGCACCCAGCACGCGCACCTTGCCCTCGTGCACCAGCGCATCCAGTGCCTGTACGGTCTCTTCCAATGGGGTGTTCGGGTCGTCCTTGTGGGTCTGGTAGAGGTCGATGGTGTCCGTCTGCAAGCGGGTCAGTGACGCCTCGACCGCTTCGCGAATGTAGTTCGCGCTCAGTCCCACTTTGCCGTCGCCCATGTCCATGCCGACCTTGGTTGCCAGCGCCACCTTGTCGCGCTTGCCGCTGCCCTTCAGCCATTTGCCGATGATGGTTTCGCTTTCGCCGCCGACGTGGCCCGGAGCCCAGCGCGAATACACGTCTGCCGTGTCAATGAAGTTAAAACCGCGGTCCACAAAGCGATCGAGGATCTCAAACGACTGCGCCTCATCGGCGGTCCAGCCGAACACATTGCCACCCAACATCAGCGGCGACACAGGAATCTCAAGAGCACCCAGCGTTCGCATCATCACAAGCTCCTTCTCAGTACGATGGATGCATCCCATGCACCGTATGGTGGCATCCCGATGGACGCCACGGCATGGACGAGGCCATCAACCGCTTGAGCGAAGGCATGGTCAAGCGGAGTTTATACGCGCGTGCGCATCACACTCCAATGCCATTCACGTTTCGCCGTAAGCAGCGCACAGAGCCCGAGTCTGACGGCAGTGATGAGAGCTCTACACAAAAAAGCCTGGAACGGCCCAGCGCCGAGCAGATTTACCGCCAAGTGCTCCATAACGCTCAGGATGAACTGAAGCGAACGTCTGTTTCGCTCGCGATTTCAGCGTACGCCGGCGGTATCTTCATGGGGCTGTCGGCGCTGGGCACGGCAATAGCCATAGGTCTGCTTGGCAGCGGGCCGGTTGCCGGTTTTTGTGCGCGCCTGTTTTACCCGCTCGGTTTTATCGTTGTTATTCTTGGCCGTGCGCAGCTGTTTACAGAGAACACGCTTTATCCCGTGGCGCTGGTGCTGGCTACGAAGAAGTACCTCGCCCAGACGGCGCGGCTCTGGGCCATTGTGCTGCCAATGAACATTCTTGGCGCTCTGACATTTGCTGCCCTGGCTGGCTACACACACGCGCTGCAGCCAAAGGTGCTCGATGCCCTCGTTCAGCTTGGGCTTGACAGCACAGCTCATCCCGCCGCGACAGTGTTCTGGTCGGGCGTAATGGGTGGATGGATCATTGCTACGGTGGCCTGGCTGGTTTCCAGTTCACACAGCATCACTGGATCCGTGATGGTCATATTTATGCTGACCTTTGTGGTGGGGCTTGGCGGTTTTGCCCATTGCATTGCCGCCAGCGGAGAGATACTGGCCGCAATTCTTACTCACCACGCGGCGTGGATGACGTATCCACGCTGGCTGTTTCCCGCAGTCTGCGGTAACGTCTGCGGTGGCGTAGGTATGGTCACGCTGCTGGAGTACGGCCAGGTGGTGTACGGCGGCCACAGCCAGAACCCGGCAGCGCAGCAGTAACTCCGGTACACTGCTGGCAACCTATCCACCTGTACAGGAGGGCCACCCTTGGCCCGTTTCACCGGTCTGCTCGGCGTTGCTGTTCTGCTTACGGTTGCCTACGTGCTGTCCACCGACCGCCGTGCCATCCGCTGGCGGACCGTTGCATGGGGGCTCTCGCTGCAGGTCTTCTTCGCTGTTCTCGTCATACGTTTTCCGCTGGGCAGGCAGGTGCTGGCAACCGTCTCGGGCTTTATCACTTCGCTGCTGGCACACTCCGTCGATGGTTCCGCCTTTGTGTTCGGCAAGCTTGGCGACCCGAAAAGCCCGTTGCAGGTGCTCGCCTTTGCTGTGCTGCCGACCATTATCTTCGTCTCCGCGCTCTTCGCTGTGCTGTACCACATTGGGCTCATGCAGCGTGTTATCCGGTGGGCGGCATGGCTCATGCAGCGGACGATGGGAACCAGCGGCGCAGAGAGCACCAACGTTGCGGCGTCCATATTTATGGGCCAGACAGAAGCTCCGCTCACCATTCGACCCTTTCTGAACAATGCCACGCGGTCTGAGCTGATGACGATTATGACGAGCGGCATGGCGCATGTTTCCGGCGGCATCATGGCAGCGTACATTTCGTTCGGCATCCGCGCGCAGGACCTGCTGAGCGCTGTGATCATGACGGCTCCAGGCACCATTTTGATCGCCAAGATGCTGGTGCCGGAGACGGAGACTCCCGAAACCATGGGCACTGTTCACATGACCGTGGAGGAAGAGCACAAGGATGAAAACCTGCTCGGTGCCATTGCGCGCGGCACCATTGACGGCGGCCAGCTCGCCTTCAACGTGGCCATCATGCTCATCAGCTTTCTTGCCCTTGTCGGTCTCTTCAACGGCATCCTGCTCAGCATTCACAATGCTATTGGCGTGCACGCGGTCGGCGGCCATGCCGTGAGCTTTCCGTCCTCGCTCAACAGCATTCTTGGATTCTTCTGTGCACCGGTTGCGTGGCTCATCGGTATTCCGTGGCAAGACACGCGCATCGTCGGCAACCTGATTGGCACTCGCGCCGTGCTCAACGAGTTCATCGCCTATACGCAACTGGGCGCGCTTGCCAATGCTCATGCCATCAGTACGCGTACACTCGCCATTGCCACGTTTGCGCTGTGCGGCTTTGCGAACCTTGGATCTGTAGGCATGCAGATCGGCGGCATCGGTGCACTGATCCCGGGACGTCGTAATGAACTTGCGCGCCTCGGCCTGCGTGCGATGCTCGCCGGCACCATGGCCAACCTCATGTCCGCCAGCATCGTCAGCCTCTTGCTTAAATAATTCACGTGGTCGGCAACGATCTTCTCCTGTATTACCCGGAGTCCAACCCATGTCGATCATCTGCATCCTCCACGGCAGGCACGATCTCGACGCTATCCTGCGAGACATTCATGACTGACCTGTACACCAAAGCCACCGCCGCCGCAGCCCACCTCGCCGCGGCCACCATCCTCCGACCCCGCCTCGGCATCATCCTCGGCTCCGGCCTGGGTGACTTCGCGGAGGCGGTCGAGGGCCCGACGATTGTGCCCTACGCCGACATCCCCTATTTTCCGCAATCCACGGTCGAAGGCCATAGCGGGCGCATGGTCCTTGGCACAGTCGCCGGCGTTCCTGTCGCCGTCATGCAGGGTCGCGTGCACGCCTATGAGGGATACGGAATGGACGAGGTCACCTTTCCCGCCCGCGTCCTTGGCCTTTTCGGCATCCACACGCTTATCGTCACCAACGCGGCCGGCGGTATCAGGGCGGACTTTGGTCCGGGCACCATCGCTGCCATCAGCGACCATATCAACCTGACCGGTTTCAATGCCGCCAGCGGCCCCAACGAGCCCCGTTTTGGGCTTGACCGCGATACAGGTGCAGACACCGGCCTGCGCTTTTTCGACATGACAACCGCCTACTCGCCTCTTCTTACCGAACTCGCCGTGGATGAAGCCCGCGCCCAGGGCTGGACCATGCCCACTGGCGTCTACATCGCGGTCCTCGGCCCCTCGTATGAAACGCCTGCAGAGATTCGCGCCTTTCGCACCCTGGGCGCGGACCTCGTGGGCATGTCGACCGTGCACGAGGTGATCGTCGCCCGGCACATGGGCATGGAGGTGCTCGGGCTTTCCCTGGTCACCAATCCGGCGGCAGGTGTCACCGGAGAAAAGCTCCACCATCTTGAGGTGATGGAGGTAGGTGTGCAGGCCGGCAAGCGCTTTGGCGCGCTCATCACCGCGCTCGTGCCGCAGATTGCAGCGCAGCACGCGAAAGCAGGGAAGTGAGCCGCCAGCTCCACCTCGCGGGCACGGTCCGGCCCACCGTTCTCGGCATCGGCGGCTGCTCCTGCTCCGGCAAGACTACCCTTGCACGCGAGCTCGCCCAGCAGCTGGATGCGACCCTCTTTCCGCTCGATCTCTACTACCGCGACCTTTCTCAGTTCCCGCTGGATACGCGGCACATGCGCAACTTCGATCACCCGGACTCGCTGGAATCCGAACTCATCGTGGCTCACGTGGAAGCCCTCGCAAGCGGCCATGCCATCGACCGCCCCGTTTACGACTTCGCCCAGCACTCCCGCGTGCCCGGAGCCAGCGATCGCATTGCACCGCAGCCATTCGTCATTGTCGAAGGCATCCTCGCATTGCACTACACTGAGCTGCTTCCGCTCTACACACTTACCGTCTACGTTGACGCACCGCACGACGTTTGCCTGACCCGCCGCATCCACCGGGACACCCGCGAGCGCGGCCGCACCGAGCAGTCCGTTCGCGACCAGTTCGACGCCACAGCGCGGCCCATGGCAGACGAGTTCATCGTTCCTTCGCGCGACAAAGCCGACCTTCGTGTCGACGGCTGTCAGTCCCTTGACTGGTCGGTCGAGCAGGTCCGCAGCACGCTGCTTCGTCGGGGCCTGTGGCGTCCGCAAACTCCGTCCAAAGCCGACTAGACCTGCTTTCGCAAAATGGAATCAAAGACAGCGGTGATGTTGATTCCCCAACGCGTGCGCGCCTTCTTTCGTTGCCGCGTGGTGCGCCCGTTGCTTCGGCTGCTGCGTGGCGGCGTTTCGCCCAAACGTCTGGCGTGGTCCATCGCTGTCGGGGTTGTCATCGGCATCAATCCGGTCATTGGATTGACCACCGTTGTGGTGATCCTGCTTGCCATGATCTTCCGCCTGAACCACGTGGCATCGCAGGTCGGCACCCACGTTGTTGCACCGCTGCAGTGGCTTCTGTTTCTCCCGTTTATTCAGGCTGGCGTGTACCTCTTCCATACGCGCCGTCTGCCAATGGACCGCCATCAAATCGAGCACCTCAGCCATCACCCTGTCAGGCTTATCCGGGATATCTGGCAGTGGGAGTGGCACGCCCTCATCATCTGGGCGGTCATCGCCGCGGTGCTCTGCCCGCTGCTGGCCATTTACTTGCGTCGCGCACTGGTCATAACGATGCGTCGCAATCGCACCCTGTTGCACGATCCGGCGCCGACGGTGGATCCACCTATCGTGGACGCAAACGCCTAACCCCAGCGTTACACTACGATGGGTGTATTTGCCATCCCCGCCAGCCCGAATACCCGGCGGTACCGCTCCACGGCATGCTTGGGCCCGCTCGCTTTCAGGTAGTTGTCGCTCAGCTTCACCGCAGGCCTGCCCTCTGCCCAGATCAGCTTGCAGACCAGCGAGATCGGCTCCAATCCATCCTCGCCGCGCGGATGGCAGTCCCGAAAATCATTCGTCAGCAGCGTCCCCCAACCCGCACTGAAGCGGATTCGCCGCTCCGGCCGCCACATCCGTTCGTCGTGGAACGACGCGGCGTCGCGGAAGTCCCGTGCACTCACACCCGGTGCAATCTCGCCCATGAAGTACGCGTGCAGGGACAGAATCTCCTGCGCATCCAGCCCGTCGCTCGCAATGACCAGCTTCTTCTTCGGGTCCACACCCCGACCGCGCAGCCAGGTAATGTACTCGTCGCCGGCAACAAACGGGTCCTTCGAATCCACACGCTGGCCTGTCCATCCGGCTACCCAATCTGGCGCGCCCTGTAAAAACTGCGTGGTGCCATAAGTATCCGGCAACATCACCTGCAGGCTGCCGCCGTAGGTTTGCTGCCACAATTCCAGCATGCGGTATTGCGCCGCTTTCAGCTCCTCGTCAGTGTCCGTCAACGCTGCCATTGCCATGGGGATTTCGTGCGCGTTGGTTCCGATGGCCTCCATGTCGTGCTTGTAGGCAAGAAAGGTGTTGCTCGTTCCGCTGAACGCCGGCCCTAGCTCTGCATGCATGGCCTCCACGGCAAACTCTTGCCAAAGGAAGCTATGGCGACGCCGTGTTCCAAAGTCCGCCACGGCAAGCCCGGGCACGCCACGCAGCCGCTCGATCTTTTCCCACAGCCGCGTCTTTGCGCGCGCATACAAAATGTCCAGCTCGAACTCTGTCATGTCCTTCAACGCGGCTCGGGTCTTCAACTCGTTGATGATGGAGAGCGCATAGATCTCCCACATGGTCACTTCAATCCACAGACCCTCGAAGCGCAGTTCAAACTGGCCATCTTTTTCAGCCAGTTGAAATTCACTCAGCCTGAAGTCCTTCTCCAGCCATTCCAGAAACGCCGGCTCAAAGATACCCCGCGTGGAATAGAAGGTATTGCCCGCCAGCCAGATGATCTCCGACCTGCGAAACCGCAGTCGCCGCACGTGCTCAAACTGCGCTTCCACCTCTTCGCGCCGCACCATGCCGGCCAGCCGAAACTTCGCCGTCCGGTTGCGCAGGCCAAATGTTACGCGCGTGGTGCGAAAGTGCTTCCAGAGGAACTGCAGCATAAGCAGCTTGTAAAAGTCCGTATCCAGCAGTGACCGGACAATTGGATCAAGCTCGAAATTATGGTTATGGGCTCGCTCTGAGAAGTTGATGATCATGCTGCCTAAGAGCGTACCAAGCGAAGCGGAATTTCCTGCAAAATACAAGACAAGGACGCTTGACAGTCAAGCACGCTTTACGTAAAGTCAACTTGTCATCGCGCACGCCAGATCCAACGCGCGAACTGTACAGGAAAGGTTCAGCCATGCTTTGTTTTACAGGTGGAAATCTCGCAGAGCGACGCTATCGTCGCAGCGGTTTGATGCTCATGCTCTCCTATTTCCTCACCTTTTTTGGGGTGACATTTCTCGTGCACTATTACCATCCCACCGGTTTTCGACTCTATTTCGCAGCCCTGCTGCCGTCGCTGCCCATCTTTGGTGTGCTGTTTATCGCCGGACGCTACTTGCGCGAAGAAACGGACGAGTACCAGCGCGATACATTTGTCCGCTCGCTGCTTTGGGGGATTGCCTTTGTCATGGGCCTTGAAATGTTTCTTGGCTTCCTGCGCACCTACGGCTGGACGGGTACACCGCCGGCATTCCTCAGCTACTACGTGTTTTGCATCAGTGTTCTCGTTGCCAAGTTCACCTACAAGTTCCGCAACCGGATTCCCACCGATGACCAATAAGCTGCGCGACCTGCGCGCAGACCGCGGTTGGTCGCAGGCCTACCTCGCAGAGCAGCTTCAGGTCTCCCGCCAGTCTGTTAATGCCCTCGAAACCGGCAAGTACGATCCCTCCCTGCCGCTTGCCTTTCGCATCGCCCGCCTCTTCAGGCTGCCTATCGAAAGCATTTTTCAGGATGACGCCTAGTCGAACCCGGTTCACCTCTGTCTTACCTCGATTGCTACGACGCTGCTCAAATTGCCGCGTCCATGTACCCTCACGTTTCGTCACACAGAAAGGAAGCCGGCTATGATTCACACGCCCATCGCGACACTCTACGCTCCCGTCCATGACTCGCCCCGCCGCTCGCGCAAGACCTGTCTCCGCGAGTTGTTCCTCTGCGCCCTGGTCCTTGCTCTGGCGCTACTGTATGCCGTTCACATCTCTGCGCAGGCATTTACGCCCACCCGCTTCACCGTGGTCGACGCCGGGACGCCCGGCAAGCCCGATATCCTGCTGCTGCCGGGCCTAAGCAGCAGCCGCAGCGTGTGGGATGCGGAGGCAAAGCTCCTTGCGCCAAATTACCGGCTGCACCTTGTTCAGGTCGATGGCTTTGCCGGCCAGACGGCCGGCCCCAATGGCTCGGGTGCCATGCTCCCCGGCATCACGGATGAGTTGCACGCCTACATTGCGCAAGGCAAGATGCATCCCGTGGTGATCGGTCACTCGCTCGGCGGATTGCTGGGCCTTATGTTGGCCAACAAATACCCGGCAGACGTCAGCAGGCTCGCCATTGTCGATGCGCTGCCGTTCTACGCGCTGCTGTTCAGCCGTTCAGCCACACTGGAAAACACCAAGCCCCAGGTGCAGGCCATGCACGACCAGCTTGCTGGCATGCCCGACGACCAGTACGCCGCTATGCAGCCCATGATGGCTGCTGCCCTGGTCAAGAATCCTGAAGCGCAAAAGCTGGTTGCAGCCAGCTCCGCGCGAAGTGACCGAGCTGTCGTTCTGAACGCCATGGTTGAAGATATGCAGACCGACCTGCGCCCAAACCTCGCCTCTATCCAGACGCCGACCCTGATGCTGTACCCGTTTGAAGCGGGCGGTCGGCAGGGAACCGACCCGGCAAAGGTGGACGCACTGTACACATCTGCGTTCAGGACCATGCCGCACGCCACGCTAAAGCGCATTGACGGCTCGCGCCACTTCATTATGTTCGACCAGCCCACCGCTTTCGACGCGGCGATCGAGGCCTTCCTCAAGTAGCTGCCGGTGCGGTATGGTTCAGGGGTCTGCCATCCACGCTGGAAGGGTCTCAATCACCATGCCGCACCGCATCTCTCGCCGCACCTTTGCCACACTTGCTGCCGCTACGGCGGCCGCCGCAGGCACACCGTCTGTACACGCTGCTGCTCCTGGCAATCCCGCAACCGACCGCACTTTTCCCAAGGATTTTCTCTGGGGCTCCGCCACTGCCAGCTACCAGGTAGAAGGCGCCGTTAACGAGGATGGCCGCGGTACCACCGTGTGGGACACCTTCGCCCACACCGCCGGCAAGACCCACAACGGCGACACCGGCGACGTCGCCACGGACAGCTATCACCGCTACCCGGAAGACATCGCGATCATGAAGGACCTGGGCCTGAAGACCTGCCGGTTCTCCATCGCATGGTCACGCATCTTTCCCACCGGCACCGGCCAGCCCAACCAAAAGGGAATCGACCACTACCGCAAGTTCGCGGAAGCGCTGCTCGCCGCCGGGATCCAGCCGTACTGCACGCTGTACCACTGGGACCTGCCGCAGCTCCTTGAGGACAAGGGTGGCTGGCAAAATCGGGACACCGCCGTCGCGTTTGCGGACTACGCGGGGTACGTTGCGTCAAAACTTGGCGACGTTCTGCATAACTACATGACCATGAACGAGATTTCGACCTTCATCGAACTCGGCTATGGCAACGGCCTCCACGCTCCTGGCCTGCAGCTCAGCCGGGGCAAACTCGCCCAGGCGCGGCACCACGCCGTGCTTGGTCACGGACTTGCCGTCCAGGCCATTCGTGCCCACAGCAAGCCCGGCACCAAGGTTGGCAGCGCAGAAAACCTGTCTGCTATCACCCCCGTCTACAACGCGCCGGAGCACGTTGCCGCAGCACGCAAGGCTATCCAGGAAGAGAACGCTGGCTACCTGAACGTGATGCGGACGGGCAAATATACCGACCGCTATCTGGCCCAACTCGGTGCGGACGCGCCAAAATTCACCTCGGAAGAGATGCGTGCCATCGGCTCGCCGCTCGACTTCCAGGGCATTAACATCTATCAGCCGGCCTTTGTGCGAGCCAGCAACAACGCCGACGGCTACGAGATGGTGGCGAACCCGGCGAGCTACCCGCACATGTTCAGCCCGTGGCTTTTTATCGGCCCTGAAACGCTCTACTGGACGCCCAAGCTGGCCTGCGAGGTGTGGGGGATCAAGGAGATGTACATCACCGAGAACGGCTGCTCCAGCGATGACAAGGTCGCCGCAGACGGTCAGATTTACGATTCGGACCGGGTGATGTACCTGAAGAATTACCTGACCAGCCTGCAGCGGGCCGTGTCAGAAGGCGTGCCGGTGAAGGGTTATTTCTGCTGGTCGCTGCTCGACAACTACGAGTGGGCGGACGGCTACGAGAAGCGCTTCGGCATCACCTACGTCGACTTCGCCACCCAGAAGCGCACGCCGAAGCTAAGCTCCCACTTTTACAAGAACCTCATCAGCACCGGCGCTCTTTAGGTTGCAGGCAACCGGGGCCCCACCCTGTCACGAGTCCACCGTGAACAGGGTGGGTTGCGCGCACTACGCTTCTCGCGCGATGTGCTAACCCACTCCACCTGGGCAGTCGAATTTAGAACGTATGCGCCACGCTCAGGATGACCGCATAATCCGCAAACGCTGCGTCGCCGTGCTTGCCTGCAGCCAGGTCCGTGACGGATGCCCTCCGGTTCCGCTGCACCGCCCACGGCGCGCTCAATGACAGCATGTCTCGCCGGTGCTGGTATTGCAGCGCAGGTTCCACGGAGATGATGTATCCCGGGCGCCGAAAGCCATCGCTTTTTCCGAACGCATCGCGCACTGGGATGCCCTCCATGCGGCCGCCAAAGCTGCCCGCCAGACCTCGCAGGTGCGGTACGTGGCGCGATAGACCCGCCCGGAACAGGTACTGGTCTGTGGCGCTCATCACTGCTTCTGCCTTTGAAGCGCGAAAGGTCGGTACACCTGTCATATTCACCGGGCTGAACAGCCACGATCCCTGGAAGTAGCCGATGGTGTGGAAGTACGTCTGCTTGTAGGCCTGGCTGCCCAGCGTAAATCCCCACGTGCCGTCACCCGGCTGCAGTGACTGGTCGGCGACCACCTTCTCTACCGTGCCGTTGGCCAGCTTCCCTGTCCCCGTGCCGTTGTTGATGCCGGTCGGAAGCTTCAGCCCTAAGCTGAAGGCGACGTTTCCGCCGTTCTCGGTTGGTGGCTTTAACACCCATCCCTGCACACCCAGAATCATGTCGCCGATGCCGGCGATCTCTACCTTCTGGATAGGCGCGTATTTTTGGTCGCGTGTGCCTTGAAGCACCGGCATAAACGCGTTCACGCTCCAGCGTGGCGTCACCTGCATGTCCAGGCTGATGTTGTAGATGTTCTGGTGGTTTGGGATGAAGGTCCCCAGCGCTTGCCGCGACGTGTTTTCTACCGTGCCGCTGAAGTGCCGGAACGAGCTGAACGAGCGCCAGTCCACCTCAACGGTGGTCGGGTGGTGCCGCAAAAACTGGTTGGCGCTCACGCCGTCGACGCCGGACGTTCCCGACGTAATGCATCCCTGTATGCCACTGTTGGTATGCGCCGCCAGGCACCCCTGTGCAGATGCGGTACTGGCTCCGATGAGCGCGCAAATGACGCCCAGAAAGGTGGTGCAACGTGTCATTGTTCTCATGGTCGGCCATGCTACTTAGCCGCTTGCAGACTGCGACACATCCGAGACACCGATCTTTCTGCCCACCTCTCGAAGGATGACGATGGCATGCGCCACCGCTTAGAGTGGCTGCTTCTGAAAGGTTCATTCACCATGTTCCTCAAGTTCCGCCTCGCACTTGTCGCGGCCCTGGCCACCGCCTGCACCGTGGGTGCAAGCACGGCTGAACCGCCCACCTTCAAAGACCTTCAAGGCACGCCACATAGACTTGCGGAACTGCACGGCCATGCCGCCGTCGTGAATTTCTGGGCCACCTGGTGCGGTCCCTGCAAGGAAGAAATGCCTCGTCTGCAAAAGCTGGCGGATGGCTATGCCGCGCAACAGGTGCGCTTCGTAGCCATTTCGCTTGATGCACCGGAGACCCAGGGGAAGATTCCTAATGTCACTCGGCAGCGTGGCTTCAACATCCCCGTTTGGACTGGTGCAACGGAGCAGACGCTCGCCGGCCTGCAGCTCGGGGAAGTCGTCCCCGCCACCCTTATTCTGGACGAGAATGGAGTCGTGATCGGCAAAATCGAGGGTGAACTTCGCGACAAGGACGTCCGCTCCCGCCTGGACTGGTTGCTCTCCGGACGCCATGGAACTCAACCGAAGCTCGTCCAAAAAAACGATTGGTAACACCGGCTCTTGAGAACTTCAAAACGCGTGGGCGGGCACCAGGTCCGGCAAAATTTGCGGTTTTTGCAGGTGTCGTCCTTTCGGCAGGTCCGGCATCGGCACGGGTGCCTGCTTCAGCGCCTCCATGCAAGTCGAGTCCAGCGCGTGGGGTGTTTCCTTCTCCATTATTGAGAACACCGTGTCCAGTGGCAGCGCCTCGCGATAGGGTCGCTCCGCCGCCAGCGCGTCGTATACGTCTGCCACCGCCAGAATGCGGGCGTGCAGGTTCAACTCGTCCGCACCCCAGCCGCGAAAGTATCCCTTGCCATCGAGCCGCTCGTGATGTGCCGCCGCTACCTCACTCATTTGTTCAAAGCCCGGCACCCGCCGCAGAATTTCGAGGGTGTAGAACGGATGCTTCTTCACCACCTGCCACTCCGCATCAGCCAGCTTGCCTGGCTTCTCCAGGATGGTATTCGGCACGCTCAGTTTGCCGATATCGTGCAGCAGGCCGCAGCGTCTCAACTGCACCACCTCTGCCTGCGGCAAACCCATTCGCTCGCCGATGGCCACCGCTGCCGCTGCCACCCCCTGTGAGTGCCGGAAGGTATACGGCGACTTGGAATCGATCACCTCCGCGAACGCCAGGCAGATGTGGTCCATACGGTCGTTGTTCAGGCCCAGTTTTACTCCCGGTTCCAGCGTGCCCACTTCGGTCTGCAGGTCCGCGCGGTCCATTCCCGCGAAAAGTGACCCATCCTTCACCAGCAGTTTTGCCGCCCGTACCATGTGTGGATCGAACCACCGCCCGGACCTTCGCTTCAACATGAGCAGAGCTTCCCGCGGGCCACCGTTCATCCAGAACACGGCCAGTGTCTGTGCCAGGTTCATGACCCGGCTCAGCACGGGAATCTCCTCACCTTTCAGTCCCATCGGGTAGCCCTGCCCGTCCCAGTGTTCGTCAAGGCTTGCAATCGCCATTGCTACGTCCAGTGAAAACCCGACCTGCCGTGCAATCGAGGCTCCCCGCTCGCATCGCAACTTCACCAGGTCACAGGACGTTGTCGGGTCGTTAATGGCCACATGTGCCAAGTGTTTCAACTTGCTCAGCACGGTCGCTCCATCCGCAATGTGACTGAGCGTGTACCGCACGCGGTCCAGGCTCATCCGCGTCCAGTCCTTGTCCTTCAGGTCGCCTTTGGCGCGAATGTCATCACTGTGCAGCAGGTGAAACAGCTTCGACGAGTTGCTGCTGCAGCCTGCGTCTTTCAACAGCAGCGCGTAGTACAGGTCGGCCTGCTGCGCCTGGGGTAATTTCAGCTCCGTCGCCAGCCGCATTCCGATCAGACACGTCTGCATCGCATGGCCCATGGGCTGGCCTTCCGTCAGGTCCAGCGCATACGACAACGCCGAAATGACCGCCGATGCCGGAACCGTCTGCGACTGTGCCATACTCACGCCTGCCTCCCCTGCCTTCTGTCCTTGCTCTGGCATCTGATCCCTGTATCGGCGCGCCAGTAATTCCCCTTCTTTGCCTTGTCTCATCTCAGGACAGCGCTCGATCCGAACAGGGCAATGCTCGCCGAATGCTCATAGAGCGGCAGTGTCTCAAGCCTGACCGCGCACGAAAGTTAGAAATGGTCTGCGATACAGAAGGCAGAATCGGCCGCGGTTCCAGATGGTAGGCGCGACGGGAGTTTAGGTTTACAACCTGGTGGCGGAGGCCGGGCCCGCCGTAACGCACTCTTCACGAAGGGCCGCGTCTCTGCTGGGAATCCACGATAAAATCACACCTGACATGCCTACAAAACAGGAACTGCTCAAACACCCGATCCAGCACATCGACATTACAGCGCACAATGTTGTGCCGCTCGTCGACGCCATGGCCCAAATGGCCTACAGCTCGCGCGACCTGGCGCGTGCCGCAACGATTTACGACATGATGCTGCGCGACACCGAATGCGGCGTGATTCTTTGCCTGGCCGGGTCGTTAATTTCCGCCGGTTTGCAGAAGGTGATTGTCGACCTGATCCGGCTGCACATGGTGGATGCGATCGTGTCTACGGGCGCCAATATTGTGGATCAGGATTTCTTTGAGGCGCTCGGCTACAAGCACTACATTGCCGATGAAGAGTACAAGTACGGCGCGGGTGACGCCGAGCTCCGGGAGCTCATGATCGATCGCATCTACGACACCTTCATCGACGAAGAAGAGCTTCGCGTCTGCGACGACACGACCAAGAAGATCATAGACGGCATGAAGCCCGCAGCTTACTCCTCACGCGAGTACATCAAGGAGATGGGCAAGTATCTGAAGGACAATGGCCGGACGCCGCAGAATGGCAACCCGGACAGCATTGTTCTTGCCGCCTACGAGCTGGATGTCCCCATCTTTTGCCCCGCCTTTTCAGACTGCTCCTTCGGATTCGGCATTGTTGCCCACCAGCACGAGCACCAGGGCAAGCCGATGTGCTCGATCGACAGCGGCAAGGATTTTTACGAAATCACGCAGCTCAAAATCCAAAATCCCACCACCGGCCTGCTGATGATCGGCGGTGGCGTCCCCAAGAACTTCGCGCAGGATATCGTTGTGGCCGCAGATATCCTCGGCGTCGAAGCTTCCATGCACAAGTACGCGATCCAGGTAACGGTTGCAGACGCGCGCGATGGCGCGCTTTCTGGCTCAACCCTGAAGGAAGCAAGCTCCTGGGGCAAGGTCGACCTGACGTGGGAGCAGATGGTCTTTTCCGAAGCCACCATTGCCTTTCCCCTGATCACCGGCTACGCGTTGCATAAAAATGCCGCAGCTGCTCGCACGGGCAAGCACCTTGCGCAGCTTTTGGAGCACGTCCCGGCGTAGCCGGTTCTTTTTCTGCTCGGGTTGTTTTTTCGTTCGTAAGTAGCGAACATGCTGCAAGGGAGTCACGGCGGGACCTTACCTGGTCCCGTTTCCATCGGGACATGTCCCACACTAGGGCACAAACTTCCCCAAAGGTGCTATCCCCGCTGCTCTCCCTCCAACGTACGGTTAACTACATGCAGCATCGCATTCTCATCATCGACGACGAAGACGACATCCGCGAAGTTGCGGCTCTCACGCTCGAGGCAATCGCCGGTTGGCACGTGACCTCAGCCCGCTCCGGCGCGGAAGGGATCGAACTCGCTCTTGCGGAACAGCCGGAGGCGATCCTGATGGATGTCATGATGCCTGACATGGATGGCCCGTCTACCTTCCGCAAGATGCAGCAAACCCCGGGGATCGCCCACATTCCCGTGCTCCTGCTTACCGCAAAGGTGCAAGGGGTTGATCAGCGTCGGTTCGCCGACCTCGGAGTCGCCGCCGTGCTCTTCAAACCATTCGACCCGATGACACTCGCCGATCAAATCAGCGAGGCGCTCCGCTGGTCAGAAGCTCCCCAGGCCGCGTAACCGCGTACGGTTGGCTCAACAAGAGATAAGTGCCCCTATCTGAGAGCTTCCATCTTTGCACCGCCCGGCAGCGTCACCTTGAAGTGTGGCTCGTTCCCGCTACCAGTTACCTCAAGTGGCAACGTGGTTCCCGTGTGCCCGTGTGCAAACAGCCCGTTGAACGGCCGCATGAGCAGGCTCTTCACGCCAGAACTCATCTCGCTCGCGCTGGCGACCGTGTGCAACATGCCGCGCATTTCAAAGTTGCCCCCGCCCAGCTGGTAACGCCCGTTCAGAGCCAACATCGTTCCAGGTGCTGACAGGTGCACCTCCGTCAGGTGCATGACGCCGTTCTGCAATGCTACCGCTCCTGCCACCTGCGCATTTGCGGCTTCTGCCTTGCGGACGTTGGCGTCCTGCGGGTGCCCTGCGGCTTTCTCGCTCAACTCATCCGCACTGCGCTGCACGGAAGCTCTGCCAAACTGCACGCCAACCAGGTGGAACCGCCCACCTTGCAACTGCAGCTTGTGCGCAACCGGCGCAGTTCCAGCCGGCATCTGCAAGTGTCCTGTCATGGTCAGACCTCCCCGCAGCAGCGGTGGCTCTGTCGACGATCCCAGCGCCAAGGCATCCTCTACGCGGCCCTCCGGCACACTCAACGCCATGTCCAGCTGGTAGGCGCCGCCTGCAGCCTTCGTCACTGTTCCCGTCATCTGGAAATGCGTCCGCAAAAAATGTGCATCCAAAGCCTCCATGGTCACTAAATCGTGAGTGGCATCCATGGCCATCCTGAACGTGGTTTTAAGAGCCACCGTGCGCGCACCTCCCTCAAGCCCGAACGCCGGGTCGTCCGTGGAACCTTCGGTTTTTATCGCGCTCAGCGTTCCGGCGTACTTCGCGTGCATGCTCAGCAGGCCCCGCAGCCCATGCACGCTCGCGACGCTCCTGTTTGCGAATTCAAAGGTCCCCTGCAGAGGTGTCGCATGCGGATCACCTGCGTTCCAGGGCCCCATCGTCCCCTGCGTATTCACCAGGCCGATGGGTGCGCCAGTATCCACTGTCGCCTTGTAGTCGAACGTTCCACGGCTTCCCAGCCGGTCCAGCCCTGTCATCTCCACGTGCGGCAGGTCGAACTGCAATGGCGCACGCCCTGCGCTGCCGTTGTCAAATCGCAGGTGCACGCCCTCAAGCGTTATCCGAGACAGGTGTGTTACCGCCTCTCGCATCCCGCCTGAGGATGCGCCGTCGCTACCCTCATCTCCCTGCCTGCCCACGACCCCGGTCAAGGCCGCCAGTAGTCCCATGTTGGCCTGCACATGGTCCACATGCAGCATGGGTCTAGCAGCGTCGCCGGGTACACCGCGCTGCACGCTCGCAGCCTCCATTCCGTCCACATCCACACGGAGGCCGCCGTCAAAGTGGGTGTGCACTTCTCCCACTTGTACCTGCGTCCCAAGCTGTGCCTGAAACATTGTCACAAGCCTGGCGCGTGCCATGGGTGCAAATCGCGAAGCCATAACCGTGCCCAGGACTATGGCAACCAGGACCAGCCCGGCCAGTGCTGCCATCCCCACCCACACCCATCGCAGGCCTGTTCGCCTCGGCCACAGCTGCCCTGCACGCAGTTCTGCCAAGCGCACGCGCAACCAGTCCATACCGACAAGCGGGGTACGGCCAACTAGAGATCGTCGCAAATCAACCTAATTTCTGTGGCGAGTTGCGGTCGGCCTGTACGCCGAACCCGGACTGTGCGTCCTCGGCCCTCCTATGAAGACGCACTCCCGCCGGGAGAGTTGTCCTCCGTTCCCACATTCGCAAGCTGCGCCGCTGTTCTCCAGCGAAATCGCACATCTGGCAAGTATCCTAGTGCGGTGCGACAAACCAGCAGCGCCGCCGATCTGCTCTCTTCTGCCATGTCCCGAACGTATCTCCGCCGACCTGCCCTGCTGCCGTCCTTTCTGCTGTTGGCCCTTTGCGCCCCCGGCACCTTTCTGGCCCAGGTGATCCAGGCAGCCCCAGCCGGCACTTCGGCCTCAAACGAGCAAACCCCGCCGCAAAATGGCGCTGTCTCAAAGGAACCCAGTCTCGCCCTGGCTCCCGCCACCGCCGCCGCCGCTCCTTCCATTCCACCGCCGTCGCTTGGCCGCCAGCGCATCGGCCTCGCTCTTGGCGGTGGCGGTGCCCTTGCACTGTCTGAGATCGGCGTGCTTCGCTGGTTTGAAGAGAACCACATCCCGGTCGACGCCATCGCCGGCACCAGCATGGGTTCGCTCGTGGGCGCTCTGTACGCCACGGGTCACACGCCGCGACAGATGACAGAACTTACTACCGGCAGCGTCTTCGCGAACGTTTTCCGCCTCAATCAGGATTTTCGCCAGCTCAACTATCGCCGCCGGGAGGACGCACGCTTTCTTCCGGGGGGCTTTAATCTCGGTCTCAAGCACGGCATTAGCTTTCGGAACGGCGTCCTGCTCGATTACGGGCTGAACCAGTTTTTGTCCGCCCAGTTCCTGCCATACGGTGCCGCGTTCGACTTCGACAACACGCCTATCCCCTTTCGCTGCGTGGCTACAGATATCCTCGTCGGCCGCGAGGCCGTCTTCGCTCAGGGCCCACTGTCTGAAGCCGTCCGTGCCTCCATCTCCATCCCTGGCGTCTTCCCTCCACTTGAGGATGGGGGCCACATCTACGTTGATGGCGCGCTCACTGAGAACCTTCCGGTCGACTTGGTCAAAAGCCAGCTTCATGCTGACGTCGTTCTCGCCGTCTCACTCCCGCTTACGCCCCCCGACAAGGGCGACACCAACTCCCTGCTGGGCATCCTGGGTCGCAGCTTTTCCGTTGCCGCCTGGTCCAACGAGGTACGTTCCCGTGCCCTAGCCACCGTGATCATTGAGCCTGTCGCACCATTGGGCGTCGGTGCCGCGGATTATGCCAAGGCCGACCAGCTTGCTGACGCGGGCTACAGGGCCGCGGAAGACGTCCGTGGCAAGCTACTCCCGTACCGCCTTGACGATGCCCACTGGGAAACCTACCTTGCCGAACGCAGGGCTCGTTCCACCGGGCAGGTCGGTAACGTTGCCTCTGTGCACGTAACGGCGCCCACCCGTCATGTGGCAGACGGCGTCGCCCGCACCTTCGCTCCGCTTGCCGGCAAGCCCCTTAACCCGCCACAAGTAGACTTTGCAGAAAACGAAGTCCGTTCCGATGGTCGCTACAACGCCTATTACTTTCTTTCCAGACCCGGTCAAAAGCTGGACATGAAGGTGACCGGCCCGGCGAATGCCGGCCACTCCAACCCGTTCGCCCAGGAACTGATCCACCCTCTGGAGAAGCGTGGCCCCGGCGAGGACGTTGCCGCCGGCAGGTTTGGCAGCGGCAACGCAGACCCGGCAAATGCTGGGGCTCGCGGGGAGGCAATCAGCAACGTGCCAACCAACAACACGCTGCCATACGGCAAGAATGAGAATGAGCCCGCCGCGTCGGTCTCCAGGGCCAAGGGCAGCGGCAAAAACCAGTATGAAACCGTTGCGCCGACCAGCAACATTCCCATGTTCAACGAGACGGTAACCCCGCCTGACTACAAACCTCAGCCCAATGACGCTGTCCTCAACGTTCTGGTTCGCGACAAGGCTGACGGGCCACCCTTTCTGCTGATCGGTCCCAACATCATCGCTCAAACCGGCGGCACCGCTCGCGCGACCGTCGACGCCGTCCTTACCGATCAGGATTTCGGTGGCTACCGGTCCGAGCTGCGCACCCGGCTGCGCTTCGGCTTCCTTACCGAACTTCAGCCGGAGTACCAGCGACGTCTCACAAGTGGCGGCCTTTTCTTCGCGCCCCGTGGATACTTTTACCGTGCCCCGGAGTACATCTACAAGTACGCCTCACAAAAGCGCATGGCGGAGCGTTCCCAGATTCTTGGCGGCGGTGGCATCGATATCGGCTATACCGTGTCGCACTACACCGAACTGCGCGCCGGCTGGCACGAATACACCAATCGCTGGCACACCACCACCGGCGGCGACGGTCTGCCCGACTTTAATGGTCACGTGCAGGAAGCGCGCGCTCTCTACCGCTTCAACGGTCAGGATCGCGATCTGATCCCACTGCACGGTCTTCGTGTCGACATCGGCGCAGGCGTCCAGTATGGCACCACCAACAGCCAGACGGCTCCCAAGATTACAGCGCTTGGAGCCTATTTCCGCGACATCGGCCACAGCAACACTTTGTCCATTTCCGGTGAAGGCGGCACCTTCGGCCATCGCACCATCGCCGACCCTTTCCGCTTCACGCTCGGCGGCCCACTGCGCCTGATCGCCTCAGCCTTCAACGAATACCGCGGCACCGACTACTACCTTCTGCGACCCGCTTACTTCCGCCGGATTGCTTCGTTGCCAGCACCCCTTGGCCAATCCATCTACCTCGTCGGCACCTACGAGTTTGGTCAAATGTACCTGCGAACCGCACCCACCGTCACGCGACAGGATGTCTTTTTCGGTTTGGCGGCGGAAACCCCGATTGGTGCCATCACTTTTGGCGAGGCCATCGGCACAGACAATCACCGCAAAACCGTCTTCACGTTGGGCCGTTTCTTTTAACCACGTCAGCCCCTGCTGGCGCGGACGGCCGTGGCGGCAGAAAGCAGCGTTACAGCGTCCTTCTGGTCTGCGGCATCGGTGTATGCAGTCAGAAGGTCGGCTGCTATCCTGCTCGCCCGCGCCTCCCTGATCGCGCGGCCCAGACAGCCTAACGTCGCAAACATGTGTACATTTCCATGTTCGCGCCCCTGCTGGTCAACACACACCGATACAGCGGCGCCATCGCCTCGACCAACGTAATCGGCGAATCGTCCCAGCGATAATTGCGGAAGTTGTTGTACACCAGCGTGATCTCCGGCGCCGCTCCAGTCATGGTCGCTGCCGTTTGTGCCACGGTCCGCGGCGTTGCAGACGTCGCATCCAGCACAGGCGTACCGTAGCGTTCCAGCAGCAACGGCAGGCCAGCCACCAGGACGTGCGGCCCAGGTCTGCCCTGAAGGGCCGCCGCCGTCCCACGGTAATCATCCTTCGCGAACAGCGGGTTCCTGCGGTAGTCATAGATTGAGATGGCGTTCAGCACCAGCCACCCACAAAACACCAATCCAAAGCGCCGCCGTCCGCCGCCGTCCTGCCATAGCCCCGCCACGCAAAACACCGCAACAAACACCAGTGAGAACCAGGCCGACGTATGCCGCGGCAGCAAGTTCAGCCGGCCGACCCCGCCAAAGATTCCAAACAGGCAGACGAAGTACAGCACCAGTCCCCAAAGCATGGTGCGCACCCTTGCCTCGATCTGTCCGGCTCGGCGCATCTGCACAGCCAAGGTCCATACCAGCATGCCCAACACGAGCATGGCCGGCACCACGGTCGTCCATGCACCGACAACGGTATGCAGCTTGCCTGGCCCACGCAGCGACAAAGTCGTCGGTGGCAGTGTCGTGCCGAACATGACGCCGTACATGGCGTAGCCCACATTCATCCACAGCGGCTGCTTAATATGGATGACATCATGCGCCAGAAACGTCGGCATGGTCCGCAGGGCCGGTACCAGGTAGGCCAGGTACATGACAGTCGCCATGCCGAGCACCGGCACCCACAGCCTGAGCCAAAGCGACCAGCGTCGTGCCACCAGCAGGTCCGCCAGCGCCACACATAAAACCAGCAGCGCCGTAAAGGGGCTGCCCAGCACGCACAGGCCGCTTACCAGGCCCAATGCAATTCGCGTTCCCGGCCTGGCCACGCCCGCCCGCCACCTGCGCGCGTACAGCCACATCAGCATTAACGTGAACGACAGACACTGCAGCAGGGCATACGGTCGCGCCTCCTGCGCGTAATACAGCGAATAGCTGGAGCACGTTACCGCCGCTGCCGCCAGCACTGCCAGCCGTCGTTGCTTTGTCAGCAGCAGTACAGCACCGCACGCCGCCACGCCCGCAGATGTGCTGAACAGTACGGAAGGCAGCCGCAACGCCGCGTCTGACACCCCAAAGAACCGGCTCCACCCAAAGATGAAGATGTAGTACAGCGGCTGAAGGTGCTCACTCATAGTGAACGCACCAAATTGTTGCCAGAATTCTCCAAAGCTGCCGGCCTGTGCCAGTGTCGCCGTGTAGCCCTCGTCATACCAAAGGCTCTGGTGCGTGAGCCCCGCAAGCCTGCTTGCGCCCAGCACTACTATCAGCAGCAATGCCGCCAGCGCCAGTAATTCCCGGCCTCGAGCCTCGTTCAGCGGTGCCACCCGCCGCTCTCCACCCTCCAGAAATCTCTGCCTCGGGCGCCGTAACAGCGACACTAATCCATCGTGCACGGCGGCCTCGTCCTTCGCTTCATCAACTTCAGAAGCCGCCGTCAGCGCTCCAACCCCGGGGCGTGTCGACGCGGACGCGTGTTGGTCACGACGCAACGAAGAAGTATCCTCGGCTGAAAATCCAGGACTCATCCGACACTCCAGGTACAGCTACCCGCCCAGAACCTGCCACCGCGTAAGTTTCGCAGGCAAGCTTTCATCTCGTCCATATTCCTTTCAGCAGGCTGTACTCCCCCAAAAGATGTACGCCGACGCGCGTCCTTGCCTCACCCATGTCAAAACGACGCAGTCCGGTGTCTAATACCCGTGAAGGAACTACCCGTAGAGGAACCTCGCACGCCATGACCCTGTTGAATGCACCCGCCTACGACGAGCAGAAAGCAAACCTCAACCGCAACCTGCTGTTGGGTGCCGTGTCGCTGGTCGTCCTCCTCATCGTGCTCACCCTCGCCGGCTTCATCACCGGTCACGGCTGGCTATTTTCCAACCTTCCCGTGGAACATAGGGTGAACGAGTTCCTCACCGACATAGAACAGCAGAAGTTCTCCGAAGCCTACGGCATCTACGTCAGCGATAAGAATTGGCAGAGCACGCCCGACAAGTACAAGTCCTATCCGCTTGACCGGTTTACCGATGACTGGACCAGGTTTTCCCCCGTCGGTCCAATCCACTCGCATCACGTCGACAAGTCGGTGACGGACGGCTCCGGCGTCTTCGGCACCACGGTCATTGTGGGCAGCTCGCTGAACGGCAACCCGGACAAGCGCATCTTCATCCCCTACCAGCGTTCCGACGGTACCCTGACCTACCCGGCACCCCACATCTTCAGCTATTGATCGCCGTTCAGTCCCTGCCCAGCCTGCTGCGGCCGTCTTTGAGGCGCCCGCTGCTGCTCCGCTCTAGTACCATCCATGTATGCGCGGAACGGCACCCACCACCCTCACTCTCCCGCCTTTCCGCGGTGCTACCCGCCGCATCGTTCTCATCAACCTTGCAGTCTTTTTTGCGCTTGCTGTTTTCAGCTTTGCCGCGCCGCCGGCCGCCCTCAACCGTGTGGAGACTGCTCTGGCTTTAACTCCAGACCGCATCGCCAACGGCTGGATCTGGCAGCCCGTTACCTACTCGTTCCTTAATATCGGCATCCTGGGTACCGCCTTTGGCCTGCTTACCCTGTGGTTTACCGGCTCTATGCTTGAGGACACGCGGGGCCACCGCTGGTTTACCGAGCTGTACTACATCTCTGCAGTTGGCGGCGGCCTGCTCGCAGCCCTGCTCGGCATGCTGCCTTTGCTCGGACCCCACGTTCGCCTGTTTACACTGATGCCTTACGAGCTCACCTTTGGCGTTTTTGCTCCGCTCTTTGGCGTCCTTGTCGCGTTCGGCATTCTCTTTGCGGATGTTGAGATCATGCTCTTCTTTGTTCTGCGCATGCGGGTCAAATATCTCGTCGCCATCTACGTCCTGGTCGACATCGCACGCCTCATTCTTGGTAAGCAGGCTCTCACCGCCACTGTCGAGCTCAGCTGCGGTTTCTGCGCTTTCCTGTACGTCCGCTACGCCGCCGCCCGCGGCTTCGGCTTCAACGTAACAGAGCGTTACTTCGCCTTGCGCAATGATTACTACCGCTATAGACGCCGCTCCGCCGCAAAGAAGTTCGAAGTCCACATGCGAAAACATGGCCGCACCGACATCCACTTTGACAACGAAGGCCGCTACATCTCGCCCGAAGATGAGCGTCGCAAACCCAACGACCGCAAGTGGATGAACTGAAGACAGCTCCAGGGCAGAAGCGAAGCCTGGTGCCGTTTGCACAGGTCGATTTCGTTGAACTCGCCGATCGGATCAAGCGAACAGCAGTCGGCTACCCTCGCGCGTTCGTGGCTGTTGACGGGCCGGGGGCATCGGGTAAGAGCACGCTTGCTAGCAACTTGTCACTGCCAAGGGCAACGCCTTTCTTGTGCATGTGGATGAGTTCTTTCTGCCCTTACCGCGCCGAGAAGAACGTAAGGGCGAGATAGGTTATCTGTTCGATCTACCCCGGCTTGCTGAGCAGGTAATCCTGCCCGGTTCCGCTGGTGAAGCGCTCCACTAACAGCGCTACGACTGGGTGAGGGATGACCTGGCGCAGTGGGCCGATGTACCCGCGGGAGTGCCCCTTGTGCTTGAGGGCGTGTTTTGTCTGAAAGCAGAGTTCCGAAACGCATACACGTTCAGGATCTGGTGCAATGCGGAGCCCTCGCTGCGTCTTGCTCGCGGGCTTGCTCGGGATGGTGAGGACTCAAGGTCTGAGTGGCTTAATGTCTGGATGCCGGCAGAGGATGAGTATGCATTGAGCCAAAGCCCTGAAGTTTCCGCTGATCTTGTCGTCGACAGTTCATAGGGCGATGCAGGCTGGCGAATCTTCTAAAAGATGAACTTGAGCCCGAGTTGAATCTGTCGGGACGTAGACGCCGCTGTGATCACACCCGCCGTCGGGCTTTGAACGGCTGCTGTGGTCTGCGCGGCAGTGTTCCCCTGGGACGGACCTGAACTGAAGATAACCGCGTTGGGCGTTAGCAGGTTCGTGTGATTCAGCAGATTGAACACCTCGGCTCGAAACTGTACACGCGCCCTTTCGGAAATGCGTGTGCTCTTCAGCAGCGACAAGTCCCAGTCCGCAAAGCCAGGTCCGGTCAGGGTGTCGCGGCCAAGATTGCCTACGGTCCCGAAAGCGGGCGCGCGGAAAGCAGTCGGATCGAAATACTTTGCAGCTCGTTGCGCAGTGCTGCCCTTGGTGTACACCGAGCCGCGAAAGACGGGGTTCGCATTGGGCCTTACGGGGTTTCGTGTATCGCCGGAGCCGGTGGGGTTATACCCAAGCTGGGGTGAAAACGCAAACCCGGTCTGCAGGGTGGCGATGGTGCTCACCGTCCAGCCTGAAACCGCGCGATCCACAACCGCACCGTGCCCGGCGAGCCGGCCATGCGTGCCGCCTAACGGCAGATCGTAGCTTCCGTTGAACGCGGCAACGTGACGCACATCCGTCGCCGCGGGCCCATAATCCAGCCCCGGGTTCTGCGGATAAGACACGAAGGCCGGCGTGTTTGCCGAAACGCTGGTGTTCCACGCTGAGCCGTTGTCCAGGTTACGCGCAAAGGTGTAATTGGCTCGGAACTGCAGTCCATGCGCAAACTGGCGACGTACGTCCACCTCCAGCGCGTTGTAGTTGCTTACACCCTGCGATACCCATGAGGTAGTGTTTGCCAGCGCCGGGTTCGCCTTGACGGTCGTGGGGTAATACAGCGTGCCGTTGGCCACACCGGTCGGGCAGTTGTTGTTGCAGACGATCGACGCAGGTTCATTCTGATCTTCCGACAGGATCTGGTGGTAGCCATGAGAACCCACGTACGCAACCGTGAGCGACAGCGACGGAGCAATCTGCTGTTCCACCCGCACCGTGTAGGCGACAACGCCAGGCGTAGCAAGATCGGTCTGCACGTTCGAAGGAGAGATGAGACCGGTCGCGCCCGACGTGGGGTTCGCCACCGGCACATTGCTGTACGAAAGGGTAGTGTTGAAGGGCGCGGCCTGGTCCAGGCGGTAATCCAGGTTATCCAGCAGCGAGTGATGCAGCCCAATTGAAGCGCGCACCGCGGTCTTTCCATCGCCGTGCACGTCCCATGCAACACCGGCGCGCGGCTCCGGAAGAAAGCGCGCACGGTTGTCTGGCAAGCCGGCTGAACCCACAGTTGGCGTCGTTTGCAGCACGCCATTTGCCACCTGGTAGACGCCGGCCCGGCCGTGCGCTTCATTAAACCCGTTCGTGGATTCCATGCGAATGCCCGCACTGATCTCCAGGTTGCGCGCTATCTTCAACGTGTCTTCCACATAGCCCGCACCGAACCACGACCGCCAGTTGAGCGCAGTCGGATTCGGCACCACCGTAAAGGTCTTCACCGTTCCCGCAACAAAGGTTGCAAGCGAGGCAAAGCTCGCCTGACCGTACTGGTTCTGCGCCAGATTATCGTTGGATTGCAGGCGCTGCAGCCATCCGCCGGCCTCAATCTGGTTCCGACCCACTGTGTAGAAGATGTGATCGTCAAAGGTGAACAGGTTGCGCGCGATCGCATTGTTCGAGCCCACGTTCGCACCCGCGCCCGTAATCTGTGACGAGCCGTTCGACGCGGTAGACCCCGCAATCACCACCGCACCTATGGGCTTGCCCGCTACAAAGGTTCCTGTGGCCGCCTGCACGTCGGCCGGTACCGACCCAAGAAAGAAAAAGCTGGCACGCGAAAAGCCGAAACGCGCGGTGTTCAGCAGCCGCGCAGAAAACACATGCTGCTCCTGCAGGCTCAGCACCTGCTCTCGCAGATCTTCGCTGATCAGCGAAAGCGGGTTTTGCGTGGGTGTATTTGCGGTGGAATCATCCACCGTGTATACCGCGAAAAACAGGTCGTTCGCAGTCAGGTTGCTGTCAAAGCGCGCGGTCGCAAACTCCTCGCGAATGTGCTGCGTCGGGCTCGAGTAGGCAAGCCCGATTCCCGTCCGGTGACCGTTTGCATCCAGCAGCTCAGGGCCATTCTGGACCGGCCACAGGTTGAACAGTTGCGCAACTCCCGGTCCAATCGTCACCTTCGTTTCGACACCGGCGGCGTTCGGCAGCAGGCCGGCGCGCGCCTGCGTATCGGGCACCAGCGTCACGTCGGTAATACCAAGGTTCTGACGATATCCCTCATAGTTGCCAAACAGAAACGCCTTGTCGTGCACCAGTGCGCCGCCTAAAGCACCGCCAAAGTTATTGCGCTGGAAATTCGGTTTGCGACTCTGGTCGAAGTAGTTGCGCGCATCGAAATAGCTGTTGCGCAAAAACTCGTAGGCCGACCCGTGCAGCGCATTTGTGCCGGAGGCAGTGACGATCGAAATTTGCGCACCCTGCCGCTTGCCGTAGTTGGCGCCATAGGTGTCCGCAACCACATTGAACTCGCGCACCGCATCCACACCCAGCAACTGCCCGCTGGTACCGCCTGGTGTCACGTTAATCAGCGAGGCCCCGGTGTACTCCACCCCGTTCAGCAGGTACAGGTTGTCCTGCGGCCGCCGGCCTGATACGGCAAACATGTTGCCTACCGACGAGTTCGACGTGCCCACCGATCCCGAGCGCTGGGCCGTGTAATTTACCGTCGCCGGGTTCAGTGTGATGAGCTGGTCGTAGCTTCGCCCGTTCAGCGGCAGGTCCTTCACCTGGCGTTCGCTCACCAGGCCGGAGGTCTGCTCCGTGGAGAGATTCACCACGCCGGCATTAGCTTCAACCGAAACCTGCTCCTGCGAGCTTTGCACGGCAAGCGACAAATTGATCGCGGTACTCTGACCCACCGCAAGTTGTACCGCCGTGCGACGCTGCGGGGCAAAGCCATCGGCAGTCGACGTTACGGTGTAGTTGCCCACTGGAATGGACGGCGCGGCATAGCGTCCCGCTGCATCGGTAAACAGCCGGCGCTCTGTACCGGTATCGTCGTTATGCACAAGCACTGCCGCGTTCGGCACAGCAGCCCCGGACGGATCTGAAACAACGCCGGTGATTGTGCCCCCCACCACCTGGGCAACAGCAACCGTCGATAAAAGTGCGGAACTTAAAGCCAGCAAATTGCGCCGGTAGGTCATTGCAGATATGTAAGTCAAGACTGCTCCATGTGTTGCTGGTACGCATTGCGTAAAGCAGACGCGGATGCGGAAAACGCACCTCAATCGTCGGCGGAACGTTCAGCGGCAACAGCAACAACAGCGGAACACTCCGCACTGGAGTGAACGCTTCAAAGGGCTGACAGAAGAAAGGAGGGAAGAGGGTCTCGGCATAACACCTTCAACGCCGTTGGCGCGATGTTGAACGGAAGCAAAGTGCAGCGCCTGGTCGCAGGAATACGCGTCCTGCAGACGTACGAAATCGGCTCAAACTCTCAGCGACAACAACCGACCTGAAAGGAGCGCATTTCCATTGCCCAAGTGTAGTGAGCAGACTCCTGAAGCGCAAGGCGTTGCCCTGCATTAAGGCTTCACGTTAAGCTCGCGTGAGCAGTGCGACTGCGTCCCTTTGGATCCAGCGGGAAAAAAGAAGACCATCTGCGCATGGCATTACAGAAGTCGACCTCGTCATGGCCGTACATCCCTACAAGTCGAAACGGACAGAGTAGCCGCCCCAACTAAATGATCTGTAGCCGCTGACGAAAGCTGCTGACGGTGGTTTCCGCCCGTGTCGAGCATCAACCTGATTCACTTTGTCGAACATCTTGTCACTGTAGGGCCTGCGCCAGAAACTTGGGTGGAACAATTTAGCGCTACCCAGGCGAAACGTCACAGCACAGGCATCCTAGAGCGCATGTCTTTGATGGATGTACTGCTGGGTAAGCCGCTTGCCAGTGAAGAGGATAGCGAGCAACGGATCGGTGTCACCACGGGTGTTCCTACGTTTGGTCTTGACGCCCTGGGTTCCGCGGCGTACGGGCCGGAAGCAGCACTCACCATCCTTATTCCGGCTGCTGCCGCTGGCATCGCCTACGTTATGCCCATCAGTCTCATCATCATTCTTTTGCTCGCGGTCGTGTACTTTTCATACCGGCAGACGATTGACGCCTACCCGCGCGGCGGCGGCTCGTACACGGTAGCCAGCGAGAACCTGGGCCAAAACCTGGGTCTGCTGGCGGCAGCGGCGCTCATGCTCGACTACCTGCTTGACGTGGGCGTCGGTATTTCTACCGGCGTGGGCGCGCTGGTCAGCGCGGTTCCGTCGTTCGCTCCGCACACGCTGGCCATCTGCCTGTTCATTTTGCTGCTGCTCACCCTTATCAGCCTGCGTGGTGTCCGCGAAAACGGCCTGGTGTACACGGTGCCGACGTACCTCTTCGTCGTTTGTCTGCTGGGTGTGCTTGGGTGGGGCACAGCAAAAGTCATGCTGCACGGCGGTCACGCTGCACCGGTGGTTATGCCACCAGCGCCCGAACACGCGGTTGCCGCCATCAGCGCGTGGTTGCTCATTCGTGCGTTCGCCAGCGGTTGCACAGCCCTTACAGGTGTTGAGGCGGTAAGCAACGGTGTCATGGCTTTCCGCGAGCCGACCTCGCAGAATGCGCGACGAACCCTTGCCGTCATTGTGACCCTGCTGGCAATTTTTCTGGCCGGCATCGCCCACCTCACCCGCGCGTACGGCATCATGGCGACGGACCCGGGGGGCAAAAACTACCAAAGTCTGCTCAGCATGATCACCGCCGCCGTAGCAGGGAAGGGCGTCGTCTACTACGTCACCATCGGGTCCATCCTGGTGCTGCTGTCACTTTCGGCAAACACTGCCTTTGCAGATTTTCCACGCCTGTGTCGTGCCATCGCAGAGGATGGATACCTGCCGAGATTCTTTGCTATTCGTGGGCGTCGCCTGGTGTATCACGAAGGCATTCTCGTTCTGGCCGTTTTGTCGGCGGTGATTCTTACCGTGTTCGGCGGCGTAACAGATCGTCTGATCCCGTTGTTTGCAATTGGCGCATTCAGCGCATTCACACTGTCGCAGGCAGGCATGGTCATGCACTGGCGGCGTGAGGGCGGTCCACGCTCGAAGCTGTACATGGCTATCAATCTGGTCGGCGCGATTGCGACTGGCCTCACAACGGTCGTGGTACTGGTCGCAAAATTTGTCGAGGGTGCATGGATCACAGTGCTGCTCATACCGGTGCTGATCGTGATGATGAAGGGGGTGAACCGCCATTATCGCCGCGTCAGTGCGGAAACGACCATCCACCAGATTGAACTGCAGCCCCTGGCCAGACCTGTCGCCGTGCTGCCTGTAGCGGCATGGACGCGGGCATCAGAGGCCGCGCTGCAGTTTGCGTGCATGCTGAGTGGCGACGTGCGTGTGCTGCACGTTGAGTGTTCGGACGAAGTAGGTGAGGAGACGGCAAAAGACTGGCAAGGGCAACTGGACACGGCCGCTGCAAAGCACAGCTTGCGTCCGCCCCAGGTAGTTCGAGTCCAGTCCCCATTCCGCTTTATTACGTCTCCCATCCTGAAGTATGTGGCAGACATCCTGGCGAGCAATCCCGAGCAGCGGGTGGCGGTTGTCGTGCCTGAGCTGGTGGCAAGCCACTGGTACGAATACCTGCTGCACAATCATCGGTCCACGGCGCTGAAGGGCCTGCTGCTTCTTCAGGGTACCCGCGGCGTAGTCGTTATTAACGTGCCCTGGTATCTCCATCGCTGAATTTAGGGAGAGAGCCTGCATTTGAAAGTCGAATGGGAAGACATCGGACGAGGCTGCCGAAGCCTTTCGTACGCGCGACCCGGCCTTTAGTGACGACTTCGGCAAGCTGACAAGCGCACAGGATGCACGTGTCTTCCAGTTCCCAGGCAAGTCCATCTTCTAACCGCAGCCCCCAACCCGTAGCAAACGGCTTCGTGAGTCCTTCACGAAACCTTTTACTTTGACTGCGGACTCGCCTGAAGTCGTAATGCGCAGGCTACAAAACGGCTTCTATCTGGTCCAGACCCCAAGCTAAATCGTCCTCTTCAATCACCAGCGGCGGCGCAATCCGAATGATCGTGTCGTGGGTCTCCTTGCAAAGCACACCCCGCTTCTGCAAGCGCTCGCAGAGCCCCCGTGCCGGCCGGTCCAACTCCACAGCCAGCCACAACCCGCGGCCCCTTACCGCTCGAATCGAGGCGCTCCGCATGTTTCGCAAACGATGGAGCGCATACGCCCCCAGCTTTGCCGACCGTTCCGGCAACTCTTCGTCGGAGATCACCCGCAGCGCTGCACGTGCAACCGCGCATGCCAGCGGATTGCCCCCAAACGTGCTGCCGTGGTCTCCCGGCTGAAACACACCCAAAATCTCTTGTGAAGAAATCACCGCAGACACAGGGTAGAAGCCGCCTGAAAGAGCCTTGCCCAAAATCACAACGTCCGGCCGCACGTCGTCATACTGGTGCGCAAACAGTTTGCCCGTCCGGCCCAGTCCAGCCTGAATCTCATCCACGATCAGCAACACGTCATGCTGTCGGCAAAGCGACTCCACCTCACGCAGATAGCCATCCGGGGGCATCACCACGCCGGCCTCCCCCTGGATCGGCTCTACCAGAAAAGCGCACGTCTCCGGCGTGATCGCGGCGCGCAGCGCCTCTACATCGCCAAACGGCACTGACCGGAACCCACCTGGAAATGGCCCGAACCCACGCTTGTACTGCGCCTCCGACGAGAAACCAACGATCGAAATCGTGCGCCCATGAAAATTCTGGTCACACACAATGATGTCTGCGCGGTCCGGCGCAATCCCCTTAACAGTTTCGCCCCACTTGCGCGCCATCTTCAGCGCCGTCTCCACTGCTTCCGCCCCGCTGTTCATCAGCAGCGCCATCTCGTATCCCGTAAGCTCGCTCAACTCACGCAGCAACATCGGCAGCTGGTCATTTCGAAACGCACGGGAGGTCAGTGTGATCTTCTGTGCCTGCTCCACCATCGCCTGCAGAATCGCCGGATGGCAATGACCCTGGTTGACCGCGGAATACGCAGCCAGCATGTCCAGATAGCGCCGGCCCTCCACGTCATACACCCACGCTCCAGAGCCACGCTCAATCACCACATCCAGCGGATGGTAGTTCTGCGCGCCAAACCGGTCTTCTATCGCGATTAACTCCGCGGCGTCTGTCAGCAAAGGCTGCGCGACCGTCGTATTCACGCCGCCACCTCTGTCAGGTCTGTCTCAGCAAACGCGCGCGCCTCTGCCTTCACGTGTAACTCCGGCGTCAGCAGCATCGTCAGGCACTTGGCCGCGCCGCCTGCCTTCATAAACTCATCCAGCTCCACTTCTATCACCACAAAGCCCCGTCCGCGCAGCTCTGCGGCCAAACCGGCGCTTACTCGATTCAGCACCAGTGTGCGGCCAAGTGCCACCACGTTGCACGCAAAGCGCTCCGCATCATCCTCTGACACAACAATGCGTCGGTTCACCGGATACGCCGCCTCGATCCGCCCAAGCGACTCCGCATCGAACGCAGCCGGGTAGTACAGCAGGTCGCCATTCGGCAGAGGCGCAAAGCAGGTATCCAGGTGATAGAACCGTGGATCGGTCAACCTTACACTCACGACATCGGCGGCCCACAGCCCACGCAGCACATCGTGGCTCTCTACTCTGGTACGCGTTCCGTACCCGACCCAAAGCGTGCCTCCATCTGCTGAAAACAGCGAATCGCCTTCTCCCTCAAATGGTGTCTCCCGCGCAACAACCGTCACCGCATATCCAGCCTGCTCGAACCACCTGCGGAAGTGTGCCTCTTCTCCCTGCCGCTCCGGGTGCGCAAAGCTGCTTAGCGCAACCACACCATCGCGCGCCAGCCCTGCGTTGGCCGTAAAAACCATATCTGGCGAACCCGGCTCCGGCTCAATCAGCAACACTGTCGCAATCCGGGCAAGCGCATCATGCAGGCGCTGCCACTGTTCCATCGCACGCTCGCGAGACGATGCATGGACATTCCCCTGCATCCAGGGATTGATCACGTACTCCACGTCATACAAACGTGGCGCGCACATCAGTAACGCCGGTACACGGTCGCGATCTCCAGAAAAACCGAAGGAATGAAGCACCCTGCACACACCTTTCCAGTCCCTCAAGCCTGTCAGTACACCGCAGCAGTGTCAACGAGAATGATTATTCACGTCAGGCTGAATACTTATGCATCAATGCAAATGCGATAAGTCGTTCCACAAGTCTTAACTTGCTGCAACTGTAACTTACGCAGATGACCTGCATAGAACTGCTGGCTTGGTCAATCCGCATCAACAATACGCTGGGCCAAACAGGTTCCGGCTCTCGACAGGAGGCGCACGAACCTCAAAGTCGGAACACTGTAAGGTCCACACCTGACCCGATGAAGTAGGCCGTCGCACTTACACTTATAAGTCACCACTTAACACACAAGTAAGTCCCCGAATTTCCCCGGGGAAATACGTTCGCATAGAAAGCGTCCCTTATCGCGCCTCGGCTGCTACTTCACGTAAGCCACGCAGCACGCCTGCCATACTTACCGGCGTCGCCGTCTCATCCCCAAAGCCAAAGTACACTTTGCGATACAGAGCGTACAGCCTCTCGTACACCACCGCATGCGCCGCCACCGGCTCATATACCCGGTGCCCCGGACACATCGCCTTCTGCGCCTCCTCAACCGTCGCGAAAATCCCCGCTGCCAGCTGCGCAAAAATGCCGGAACCCACACTCGTCGGTGTCGAATCCGGCACCAGCACAGGCTTGTTCAGTACGTCCGCATAAATCTGGTTCAGCGTGCTGTTGTTCTGCGGAATTCCACCCGCATTGATCACGCGCTCAATTGGCACGCCGTGCTCCGCCATCCGCTCCAGGATGATGCGCGTATGAAACGCCGTGCCCTCGATCGCCGCCACCAGCTCGTCCTTCGCCGTATGCAGCAGGTTCCATCCCAGCGTCATACCGCCAAGCTCACTCTTCACCAGCACCGTGCGGTCGCCGTTATCCCAGCTCAGCCGCAGCAGCCCGGTCTGCCCCGGCTTGTACTCCTCAATGCCCTGTGACAGCGCCTTGACATCCGTCCCCGCACGCCGCGCAATCGCCTCAAAAATATCCCCAACCGCACTCAGCCCGGCCTCCACACCGGTGAAGTCCGGATGCACGCTGCCCGGCACCACACCGCACACTCCCGGCACCAGCTCGGCCGTGTGCCCCATGGCAATAATGCAGGTGCTCGTGCCCACCACATTCACCACATCGCCCTCGCGGCAGCCCGCGCCAATCGCGTCCCAGTGCGCGTCGAACGCGCCCACCGGCACCGGTATGCCCGCCCGCAGACCTAACTTCTCCGCCCACTCCGTCGACAGTGTGCCCGCGATGTTATCCGAAGTCAGAACCTCGCCCGCCATCTTCTCCCGCACCCCGTCCAGCAGCGGATCCAGCGACGACAAAAACTCCTGCGACGGATACCCGCCCCACCGTGGATTCCACATCCACTTGTGCCCCATGGCACACGCACTGCGCTTTACCAGGTGCGGTTCGGTAACGCCGCACAACGTTGCTGCCACCATATCGCAGTGTTCAAATGCCGCCGCAAACTGCTCGCGCTTCCCCGGGTTGTGCCGCAGCCAGTGCAACAACTTCGCCCATCCCCACTCATGGCTGTACACGCCGCCACACCAGTCAATTGCCTCCAAACCTTGCAGGTGCGCCGCCGCCGTAATCTGCTGCGCCTCTCCCAACGCACGGTGATCACACCACAGATAGTAGTCATCCAACGGCTGCATCGCGCTGTCCACAAACACTACGCTCGACCCCGTCGTATCCAGCGCAATCGACTCCACGCTCGCACCGTCAACGCCGGTCTGCTGCAACACATCGCGCATCGCCGCCGTCAACGCTTCCATGTGCGCCGCATGCGACTGCGTGGCAAAGTCCGGGTCTTCGCGCTTCCGGTTCAGTGGATACCCGGCTGACGCCGTTCCCAGCCGGCCCTTCACGCTGTCCAGCAGCGTCACCCGCGTACTCAGCGTGCCAAAATCCACACCCGCAACAACTCTCATCAAAAGCTCCAACTCACGTCGGTTCATTATGTCAGTAAGCGTTTTCCATTCGCCCGCTCTTTATTCCTGCATGCCATTCTGCCGCCCACAATGGCGTCGTTGTCACGCAGTCGACGCGGTCACTCTCCCAAAACCCGAATGCTATAGAGCGCGGAAGCATGTGGAGCCAAGGCCCGCTTCAACCCACTTGCCGCTTTCCCCCGCTCTCCCGTCCACAATTCCGTCGCCGTCCCGTGCACCGCGCCCAGCCCAACCTCCTGCCATCCCACAGTAATGTCCGCCGGCGTATCCCCCAGGTTCGTCAGCGAAACATACACCACTCCACCCGTACCCCGTGCCGTCCACACCCGCACATCATCGCGTTTCAGCGCCAATCTGTTTGCCGAGCTGTACTGATCCACCGCCAGCACCGCTGCATTCGTCATCAGCGTCCGCGTCCACTCATCCATCGAAGGCACATCCCCGCCGAACATCAGCGGCGATCGCGCCATCGACCACAGCGTCATCAGCGTCCGCTGTTCGTCATGCGTTAGTGCCGACTGCCGATCCTCCCCACGTTCCGCACGCAGCCCGATGTGCCCCAGCGGCAGCATATCCGCGTCCGGCCAATGGCCAACCTGCACCAGCGGCAGCCACGTCTCCATACGAAAATACATCTCCTTTACCGACGCCCAGTTATCCCACAAATCATCCGCAATCCGCCACATCTGCGCAATCCTCCGCAGGCTCGCAACCTCCGCCACCGGTGCCGGCCCCGGCGACAGGCTAAGCACCATCGGCCTGCCCGTCTTCGCAATCGCCTTATGCAACGCCTCAACCTCGTCCGCGTGGTACGGCCGGCTCATGTCGTCCGCCTTGATGAAGTCCAGCCCCCATCCCGCATACAACCGCGCCAGCGAATCGTAATACTCCTGCGCCCCCGGCTTCGTCATGTCCACGCCATACATGTCCGTGTTCCACTCGCACGTACTCGCCTTGTTGGCCACGTCCGCCGCGCGAAACCGCGATCCCTCAATCGGCGTATTCGCCACCACCGCCTGTCGCGGAATCCCCCGCATCATGTGCATGCCGAACTTCAACTTTTTGCTATGTGCATAGTCCACCAGCGCCTTGAAACCCGCTCCATCCGCCGAGGAGGGGAAGCGGTTCACCGCCGGCAGCAGCCGCCCATTCGCATCCATCGTCAGCGCCGCACCCTCGCGATACCCATGCGCCTTCGGGTTCGGCTCCGACCACTGAATATCGACGATGACATACTCCCATCCATACCTGCGCAGGCTCGCGGCCATGCTGTCGATGGTCGTCCGCACCTCACTCTCCCGCACCGTCGTGCCATACGCATCCCAGCTGTTCCACCCCATTGGCGGCGTCGGTGCCAGCACAGACTCTTGCGCCTCCACACCGGCGAATCCCGCAACTACAACGATCGACAGAGCCCATCGCACTCGCCCGAAACCACGCATCAGCACTCCTTCACTCTCGATGATGCCACTCACCGCGTACATCGCAGTCTTACCGCGCCAACCACCTCACGCGGTACAGTAGGCTTTTAGTCACTCACCAGCTACTCTCCGAAAGAAGCCACCATGCCCGATACGACTAACGTCCCAGCACCACTCCACGGCAAGGTCGCCATCATCACCGGTGCCAGCTCCGGCCTTGGCCGCTCCACTGCCGCAGCTCTTTCCACAGCCGGCGCCTACACAGTCCTCATCGCACGCCGTGCCGAACCACTGCAGCAACTCGCCCAAACTCTACATAACTCCGTCCCCATCCCCGGTGACGCTGCGGACCCGGCCACGGCCCAGCAAGCCTGTGAGGCGGCCCTGCGCACCTTTGGCGGCATCGACATCCTGGTCAATAACGCCGGCATTGGCAACTACAAAACCTTCGCCGAAACCACCCTGCAAGACTTCGACACCATGATGCACACCAACGTCCGCAGCGGCTTCGTCTTCTCGCAGGCTGTCCTCCCCACCTTGCTTCAGCAACGCTCCGGCAACATCGTCTTTGTCTCCTCCGTCGCAGGTCTCGTTGGCGTCAGCAACGAAAGCATCTACTGCGCCAGCAAGTTCGCCCAGGTCGGCTTCGGCCAGGCCCTTGCCGAAGAACTGCACCCCTACGGCATCAAGGTCACAGTCCTTTGCCCCGGCGGCATCAAGACAGAGTTCGCCGTCGGCAACGGTCGCACCGAACAAAGCGTGCAGGACTCCACCATGATGAACCCGGATGACACGGCCGCCTCCATCCTCTTCGCCGTCACCCAGCCGGCCAACGTACGCGTCACGCAGATGACCGTCCGCCACATGGGGAAACAGAAATAACCCGGTGGCAGACGCGGAGCACCCGGTCTGCGTCCGTAGTGCGACTAACTTCCTGCTCCACCCTCCTCCGCAATCATCAGGTCCCACGGTCCAATCGTGATACTGGCATTCGGCGTAAGTGACTTACCCGTAAGTAAATCGCGCCCTTCACCACCTGAGTAAGTCAGCGTAGCCGGTACCGACGAGTAATTCAGCAGATATGTAATCCGCTTACCCTGCGAATTTACCCCATGCTTCACCCGCACACTCGCCGGTACAGCTCCCGTCGCGTCCGTCGTTATTCCGGCCAGCTCCAGCGTGTGCGCCACCAGGTTTTTCTGCAGCACATCACTCACCGCCGTCCCCTCATAGGTCAGCGTGCCCTTGCCGTACGTGTTCTCCGTAATCGCAGGCCACCGCCCAAAGAACGGGTGATCGTACGTAGCCAACGCCTTCGCCGTCGTCGGCATCAGGAACTCCGCCCACTTGCCCACCTGGTTCTCCTCACCCGCGTGGAACGGATCCCCCTTCAGCATCAACGGCTTCTCGAGCGTCGAAAACTCCTGGTACGTAAACCCCGCAGCCGCAGCCAGCGGACCGGGCGCCTTCTCCCACCGCACCGCCGAGTTCTCGTTCGCAAATCCGCTCTTGAACGTCATCAGCACATGCCCGCCGTTCTTCACGAACTCGCTGATCCGCTGCAACACCGCATCATCCGCGATATACAACGCCGGCACAATCAGCACCTTGTACTGCGAAAAATCTGTCGTCGTTGGAAATACAAAGTCCATGCCCACGTTATTGTCGTACAGTGCCCCGTGCACCTGCTCCACTAACTTCCCATAACTCGTCGAAGCATGCCCCGGCACCCACGGCAGACCCGACAGAGTCTCATACGGCATAAACGTCAGCGCGTTGTTACTGTCCACGCTGTACAAAATCGCGACATCATTTTTGATCTTCAGATCCACAATCTCTGGACCAACCTTGTCCAGTTCATGCGCAATCTTCGACACCTCCGCATACGCCCGGTTCGGCTGGAGGTCGTGGCTCAGCACGCCCTTCCAATACGTCTCCTGCCCCGCGTGAATGCTGTGCCAGTGCCAGTACTCCACCATGTTCGCGCCCGTCGCCAGGTCCGTATACACGTCCAGCCGCAACTGCCCGTCATACGGTGGAAACTGCATCGTGCTGTCCCATCCCAGCGTCTGCGCATTCGTTTCCGTTACCAGGTAATTCCCATGCTTCAGCGACCGCGCAAAGTCCCCCTGCAGCGCCTGCCACCGCCCGTCCATGTGCTCCTGCGTGCCGTGGTACGGATTATTGGCCACCACGTCCAGCACCTTCGACTCCGCCGGTTCGTTCACATCCAGCCGCATCATGCTGCCGTAGTCCTGCGTCACAAACTGGTCCGCCCTTGCGTTGGCATGCACCAGCCCCGCCTGCCACGTCAAAAACTCCGTCACCCGGTCCTGCTCAAAGCGCGTCCACTCCAGCTTGTAACTCGTGCTCGTCGCGTGGTCGCGGGTAGGGAAGTCGTTCCAGTCGTTCACATCCTGTCCCCAGTAGTTCAGGAACCACGCCTTATTCAGCGCGTCCGTCGTGCCAAACTTCTTCTTCAGCCGCTCCACAAACGCCGCATGCAGCGACTCGTTCGTCGCCCCATAGCTGCTCGTCTCGTTGTCAATCTGCCACCCGATCACCGTCGGGTTCCCCTTGTAGTGCGCCACCATCTTCGTGATCACTCGCTCCGCATACCGCCGGTAATTCGGGTCATCGGTATTCATGTTCTGGCGCATTCCATATCCGGTCTCGCCGCCGCCCATCGGCCGCGCCAGTATCTCCGGGTGTGCCTTCGCCATCCACGCCGGTATGGAATACGTCGGTGTGCCCAGGATCACCTTGATCCCGGCCTTGCCCATTGCATCCACCACGCGGTCCATCCACGCCGTCTCGAATGCGCCATCCGTCGGCTCCCACAAGCTCCACGTACTTTCACCCATGCGCACAACGGAAATATGCGCGGCTTTCATCAGTGCAACGTCCTTCTCCAGCCGACCCGGCTGCAGAGCATCCGGCATGTATTCGTTGTAGTACGCCGCGCCATACAGCACCTGCGGTAGCTTCATCCCCGGCGTCGGGTCATACCCGGCACCCTTTGTCTGCGCCCATCCGCTTGCACCCACCAGACCGACGCCCACCGCCATCGTTGCCAGGGAACGCACCACACTTCGTCTCTGCATCATCTAAAGACCTCCCGAGCTTAATGCGAACCGCCGAGTACGGCTACCGGTTAAAGTTCAATCCGCGGTCCCCGTTCTACAACGCTGCAACTTCCACACGCTGTTCTCGTACGTGTCCTCTTCCGCACTCAACACCTGAATCAGCAGCCCCGGCAGACTTCCTCCACATGGAGCGCCCCAGACGTTTTCATCAACGCAGGCCGCCGACCCTGCTCCACTACACGCGGCGCGGGGGTGCTGCATCCCCGATCCCTGCGCCAGCGATACCATCGCGCTGAAAGCTTTTACCGCAATAAGCCCAGCCCACGCCCTTGCTTCACATCGCAACATAGCCCTGCTCCTTTCAGCAACTCAACTCTATACAGAAACTTACTGCGTCCTACTTCTCCTCAACACTTACCGCTCATCACTGATCACTTCTTACTCACTACTGGCCCCTTGTTACTTGCTACTGATCACTGGCCACTCACCAAAGCAGCCGCACCACCTGCGCCATCGTCACCGGCGAACTCGACGTCGATCCCCGCGGCAGCCCCGGCCCAATCACCACGGCCGTCCAACTTCCTTCCTGCCACACGGGAAACCGCGAACTCTCCGTCCCCGGCAATCGCTGGGAATTCAGCCACGTGTACCACGCACCCTGCTCCGCATTCACCCGCCACCCGCCGGGTCGTCTACCCAATTTCCGTTCTGCTCAGCCCCACAGGCAGCGAGAGCGCCCGAAACGGCTCGACAGTAGCCGCAAACTCCGCCGCGCCCATGCCCTTCAGCCATCGCACCTCCGCGCGCTCCCGCGGAACCGGCAGTCATACCCGCTCACCTCTCGCAGCAGGATCGGCAGCAGCGGCAGGGGCAGCCGCCGCAGCAAGGGCAGGGAAGCACGCTCTACCTCCGCTGCCATCGGCGGATACTTCCCAAAACTCCCGTCCCGCAACTCTCCCGGCAACATGGCTTACACCACCTCCCGCAGCACGTGGCCCTGCGCAAACCGCGCGTTTAGTCCAAGCCTCTGCGTCAGCGTCGGCACCAGGTCGATCGACTCCACTGCCCGGTCCACCACCACGTTCTCCCGTATCCCCGGTCCCATCGCCAGCATCCACGTCGTCCGGCTCAGCGCATCGCCCGTCCGGTTATCGCCCAACCGCCGCAAGGCACAGCGTTCCAGCCTTTAACGATTTAGCCAGGCGACGACGAGCACAACTCGGACCCAAACGCACACGACCTTCTCGCTCCAGCTCAGCCAGTGGTTGCGTAGAGTATAGGCCAGCACAAACTTCCCAAGTCAAACGAACATCCTGGCCATGCCCGCACGCCTACGCCGCCAGCCGTACCTCATCCTGGTCCCGTATGAACTGCGCTATGTCCAATCGCGCCCGCGCATTGAGCCGCACAAATTCCAGCCCAAGCATCGCTCCGTCATAGGTTCCATTGCGGTACTGGCTCCGCACCGCGCCCACCGCCCGAAAGGTGAAATAGTTCGTCCGGAATCGCACCTCCACCAGGTATTCCTCATCCATCGCAACAAAGCCCGTCCCCGTCGGCAAACAGATTCCACACCCCGCCGGGCTGATGTCCAGCACCATCCCGTACAGTGGCACCCGCGCGTACACCAGCGGAATCTCCACCCGCCCGCAGGTCCTGTACCGCCTCGTTCTTCTGCGCTCATCCCGTTCCATCTGCCCACCCTCAGCCACCATCCTAGGTGCCCGATCAGCGGCTGTGCCCCAAACTGTCCCACCTCCGGACAAACAAATCACACCACCATCCCTCAAGCACTAACCTCACCTGCCGAACACCATCCCACTTCCGCGTCACGATTATTTGTTGCCGAACCCTCAAACCGGATCGCACTTCTCGCACCTGCGTGTAAGGTGTGGACTGCCTGAAGAGCCACCGTGAAAAGCTGCTGCCCTTTTCTAATGCGCCGTTGAAGCCCGATCGTGTACTCATGCCGGAACTTGGACGTGGGCACCCGCCAGCAAACCCTATCGCAAAACCACCCACTCCCGTAGCATGGCCTTCGCATGCAAACCGTCGCCAACACCGTCCTCAAACTCTCCGCCGCAGCCGCCCTCTGCACCCTTTCACTCGCTGCGCAAACACCCGCAGCCGGCACCGCACCTCCACCTATCCGCGACTACATCCGAACCTCCTGGGACACCCTCTCCCGCTCCATGGCAGAGTGCCAATCTGTCCGCGATCCCAAAGTCACCACCGCCTCCATCGTTTATCTGCCCAAAGACATGGCCGTCCCCGCGTCCCTGCAAAAGCTCCATGACACCTGCGGCGTTGAGATCGATCATCTCCCCAAGGCCATCAACCAGCTCGGCGACCTGCGGCCTGAGAAAGATTTAGAGCGCCCCGGCCTTCTCTACCTCCCCAACCCCTACGTCGTTCCCGGTGGCCGCTTCAACGAGATGTACGGCTGGGACAGCTACTTCATCGTTCTCGGCCTTATCACAGACAACCGGCTCGAACTCGCCCGCGGGATTGCCGAAAACTACTTCTTTGAAATCGAGAACTACGGCGCCCTTCTCAACGCCAACCGCACCTACTTCCTCACCCGCTCCCAACCTCCGCTCCTCGCCGACATGATCCGTGAAATCCACGAAGCCGACCAGCGCCCCCACAAACTCCCTACTCCCACTCCAGACCCGGCACCCGGCGTAGACATTTCCGGCGCCCGCATCTCGCCCAAAACTCTCGCGCTTGGGCCATCCAACCCAGGTTCAAAGCAGTGGCTCGCGCATGCCTACGGGGTCGCCACAAAGGACTACTCCCTATGGATCTCGCCCATCCACCAGGCCCGCGTCGGCAACACCCCCAATGGCGAAAACACCCATCTGGCGCGATATTTCGACGTTGGCGAAGGACCCGTCCTGGAGATGGCCGATGACAGCACCTACTACCCAGACGCACTTCGATACTTGTTGAACCATCGAAGCGAGGCCCGTGACTACCTCGTTCCTGCCTCCTCGCCGGACAGCGCCAGCTGCGACAAAGCCCTCACCGCCGTCTGCCGCTCCGCCCAGGTCGACGACACCCGCCTCTCCCGCGACTTTTATAAGGGTGACCGTGCCGACCGCGAATCCGGTTTCGACACCACCTTCCGCTTCGGCCCCTTCAGCGGCTCCACCCATCACTACGCCCCCGTCTGCCTCAACGCCCTCCTCGTCCGCTACGAAAATGACATGGCCGGCTTCGCCCGCGAACTCGGCAAAACCGCCGACGAAAAAATGTGGAAGGTGCGCGCCGCCGCTCGCAAGGCCGCCATCGACAAATACCTCTGGGACCCTGCCCAGAACCGCTACGCCGACTACGACATCGTCACCAAGCAACACAACAACTACCCCTACGCCTCCGACTTTTATCCGCTCTGGGCCGGCATCGCCAGCAAAAAGCAGGCCGCCGACACTGTCCTCGAGCTCAGCCTGCTTGAGCACGACCACGGCCTCGCCATGAGCACACGCAACAGCGGCCAGCAGTGGGACCTCCCCTTCGGCTGGGCACCCACCACCTACTTCGCCGTCCTTGGCCTGCGTCAATACGGCTACACCGCCGACGCCGACCGCCTCAGCACCAAGTTCCGCGAAGCCGTTGAAACCAACTACCTCCGAGAAGGCAACATCCGCGAAAAGTACGACGTCCTCACCGGCTCCACCACCACCCGTGTCACCTTCGGCTACAAAGCCAACGGTGTCGGCTTCGGCTGGACCAACGGCGTCTATCTCCGCCTCCTCCCCGGCGCAGTAGCCCAGTAACTCCGTGCCCATGTCCAGACTTTCGGACATGGGTTCACAAGCCGAAGCAGCTCGCTTCACCCTACAGAATTCAATCGTGAAACACCGACCACACTCTGCTTGCTCGGGAAGTCATTTCGACCGAAGCGAAGCGAAGTGGGGAAACTGCTTGGCTCTTGCCGGCCACATCCGCGCCACTGCTATCGTTAGGGGCGTTAAGGAACTCACTCATGCTGCGTCGCTTCCTCCCTGCCATCGCCCTCGTCGCCTGCGTCACTGTCGTCGCTCAGCCCCCGCGGCGCAAACCCGCGCCCACATTCCCCTGGTCTGATCCCACCCTCTCGCCAGACAATCGCGCCGACCTGGTCGTCAAAGAGCTCACACTCGACGAAAAGATCCAGCTCGTCCATGGCATCGGCTGGGGCCCACTCCGCGAAGGTGACCCCGTCCCCGCAGACAACAACGGCGGCGCCGGCGAAGTCGAGGGTATCCCTCGCCTCGGCATTCCTTCCCTCCAGGAAGCAGACTCCGCAGTAGGCGTCCGCATGGCCGCACAACAAAGCCGCTACGCCACCCTTCTCCCCTCCGTCCTCAGCGCAGCCGCGTCGTGGGATCCCGAAGCCGCCCACCTCTACGGCGACGTTATCGGCCGCGAGCTCCGCGCCCAGGGCTACAACCAAAGCATCGGCGGCGGCACCAACCTCGCTCGCGACCCCCGCAACGGCCGCCTCTTCGAATACCCCGGCGAGGATCCCGTCCTCGCCGGCACCACCGTCGGCCACGTCATCATGGGTGTCCAGTCCAACAACATCATGGGCGACATCAAGCACTTCGCCCTCAATGACCAGGAGACCGGCCGCACCGTCGTCGACGTCCACATGACCCGCAAAGCCATGCACGAGTCCGACCTCCTCGCCTTTGAAATCGGCATCCGCATCGGCCAACCCTCGTCCGTCATGTGCTCGTACAACAAGATTGATGGCGACTGGGCCTGCGAAAACAAGTACCTGCTCACCGACGTCCTGAAGGGTCAGTGGCACTACCCCGGCTTCGTCGTTTCCGATTGGGAAGCCACCCACACCACCACCAAGGCCGCTCTTGCCGGCCTCGACATGGAGCAGCCCGGTATTCACCACTTTGCTGAAGACCTCAAGACCGCCGTGCAAAAAGGCGAAGTCCCGCAAGCCCGCCTTGATGACATGGTCCGCCGCCTCCTCCGCAGCATGTTCGCCGCCGGCGTTATCGATCACCCACCCACTCCGCGCACCGTGGTCGACCCCTTCCGCGGCCGTGACGACGCCCAGCACATCGCTGAAGAATCCATCGTCCTGCTCAAGAACGCGGACAACACCCTCCCTCTCGACGGAGCACGGAAGCAGAACATCGTCCTCATCGGTGCCCACGCCGACGTGGGCCTCATGTCCGGCGGCGGCTCCGCCCAGGTCGACGCTCCCGGCGGCGATCCCACCCATCCCGGCCAGCCCACCGAATGGGGTCAGGCCGTCTACTTCAACTCCGCTCCACTTCGCTACATTCGCGAGCACGCCCCCAACAGCAACGTCACCTTCAACCCCGGCACCGACATCAAATCCGCCGCAGAAGCTGCAAAGCAGGCCGACATCGCCATTGTCTTCGCCGACCAGTACATGAGCGAAGGTGGCGACGCACCGACCCTCGCCCTTCCAGACAACCAGGACGCCCTCATCGCAGCCGTCAGCAAAGCGAACTCAAAAACCGTCGTCGTCCTCGTTACCGGCAACCCCGTCGCCATGCCCTGGATCGACAGCGTCTCCGGCGTCCTCGAGGCCTGGTACCCCGGCATCGGCGGCGCGCAAGCTCTCGCGAACCTTCTCTTCGGCACCGTCAACCCCTCCGCCAAGCTTCCCATCACCTTCGCCCGCACCGATGCCGATCTGCCCCACGACCGTATCTTCGGCCTCACCTACAAAACCACCAACGGCGGCCTGCCCGAGCATTGGGTCGACGAGGCCAAGAACGAGACCTTCCCCGCCGACTACACAGAAGGTGTCCGCTTCGGCTACAAATGGTTTCAAAGCGAAAACAAAACCCCACTCTTCCCCTTCGGCTTCGGCCTCAGCTACACGTCCTACACCTACTCCAACCTCGCCTTCAACAAGGGGACCAACACCGCCAGCTTTACCGTCACCAATACCGGCAGTTGCCGCGGCACCGAGATCAGCCAGGCCTACATCCAGCTCCCCGCCGCGGCAAGCGAACACTTCCACCGCCTCGCCGGCTTCACCCGTACAGCGCTCAACCCCGGCGAAAGCAAGACCGTCACCATCCCCCTTGAACCTCTCGCCCTCAAGTCCTGGAACGAGCCCCAGGCCAGCTGGGAACAACTCCCCGGCACCTACACCCTCTCCGTCGGCCCCAGCTCCGCAGACCTCCCCCTCCACACCAGCGTCGTCCGTTAAACGCAAAAAGGGTCCATGTCTGCACCGCAAGACATGGACCCTTTCCACGACGCATCTACTCGCTGAAACTATCCGCAGGCAACCGCTCTTCTACCACTTTTTCGCGCCGCACGGTCTCACTAACTCTTTCCACGTTCGTCGCCGTCCGTCGTGTCACCCGAACTTCCTCCCGCACCACCAGTTCGCGACGCACCACAACTCGTTCCTCCATCACCGGGTAAATTGTCGTGTCACCCTCTACCCGTACCTCCGGCGCGGCATCCACCACGCGGTTCACAGGCACATGCTCCACATGCCAGCGAACCTCCGTCAGCGGCACATCCAACACTTCCGCATGTTCCTCGGCGTGCAGCGTCAGCCGCACCTTACCCGTCTCCACCAGTCGCTTGCCCACAACCAGCGACTCTTCCACAACCGGAATCGTAATAGCCTCGCCATCCACTTCCGTATAACCGGAGGCTCTCTCTTTCCCGTACTCCATAATGTCTCCTCAGCACCACCCACTTGAAACCAGATACAAAACGACGGACCTGCAATCCTTGCAGATCCGTCGTTCACATGCTGGCTTACTTAGTAGCGGCTCTTCGTACCTGTCAGTGTCTCCGTAGATGTTGTCGTTACCGGTTCCACATCCACTTCTGTGTGCCGAACCGTCTCGTTAATTTGCTCCGTATGATCGCTCGCCTGCTTGCCCACGCGAACCTCTTCCACAACGCGACTGGTCTTGCCAACAACGGCCTCTTCCCCTGTCGCCTTGAGCTCGAGCACATCGTTCCCCGTTGCAAAATCAGCGTCGGTTGCAGGCCGATTCACAGCCTGACGGTCAATGACAACACGCTCGTTACGCAACGTTACATCTGCACTTGCAGCCGTTTCCACCAGGTGCGAATAAATACGAACTCCACCCCGGTCTACCTGCCGCTTGCCCACGACAAGCTCTTCCTGCACAACAGGAATCACCTGTTCACCACTTACGACAGAGTTAGGTGTCGTTGCCACACCGCTGTTGCCGGTCAACGTCGCGACATCCTCTGCACCTTCGCCACCTTGCACCCCTGTCGCACCGTTACCATACAACAGGTCCGCCGTCTCTTCCGCCTGCTCGTCTGGCACTGTCACCGCAAGCATCACGTTGCCACCGCCAATGCTTTTGGAGTACTCGGCATGCTCATCATTGTGTCCGCTAAACCCACCGAAAAAGTCCTTAACCTTCGTCGTCAATGATGTCGAGTCTGTCGACGAACCCGCGTCTCCACCATTTGACTGATCCACAACTTTAATTTGGCCGGCATCGATACCCTGGCTCGTCAGAATCGCCTTGACCTTGGTCGCCGCCGCAACACTTTCGTATAACCCAACTACTGTCTTCATTTTGTCCCCTAACATTCGCAACCGAATTTAGTTAAGCAGCCGCACTCCCGTGAAGCCGCCGAAGCACTTACTGCGTGGCGAAAATCTCAACCCGACGGTTGTCTGCTTTGCCCGCGGCCGTGTTGTTGGTGTCTACCGGCTTTGCATCCGCAAAACCGCTACCCGTCAGCCGTGAATGCTCGACGCCCAGGCCTTCAAGGAAATGCCCCGCTGCCATCGCACGCTGTTCCGACAGATCAGCATTATGCGGCGTCGTCCCGGTTGAGTCCGTGTAGCCCTCAATCCGCATATGCGCACTCGGATTTTGCTTCAGGTACTGCGCCGCTCGTGTCAGCGTCGCCTGACCTTCAGATGTAAGAGTTGCCTTGTCCGTATCGAAGTGCACTGCACCCAGATCCGGCGCACCAGTTGCGGCAGCCGTTGCCGTGGTTGCCGGCGCAGATGTGTTGACCGCCTCGTGCTTGGGTCGCAAGAAATACCAGAGCAACAGCGCCAACAACAACAACAGCGGAATCAGCCACGCCCAAAGCGGCAAACCCTTCTTCTCTTCATAAACCTTCACATGTTCGTTCGCCATGGTCCCTCGTTCTCCTCAAAAAACTTTGAAGTCTTAGTACTTCTTTGTCGATGCTGTGGCTACTGTCCCCGTAACGGGAACTTCTTCGAAATCCACTTCCGTGTGCCGCACCGTGTCATGAACAGTTTCCGTGTGGTCAGTAGCTTCCTTGCCAACGCGAACCTCCTCCACAACACGCGCCGTCTTGCTCACCACCGCTTCTTCCGCGGTCTCTGTAAGCTCAATCACGCGGTCTCCACCCAGTAGGTCGGCATCCGTCACTGCCCGGTCCGTCGGCCTGCGATCCACCACGACATGCTCTTCATGTAGGGTCACATTCGCGCTCGCCGGCTCTTCCACCACGCGCCGAAATACACGAACTCCGCCGCGATCCACTTCACGCTTGCCCACAACCAGCGACTCTTCCACGATTGGAACGACACCCGTTTCTACAGCGGTAGCAGCAACAACTGGCGCGGCGACCGCTGGCGCAACGTACTTTTCTCTTTCTACGTCCGTCTCGTCGATCTTTCGGGTGGAGTGTGTATGAAAGATCTTCTCGACCGCCTCAGCCTGTGCATCCGCACTCTTCAGCGAGATCACGACCCCACCGTTCTTTATGCCGTCTTCTAGGTGTGTGCGATCCTTCTCCGGCACGCCGATCGCGTCAAGTCCCGTCTCATTTCCGTAGCCGCATCCGTCGCCAAAGCTGCCGCGGGTCTCATCGCTATCGCCGCCATCTCTGTCGCCGATCACGGTAATCGCGCCTGGCGCGATGCCTGCCTGGTGTAAGTCACGCAATGCATCGGTTGCATGGTCGCGATGGTGAAACAACGCAATGTAAGTCGTAAGTGCCATGTCAGAAATCTCCGGGGTGTAGCGCAGAGCAACGCTCACCTCCATCGCTATGAAGGTGCTGAGCGCGCGTGTCTTGAGTGGTCCGCCGCATCTGGAACGTGCGGGCTAGGCGGAAAGAGGGTCGCGTCGTTTCGTCTGCGGATCGATACCTGCAACGATGTGCGCCAACACTTAAGTTGCTCAAGCTCCCGCCTGAGTTGGCGCTTCACACATAAATATTCCAAATGTCGCTTCTTGTCCCCATACCCGTGTACGAGCTCGGTAAGCACAAGAGAAAGCGGGTGGCCCTAAGCCCTCCCTCCTATTGCAGCTGTGTGAGCGCTCTTAAGTTACACGTTCGGTTATGCCTCAACCTTGGTCTCTTGTGGCTCACCTGCCTGCAGCTCAAATAGAACCTCACCTATCCCCGTACACTGCCGCTAACAGCTCCCCCGCCAGCTTGTGCATCGGCCGCAACAGTGGAAAGTTCGCCAGCTTCAGAGTCAGCAGCAATATCTTCAGCGTTCCGTCAAACAGTGTCTTCGTTCGCGCTTGCCCCGGCGAATCGTCATATACCCAGAACAGGATGATGCCCATCTGGTACATCCACAGCAGCCGCGGCAAATACGGCGCCACATTCTTCGGCAACTTCACCGCACTCTGCGCCACTGCACGCGCAAACAGCGCAACATCCTCCTCCCGAATCGCAGTCGTCGCCTCTCCAAACGGCGACAGCGGATGCTTCGGATCGGTATGCGCCGTCAGCGCCCCAAGCAAGGCCCGATTGCTCGAGAAGTATGTCAGCTTCTCCCCCACTATGCCGCGCAGCCGTCCTTCCAGGGTTCGGCTCCGATCCAGCGCCGCCAGCAGTGCCGGCCGCATCTCCTCCTGCGCCCGCTGGTAAAAGGCCATGACGATGGCGTCCTTGCTCTCAAAGTAGTAGTACGCCGCGCCCACCGCCACGTCCGCATTCGTCGCAATCTCTCGCATCGTCGCACTGGCAAAGCCGCGCTCGCGAAAGATCACGAGCGCAGCCTCTAGAATCCGCCTGCGCGTCTCCTCAGACTTCTTCAGCCCAGCCTTGCGCACCGGCAGGCCTTTCTCCGCGGTCGCCGTCATCTTCCTACGCTACCGCACCCGCCGTTGTCGCCGCCTTCTTCCGCAAGTTCGCCAGCACCAGGATGTTCGCAAAATGCACGATACCCAGCACCAGCAGCACTGCACCCAGCTTGCTGCTCTCCAGCTCAATCACCTGCCGCAGAGTACTCAGCGGCTCATACGTCTTCAGAAACAGGGCCACATACCCAAGATTCATGAGGTAGAACCCCACCACCAGCAGCCGGTTCACTGAATCGGCAAGCTCGGCATCGCCCCCAAAGGCATTCACCAGAAACACTCGCCCGCTCCTGTGCAGCGTGCGCGCAACCCACATTGTCAGCGCTATGCTGATGGCCAAATAACTGAAATAGCAGGACGCAACATACATGGCAACACCTCTCCTTGATCGATCTAAATTGCATTTTCGAACGTGTTCAAAGTGAGGGTAAATCCGGGAACACAAGCTTGCAAGCAATAAATGAACATGTTCAAAAAATTAAGATGGGCCCATACCGGGCTACGGCCCAACTTCAAACCCAGGCTCTCCAACCGATATGCGCTCGCCTATGGCGACAACCTCAATCTCACCAACATCATCCGGGTGCTGGTCACGGTCGCCCGTCGCAGAAGAAGTTCACCGGCACCTTTCTCACCCAGGTCTACGACACCAGTCATAAGCTGTTCGTCGAGTTCAAGGGACTCATCACCGGTCAACGGGTCACCATCGACTTCGACATCGATTCCAGTAGGGAAGTCCCATCCATGGGTCCCAGCAACGGGTCCCAGCAACGGGTCCCAGCAGCGGGGTGCCAGCACCGAATGTCACAACTCCAAGATCACAAATCGCCGCGTCCGCCGCGGCGATCTGTTCTCGCCTGCACTACCCGTACTACTCCTGTCCTGGTTCCCGCTCCGCCTCAGGCTTTCTGAGCGCCGCTACTCTCCCGCACCACCAGCTCAAACCCGGTCAGAACCTCCACTCCTGGCCTGTGGGGGTTCTCTACCCGATCCAACATCACTGTCATTGCCAGCCTACCCATCTCTGCGCAGTTCTGGTGAATCGTCGTCAAGGGCACCGGCAGAAACTTCGCATACTTCACGTCGTCCACGCCCGTCACCCGCACATCCCCCGGCACGCGCAGGTCCCGGTTCAGCAGGTGCTGCATCACTGTTGCCGCCGTCTTATCGTTTGCGCACACCAGTGCATCAGGCTTCTCTGCTGCCAGCAGCGCATCCAGCTCCGCCGCGCTCTCCACATCGCCGTTCCACACCATACCCGCATATTCCAGCCCAGCAGCCCGAACCGCAGCAAGATACCCCGCACTGCGTACCTGCACCGTCACACCAGACTCCGCACGCGCGGCAAATACCGGCCTCTTCGCACCCGCGGCAATCACATGCTCCGTCACCAGCGCACCCGCACGATGGTTGTCGATGCCGACCAGGTCATACTTCGATCGCTTCGGAAACGGTTCCAGGCAACGGTCCAGCAGCACAATCGCGATACCCGCCTTTTCCAGCGCCTGCACCACCCGCAAATTCGCAGCATACCGATCCGCCGAATACTCCAGCGGCGCAAAGAACACCCCCGTCACCCGCTGCGCAATAAATTGCCGGCAAAGATCCTCCGCTCCAGCTTCCGGCGATCCAGGATCCTCCGCCGTGTGCCCCCACGTCAGCGAGTGTGGCCGCGCCAGCGGCGACGTCATCATCCCCCGGCACATCGGCTCAAAAATTTCCGTCAGCCCCAGCTCCGGAATTAGCAGACCAAACCGTAAGGCCGTCCCGCCAGTACTCGATGGCTGCTGCACAAACGTCCCAGACCCGGCACGCCGCCGTACCCGGCCCTCCCGTTGCAACTGCCCAATCGCCTTCGCCACTGTAATCCGCGACGCAGAAAATCGATCGCACAGCAGCGCCTCACTCGGTAGCCGGTCGCCAATCTTCCAGCGCCCATCCTCAATCTCCCGCAGCAATTGCTCATAGATCGAGCGGTGCAACGGCATCTCACCACGCCCCTGCACCGCGGTCTTCCCATCCTTTGACGACCTGCTCTTTAGCCCGCCGTCCGCCATCGACCCCACTCCTCACAACACGTTTCTGTCCAGCAGGCAAAAGGCGCAGGAAGAAGACTTCCCGCGCCTCCCAACCCCTACTTCACTTGAGCCACAAACGACCCATACGCCGGCAGCATCAGGCTCTCCACCGTTGTCGCCCCCATCAGCCCATCACTACTCGCCAGCAGCGGCGTCACCGCAGACCCCAGCCCCGCTCCCTTCAAATCCAGCGACACCGTTTGCGGCGTGCCGGACAGGTTCAGCGACACAACCACCGCCTTTGCCCCCGCGGGAGCCGTTCGCACATAGCTCAGCACATTCGAGTTCGCCGTATCCAGCATCACCACGCCCCCATCGTGCAGCGCCGGCATCGTTCGCCGCATCGCGATCAGCTTCTTGTGCCAGTTCAGCAGGGAACTCGGATCCGCCGCCTCTGCTGCCACATTCAACGACACGTAATTCCCCGGCACCGGCAGCCACGTCTTCCCATTGCTGCTGAACCCGCTCTGCGGCGACCCGTCCCACTGCATCGGCGTCCGCTCGCCATCCCGGCCCTTCTCCTTGGGCCAGCCCGTCACCCCAATCGGGTCCTTCACATCCTCCACCCGCGTCGGCGTCGACGTCGGCATCCCCAATTCCTCGCCGTAATACATCAGCGCCGTCGCCTTGCTCGTCAGCAATACCGCCGCAATCGCCTTGTCGATCTCCGCCGCGTGGGTGCCGTCGTTATACCGGTCGTGGCTCCGCTCATTGTCGTGGTTATCGAACACAAACAGCGGCTGCGACCCATGCAGCTCCGTCTCCGCCTCCGTGATGTACTGCCTCAGATACGGCGCACTCAGCGTCTTGCCGCCCGCCCGATCCGGAAAACCCACCAGCATGTCCATCGGCAGCTGCAGTTCGTCGCGGCGGCTTCCGCCGTACCACTCTTCCAGCGCCGCCGTATTCGGCAGGTAGGTCTCGCCAATCAGCACCCGGTCTCCCGGATACTTTGCCACCACCGCCCGCATCCGCTGCATCACCGCGTGCACATCGGCCAGGTTGCTCGTGTACGTATCCTTCAGGTTCGGATCACCCTGCGCATTCACACCGCCCGTCTCTGCCTCGTCCCGCAACTGCGGATCCTCAAACAGCGTCGGCACCGCATCCAGCCGAAAGCCCGCCACGCCGCGGTCCATCCAGAACCGCATCCCGTCAAACATCGCCTTTTCCACAGCAGGGTTGCGATAGTTCAGATCCGGCTGCTGCACATAAAACTTGTGATAGTAAAACTGCTTCCGCGCCGGCACCCACGTCCACGCGCTCCCGCCAAACACGCTCTCCCAGTTGTTCGGCGGCACCATCCCGTCGTGCTCAAACTTCTTTTGATACGTCCCAACACCCGCGTCTGTCGCCTTCTTCCCGTCATTCCACACATACCAGTCCGCCTTCGAGTTTGTACGGTTCGACGCACTCTCCTCAAACCACTTGTGCTTGTCGCTCGTGTGGTTCACTACCCAGTCCAGGCAAATCCGGATTTTCCGCTTCTTCGCCTCGGCAATCAGCTTGTCCATGTCTGCCAGGCTGCCGTATTGCGGGTCCACTGTCAGAAAGTCCGAGACATCGTACCCAAAGTCCACCTGTGGCGACGGAAACATCGGCGCAATCCAGATCGCGTCCACACCCAGCCCTTGCAGGTAGTCCAACCGCTGCGTCATGCCGTTCAAATCGCCCACACCATCGCCATTACTGTCCTGAAATGACCGGGGATAAATCTCGTACACCAGCGCATGCTTCCACCACGTGTCATCGTGCGTGGGCATCGCGGCCGCATGTAGTTCGGCGGGTGTCGGCGTTACGGCGGCGGCAGACGTCTGCGCCCCACCTGCACCAACTAACATCGCGCTCAGACAAAGTGCACCGACAAAGTGTTTTGCAGCCATGAACAATCCTCAATTCGATGTAGACTCAGCAGCCGCCAAACCATAGCACAATGCCTACATGTCTGGCTCCAAGCTGTAGGCACAATCACCTCGCCCGATTGCAAATCGGCCCCCAAAACCCGATCCATAAACAAGACAACACCCCAAAAACCCCAGAAAAGGCACCAATCCCTACGCGGAACATCCATCTATGAAATTTAGAAAGATCTTCCATCCCGAATCCCTAAATGTGTAGTACCTTTTCAGAAAAATACCTCAACCTTTTGATTGACAACGGTCTCACACACCCGTTAGAGTCCTCGTCGTTCCATACATCGGCAGAGTTGCCGTCTCAGGCAGCCAATCTGCTCATGACACTGAACCGCGTTTCATCCTCTGGAGGATCAGCAATGAACATCACAAGAAAGGTGAGCGCCCTCGCCCTTTCTGCCGTCCTACTCTCGGCAGGAGCAAGCTATGGCCAGGCCATCTACGGTTCCCTCAATGGAACCGTAACGGACCCCACCGGCGCCGCCATTCCCAATGCTACGGTTACCGTCACGGATATCAGTAAGGGCACCTCCGTCACCGTCACCGCCAACAGCTCCGGCGCCTACACCGTCGAGCACCTCATCCCAGACTCCTACGCGATCAAGATCACCGCTCCGGGTTTCACCACCTTTTCCACCACCGGCGTCAACGTCGCCGCAGACTCCTCTCCAAAGGTCGACGCCAATCTCACAGTCGGTGACTCCGGTACCGTCGTTGACGTGTCTGCCGGCGATATCCCCACCCTCAAGACTGACCGTGCCGACGTAGCCACCGTCTTCAACGAGCGTAATACTGAAGATCTGCCCCTCCCCAATCGCAACTTCACCGGCCTGCAGCTCCTCCTTCCCGGTACCCAGTTGCTCGGCTGGTCGCACGCCTCGTCTGAAAATCCTCAAGGTTCCCAACAGATCATCGTCAACGGCCAGCACTTCGCCGGTGTCGCCTACGAGCTTGACGGTACCGATAACCAGGACCCCATCCTCGGCATCATCGTCGTCAACCCATCCCTTGACTCGGTCAAGGAATCCAAGATTGCCACCCAGAACTACGACGCCCAGTTCGGCAAGGCCGTCGCTGCTGTCGTCACAGCGCAGACCAAGTCTGGTGGCAACGCCCTCCACGGCGGCATCTTCGACTTCCGCCAGTCTGACGCCAATCAGGCCAAGAATCCGTTCAACCAGCCCGATTCCGTCACCCATCGCATCGTTCCCGTCGGTCTTCAGTCCCAATTCGGCGGCTCCGTCGGCGGTGCCGTCAAGAAGGACGTCCTCTTCTACTTTATGGACTACCAGGGTGTCCGCTCCAAGGTTGGTACGTCGACCGGCATCAACACCGTCCCGACGACCCTTCTGCGGTCCAGCTGCCTCGGCCCTGTCGGCTGTGACTTCTCCGATTACGTCGGAAGCACGCTAAAGGCAGATGGTACGCGTACCCTCACCTCCGGCAAGGTAAGCACTGTCATCGCCAACCCGCTAACCGGTGTGCCGTACGCCAACAACATCGTCCCGAAAGGCGAGCTCAACGCGGCTGCCGTAAGCCTGCTCGAGCGCTACCCCGTTGCCAATACCTCCTCGGCCGGTACGCCGTACGCCAACTACTCCGCCGTCGGCACAGGTCAATTCAACTACGACCAGGGCACCATCCGTCTCGACGCCCAAGTTTCAGACAAGGTGCACTACTTCAACCGATTTAGCTACTTTTCAGACGTACTCACCGGTGGAACGGCCTTCGGTGCCCTCGGCGGCCCGGGGTTCGGTACTGGTGGCTTCGGCGGTGTCTCAAAAGGCCATAACGCCAGCTGGGCGACCGGCTTTGACGTAGTCGTCAGCCCCAAGTGGGTCACCGACATTCGCTTCGGCTTCCTCCGTTACTCCATCGCGACCTCCAAGTACGATGGCGCAGAGGCTTTTGCGACCAATAACGGCATCCCCGGCCTGAACTTCGACACTGGCAACACCATCGGTGCACCGGAGTTCGATATTGAAGGTCCACCCAACAACGGGCTCAATAACGCCGGTGCAAACTTCGGTTCCGGTCTTGGTGTCAACCACTGTAACTGCCCCCTTACCGAGAACGAGCGCCAGTACCAGGTCGTCAACAACTGGACGCACGAGCTTGGCAACCACTCCATCAAGTTCGGTGTAGATCTCCGTCACGCATACAATCTCCGCGTTCCTTCCGATAACAACCGCGCCGGTGTGCTCAACTTCCAGGGACACACGACACAGGCCGCGGGTCAGGGAGGTCTCGGATTCGCCAGCTTCGTCCTTGGAGATGTTGGCCAGTTCTCCCGTTACGCCAGCACCTCCACCAACGCTTCTGAGACCCAGAACCGCTACTTCGGTTATCTCCAGGACACCTGGCGCATCAGTCAGAAGCTGACGGTGAACTACGGCACTCGTTACGAGGTCTACACGCCTGAAAAGACGGAGAAGGATCAGGGTTCCATCCTGAACCTGGACACCGGCAACCTGCAGGTTGCGCACGAAGGTCCGTACGACGGCGAGATGGGAACCAAGAACAACTACAGCAACATCGCCCCGCGTATCGGCGCGGCCTACCAAATCACACCTAAGACCGTCATTCGCGCCGGCTACGGTCGCTCGTTTGACATCGGCGTCTTCGGTTCCATCTTCGGCCACGCTGTCACTCAGAATCTGCCTGTCTTGTCCAAACAGCAGGTCAACAGCTCCGGTAACGGCTACGTCTTCCAGCTGGGCGGCGCACCACCGACACCTAACTTCGGCGGCGCCATCACAAACGGAGTCATCCCGCTACCTGACGGTGTCAACGCGAACGCACGTCCCACCACGGAGCGCTTCCCGACCATCGACTCCTGGAATGCACAACTTCAACGGGATCTAGGCCGTCAGTTCTCGGTCACAGTTGGCTACGTCGGCAACAAGGGAACCCATACTTTCACCGGTGATGGTTCCACCATCAACCCGAATGCGGTCGGCCTTGTTCAAAATGGCCTGGTCTACAACCCAGCGCCGAATGGCATCTTTCAGCCCGCCGTAAACACGGTCTGCGTCGGGGGCCACTTCCCGAACCTGCCCTGCTCCAATAACAACGATCCGAAGCGCCGGTACTACCAGCCTCGTTTCGGTTGGACTCAGGACATCAATTACTTCGCTTCGGACGCTGACACGCACTTCAATGCGCTTCAGGCTACGCTGCAGAAGAACTTCGGTCAGGGCTATCAGTTCACGCTGAATTACGCCTATCAAAAGGCCATCAACTTTTCCAACACTGACCTGCAGCAGTTCAAGAACATCACGCAAGGAAACCAGGATGATCTGCGTCAGCAGCAGCTCACCTTCTTCGGCAACCTTGAACTGCCCTTCGGCAAAGGCAAGGCCTTCGCCTCCAACGTCAACGGCATCGTCGATCGCGTGATTGGCGGATGGGAGCTCAGCCCCACCTTCAACATCGCCAGCGGCCTGCCCTTCTGGCCGACTTACAGCAACGCCAGCATTAACAAAGACGTAGGTCCGAACGAGCCAAACTACACCGGGAGTGGATTTACGACTGGCCTTAAGGGTCTGGACCACGCCACCGCCCCGGGAGGTGGTAGCACACTCTCCTTCTTCACACCTATTACGGATATCACTTCTACGAGCGGACAGATCTTCACCAATCCCGGTTACGCACAGTTCGGAAATTTGAAGCGCAATAGCTTCTTTGGACCGCACTTCTACAATGTCGATCTTTCGGCCCAGAAGAATTTCCGTATCAAGGAGAGCGTCACCGCGATCTTCCGTACGGACTTCTTCAACGTCCTCAACCACCAGAGCTACGCCACACCGTCGAATGACAACATCGACGTCAATGGTGGTCAAATCACGCAGCTCGCGCCGGGTTCTAACCCACGTCAACTCCAATTTGCAGCCCGCTTGAAGTTCTAAGCAGGCTGCACTCCACCACCAGCGGAGGAGAGCTCAGGCTCTCCTCCGTTTCCTTTTCAGCCACTCTGCTGTCAAGCCCTCGCGTCCTTCGTCGAAGCGCAAACGATTGTATTGACGTGACTTTCGCCCCAAAAATAGTTGGCACACTTACCATTCACATTTTCTACAATAGAAAGAGCAGGAAATCGTCTAATCCAAGGTCACCCAAACCGAAGACAGCTTAGTGAACAAGAGACCACATCCCGAAACTCCAATCCCGTCAGGATTTTGGCTCACGCCAACACGCATCTCCTTTGCTTGCACGATTTTGGCTCTGGCTATAGGGGGGGTGGTACCCGCTCAGTCCATCCAGCACGACATAGACACCGGCCGTGCCGAACAAGCCCTTCAAACCCTCGATAGCAACCCAAAAACTGAAAACCTCGAACGCCTCCGTGGCGAGGCACTCTACGCTCTCAACCGTTTCCCCGAAGCTGAAAAAGCCCTCGCCGCCGCCCCACCCAACGACCTCTCCGCCACCCAACTCAGAGGCCTCACCCTCTTCCGAATGGGTAAACCGGCCGCCGCCATCCCCTTCCTCGAAAAAGCTCATACCTGGACACCTGAAACCAAATCCGACCCAGCCTACGTCCTCGCCCTCTGCTACATCGACTCCAGACGCTACGACGACGCCAGGCACGCCTTCGCCGACCAATATGGCTTTCCTGGTGACTCCGCTGCCGCCCATCTCCTCGCAGCCAGAATGCTCCTCAGACGCGAGTACGTCCCCGTCGCCCAGGATGAGGCCAGAAAGGCCTTAGCCCTCGAACCTGCCCTGCCTGAAGCTCACATGCTCCTCGGCGAAGTCGCCCTCGCTCAAGCTCACGTTGACGAAGCGATCACAGAACTCTCGGCCGAACAACAACGCAATCCTCTCAACGGAGCCGTCTACGACCGCCTCGGCGATGCCTACTCTAGGAAAGGCGATTACGCAGCCGCCCAGCAAACCCTCCAGAGAGCCCTCCTCCTCGAACCAAATTCCACCGGTCCCTACATCCTGCTCGGCAAAGTCCTGCTTAAACGCAATGATCCCGCCACGGCCGCAGGCTTCCTAGAGCGCGCAGAACGCATGGATCCAGCCAACTACATGACCCACAACCTGCTGGGCCAGGCTTACCGCGGCCTTGGTCGCACCACTGAAGCCCAACGGGAGACAGCCCTCTCGCAGAAAATCCAGGCCGATACCGCTCCAAAGTTCGATACCCCAAAGTGATGCCTCACCGCCTCGCCCTCGTTGTCATACTTTTGGCTGTCCTGACCGCAACTCTAGTCCTGCGCGCCAAAAACATACAACCTGCCCACGCCGCCACTGCATCCTCACCGGTCCTTACAGATCCGGACAAAGCCTGCATCCAGTGCCACGCAGCCATCGTAACTAGCTACCAGAAAACCTCGATGGCGCGAGGAAGCGGCCTCGCTCTACAGGCATTGAGTACCGGAACCTTCACCAACCAAACCTCGGGAGTCACGTATAAAGTCAGTCAGAAAGATGGGGTAGCGTACCTCCATTCAACTCGCGAAAGCGAGACCGCACCGCTCGACGATACAGAGCAGCTGACCTACTACATCGGCTCCGGACTTCACGGCAGAACCTACCTGTTCAGCCGTACGAACGGCAACACCAAGCTCTGGTACGAAGCTCCCGTCAACTGGTACACCCGCAGGGCGTCCTTCGGCATGGCACCAGCGTACGATTCCACGACTACGGCGCCGTTATCTCTGCCCACGGATGCGAATTGCCTGCACTGCCACGCGGGTGCCGTTCAGCAAACCTTGGCAGCAGCACCAAACGCCTTCCGCGACGAACCCTTCCAGCAGGCAGGCATAAGTTGCAGCAACTGCCATGGTGACAGCGCAGAGCATCTCCGCACGCTGGGCAAAGCCCCTATGCTCAAACTCGCTGCGCTCACCCCCAGCAAGCGCGACAGCATCTGCCTGCAATGTCACCTTGAAGGCGATGCGATGGTTCAGCGTGCCGGACGATCCCTCTCAACCTTCGCTCCAGGACAGGAACTCGCCGACACAGCCGTCTACTTCGTCAATACATCCTCGGAAAAGACAAGGGAACGCGCCGGTAGTCAGTACGAGGGCCTCCTCAGATCTGCGTGCCGTCGCTCCGTCGGCGACAAGCTTACCTGCACAACCTGCCACGATCCACACAGCGAGCCACCACCAGAGCAGCGTGTTGCCTTTTACCGAGGCAAATGCCTGCAGTGCCATGGTGACTCGGCATCATTTCACCCCGCAACGCACCATTCAGAGCAGCAGGATTGCGCAGCGTGCCACATGCCATCGCGCGCCACCTCTGATATCTCGCACGAACAGAATGTGGATCACGACATCGAAGCTCGCCATCCGCCGCATGGCGCGGCACAGCAACCGGCACTCTCCCTCAGCAACCTCGATGGCCCGATTCCAGCGGCCACGTACACGCGCGCCGTCGATTTGGTGTCGGTCGGCAACGTGCAGCCGACGGATAGGGAACTTGGTCTGGCTTACGCGCAGTTTGCCGTTCGTGGCGATCGCGCAAGCTTCAGCAAGGCGGTCAAGCTGCTCCGGTCTGCAGAGTTAAACGGCGCAGATGATGGCGTGGTCCGCGAGCAGCTTGGCTACCTCGCCCAGATCGCCGGAGACGCCAAAACGGCGCGTACACAATATGCCGCGACGCTCGCTCAGAATGCTCACGATGTGGCAGCGCTCTCCAACCTTGCGGTTCTGGATGCTCAGCAACGGGACAGTTCAGGTGCCATTCAGCATCTCGCCACCATCTTCACTGACGACCCAGGGCAAACCACCGCCCTGCTCAACCTTGCGCTCCTACAGTGTAGAAGCGGCGATGGTGCTTCTGCACGTTCCACCCTGAAGCGAGCTCTCCACTTCAATCCCGATAACGCAGATGCGCGCCATTTTCTCAACACCGGCGACTACGGGGGAGCCCACTGCGCTGTGCATTAGTAGCCGCGATTGGGCTACATGCAATCCACACGCATCACCACTCATGAGAGGATTTTGCTATGAGCGATTTCATTCCAAAACCAGGATCCGTGAAGGTTGGCGGCCTCAGCCGTGCAGCACAGAAGCTGCAGGCAGCAAAAGAAAAAGCCGCCGTCGGTAAGGCAGGTACCAAGCAGCATGCAGGTGCCACGGCAAACGCCTTCAAAGCGAAAGACTCCTTCTCCAACACCAAGAAGTCCACATTTCAACGCAAGGCTGTGTAGCAGCACTGCTTGCCATGTTGCGTTTAGTGCAGGTGCCTCTCCTTTGCGTAACGATGCTGGCGTGTCCAGCCGCGCACGCCGCAATGTGCGAGCAATTCGGAGAGGCATCTGCTCCTCTCACCATCGTCTTTCTGCATGGAGCCGCAGGGGCGGAGCCATATCGCATGCTTGCAAAAGTGTGGGCGGGTGAGGGTTACTTCGTTCTGTTTCCACACTTCTACGAGGCGTCGCACGGCACATTCCCAACGAACGCAAACTATGTCCGTTGGGTCGCCAGTACAGCTGAATGCATTGCGCACTTCGCACCCAAGAACAAGCCTGTTGTGCTCTTCGGCATTTCACTGGGAGCATCCGTTGCTCTTGCAGCAGGAACGGAACTGACCGGCATCGACTCCATTGTGGAGTGGGCAGGCAGTTTGCCCGATGAGTATTTCCTGCACCTGAAACATCTGCCGCCACTGCTTATCCTGCATGGTAGTGACGATCAGAATGTACCCGTGATCAATGCAAAACAACTGTTCCTGCTTTGCGATCGTTTGCATGTGACCTGCTCGGGCACCATCTATAAAGGGGACGGCCACGTCTTTCCCGAGCATCGCGAGGACGCAAAGTCTCGAACTCGAGCGTTTCTGCAGTCACGTATCTCGAAAAGAACAATCGAGCCGGAACAGACTGCCGATCCGCGATAATCGCTCTACCGCCAGCAACCCTTCACTCGTGCTTTCCAGAACTTGTTCCTTTGCCTTCGGTCAATGCCGTAAAGCCATTCACAAGGGGTGCCGCAAACTCCTCTGTTCTGCCGTTCGGCCAACGGACCGTGACACCTGTGAGCGCCGATGCAGCGCCCAGGCCAAAGTGCAGCCGTAAATCGCTCGAGCTGTTATAGCTCGACCCGCTGCGCACCTCGTCCACCCAGTTGCGCGACGCTCCATGCACCGTCACGCGTGCGCCGATCGCATCACGATTCGACAGCGTACCGACCAGCCGCAAACCCAGCCAGTGGTTACCGTTCGCGGCCTCGTTCACCAGCAACATCGGTCGGTCACTCAGGTTGTTCACCATCGCGCTCAGGCGACCATCGTTCCACAAATCGGCAACCGCCAGGCCACGTCCGCTCAGCGGCTCATTCATCCCGGGCCCCGCCTGTTTCGACAGGTCCTTGAACTTGCCGCCACCCGCGTTCCAGTACAGAAAGCGCGGCTCACGAAACGATGCCCCCAGCTTGGCTGAATCCACCTCCGGGTACACATGTCCGTTCACCAGCAGCAGGTCCGGCCGGCCATCATTGTCTACGTCGGCAAAGGCAGCGCCCCAACCCAGCGCATCGGCATTAATGCCCAACCCCGCGGCAAAGGTCGTATCTGTAAATGTGCCGTCGCCGTTCGCGTGGTACAGCGTACTGGTGTCGTCGCTAAAGTTGGTTTTGAACAGATCCAGATGGCCGTCGCCGTCGAAGTCTGCGGCCGCAGCACCCATGCCTGCCTGCTCGCGACCGTCTTCATTAAAGGCCGCGCCCACGTCGGCGGCAACGTCCTTGAACGTCCCATCGTGCTGGTTACGGTACAGGATGGCCGGCGTGGAATCACATGCGACGTAAATGTCCGGCCAGCCATCCTCGTCAAAATCCAGCGTCGTCACGGAAAAGCAGTAATGGCCGTCCGTCTTCTGAACGCCGCTCGCAGCACTAACGTCCTTGAAGTGCACTTTCCCGTCCGCCACCTTGCCTTCGTTGTGGAACAGCAGATTCGGCGCCCATGGCAGCCCGCGTGGACCGCACATCACCGGCGTCCCCTTCCACGTGCAGCCCTGCTCTTCGCCTGGCTTCGGCGTCTTGGCTAGGTCAAAGTGGACGTAATTTGCCTCGGCAATGTCCAGCCGTCCGTCGCGGTCGTAGTCGATGAAGGCGCACCCGGTACCCCATTCCCTTCCGCTTCCGGCGACACCTGCGCTTTCGGCGACTTCTGTAAAGCGCATGCCTCCGTCATTGTGGAACAGCCTGTTCTTGCCGTACGCCGTGACGAAGATGTCGTCATATCCGTCGTTGTCATAGTCGCCCACGCATGCGCCCTGGCCCCATCCGCTGCTCACCATGCCTGTTTTGACCGTCACGTCGGTAAACGTCCCATCGTGGTTGTTGTGGAACAGGTGGTTGGTTGGCGCGTCGCTCTTAGCGTGGCCGGCGCTGTCCAGCTCAGCGCCATTCACCAGAAAGATGTCCTGCCAGCCATCACGGTCATAATCCAGTACGGCAACACCACTGCCGGTCGCCTCCACAATGTACTTCTTGCTCTCTGCGCCGCCATTCACGTTGCGCACGGTGATCCCGGCCTTCGTTGCGACATCCACAAACCATGCGGGAGAAGGATGATCGGCACTTGCCGGATATGGCGGTGCGGGTGTCTGCGCAGCCGCCACCATCCCGAAACCAAGAGCCGAACTCAACACAAACCGAAGCAGTCGCACGCAGATTTGACGATACTGCCATGGCTTTCGCTTTGTCTTGCGGAGGTCATGCTGCTGCCACGGCGCGATTCTGCTATGCGGCGCGTTTCGCCTGCACCATGGCTGCTACCTTGGCCTGCCGAATGCGCTCACGTAAGGCGGCCGTTGCGACCCGGTGGCAGCGCAGGCACAGCGTACGGATGTTGAGCAGGTCGCACTCACCACCTCCTTCAACCACTGGCACAATGTGGTCGGCGTCCCAAAGGCTCTTGCGTAGCTTCGTCTTCAAGCCCCAATGGGCCATCAGCTCTAGGCGAGCTTGGCCACGCAACCGCCGCAGCCTGCGCCACTCGAGCAGGGTGTCGGCACCGCAGCCGCAGCACATGCCCTTGTCGCGCAGAAGCACCTGCTCGCGCAAATATGCAGGCTGCGACCGCAACCGCCACTCATGCACGCAGTAGGCGGAGCAAAAGGTAAAGCGGCGGGGTGGCACCTCCAGCGAGCACCACCGGCACAAACCCCTGCCGTTCGGTCCTCGCGGTACCGCTGTCCGCTTCACGCGGCCACCCTGCATGCTTCGTAGTGAACTCACACTTGAAGTTTTACCGCTTAGAGTCAGACGCGAGAAGTATCGGTGTGACTACTCTGCAAAGGCAGCAAGAGTCACGCCCGAGCCACGTCTACGCCCGCAACGCCGGGTAGTCTGTGTAACCAGCGGCATCATGCGAGTAGAACAGTTCCGGCCGCTGCGGGTTCAATACCGCTTCAGACTGAAATCGAGCCGGCAAATCCGGGTTTGAAATAAACAGCTTGCCGAAACCGACGGCATCCGCCGTCCCAGCCGCCAGTGCTCCGTTCGCACTATCCAGCGTGAACTCCTCATTCATCACGTACACGCCGCCAAACTCCTTCTTTAACGTCGGCCCAAGCTGGTCCGCGCCCTGCTTCTCGCGTGCCATTAAAAAGGCAAGTTTCCGCTTGCCTAGCTCGCGTGCCACGTAGCCGAACGTCTCCGTCCGGTCAGCGTCGCCCATGCTGTGGATGTCCGCACGTGGTGCCAGGTGCATGCCCACGCGGCCTGCACCATACACTGCAGTCGCAGCGTCTGCGCACTGCAGCAGCAAGCGTGCGCGGTTCTCCACGCTGCCGCCATACTCATCTTCGCGCTGGTTTGACGTGCTTTGCAGAAACTGATCCAGCAGGTATCCATTCGCGCCATGCAGCTCCACACCATCAAAGCCGGCAGACTTCGCGTTCTCGGCCGCACGGCCAAATTGCTCCACGACACCCTGCACCTCGCTCAGCAGCAGAGCGCGCGGTGTCTCAAACCCAGTCGTTGGCCGAACCAGGCTCACATGGCCCTGGGGCTGTATGGCGCTCGGTCCCACTGGCAGCTTGCCGTCCAGGTACGACGAGTGAGAGAGGCGGCCCACATGCCAGATCTGCGCAAAAATCCGGCCACCCGCATCGTGCACGGCCTCCACCACAGGCTTCCAAAGCTCCACCTGCGCTGCGCTCCAAATGCCAGGCACCTGCGGGTACCCGACCCCCATCGGATCAACGGGCGTGCCCTCTGTAATGATCAGTCCGGCGCTCGCACGCTGGCTATAGTACGCGGCCATCAACTCCGGCCGTGGCAGGTGATCGGCGGTGCCGCGCAGCCTGGTAAGGGGAGCCATAAAAAAGCGGTTCGGCAAGTCAAGATCGCCAACGCGAATGGAATCGAACAGGGTAGGCATCGTGTGTCGTGGTCCTCCAACGGACCATTGGATGTCGCGCGGCACCAAACGTCTCAGCAGGCCGCCATCTCAGGCTGATTCACGCCATGCATGCATCTTGTCCAGCGCTTCTGCTACGGTGGCGGCCACCAGCACGATCGCGCGTGACTTCTCTCGCAAAATGCCCTCGGCAACGGAGTGATCCAGAAACTGCAGCAGGCCATCGTAGAAGCCGGCCGTGTTCAGCAGGCATACGGGTTTTGCATGCAGGCGCAGCGTCTGCCATGTCAGCACTTCGAACAGCTCCTCCAGCGTTCCCAATCCACCGGGCAGCACCAGGAAGCCGTCCGCACGCTCTGCCATGCTTGCCTTTCGCGTGTGCATGGTGTCCACCACTATCAGTTCCGTGCACCCCAGGTGCGCAATCTCCTTCTCCACTAGCACCTCGGGGACGATGCCCACCACCGTCCCGTCGGCATCGAGCGCGGCACTTGCAACAATCCCCATCAGCCCAACCGTTGCGCCGCCATACACAAGACCAATACCGCGCTCTGCCAGCGTCTTTCCCGTTGCAACGGCAGCTTCGCGATACTCCGGCCGATTGCCACTGGTCGACGCACAGAACACACACACGGAACGCAATGCCATAGCAGCAGCATACCGGTGCAGTCCCACCGCTCGCGATCCCAAAGCAGCGCGGCGTGGCTCCACCGTTAAAGGCAGAGCCACGCCGCTCGTGTGATGCCGCAATCAGTCTAGCGGAACGAGACGGTGTTGCCGCTCAACGCGCCCGTCACGTGCAGGCGAACTGTGGTGTGGTCCGCATCCAGCACGTCAGAACCCTCTGCTGCCTTGATCTGCTGTTCGCTGTTCGCGGCAAGCGTGACAGGCTGGTCATTCACGAAGATGCTCATGGGGCTGGCGGTCCGATTCTTTAGGGTCAGCTTGATCATCTTGCCCTTGGGCGCGTTGCTGGTCGTGGAGCTGGGTGTCTCGGCGGAACGTCCGAAGATGGAGGCGTGAGCCGCGAACGGTGCAACAAGCGAAAGGCTCAGGGCGGCGGTGGTAACGATACGACGAATCATGTGACTTCTCCTTGGGTACTGCTTGTGTTGCTGGCGAAGTCCCACTGCAGTTGGTACATTCGTCGCGCACTTGGTTATACGCTTCCCGCATAACTTCGTTCCACTGGTTCCGCAAGAAAATATAAGTAAAAGAATTAACTAAGGTAAGCGAGCAACCCACTTATTTACAGCGTGTTACTAGTTGTCCGCAGATGGACGCAAACTGTCCGACCCTGGTCATTTCTTCCCCTCATTTGGGAGGAGCTTCGCACTCACTACAATGGTTTGCATGATCTTCCTCCGGTTCGCAACGTTTCTTCTGCTCGCCTTCGTCACTGCACCGCTTACGTGCGCGCAAGAGGTGCAAAGCGCGCCGGGACACTTCGACTTCTACCTTATGAACCTGAGCTGGGCACCCGAGTTCTGCCACAACGTCGAAGTGCTGCCGCTGAACGAGCGCACTGCGAATAAGCGTGCCGACGCCGCAGACGAGTGCGGCACCCCGCACGGCTTTGTGCTGCATGGCCTGTGGCCTCAGAACTTCGATGGCACATACCCCGCCAACTGCTCCACCCGCAGCGGACCTGAGAGCTATGCGCCCTACCTCGGCGACACACCCTCACTCACACTGCTTCAACATGAGTGGAGCAAGCACGGAACCTGCACCACACTAAACCCTGACGCCTTCTTTGCAACCGCCGACGACCGCTTCCACGACCTCAAGATTCCAGCATCCCTGACAAACGTCACACACCCGCTCACCTTAAGGCCAGACGATCTGCTCGGCCAGTTTCAAATGGCGAACCCAGTCTATCCGCAGGGCAGCATCCTGCTCAGCTGCGGCCGCAACTATCTCACCGCGGTCGAGGCCTGCTACGACAAGGCCACTCTCAAACCCATCGCCTGCAAAGGCGTAAAAACCTGTGGCGCAACATCTATCAAAGTCACGCCGGAACACGCCAGCGACAGCCTGCAGCACGGTCCTCATGGCGGCGAGCTGCCACCGCGCGTCAACTAGGCCGCCGCAAGCGACAGGGCGAACGAACGTCGTAAACTACGTACTGGAGCAAGTAGCCAGTGCCAGTTGAATCCGCCCTTCTACAAAACATGAACCCCCAGCAGCGTGAGGGCGTCGAGCACACCGACGGCTCCGTCCTCATCCTCGCCGGCGCGGGTTCCGGCAAGACGCGTGTCATCACGCACCGCATTGCTTACCTGATTGAAAAGGGCATCTCGCCCGACGCGATCCTCGCCGTCACCTTTACCAACAAGGCCAGCAAGGAGATGGGCGAGCGCGTCGAGAAGCTCATCGGGCACTCGTCGCTCGCGCGGCCTACCATCGCCACCTTTCACTCGCTTTGCGTCCGCATCCTTCGCCGCGATATTGAAGCCCTGCGCACCAACGGTGTCGGCCTCACCAAGACCTTCGCCATCTACGACGAGAGCGACCAGCAAGCCATCGTCAAGTCCGCGCTCAAGCGCCTCGGCTTCGACGATAAGCAGCTCAAGCCACGCGTCGCACTCGGCCGCATCTCCTGGGCCAAGAACCACATGATCGACCCGCAGGAGTACTTCCTCGCGTCGACCAATCCGCTGGAAGAACGCATCGCCCACATCTTTGAGGTCTACCGCAGCGAGCTCGCGAAAAACAACGCCATGGACTTCGATGACCTGCTGCTCGAAACCGTGCGCCTGCTCAAAGTCAGCACCGAAACACGCGAGCGCTACAACCGTCGTTACAAGTACCTGCTCATCGACGAATACCAGGACACCAATCGGCCTCAGTACGAACTCATGAAGCTGCTCGGCGGCGCCCACGGCAACGTCTGTGTCGTCGGCGACGAAGACCAGTCCATCTACAGCTGGCGCGGCGCGGACATTAAAAACATCCTCGAGTTCGAAAAGGACTTCCCCGATACAAAGACCATCCGCCTCGAGCAGAACTACCGCTCCACGCAGGTCATTCTTGAAGCCGCCGGCGCGGTCGTTCGGAACAACCTGCAGCGCAAAGGCAAGGAGCTGTTCACCACCCGCGAAGGCGGATCCATGGTCGGTTTCTACGAGGCTCCCGACGGCGAGAACGAAGCCCTCTTCATCGGCGACCGCATCCAGAAATATCTGCGCGAAGTGGGCCAGAGCGGTGGCGAAGCCAAGTGCGCAGTCCTCTACCGCACCAACTCGCAATCGCGCCTGGTGGAAGAAGCGCTCCGCCGCTACGCCATCCAGTACCACATGGTCGGCGGCTTCAGCTTTTACGATCGCGCCGAGGTTAAGGACATCCTCAGCTACCTCAAGCTGGTGCAAAACCCGCACGACTCCATCGCCCTGAACCGCGTCGTGAACTCACCTCCCCGCGGCATCGGCAAGACCACCATGGAGACGTTGGAGCGCATCGCCCTCACCACGGGCATCAGCACCTGGGACGCGATCCTGCGGGCCACTGAAGACCAGCTTTTGCCCGCGCGTGCACTCACCGCACTCAACGGCTTTCGTCGCCTCATCCTTGACGCCCGAGCCATGCTCGGCCCTGACTTTGGCGAGCAGCTTGCCACCGACGCACTTGGCACAGCCAAGCCCCACGCCGAAGCTGCAGCGAACTACCTGGATACTGAATTCACCGGGACCGAGGAGAACGCCTCCACCGCCAACCCCGCAGATGACAGCAGCTTTGATACCAGCTTCAACTTCAACTTCGACTTTGGCGGCGACGAAGCCGCCTGGACAGAGGAGCGCAGCACGCTCGCGCCGGAAAACAGCAGCGTCCCCACGAACGTCCTGGACTTCCCCCAGCAGACGCAAGAGGACGACGACACCAGCTTCGACTTCGCTTCAAGCCACGAGGACGAAGAAGATCTGGACGCCGATACCGCATCCGCGGTGAATACCTTCTTCGGCAGCGGCACAGCCTTCAACCCCTTTGCACCAAAGGATGCCGCAGACGACGGCGCGTCGAAACCACAGCAGGTAAGCGCGACCGGAAGGCAAGATCTCGGCATGGACACCCCGCCCATCGCCTTCAATCCGTTTGAAGCCGCAAGCCGCGCCGACAAGCGCACCGGCAAGAAGGTCACCTCCCTCGCCGATCGCTTCGACGACCTCCGCTCTAAGGCCGCGCCCATCGTCGAAATGCCGGCACCGGCAAATTCCAGTCCGGAAACAAGTACACGTGTCGATGGCTTCCGCGCTCCCGGCGACCCCGCGACGCTGCCCGAACTCATCAAGTTCCTCAACGACCGTAGCGGCTACATCAAGGGCCTCGAAACCGAAGGCACGCCTGAAGCTTTCAGCCGCATCGACAACCTGAAGGAGCTGGCCAACGCCGCGCAGGACGCACAGGAGCGCGGCGAAACCCTGGCCGAGTTCCTGGACCACGCGGCCCTGGTCTCCGACACCGACCAGATCAAGTCCGACGCGCGCGTCACCCTCATGACGCTCCACGCCGCCAAGGGCCTGGAGTTCCCGCTGGTCTTTCTCTGCGGCATGGAAGAGGGTCTCTTTCCTCATTCGCGCACCCTGCAGGACCCCACCGGCCTTGAAGAAGAACGCCGCCTCTGCTACGTCGGCATGACCCGCGCCATGGATACGCTCATCCTCACCCGGGCACGCTACCGCCGCCGTTACGGGTCAGATATGCCGGAGGCTTCCGTCGCCTCGCGCTTTCTGGAAGAAGTGCCTCACCGGCTCGTGGAAGACCTGGGCTCCCCGGCAGACACAGGCAGCGGCATGTACGGCCAACGCTATGGCAGCCTTGGCGGAGCATATGGCAGTGGCAATGGCGGTGGATCACGCTTTGCCGGCAAGTGGGGTAGAACCGGCGGAACGGACGACGGCGGCGAGCGGCACTACAGCTACGAAGACGAGGACCAGAGTGGCACCCGCCCATCGTCCGCGGCCTCCACGCCGCGCAACAACTACGGCCTACAGTTCAGTGGCCAGACAAAAACGGCAAAGACCCCGGACTCCATCGACAACATCGCCACCTTCTTTGGTGGGGGCGGCAAGTTCACCCGCCCCAAACTCGATGTTGCTACACCCGCCGGCGAAACGTCTCTCAAACGCGGAACCCGGGTCAAGCACCCCAAATATGGTGAAGGCACCGTCGTTTCCCGTGAAGGGGACGGCCCCGACGCCAAGCTCACGGTACAATTCACAAGGCACGGTGTGAAAAAGCTGGTGGAAAAATTTGCCCAGCTTGAACGGCTCTAGCGCGACTCGTGTGCACCCTAGGCTTTCACATCACCCCAAATTTAAGCAACAAAGAGAAGAGAACAACATGGCAAACACCAAAAATCTCGAGCACAAAGAGCGCAAGGCCGCCAAGCGCAAGTCCCGCGCCGCCGCCCCCGCAAAGGTCGCCCGCACCACTCCCCGCGGCTCCAACAAGAAGAAGCTGAAGAGCCTTGTGCGCGGCGCCACCAAACGGTAGATTGCGGCGACGAAAGTAGACAAGAACCCCACCCGAACAGGTGGGGTTCTTGTCATTTCATAATCCTCTAGTGTGCCGGTGCTGTAGCCACGCCTACAAAGCTGTCCGCGCACCCGTAGTACATCCACCACTTCCCTTTGAACCACACCAGACCTTCAGCAAACGTGGTTCCGGCAGCGTACTGACCGCTCTTCTCAAACGGCAACTCCGGCTGGAACACCGGCTGCTTCGTTCGAGCCAGCATGGTCCCCGGCGCATCCGCTGCAAACAGGGCCTCTTCCACGGAGTAGGTCCCCGGCTGTAGCCCGGCAACGCCTCCTAAACCTTCAGCGTTCTTGGCGTTGTACAGCATCACAATGCCGCCCGCTGTCAGTAACGGCGGCGGACCCGTCTCTGGAAACGCACTGTCCGCCATGCCCTGCCGAGCTTCCAGCAGCACCTTTGTTTTGCTCGGTGCATCCTCCACGGGAGTCCAGTGGACCAGGTCTTCGCTCGTCGCAAGCCCCACGTGAATTTCGCCCCAGTACATCCAGTACCTGCCGTTGATCCTCGCAGCAACCAACTTCTCGCCGGCTCGACGCGTCACGATCCCCGCGGATTTGTACTTCAGCGCATCGTAGCGTCCACCAAGTGCGCCGAGAAATGCAGGTCCCCGCTTTTGCCAGTGCACCAGGTCGTCACTCGTGGCAATCCCTACAGAGTAGGAGTCCCTCGTCCGCGACCACTGCGTGTACGTCAGCACATACCCGCCCTCGGGCCGTTCCACCAGCCGCGGATCTTCCACACCACCCGGTGACTCGCGGCTTTGCTGTGCGTCCTTGGCGGGATAAAACACCGGCTGCGGCATGCGGTCGAAATGCGTCCCGTCCGCGCTTACTGCCAGACCCAGTCGTGACACGTGACCGCCAATTGCCATCGCTCCACTATCATCCTCCGCACGGTACAGCACGAACACCTTGCCATCGCGCACGACCGCCGCCGGATTGAACGTGTGCAGCGCCTCCCAGTGCACCGGCGCGCCCGACACCGGATCGGTGAATACCGAAGAGGCGTTCGGCATGATCACGGGCTGCTGTAACGCGCGCGTCCAGGGCCCCAGCTCCCATTGCGATTGCAAGGGAATGATCAGCGGCGCAAATCCTTTCGACGTAAGAGTGATCCGGTCCGGCTGTTGCCCCCGCGTCACCAGAACGCCGAGCAGCCCCAGCAGAGCACACCATCCCAAGGCAAAGCGCATGCCCAACCCGAGGTGCCTTCGCCTTCTGCCATTGCGGCGTCGCTGCCAATGCGCCCCCTCCACTGTTGCCGCTTCCATCTCAATTACCTTCCAGACCGCAAGTCGTGCTATTTACGTTGCCGCAACACGCTAAACTACGATGGTTCCCACACGCAATCTCAGAACTTCTCCCGAGGACACGCCGCTGCCCCGACAGATCTTTCAAACAAAGTCGATTGATAAGCTGATCGCCGAATCAGAGCAGCCGAAAACAGCACTGAAGAAGACATTGGGACCGTTCTCCCTCACGGCGCTCGGTGTCGGAGCAGTCATAGGATCAGGTATCTTTACCGTGATTGGAACGGCTATAGCCGGAAATCCAGCAACGACTGCCACTTTCTGGGATTCGCCGGTTATCGACTTCGTCCTGCATCATGGCGCTGTAGCAGGGCGTCCAGGTGCCGGTCCCGCTTTGGCGCTGTCCATGATTCTGGTTGCCATCGTCTGTTGCTTCACCGGCCTCTGCTACGCCGAGCTAAGCAGCATGATTCCTATCGCCGGCTCCGCCTACACCTATACTTACGCAACGCTCGGCGAGCTCGTCGCCTGGATCATCGGCTGGGATCTCATCCTCGAGTACGCCTTCTCCAACATGAGCGTGTCCGTCGGTTTCGCCGCGCACGTCGTCGACCTGCTCGACTGGCTCGGCATCCGGCTCGATCCCAAGTGGTTGTCCCCTGCGTTCCTGCCCCTCGGCTTGCAGGACCTCGCCGGCCACGACATCTTCAAGTCGGGCTGGCATTTCGGCTTCAACATCCCGGCCTTCCTCGTCGTAATCCTCCTCACTTTCGTTCTCGTCCGCGGCATTTCAGAGTCGGCACGCACCAACAACATCATGGTGCTGGTCAAAGTCATGGCCATCCTCATCTTCGTCTTCGCCGGCGTCTCTTTTCTTCACCCCAACTATTACGTGCCGTTCTCGCCCAACGGTTATGCCGGTGTGCTCGCCGGTGGCTCCATCATCTTCTTCACCTATATCGGCTTCGACTCTGTCTCGACCGCAAGCGAGGAATGCAAGACCCCGCAGCGGGATGTCCCCATCGGCATCATCGCCACGCTCATCATCTGCACCATCCTCTATATCGGCGTAGCGCTCGTGCTTACCGGCATCGTTCCCTGGAACTCCGTTGCGGGCGATGGAGCGCCGGTCGTCAACGCCCTCAAGCGCCTCTCGCTCGAAACCCACTCGGTCAAGCTCCATTACGTCCGACTCGTCGTCCTCATCGGCGCCATCGTCGGCATGATCTCGTCCATCCTCGTCTTCCAACTCGGCCAGGCGCGCGTCTGGTTCGCCATGTCCCGCGACAGGCTGCTGCCGGACATCTTTTCCCGCGTCCATCCCGTCTATCGCACGCCAGCTTTTGCCACATGGGTCGCCGGCGTCCTCGTCGCCATCCCCGCCGGTCTTTTCGACGTCGGTACCCTCGCCGAGCTCTCCAACATCGGTACCCTCTTCGCCTTTGTTCTCGTCTCCATCGGCGTCATGGTCCTGCGCAAGCATCAGCCCGAGCGCCGCCGCGGCTTCCGCGTTCCCTTCGGTCCAGTCATCCCCACGCTCTCCATCGTCTTCTGCATCCTGCTCATGACCGGTCTTCCCATCCGCACCTGGGAGCGCTTCTTCATCTGGCTCGTCATCGGCTTGTTCGTCTACTTCTTTTACAGCCGCCACCGCAGCGAGTTCGCCGGCCAGCGGTAACCTCGATGCAGACTCGCGCCATCGCACGCATCTTTGTGATTGCCTTTGCAGTGGGCTACCTTGCTACGTTCGGCGTCGGCTTCATTTCGAGCAGGACGACCTATTTCGACTTACTCATGGACCTTCTATGCCCTGTCAGCAACCTCTTCAAGACTCCTTGGTCGTGGCCTGTCATCCTGGGAGCCATTGCACCACTGGACGGATTGTTTTATGCAACGCTGGCAGCCGCCCTCTACCTTATCTTTCGGCGCTTGGCGTCTGATAGGGAGTAGATACTGGTGACCGTAGGAGAGTGTAATGACAGTAACTCGACGTAGACTTTTACACGGCCTTGGCATGGCCGGGGTTACCGCAAGTGCATCAGCTGTTCTTCCGCGCTTCGCCTTTGCCCAGCAGCCCACACCCGGCCCCAACGGTGGCTTCCCCCCGCAATCCCAGATCGACGCAGACGCTCTGCGTCCCCGTTACCACCTGGCCCCCGTCCATGGCTGGATGAACGACCCCTGCGCCCCCGTCTACTTCAACGGCCGTTACCACCTCTTCTTCCAGAACAACCCCAACGGCAGCGTCTGGGGAAACATGAGCTGGGCCCACGCTGTCTCGAAAGACATGGTCCATTGGACGCTCCGTCCCGTAGCTCTCGAACGCACCCCCGGCGGACCCGACAGCTTCGGCGTCTTCACCGGCACCATGGTCTTCGACGAGGCGCACAGCAAGCGCATTCCCACCATCCTCTACACCTGCGTCGCGCCCTCCACGCCCGAGCAAGCGACCCTCTGGAATAGCCACCCGCCCGAGCGCGAAGCCCAGTGCATTGCCACGCCGGCCAACTCCGCCGCCGCCAACAACACGGTCAACGGCCGCGCCCCCTCCGCAGCCGAACTCGAAGGCTTAAAGGATGCCGCGCTCGACACCTGGGACAAGAGCGACAAGCCCGTCATCCCATCGCCGCCTCCCGACATGAGGGTCACCGGCTTCCGCGACCCCGTGCCTTGGCGCGAGGACGACGGCACCTACTACATGCTTCTTGCCAGCGGCCAGAAGGGAATCGGCGGAAACGTCCTGCTCTACAAGTCCCCTGACCTGCGCCAGTGGCAGTACCAGGGCATCTTCGCCGCGGGCAAACCCACCGGCAAACAAACCGACGACACCGTCGACAGCGGCGAAACCTGGGAATGCCCCGACTTCTTCCCGCTCGGAGGAAAGCACGTCCTCATCCACTCCGCCGGCACCCTCAAAGGCCGCAAGACAATGTGGCAGTCCGGCACGCTCGACAAACGCACCATGAAGTGGACTGCGGAAAAAGAAGGCGTCCTCAACCACGGACCCTACTACGCCCCCAAGACCCAGCTCGACGCCCACGGCAACCGCATCCTCTGGGGCTGGATCCCCGAAGACTGGACCGAAGCCGAAATGACAAAGCACGGCTGGTCCGGCTGCATGAGCCTCCCCCGCATCATGACGCTCGACAGCAACGGCGAAGCCCGCTTCGCCCCGGCACCTGAAGTTGATCTGCTTCGTTACCCTTCTATCAACGCAGCCCTCGCACATAGTGGACCCGTCGCAGTCGAGTACCAGACTGACACCACGTTCCACTTGCAGCGAATCGGAGGAAATCCCCCTCCCGTGCAGATCGGGGCGAATGGCCTCTACTTTCTAGAGCTCGCTTCAGACGCCACGCGCACATCCATCTCGTTTAATGGCCAGGACGTATCACTCAACGAGCCGCTCCCGGAAAGCGTGAAGGTGCGAGTCTTGATCGATCATTCCGTTCTTGAAATCTTTATTGGCAATCGAGTTGTCATCACCGCACGCGTATACCAACGCAGCGCAGATCGAGCCGCCACCCGGCTTGTCCTGCCAGGGACTTACCTCGTCGTACAAGCCAGCACTGCTATTTCCTATATGCGAGCTCTTTGATAATCCAGCAGGACGACTACGAGCCGTCTTCAGGCGTGTGAACCCACATGCCCGCCACCATCCCGCAAGACGACCTCCTCACCCGCGCCCGCCGCATCAAGCTCTTTCTCATGGACGTCGACGGCACGCTCACCGACGGCGGCATCGGCCTCATCGCCGGCCTTCGCGCGGGATCTGACGACACCGTGGACGAGCTGAAGATCTTCAGCGCCAAGGACGGCCCTGGCCTTTCGCTCGCCCACACCATGGGCATAAAAACCGGCTGGATCACCGGCCGCACCTCGCCCGCCGTCACCCAGCGAGCCCACGAGCTCCACGTCGACTACATCCACCTCGGCCAGAAAGAAAAGGACGCCGCCTTCACCGCCTGCATGCTCGCCGCCGGCGTCACCGAAGACGAGATCGCCTACATGGGCGACGACCTGCCCGACATCCCCGTCGCCCGCCGCGCCGGCCTCGCCGTCTCCGTTGCCGATGGCTGCGACGAGCTCAAAGCCGTCGCCCACTACATCACCACCGCACCCGGCGGCAAAGGCACCGCACGCGAAGTCGTCGAACTCATCCTCAAGGCCCAGGGCCGCTGGCAACAGGCCATCCCCCTCGCCCGTGCCTAGCCCCGTAAATGACGCCCCGCGCACCAAATTCCCGCGCAGCGAACGCCCGAGCAAGCAAGGCCCGCGCACGACCTACATCGCCCTGCTCCGCGCTATCAACGTCGGCGGCATCGGCAAGCTAGCCATGGCCGACCTCAAGACCCTCTGCGTCGCTCTCGGCTTCACCAATCCCCGCACCTACATCCAGAGCGGCAACGTCGTCTTTGAATCAAACCTCGATGAAGCCGCCGTCCTGCATGCGCTGCAACAGGCCCTGCACACCCACATGGGCAAGCCCGTCGACGTCATGGTCCGCACCGCCGAGGAGCTGCGCTCCATCCTCGCCGCCAACCCTTTCCCGCACGGCGAGCCCAACAAGGTTCACATCGCTTTCCTCGCCGCGGCACCACCAGCCGTAGCCCGGATCTTTACCGGCCCCGCGGGCGAGCAGGGAACCGCCGGCACCCGCGAGCTCTACATCCACTACCAGAAGGCATGGGCAAATCCAAACTAAAACTCCCGCTCGGCAAGCTCCCGCCACAATCCGCAACCTCTACACCGTCGCAAAGCTCGTCAGGATGGCAACCACCTAAACCAACCCCGCCCGCAGCAGATCGTGGATGTGCACAATCCCCACCGCACGTCCATCCTCCACCGCGAACAGACTCGTAATCCGCTCCCCATGCATTCGCGCCAGCGCCGCCGTGGCCAGCTCGCCCGGTGCAACTGTTCGCGGACTGCGACCCATCGTCTCCCGCGCCAGTTGCCGGCCCACTCCGTCGGTCAGTCCGCGCTCAAACACCCGCCGTAGGTCGCCATCGGTAATCACGCCCACAAGCGCTCCGGCTGAATCCACCACGCCCGTAATCCCAAAGCGCCCGCTCGTCATGCGCACAATCGCTTCGGCCAGCGTCGCATTCTCCTGCACCACTGGCACCTCGTCACCGCTGTGCATCAGGTCTTCCACCCGCCGCAGCCGCGCTCCCAGCCGACCGCCGGGGTGCAGGTCTCGAAATTCATTCGCACTGAACCCTCGCCGCGCCAGCAGCGCCACGGCCAGCGCATCGCCCATCGCCAGCTGCATCGTTGTGCTCGTCGTCGGTGCCAGCGAATCCGGACACGCCTCCGCCGTCTGCGGCAGCACCAGGGCCACGTCCGCCGCCCGCGCCAGCGTACTCTCCGCGCGCGACGTACTCGCAATCAGCGGCACGCCAAAGCGCCGCGTATATGCGATCAGGTCCGCAAGCTCCGCGGTCTCGCCGCTCCAGCTCAGCGCCAGCACCGCATCCTCCGGCCGCACCATGCCCAGGTCGCCGTGGCTCGCATCGCTCGGATGCACGAAGTGCGCAGGCTTGCCGGTGCTCGCCAGCGTAGCCGCAATCTTGCGTGCCACGTGCCCACTCTTGCCAACACCCGTCACAATCACGCGTCCGCTGGCGCTCTGCAGGACGCTGACTGCCTTTGAAAACGCCTCGCCAAGACTGCCCGCCAGCGCGTCCCGCAACGACTCCAGCCCGCGCAGCTCGCAACCCACGGTACTCACCGCAGACGCAACATCATCCGCGACGCGAGACTCCGCCTTCACTGCGATGCTCAAGCACTCACCCCGGCAACGGCATACCGCTTGGCCAGCGCGTCAAACTCCATCAACTCCCGCAGCAACGCCTCCATGCTGCGCAGCGGCATCATGTTCGGCCCGTCGCTCGGCGCATGGTCCGGGTCCGCATGCGTCTCGATGAACACACCCGCCACACCCACGCTCACCGCGGCCCGCGCCAGCACCGGCACAAACTCTCGTTGCCCGCCGCTCGCGCCCCCCAGTCCGCCGGGCTGCTGCACGCTGTGGGTTGCGTCAAAGATCACCGGATGCCCGGTCGCCTCCATGATCGGCAGCGCACGCATATCGCTCACCAGCGTGTTGTACCCAAAGCTTGTTCCACGCTCGGTCAGCAGCACACCACCGGCAGCACCGCTCAGCTTCCCCGCCACGTTGTTCATATCCAGCGGCGACAGGAACTGCCCCTTCTTTACATTCACGGCGCGTCCGGTCTCCGCAGCCGCCAGCAGCAGGTCCGTCTGCCGGCAAAGGAACGCCGGAATCTGCAGCACATCCACGGCCTCCGCCATCCGCGCACACTGCCCGCTCTCGTGCACATCCGTCAGCACCGGCAACCCGAGCGTCTCGCGAATCTCCGCAAAGATCGGCAGCGACGCCTCCAGCCCGATGCCCCGTTGCGCACCCCCGCTGGTTCGGTTCGCCTTGTCGAAGCTGCTCTTGTACACCAGTCCAATGCCCACCGCAGCCGCGATCTCCTTCAGCGCACTGGCCGTCTCCAGCGCATGCGCACAGCTCTCCATCTGGCACGGTCCCGCAATCAACGTTAGCGGTCGAGTATTTGAAAAAACAACATCGCCCACATGGACATCGCGGTTCTTCGGTGCTGTCCCCATCGCTTCTTGCATCGTGTTCATGCTACCGCGCCAGCTCACGTACGGCATTACCGCAGAAAGTCAGCAATCGTTTCCACCACCCGCACCTGCTCCTCGTCCCGCAGCTCCGGATAAATGGGCAGCGCAAGCACCTCGCGCGCTGCACGTTCGCTCTCCGGAAACTGCCCCTTGCGATATCCCAAACCACGCAGCGCCTCCTGCATGTGCAGCGGCACCGGGTAGTACACCTCACTCCCGATCCCGCGCGCTGTCAGGTACGCCCGCAGCTCGTCCCGCCGCTGCGCACGCACAACGTACTGGTGCCACACATGCGTCGCCCGCGCGTCCGCTACCGGCAACACCAGCCGGCTATCCCTCGGAGCTGTGCCCGACTCCACGGCAAGACCTGCATCCATAAACAACTCCGTATACCGCGCGGCAACGCCTTGTCTTTTCTTGTTCCATCGCTCTATATGCCCAAGTTTCACCAGCAGTACAGCCGCTTGCATCGTGTCCAGTCGGCTGTTCCAGCCCACCTCATCGTGGTAGTACCGCCGCCTCATCCCGTGCGCTCGCAAAGCGTTCGCTAGTTCGCCAGCCTCGGCGGTCCGCGTCGTCGTCAGCCCAGCATCGCCCCACGCGCTCAGGTTCTTCGTGGGGTAAAACGAAAAGGCAGCACTGTCTCCCAACGCACCCGCGGGCACACCGTTCCACTCCGCGCCAAACGCCTGCGCCGCATCCTCTACCAACAGCAGGTCGTGCTGCGCTGCAAGCCCCGCAAAGCTGTCCCAGTCCGCGCACTGCCCGTACAGGTGAACCGGCAATACAGCGCGTACGTCCTTCTGTATGCGCTCCGCAATCGTCGAATCCACAGCGGCCGCGCTCAGGTTGAAGCTCACCGGATCGATATCCGCAAACACCGGCGTTGCACCCGCCCGCAGAATGCTGCTCGCCGTCGCAAAAAATGAAAACGGTGTCGTCACCACCGCATGCCCTGGCCCGACTCCGACCGCCGCCATCGCTAGCCAAAGCGCATCCGTGCCGCTCGCACAACTGACCGCCGCACCAACGCCGTACCTCCGCTCAACCGCCCGCTCGAATTCCCCCACCTCGCGCCCCAGCACGAACCTGCCGGCGCGGCACACCTCTAAGACAGCCGCCTCGATCTCCGCGCCCAAGGCGTCGTATTGCCGCCCCAGGTCGAGCATGGGAATTGGTGCAGCAAGAGCTTGCGCGTCAGTCATTGTGGCCATGATTTGGTATTCCTGGCGAGGCCGTTTAAGCGTCGCCCCGGCAGCAACGTGCGTTCTCCGCACAGCCGCTCATCTGAAGTTTACCAGCGGTAAAACTGACCTTCGTGCCGGTGCCTTGCTCTTCACAACCAACGATCGTTCAACGATCGGCTGAGCCTGCGACGGAACACCCGCGACAATGCCCGCAATCGTCTCTCCGGGGTTGCTGTCGCTGCGTTCGTGCTCCGCAGCACTGGTGTTCTGCGCGGTCTGACCAAAACATCTCTGGCGCTATCAAAGCCGCGGCCAACAATACTGGAATCTCAAAAATTCTCTGCGCGTAGGCTGCAGGCGGCTGCATTGCGCAAGCACTGACAATGGAGCGAATTACAACGTTAGATGCTGTGGCTACCGCGCGGTGGAGGTGCCGGTGACGAGGAAGCGGCGGTTAAGCCAGCGGCGGAGGGGTTCGTCGTAGAGCTTGAGGCAGGCGTAGGCGACGGTGACGGCGGCGACGAAGAGAGCAGCTCCCCAGAGGTAGCCCTGGAGGACCGTAAAGCGGCCGGCGACGACGTAGGCCGTGTAGATGTAGATGAGCGGGTAGTGGGTGATGTAAAGCGGGTACGAGATCTCGCCGGAGAACTTGCACAGGCGGGTGGCGATGCGGCCGGTGATCTGGTCGCCGGCACCCATGGCGACGATGATCGGGAAGACGACGATGATGCAGAAGGCTTCGTAGAGGCCGTTTTTCCAGAGGGTTGTTAGTCCACCGAAGCGGGGCAGGCTGAAGGTGACGATCAGCAGGAGGCTGCACCAGAAGAACGCGTTGCGGACGTGGATGCGCTTGCCGAGGCGCATGAGGAGCATGCCAGCCATGAACGGAAACAGCAGGCGGGCGAAGCCAACGTGAAGTTCAAGGGCGTCGATGGACCAGCCGCCAATGACGTCGCCGCGGGTGCCGGTGAGGAGCAAGTGAATGAGGAAGACGGCGGCGAGGGCAGTGAGGATGCCGAGGACGCGGTTGGAGGCCTTGCGAAGGCCGAGGGCGTAGGCAATGTTGGCGATGTACTCAAAGAAGAGGGACCAGGCGGGGCCGTCAAGCGGGTGCATTTCATCCCAGCCGCGGATGTCCATCGAGATGGGCAGCGGGAGGAGGGTGAAGCCGACGAGCATGGTGAGGATGACCTGCCACACGGGAGTGGCGGCGATAAGCGGGAAGAGTTTGCCAGCGGCGGGATAAAAGAGGAGCGCGCCGATGATGTTGCCCATGATGACCATGGGCTGCAGGCGGATGATGCGCCGCTTGAAAAAGTCGACGATGGACATGCCGTTGGGCTTCGCGGGCGAGCGCCAACGGTCGTCGTAGGCGTAGGCGACGACGAAGCCGGAGAGCAGGAAGAAGAAGTCCACGGCCATATAGCCGTGATTGATAATCTGGCGGAAGGCGCTGCCGCCGTTCCACGCCTCGAAGGTGTGGAAGATGACGACCATCATGGCGGCGACGCCGCGGAGGCCGTCGAGGATTTCAAAGTGCTGTTTGGGCTTGAGCTTTGCGGCTGTGTCGTTCATGCGGTGAGATCACGATACACAAGCAGGTGCGGTGATGGCACGGCAAGTTAGGTGCTGGCGCCGCTTTCTGGGGTGGTAAGGGCGGCGGGAGTCTTTGCGTGGAGGCGCTTCATAACAACCGGTGGAACAAGGGTGCTGATGTCGCCGCCGAGCTGGAAGACGCCCTTGATGAGGCGGGAGGAGACATAGGTGTACTGCTCGGCGGGCTGAAGGAAGACGGTTTCGAGGTTGGGGTCGAGATGGCGGTTCATCATGGCCATCTGGAACTCGTACTCGTAGTCGGAGACGGCGCGGATGCCTCGGATGACGGCAGTGGCGGATTGCTGGCGGGCAAAATCGACGAGAAGGCCGTCGAAGGTGGCGACGGTGACGTTGCCGATGGGAGCGGTGATTTCTGTGAGCATTTCGGCGCGCTCTTCAGTGGTGAAGAGGGGCTTGCCTTTGCTGGAGTTTTTTAAGACTGCGACGACGAGGGAGTCGAAAAGACGGGCTCCGCGAGTGACAACGTCAAGGTGGCCGTTGGTAGGCGGGTCAAAGGTGCCGGGGTAGATGGCGCGGATGGCCGGCATGGCTACTGACCTTCGCTCTGTTTGCGCGCGCGTTCGAATTCGTCGCCTTTAAGCCACTCGACTTTGGCGGGTTGAGAGAGGATTTGCCAGCCGAGTTCGAAGCCGAAGCGGGCCATGCGTGCGTTGCCGCTGAAGTCCATGGATGGTTCGTAGATGTCCGCGGGGGTGTGGTAGCGGTGGGCGGTGTAGTCGTCGGCCTGCTGCTTGCCCCACGCATCGTCATGGTTGCGGAAGAGGGTGCCTTCGCCGATGGAGAAGGCGGGGATGCCGACGCGCGCGAGGGAGAAGTGGTCGGAGCGGTAGAAGTGGCCGGCCATGGGGAAGGCATCTCCTTGAAGGGCGAGGCCGTCCTGTTTGGCGAGGGCTTCGACGAGGGGATAGACGGTGGTGCGCTCTGCGCCGTGGACTGTGCCGGAGCGTACATCGCCGATGGGTGCGAGATCGTCGAAGTTTAGGTCCAGGGAGATGTTTTTTGCGGATGTGGGTGGGTGCTCGCCGAGGTATTGCGAGCCGAGCAGGCCCTGCTCTTCTGCGGTGACGGCGGCGAAGTAAACGTCGTGGGGCGGGGTGGCTTTCTTTTCGGCGAAGGCGCGGGCGAGTTCCATGACATGGCGGAGCCGGTTGCGTTGTCGGCAGCGCCGTGGAAGACGGGATCGCCCTTGCGGGTGCGATCGATGCCGAAGTGATCCCAATGGCCGGTGTAGAGGACGGCGTTGCCGGGCTGGACTCCTGCAACCTTGCCGACGATGTTCGCGGAGTCGTAGTTGCGGATGTTGCTTACGATTTCAGCCTTGAGCTGAACGGGGAGATCGAAGGCTTTGAAGGTGCGCTTGTTGGACTCGTTGATGGCCTGATCGGCGGTGAGCCCGACGGAGCTGAGGAGTTGGTCGGCGACGGAGTGCTGGATCCAGGAGGCGGCGGTGAGGCGGGCATTGGGGTCGCCGCGCAGGTAGCTGTGCTCGCCGGACCAGCTGTTCTGGACCACGGGCCAGCCGTAGCTGGCGAGGTCTGTGCGGTGGATGATGAGGGCGGCGACGGCACCGTGGCGGCCGGCTTCTTCAAACTTATAGGTCCAGCGGCCGTAGTAGGTGAGGGCTTCGCCTTTGAAGAAATTTGCATCGGTGGAGGGTGGTTCGTTGACGACGATGACGACGGCCTTGCCCTTGACGTCGATGCCGGCGTAGTCGTCCCAGTGGTATTCCGGCGCGACGATGCCGTGGCCGACGAAGACGAGGGGGACGTCGAGGGTGGATTTGTCGGTGTGAGTCTGGTTGTTGACGACGAAGTCGGGGCCGAAGGTAAGGTCAGTGGGCGTGGTGGTTTTGGAGCCGGGGCCTGGAATGAAGTGGAAGTGTGTCTCCGCGGCGACGGTCTGGACGCCGACGAGAGGCACCGCTTGCAGAAACGTACCGTTGTCGCCAGCGGGCTGGAGGCCGTAGGAGCGGAAGGCGTCTGCGATGAAATTGGTGGCGAGGATGCCACCGGGCTGGCCGGGGCCTCGGCCTTCGAACTGGTTGCTCGAGAGCTGCTTTACGGAGGCGCGGAGGCGCTCTGGGTCGATAGAGGCGGCTTCGGCCTGGGCACCGGCGGGGAGAGGTGCGAACTGCTGGGCGTGGAGGGCGGACGCGAGCAGGGATGCGGCGAGGGCTAGGCGGGCGAGGCGGCTCATCAGGTGGCTCCAGCGGTGGCGTTGTGCGTTTGCCTGAGTAGTTTAGCTGGGCGGCGGGTGAGTTGGGGAAACGCGACGGACGGTCCAGGCCTGCATGTGGACTTCTGGGGCGTAGTGGAGGATGGGTGGGCGGTTGGGGAGGGTGAAGCCGAAGCTGGCGGGGAGCTGGTTGGTGGTGAACTCGGCTTCGGCGTTTTCGAGGTGCCAGGGGGCGTGATGGATTTCGCCTGCCTGGACGTGGCCGAAGCGGCGGGTAAAGAAGGCGTAGCGGGCGGTGAGGAACTCTCGCAGGCTGTCTTGCGGGCTGGGTGTGTTGAGGGAGCGGTAGCGGGCGTCGAAGAGGGCGGGCGGCCCTTGCGGTCGACGGGAGGTGTAGTGGAGTTCACTGCCCTGCTGCTGCATGGACATGCGGGCGTAAAAGTAGGGGAGGCCGAAAGCGATGCGTGCGCCGAGGACGGCGAGGAGGGAGGAGGCGTCGAGCGAGAAGAAGTAAACGCCGGCTCGGCCGTCTGGCGCGAGAACGTAGGTGCGGAGGTTGAGCTCGGGGAAAGCGGTGGCGGTGGGGACGCCGATGGAGTGTTCGCCGAGGGTGCGGAAGCGGACCTGGTCCATAAGGAAGGGGACGACGCCGAGCCAGGCCCAGCCGTCGTGGGTGTCGACGCGGAGGCCGGCGGGGAGGCGGCGCTGGACGTCTGATGCCGGGACGGGCCAGTGGGCGAAGAGGAGTTTGGACCAGCGCTGGCGGAGACGCCACGGGCGGGTGGGCATGGGCCAGGGGCGGTGGGTGGTTTGGAGGAGGGATGGGTCGGGGTGGTCGGTCACGTGTGGTTAGATGCTGCAGTATTTGCGGGGCGGGCTGATATCGTTCGCGGCTCACCGCGGAGGTCGCGATATCGCCGCAGCGGTCGCGGTATGCTTTTGGCATGCCTGAGTTGCCGGTTGCCGACATGAATGCGGCGGGGATTTCGACGGAGGTGTATGCCATCCACGGGGCGGACCCGGAGGTGCTAGCGTATGCGATGGCGAAGTATTCGCGGAGTTCGCTGACGTTGCGGGAGAGCCTGAAGGAGATCAGCGCGCAACGGGCCGAGCAGTTTTTGAGTACGTTTTATTTTCAGTATGGGCACCGGTCGATTGCGGACCTGGCGCATGTGGCGTTTGCCGTGGAGCGGCTGAGCCTGCTGGCGGCGATTGCGTTGGTGGACGAACCGCGCTGGGATGGGCAGGAGCGCAGCACGCGGTACCAGGATTTTCGGAAGTCGGGTTTCTATACGCCGGCGTTTGCGGGCGCGGCGGATGCGACGCTCTTTTCGGCAACGGCTGGGCGGCTTTTCGATGCGTATCAAAATGTTGCGGCGGGCATGCTGGAGGAGTTGAAGGATGCCGTGCCGCGGCCCGCGGCGATGGATGAGGCGGCGTACGGGCGGACGCTGAAGGCTCGGGCGTTTGACATGGCGCGGTACCTGTTGCCGCTGGCGACGAATACATCGCTGGGGCAGATCTCAAATGCGCGGACGCTGGAGGGGCAGATTTCGCGGTTGCTGGGCAGCGATTACGCTGAGGTGCGGGAGCTTGGTGAGAAGCTGCGTGCGGCGGCGGCGGGGGTGGCCTGGAGCCCGGCGACGGCTGCGACGGAGGCGCTGGTGGAGCGTGCGGCGGCGGTGGATGCAGGGTTGGGCGAGGCGCTGCAGGAGCATCTGCTGCGGCCGGTGCACGTGTCGCCGACGCTGGTGAAATATACCGCTCCGAGTGAGTTTGCGCGGGAGAGCCGTATGGCGTTGACCGAGGCTGCGCGTGCGCTGATGGGGGACGCGGCGATTGAGCCGATGCCTGCGGGGTCGCCAAATGTGGAATTGGTGGAGGTGCCGGCGGGAGAGCGGATGTCGCTGGAGATCGATCTTGCGACGTCGCTGCTGTATCCACACACGCACTATCGGTATGCGCAGATCCGGACGGCGGTGGCGGGGTTGACGGAGAGCCGGATTGTTGAGCTGGTGGGGCTGGGGACGGAGCACCGTGGACGGCATGACGAGTTGCCGCGTGCGTTTGCGGCGGCGGGTGGTTTGCGGTTCGACATTTTGATGGATATCGGCGGATTTCGGGATATGCATCGGCATCGGAGATGCGTGCAGCTGTTGCAGGGGTATACGACGGTGCATGGGTTTGAGACGCCGGACTTTTCGGGGCAGCCTGCGGTGTCCGGGTCGCGGGTTGGGGCGGAATATGCGGCGGCGATTGAGGCGGCGCGAGTGGCGCATGGGCAGCTTTGTGGAGGTGCGGAGAGTGCCGGACCGACGCTGGGCGCATACTCTGCCGCAGCTGTGCCGGTGCCGGTGTTCGGTGCGGACGGAGTGCAGATGGCATGGGGTGAGCCGCTGCCGATGGCTGGGCGGAAGGCTGCACAGGGCGCGGTTCAAAGTGCTGATTACCTGCTGCCGCTGGCGACGCGATGCCGGTCGTTGTTCAGCATGGATTTTGCGCAGGCCGTGTACATGAGCGAGCTGCGCAGCACGCCGGCCGGGCACTGGAGCTACCGCAACGTGGCCTGGCAGATGTACCAGGCCGTGGCTCGGCGGCATCCTGCGCTTGCGGCGCACTTTCGAATGTCAGATCCGAGTGCGCCGATTGATTTGCTTCGGCGCTAGTTCCCTTTCCTGTTCGCAAGGACTGAATGATTTCTGCCGCTACCGCTACGCGATTTGACGAAAGCACCACGGGCAAGCACCTGCCTGCGCTGGACGGTGTGCGCGGGCTGGCGCTGCTCATTGTGATGGCGCGGCACCTGCTCTCGCGTCCGCACGCGTCGGACAGCGCGTTTGCGTCGCGGCTGGTGTATGACGCGATCGATACGGGCTGGATCGGTGTGGACCTGTTCTTTGCATTGTCGGGGTTTCTGATTACCGGGATCCTGTTCGATACGCTGGGGACGCCGAGGTTTTTCAGAAACTTCTATGCGCGGCGGGCGCTGCGCATTCTGCCGCTGTACTACCTATTTGTGGGTGCTCTACTGCTGATCGGGGTGGCGCAGGGGTACCCGTGGTTTGGCGGGCGGCTGCTGCCGGTGCTGGCGCATGTGAGCAATTGGTGGAGGCAGCCGCCGGAGTTTATCGGTGCGCCGTGGCTGTTTCTGGGACATCTGTGGTCGTTGAACATGGAGGAGCAGTTCTATTTTGTGTGGCCGGTGGTGGTGTTTCTGCTGCGGTCACGGTTGCGGATACTTTGGGGGGCGGTGGGGCTGTGCGTGGGGTTCACAGCGTTCCGCACAGCTGTGCAGTTGATCGGGTTTGTGCACAGCGTGAATGTGTACACATGGACGCCGACGCACCTGGACGGGCTCCTGCTGGGCTCGGCACTGGCGATGCTGATACGGGGGCCGGAACGGGCAGCGGTGTTGCGGTGGTCGCCGGCCGTACTGGGTGCTGGAGTGGCGGTGCTGGGAGGGTATCTTGTACGGTCGCACGGCTTTTCGCCAAACGACCCATGGATCAGCACGGCCGGGTACACGGTGCTGGCGGTGACGGCGTGCGGGCTGATCGGGTGGTCGCTGGAACGGGGCAGCGTGTGTGAGCGAGTACTGCGGTGGCCGGTGATGCGCATGTTTGGGCAGTACAGCTACGGCATTTACCTGCTACATCCGTTGCTGCGCGGGCCTGTCCTGGAGCCGGCGTATCTCCAGATTCAACGGACGACGCACTCGAGCGGGCTTGCGTTTGTTGGGTCGTACGTGTGGCTGCTGGGGATTCTCGTGGGGATTGCGGCGGCGAGCTTCAGGTGGTTTGAGAATCCGATCCTTCGGCTGAAGCGGTATTTTCCCTCGGGTGGCGGCAGGCCCAAACTGCGGCGTGATGTTGCGGAGGCGAATGCGGAGCTGGCGACGCCTCCGGCCGCATGACAAAGCCCGCGCAGGCCGGGGGAACGCCCGACGAGAGCACGACGGGACGGCATATCCCCGCACTGGATGGTGTGCGCGGCATTGCGATTTTGATGGTGTTGCTGGGGCACCTGTTTGTGCGCAATCCGAACCCGCAGGTGAGCTGGCCGCTGCGGTTTGCGGCGCTGCTGTTCTCGTCTGGATGGGTGGGGGTGGATTTGTTTTTTGTACTGTCCGGGTTCCTGATTACGGGCATTCTGTATGACACGCAGCGGAGTGCGCACTTTTTCAGAAACTTCTATGCGCGGCGGATTCTACGGATTTTTCCGCTGTACTACGCGGTGATCCTGGGGCTGATGGCGGTGTCGCTGCTGCTGGGATACCGGTGGTTTGTGCCGGGGACGCTGTTGTACCTGACCTATCTGCATACGCTGTGGATCAATGGCGTGGGCTACACGACGGCACCGTGGGTGAATATTAATCACCTGTGGTCGCTGGCGATTGAGGAGCAGTTTTACTCTGTGTGGCCACTGCTGGTGTTCCTGCTGGGGCGGAAGCGGCGGATCGCAATGGCTGCGCTGGTGGGCGTGTTGCTGTCGGTGAGTCTGCGCTGCTGGGTGTACCGGTCGGGGCTGATCGGTGCACATCCGTATGCCACGTACTCGTGGACGCCTTCGCGGATGGATGGGCTGCTGCTGGGTGCGGTACTGGCAATGCTGGTGCGGTCGGAGTGGCGGGGTGCAGTCTTGCGGTGGTCGCCGATGGTGTTTGCAGTGGGCGGCGTGGCGGGGGGGTGTAGATGGCAGCGATGTTTTATACTGCTATTGTTCCGAAT
>CAHJWI010000001.1 GCA_903642225.1 Acidobacteriaceae bacterium | reverse complement strand
TCCGGCACACCAGGCCAGTCCGCCACGCAAACCACTCCCGGTGCATCCGCAACGTACGCCGCCGGTGCCGCGCCCGGAGCCGATCCGCGCAAGCCGCCACCCGCGCGCGCCGGCGCGCTCACGCTGCAGCAGGTGATTGACCAGGCCCGCGCCCAGAATCCCACGCTGCTTGCCGGCGAGCAGAACCTCCGCGCCGTCCGCGCGCAGGAGATCCAGGCCGGCGTTCGTGTGAACCCCACCATCGGCGTTGCCGGCTCAAACGTGACGCTGGGTGCCGACGACACCAACCCCTACAGCTACTCCGCCCAGGTCTCCCGTCTGTTTGAGCGGGGCAACAAGCGCACCTATCGCCTGCAGAACGCACGCGCCACCACCGCGCAAACCGAGGCGCTGCTGGCCGACAGCGCACGCCAGACCGAGCTCGCCGTACGGCAGGCCTTTACCACCATGCTCATCGCCAAGCAGGCGCTCGATCTTTCGCAGGCCCAGTTGAAAGACTTCACCCACCAGGTGGAAGTGGGCAAGGACCGCTACCAGGCCGGCGACCTTGGCAGGCTGGACTACCTGCGGCTGGACCTGCAGCTGGGTGCCTTTGAAAGTGACGAGCAGAACGCCGAGATCACACTTGCCCAGGCCAGCGACCGCCTGCAGACCCTGATGGGCAGGGTCACTCCCACCGCAACCTTCGACGTCACCGGGGATATCGTTCCGCCGCGCATCGCGGAGACGCCTGAGCATCTGCTCGCGCAGGCCGTGCAACAGCGTCCAGACATACGCGCAGCGCAGGCGGCTATTCTTGCCGTGGACGCTGCCAGCCAGCTTGCCATTGCCAACGGCACCGCAGACCCCACGCTGGAGGCCGAGTATGACAGGACCGGCCACGACAACTCCGCCGGCTTTAACGTCAATGTTCCACTGCGTCTGTTCGACCGCAACCAGGGCAACAAGGAGACGGCACGCCTGCAGGCACAGGCCGCGCGGCTTACCGCCCAGGCCACACGCAACCAGGTAGCAAGTGACGTGAACCAGGCCTACATCGCCTACGCCCACGCCAAGACGCTCAGCGATCGCTTCAGCAGCCACTACCTCGATGAATCCGCTGAAGTGCTGAGCATTGCGCGCTTCAGCTTCGACCATGGCGGCGCCGCGCTGATTGACTACCTGGACGCGCTGCGCGAGGCACGCACGGCGACCAGCGATGCATTGAACGCGTACGCTCAGACGTGGCAGGCGATCCACCAGTTAACGGCGGCTACGGGAGTGAATTTGCTGCCGTAGGGGGTTCGTGCACAGTAATTGCTCGTGGTTACGTTTTGTGTAAGACTCGAAGTAACACGCCCGACCCGTTTCGCCTAACCGCGTATGGGTCGGCTTTCTTTTGGTGCGAAGAGTCGAGATTGCCCAACCTATATACCAAACCCTATCGAACTCCAGCCCAACAGGTTGCTCTTCTTAAAGAGCGAGATATGGAAATCTCGGACGCGCCTCTTGCCAAGACCTGCCTTGAGCGGATTGGCTACTACAGGTTGAGTGGCTATTGGTATCCGTTTCGGAAGAGCCACCTGAGCGTTCATCCTGTTCACGGATACCCTCTCCTTCACCCGGTGACGGGTAAAAAGGTCACAGTCATTGAAGACGAGTTCCGGGCTGGGACGAACTTTGCTCAGTGCATGGAACTGTACGTCTTCGATAAGCGCCTTCGCCTTATCTTTCTGGATGCCATCGAGAGAATCGAAGTCGCGTTACGTGTCGATGTGGCATTGCTGCTGGGGCGTCGCTCACCGTATGCGCACAGGGTACCCGCAAACTTTAACGACGCTTTCACGAAGGAGCGTGGCACTGGCGGGTCCAAGCACAACGAATGGTTGAACCGCCTGGATGAGAGTTTTCGCAAGTCTAACGATGAGTTCGTAAAGCACTTCAAACAAAAGTATGCGGGAGAGCTTCCGCCGCTGTGGATAGCAATCGAGTTGTGGGATTTTGGAACCCTTTCAACTTTGCTTGCCGGCTTGAAAGTTGCCGATCAACAAACTCTTGCGAAAAGATATGGCCTTCGCCCTTCATTGCTGCTGAGCTTTGCGCGAAACATCAATAACATTCGCAATATATGCGCGCATCACAGCAGGCTTTGGAATCGCTCACCTGCCGATCGGCTTGGTCCGCCGGAGTTCGGCGAAGTTCCCTTCCTGGATCATCTTGTCGGCGACGTGCATGCACGGTCGCGGATTTATGGGACGGCCGCAGTGATGCAGCATTTTCTAGGGATCATCAATCCCTCGACCCACTGGGCTCGGAGGCTTCTCGCTCATCTACAGACACTGCCGTGCGAGAACGGCATTGATCTTTCACAAGCCGGATTTCCATCTGGCTGGACAGAACTGGACCTCTGGAAGGAGAGTTGGCCGGTAAGCGAGCAACTCGATAAAGCGTAAGAGAGGGCCGCGCATGGTTTGCGCAGCTTTTCGCTTTCCTTTTGGTGGGCGGTTACTTCCCGGATTCGGTGCCTTTGATAAACGCTGCTACATCGTCATGGAACTTGTGCAACACACTTTCGTTCACGTACACCATGTGTCCCGATTCGTAGTACCGGTAGCTGACGTTCGACTGCAAGGCCTGCGAGATGGGAAGGTGTTTGAGTTCGTAGTTCCCCTCAAAGTAGGGCGTGGCCAGGTCGAAGTAGCCACCTGCCAGCAGCACCTTCATCTTCGGGTTCGACTTCATGGTCGCGGCGAGATCCGGCATCACGTTGGTGGCACCTTCACCCTGGCCGACGGGTGGGCCGTTCGGTGGCTGGTGGCGCAGGTCCCATTGAAAGTTGCTGTCGGTATATGCACCCGGCTTGTAGGTCTGGTCGCGGCCGTACTTCAGGTCGACGCGCATGTATTGATTAAAGGCAGCGATGTACGCCGACGAGATGGCGTTGGATTGCGGGTCGTACTCCGCGGCTTCGCTCATCCGGTTCATATCCGGCCCCTTGTAGCGGCTGTCGAGCCGGCCGGTGGTGATGCCTTCGCTGTCCTGCAGCGCCTTTTCAAACTGGCCAGCCTGCACGCGCAGGTCGGCCTTCAGCAGGTAGTCCACCGGCAGGCCGGTGTAACCGTGCAGTTTTTGCGCAATGGCCTGACGCTGACTGTCCGGCAGGTTCGACCCCTGCAGCATGGCCGTCATGTAGTCGCCGAGAGCGAAGGATTCAACCTCCCGCAGAAAGGGCTCAAGCGCCGGCGGCTGCGTAGGGAGCTTGTGATGGTAGAAGGCGGTGGCGGCAAAGGTGGGGATGGCGAGCGCCGCGGCCTGGTCGGTGCCGGGGTTGTAACGCGTGCCCTCGTCCATGTTGCCGAAGTCGAGAATGGCGCTGAGCAGGACAATGCCGTTCAGGTCTACCTGGCTCTGCAGAATGTTGCTGAGCACAGCGGAGCGCGGTGTGCCGTACGATTCACCGAACAGGTACTTGGGCGAGTTCCAGCGGTCGTACTTGGTGAGGAAGCGGCGGATAAAGCGGTCAAAGGCGTGGGCATCCGGGTCAACACCCCAGAACGCCTTTTCCTTGTCCTTGCCCATGATGCGGCTGAACCCCGTACCCGGTGCGTCGATGAAGACCAGGTCCGTTACGTCCAGCAGGCTGTAGGGGTTCTCGACGATGCTGTACGGGGCAGCAGTCTGGTGCTCCGTGTCTGGCGTGGCGACGCGGCGCGGACCAAACGAACCCATGTGCAGCCACATAGTCGCGGAGCCGGGACCGCCGTTGTACAGGAACATGACCGGCCGCGTTGACCCCGTGGGGCCGGCAGGCTCCGCCTTAAAGTACGCGGTGTAGAACATGCGTGCGGTTGCCGGTGCATCCTCCGGCTTGGCCGGGTCCGGCGGGTTCATGCCGGTATCCGGCAGCAGCTTGCCGTCCAGGCCCAGCATGGCATCGTACGAGTCGGAGTAGCCGACGGTGAGCGTTCCGGCAACGGCCTTGTAGGCGATTTTCTGGCCGCCCACGGCCACGGTGCCATCCGTCGTCGAATCGGGTGGCGGCAGCGGCGGTGTCACTTCAGGCTTGCCCTGGACCACAACTTTCTGGTCTCCGGACTTGGCGGGGGGCTGCGCCAGTGCCACGCAAAACGTGGACAGCAGAGCCGCACAACACAACAGGTGCTTAGTCATTGAGCAGATTCCTTGTATGCAGCGGGAGTGTCACCAGCATAGTGCATAGGCCCATGCACTCCTAGCCTGAAGTTCCCGGGCGACCGGCTTCTCCCTGCTCCACGAAGGCGAAGAGGTTGACTGACAATAATGTTTGCGTCTGCTTCCTGGTTCCTCTAACCGCCACGGCAGCAGTCGACTACCGGCTCGGGGTCTCACCGGCTTCGTCCAGCAGCGCAAAGATTTCACCGACTGGCACCCGTGCCGGTGTGCCCTCCACGACCAGCGCCTCGCCCGTAAAAGGCACGGGCCGGCTGTCGGCGCCTACCGTCCAGATTTCACGGCTGCGTGGATCAATGATCCACACCGCCGGCACGCCCATGGCGATGTACTCCTCCACGCGCTCCATCACCCGGCTAAAGCGGTCTTTGGTCGATAGAACCTCTACACACAGCACCGGTGCCGTGCGCAGGATCGGCGTAAACGGCGCATCCGCGCGAATGACGCACACATCTGGCACACGAAACCGCTGCGGCGTTACCTGTACCCGCCACTCCGGCATGGCGACCAGACCCCATTCATGTCGATGCTGGCCAAATATAACCGTAATCATGCCCTGCACTGCACTGTGCCATGCTTCGCCCAAGTTGCGCCTCCGCGCCCTGCCGTTCACATAATCGCGGTCCGGCCGATAGCTCGTGCTCAGGTACTGCTCCACCGGGATCAACGTAGCGGTTGCCATACACACATTTGACGCCACTTGCCGCGCGGCGCACAACCTATACTTTTCGCATGCCGCTCACCGCAGTCATCGTCGACGACGAACCCCTTGCCCGCCGCGAGTTGCACTACCTGCTTGGCCGCGACGGCGATGTCACGGTTGTCGCCGAAGCCTCGAACGGCATTGAGGCGGTTGAGATCATCCGCAGCAATGCACCCGACGTTGTTTTTCTCGACGTGCAGATGCCGGGCCTGGATGGCTTCGCAGTTCTGAAAAAGCTGTTGGGCGGCAAGCCCCACGCCGACACCGCCATGCCTGAGGTCGTCTTCGCCACCGCGTTTGACCAGTACGCTGTGCGCGCCTTCGACGTAAACGCCATCGACTACCTGCTGAAGCCGTTCGATGAAAAACGCGTGCACCAGGCCATCCGCAAGGTGCGTGCGCGCCGCAGCGCTGCTGCCGTTGCCACGGTTGAAACAGTACCGCAGGCCAGCAGTGAAGAGCGCCTGGAAAGCCTGCTCAAGCTGCTGCAACTGCAGGCCGAGGCCGGCTCACCCAAACTCGCGGCTTCGACCGCCGACAATCCCATTTCCAAGACTCGCAGCGGCAAGGTGGTCGTCCGCAGCGGCCAGCGCCTGCTGCTGGTGGACCAGAACGACGTCAGCTTTGCATCCATCGACGAGGGTGAGATTTCCGTCGTCACAACCACCATGGAAGGCCTGGCCAACTGCCGCACTATCGAAGAGCTGGCCGACCAGGTAGACCCCAACGCCTTCTGGCGCGCGCACCGCTCTTTCCTGGTCAACATCCAGCACATCCGCGAGGTGGTGCCCTGGTTCAAGAGCAGCTATCTGCTGCGGATGGACGACCGCAAGCACACCGAAATTCCAGTCGCTCGCGCGCAGATCAAGCGCCTGCGCGAACTCTTCAACCTGTAGAGCAGCGGCCGAAAGACTACGGGTGATACCGCCTCTCGCCCGCCGCTATCGACACCGGTAACCGGTTCTGCTCCGGCGGCAGCGGACACGACGTGTGCTCTGAAAATGCGCACAACGGATTTCGCGCCTGGTTGAAATCCAGCACCACGGTCCCCGGCTGGCTCAGCCCGTGGTCCGGCATGCCCGCATCCAGAAACCGTCCACCCTGGTAGGTCTCCGTCCGGCTGGTCAGGTCGCGAAAGATGAAGAACAGCGGCTTCTCGCGCTCGACGTGCACCACCGGTTCCAGCCGGTAGGGCTTGCCACCGAGCGAGAACTCCACAACGCCGTAACTCGGCATGTCTTCCACCTGGCCCAGCACATTGGCGATGCTCAGAGGTCGCGGCGCAGGGTACGGGATCCACTTTGCAAGCACTCGGTAGCGCGCCTGCGGCAGGTACCAGCTCAACCCATGGAAGCCCACCAGCGCCGGTGCCGCCGTATCCCGGCCCACCAGGAAGAACCCGAACTTGTGCCGCAAGACAAAGTTCGCCGTGCCTTGTGTGTACTTGGGCGATGTGCCGTCCGCGTCGAACCGTACGATACCTGCCTGCACCGGCTTGCCATCCGCTTTGAATGCCTCGCGCAGCGGCAGCGTCGGCCGCAGCGACAGCACATCGCCCTCGGCATGCAGCGTTAGCAGGTGCGGCGACAATCCCGCCATCTGGATGCCGTCATCCGGAGCCGATCCCACCGTCGTGTCGCCCGGCGCAATCTTGTTCAGCGCCACCATGCCCAGCGCGCTTCCCGGCCCACGCAACAGCTCTGCCTGGTGCTGCCGAAACAGCTCTTCTTCCCGCATCTGCGGCGCCGTTAAACCACCTTGCGCAGCCGCGGCAAGCGGCCCTGCGACCATTCCAAACAGGCCCACTAATAGAGCAACAGAACGTCTTTTGAAGACAATCATCATGGAGCCCAGCCTACACCGGCGTCTTTGCCGAAGCTGCTCTGCACACCTGGTGTACTGCTCAGCATGGATCGCATCCAACCCACCATGCGCTCACCTGCTGCTGCCCGCCAACCCGGCAAAGAATCCGTGTGGGACTACCCACGGCCACCCCGGCTCGAGCCAGTACCCGGCCGCATCCAGATCACCCTCGGCGGCACACCCATCGCAGACACATCCCGAGCCCTCCGCGTCCTTGAAACCAGCCATCCACCCGTCTACTACCTGCCCAAGGCCGACCTGAACATGGCTTGCCTGCACCCGTCAGCACGCCGCGGCAGCTTTTGCGAATGGAAAGGAAATGCGCAGTACTGGGACCTGATCCTGCCGCATGCCACTCTGCCTGCAATCGCCTGGAGCTACGCGCAGCCAACGCGCACCTACGCCGCCCTTGCCGACCACCTGGCTTTTTACTGTGCGCCGTTCCTGCCACCCGCCGGCACCTGCACCGTGGGCGGCGAACAGGTGCAGCCACAGCCCGGCGGCTTTTACGGTGGCTGGATCACGTCGGACCTCACCGGGCCGTTCAAGGGCGCACCCGGCACGCTGGGCTGGTAAGCCACAGCGTCGTGCACATCATCTTCAACCGACATGACAGCCTAGTGGGCCGCCATCTGCTCCGGATCGACAGCGACCCGCTTCGGTGGCAGGCGCATGATCCACACCAGCGGCGACAGCAGCAGCAAAACTCCGCCCAGAATAGCAAACGCATTCTTGTACGCCAGCATGCCTGCCTGCGCGTTTAACTGGGCGTACATCTGCGCCATCGCCGACGGTTGCGCGGCGGTCACGCCCATGTGCAGCGCGCCGGCAAACTGCTGCGTGAACTGCGTTACGGCGTAGCTGCCGGCGTTGATGTTCGAGGCGAGGTTGGCTGCATGCACCTGCGACGACCGGGCCAGAAACGTCGTAAGCAGCGCCGTGCCCGCGGACCCGCCGATGTTCCGCGCAAAGTTCGACAGCGAGGAAATCTGGTTGCTCTTTTCCCGCGGCACACCCACGTAGTTCAGCGTGCTGATAGGAATAAAAATGAAGGGCAACCCGATCACCTGCAGCGCGCGCCACCACGTCACCGTCGCAAAACTGCTGTATAGGTCAAGTCGCGTCAGGTTGTACAGCCCCGCCGCCACGGCAATGTAGCCCAGCATCACGGTCAAACGCGGATCGCTCTTGCCCAGCGTTCGACCCGCCACCGCCATGCCGATCATCATGACAAAACCCGCGGGACTCAGCACCTTGCCGGCGTTCTCTGCCGTGTAATTCAAGAGCCCTTGCAGGTATTGCGGAATCAGCACCGTCGACCCGAACAGGACCATGCCCAGGATCAACTGGAGAAAGACGGCCGTGCCAAAATTTCGGTTCTTTAACAGCTTCAGGTCGACGATGGGGTCCGGGTGACGCCACTCCCACACGACAAAGAACACCATGATGCATGCTGCAAGCGCGAAGGTGGTCTGGATCTCGCCAGAGCCGAACCAGTCCTTCTCCTGACCCTTGTCCAGGGTGAACTCAAGCAGGCCCACGCCCAGCGCTACCGACACTAGCCCGATCACGTCCACCGGATCGCGGCGCCGACGACGCACCGCGAACTCCGGCGGATCTTCAACCATGCGGTTCGACAGAAACAACGAAAAGATGCCGATGGGGATGTTGATAAAGAAGATCCAGTGCCAGTTGTAGTTGTCGGTGATCCAGCCGCCCAGCGTGGGCCCGATGGCCGGCGCAACCACCACCGCCATGCCATACAGTGCAAACGCCTGGCCGCGTTTCTCCATAGGAAAGGTGTCCACCAGGATGGCCTGCTCGCTGGGTGCCAGCCCGCCGCCGCCCAGCCCCTGCAAAATGCGTGCGGCAATCAGCAACGGCAGCGAAGGCGCAAACCCACACAGCAGCGACGACACCGTGAACAAGGCAACGCACGTCATGTAAAACCGCTTGCGCCCAAACCGGTTTGAGAGCCATCCCGAGATCGGCAGAATGATTGCCGACGCCACCAGGTAGCTCGTCAGCACCCACGTCGCTTCCTCCTGCGACGCGCCCACCGACCCGGCAATGTGCGGCAGCGCCACGTTGGCAATGCTGGTGTCCAGCACCTCCATAAACGTGGCCAGCGTTACGGTCAACGCGATCAGCCACGGATTGTACTTCGGCTTCCAAACGGCTTGTGCGGCAGCAGTCATCAGTGTACTGACACAGCCTATCAGGCCCCTGATACTTCTGCTACCATAGCGGCACCATGGCGCCTCCCCACAAGCAGCGACAGATCAAAGCACTGTCAGAAGCGCTGCGCAGCTTTGTGATGGGGTACAAGGCCTGGCTTGAAGATGCGCTTCGCCGCGAAAAGCTCACTCTGCCCCAGCTGCGCCTGCTGCGCGCTATTGAAGAAGGCCAGGGCCAGAGCGCTGCCGGCATCGCACGCAGCCTATTCCTGACGCCGCAAACCCTGCAAACCATGCTGGAGCGCGCCGTCCGCGAGCGATGGATCGTCCGCTCTCATACGGCGGCTAACCAGCGCATCCTCACCGCCGCCCTGACGGCGCGCGGACAGGCCGTTCTGGCCCGCGGCAAGGAGCTGTCCGCACAGTACGACGCCCAGATCTGGGCAGGCATCAGCGCCGACGCCGTGCAGCACTGCGCCGACACGCTGCTGCGCGGTGTCGGCAACATGGAGCGCATTCGCGCGGCAGAAGCCGATCATGCACCTGTCCCGGCAAGGCGCCTGCCCCGCAAAGCCTGAGTCTTACGCAACATCGTTCTGATGGAGTGACTCTTCCTGGGTGTGCCCCACGTTCATGGCGCTCTCCCCATTCCTGCAGAAATGCTTGAGCGCGATCAGGGGTGTGGGATCGAATGCGCGACGCTCTGAGCGAAGATGGCCCGCTTTACAAGCCTGCGCACTCCCGGTTTCGCCAACCCGCAAGCCAATCAGCTACCATTTTCCGCGTCCACGCACTACGCCGCCCACGTTTCAGGAGCACAACACATGCCCACCTCTCGCCGCGCGTTCCTCGCTGCCGCTTCTGCCGCCAGCACAGGCCTTGCCTTTACTGCAAAGAGCTACGCCCAGATCGTCGGCAGCAACAACCGCGTTCACTTCGCTGTCATCGGCCTTAATTCGCGCGCCCACGCGCACCTCTCCTCGCTGCAGGCCAACAAGGCCGATGCCCGCATCGTCGCCGTGGCTGACGTAGACTCTGTCATCCTCAAAAAGTTCGCCGACGCGACTGTCAAGGCCATGGGCGTCGCACCCCGCGCCGAGCAGGACTTTCGCAAGCTCCTCACCAGCAGCGACGTCGACGTCATCACCATCGCCACACCCGACCACTGGCACGCACCCATGGCGATGCTTGCCTTGCAGGCAGGCAAGCACGTGTACGTGGAAAAGCCCTGCAGCTACAACCCGCAGGAAGGCGAATGGCTCGTCGCCACACAGAAGAAGACCGGCAAGCTCTGCCAGATGGGCTCACAGCAGCGCTCCAGCCCGCACACCCAGCAGATCGTGGCGAAGATCAAGGCCGGTCTCGTCGGCAAGGCTTACTGGGGTGAGACCTGGTACGCGAACACCCGCAAGTCCATCGGCACCGGCGTGCCCACACACGTCCCCAGCACGCTCGATTGGGACCTGTGGCAGGGCCCCGCACCGCGCGAGCCCTACCGCGACAACGTGCACCCCTACAACTGGCATTGGTTCCGCGCGTGGGGCACCGGCGAATCGCTGAACAACGGCACCCACGAGGTTGACGTCGCCCGCTGGGCCCTCGGTGTCGAGTATCCGAACAGGGTCACCGCAGCCGGCGGCCGCTATGCCTTCCACGACGACTGGCAGTTCTACGACACCCTCGACACCTCCTTCGAATACCCCGACCACCTGATCACCTGGAAGGGTAGCTGCTGCAGCGGCAAGAAGACCTACGGTCGCGACCGCGGCATCGCCATCCACGGCACTGGAGGCACAGTGGTGATCGACCGCGCCGGCTACGACGTCTTCGATCAGAAAGACCAGATCATCGACGGGTACCGCGTCCCCACCCACGCGGCGACAGCGTCGGCAGACACCGTTGGTGCCGACAGCATGACCGATGCCCACTTCGCCAATCTCATCGCCGCAGTCCGCATCGGTGCGCCGCTCAACCAGCCCATCGCGCAGGGTAACGTCAGCACCACGCTCGTCCAGCTCTCGAACATCGCCTACTTCACCCAGCGCGTCCTCACGCTTGACGCCGCCACCGGCCACATTACCGGCGACAAGGAGGCCGAAGCCATGACCCGCCGCACCTATGAAAAAGGCTGGGCACCCAAAGTTTAGTGGCAGATGCACGGAGTGTACGGTGCTGCATCACGCGTTCAGGCGACCCTCTGCCGACCCATTTCCGCATCGAACGGTGTGAGGTTCTGAACTTCATGACAGGCGAAGCGATGTACGAGCTCTACCGCGAAGAGCGAATCCAGCAGGGATGGCAGGAATTTCTATGGAAGAGCATGAGCCGGCCACAGCAACTTGTCTGGGAGAAGCTGGCCGCTCGCATGGAAAGCGCGCAGACAGCAACAGCGGCGGGCAAACCACCGGCTGCCGTCACGCCCTTCGTGAAGCGGACCCCGTAGGACACGGAATCCGTCCTACTCCGCCGCTGCAATCGCCCCGACCATGCGGTCCATCACCAGCTCATCGCTCTTGTCCTTCGGTGTATGTCCCGTAACCATCACGCTGAATGCCAGCGTTTTCCCGCTGTTCGCCACAAGATAGCCGCTCAGCGCACGTGCCTCCCCCAGCGTGCCGGTCTTTGCAAACACCCGGCCCTTCAGCTCGCCCGTAAATCGAGACCGCAGCGACCCATCGACCCCCCCAACAGGCAGGCTGGCCTTCCACTTTTCGCCCCACGGTTGGCCTGCCGCGTAGCGCAGAAGCGCCGTTGTTGCGCGCGGCGTGACCAGGTCGTGGCCGCTCAAGCCGCTGCCGTCCACAAAGACGAAATCGCCACCGTCCACGCCTGCTTGCTCCGTCAGGAACGCCCGCACTACCCGCGCGCCGCTGGCCGTGGTCGCGCCACCCGCCACAAAGAACCCAAGCTGTCGAAGAAACAGTTCCGCATGCTGGTTCTGTGACGTCTTGTTCGTCACGGCAACGTCGTCATACAGTGGCGGCCCCACATGCTCCGCAACCACCCGTGAGTGCCACGTCTCGCCGCAATCCATACACACCGCGGCTTCACTGCCCCGCATGAGCAGACCGCGCGTGGCTTTCGGAGCAAACGACTCCAACGGCACCGCTGCGGACTTCTCAAAATCCGGCTGCACAAGCGGATTGAGCTTGGCAAGCGCTTTGCCCGTCACAACAATCCCATCCGCCTCCAACGCTGCTTTCAGAGCCATGGCCGCGTACTCCGCGGGGTTCTCAATGCTCAGCCCCTGCACATACGGTTTCGCATCCGCCGCCATCGTGCCGCGTACTTTCACCACCTTCGATCCAGCGGGCCGCTCAATCTGCAGTGCGGTCGCGGTCCCTGCCGTCACATCCACATCCAGAGAGTAGAACGGCAGCGCCGGATCGAGCGCCGCCGTTGCCGCCTGCCCATTGGCTGCTGCCTTTACCGTGAGCGTCACCGCGTTGTCGGCCACCATCAACCCACTTACCGGCGCACCGTAGTACCAGGGCAGGTCGTCCACCGCCCAGTCCTGCGGATACGGGTCCCACGGAAAGAGTGTGTCGTCTCCGACCACATCGCCTTCTACCCGCGTAATGCCGGATGCTTTCACACCATCGGCAAGCTCACGCACGTACCGCAACTCATCGTGCGGAGCCTCCGCCTGCCCCTGCGGTGTCACACGGTACGGAACAGGGCGACCAGAGAAGTTGGCATCCCCTACACCCCGCAGCCGCAGATCGCCCCGGTACACCCCGCCCGCTTCGAAATATCCGCTTGCAATCACCTTGGTAGAGAGCCGTTCTTCCATCGGCAGCAGTGCCATCGCCGCTGCAGTTGTAAACAACTTTGCATTCGACGCCGGCTGAAAGAATTGCCCCGCGTTCAACCCCGCCACAACCGTCCCATCCAACCGCTCCACAGCAACGCCCCAGTGCGCGCGCGCCACCGCAGGCTCCGCTGCCATTGCCTCCAGAATCCGTTGCAGCGGAGCGTTCGCCGGCCGGCGAGGTGCGCCCTGCTGACTGATGGCGGCCACTGCCCAGCCAAGCACCGGCACCAACCACACCGCCCGACCACACACAAGTTTCATGCGCGCAGTCTAGCAGCGGCTCTGCCTAGCTTATCTGTCTATCCCACACAAGCCGCACCGCGCATCCCCTGACTGGCTGAGACTCGTTGAGACGTTCTTCTGCATCCAAACAGGTGCATCGAGGGCAATGTTTCACATGGCGACAAAATCCAGGCCGGCGAAACAGCCGAAGCACAAAGCGGCAGTCAAGAAGACGACGAAGCCCACTCAACTGAAGAAATCAGCCGCGCTTAGCAGGACAGCCACGCTGAGTAAACCGGCTGCACCGCAAAAGCCGGCCACGCCGAAGCGGACGATCGCTGCCAAGGCGACCACTAACCGGGCTGTCGGCAAGCCCAAGGCACCGGGCGTGCCGGTTGCATCCGACGGCACTCAGCCCGATCTTTACAGCAGCCTGCACGCTCTGCTGCACACCATGCGCCTTATCGAGCAGCACGACGAACCCTTGTGTAGCATGCACGACGAGCTCAAACGAACCGGCAAACTTTCTGCCGCGCAACGCCGCCGTCTGCAGAGGCTGGTCGACGAGCTACCCGCACAGGACTACCAGGCCGACCTGGACATGCTGAAGCAGGCCGTTGCCGCGTGACATCGCGGCCTCACTTTCGGTGGCACTTGCGCACGCAAAGCCTGCAACTCGGGCCGCGCACCCTGCTCGCCGGCATCGTGAACCTGACGCCAGACAGCTTCAGCGATGGCGGGGAGTACAACACCGTCCCACAGGCCGTCGACCATGCGCTGCGTCTACTCGACGATGGCGCCGACCTGCTGGACCTGGGTGGAGAATCCACGCGGCCGGGTGCACCGGCGCTTACCGCAGATGCCATATCACTGCAGCAGGAGCAGGAGCGCGTCCTCCCGGTCATTGCTGCGGTGCTGCGCGCGCGGCCCGGCGCTGTTCTGTCGGTCGACACCTACCGCGCATCCACCGCTCAGGCGGCCCTGGATGCAGGGGTCGAAATCGTGAACGACGTGAGTGGCCTGCTGTGGGATCCGGCCATGGCTGCAACAGTAGCGGCCGCGCAATGCGGCGTCGTGCTCATGCACACCCGCGGCCTGCCTTCGCAGTGGGCCGCGCAACCACCTCTACCCTCGCCTGCAGTCCTCTCCAGCGTGCTTGCCGGCCTTTCAGAGCGCCGCTCCGCCGCAACAGCAGCAGGCATCGCAGACAGCAGAATCGTGCTTGATCCCGGCTTCGGCTTTGGCAAGCGAGGTGACGAAAACTGGACCCTGCTCAGCCGCCTTAGCCTGCTGCATGCCCTGGAGCGGCCGCTGCTTGCCGGCGTCAGCCGCAAGGGCTTTCTGACAGCAGATCCTGACATGAACGCGCGTGACGCGGCCACCGGCATCGCCAATACGTCTGCCATTCTGCAGGGTGTTCACATTCTTCGAGTGCACGCCGTCCGCCAGGCCCGTGCGGCCGCAGACGTTGCAGACAAAATCCTGAACGCCTAGCGCAGAACCTAGCCGCAGCACAGGGCATCAATGCACCCGCGACCGCACCTCGTCGCGCACCAGGTACAAAAAGAACAGGGTGAAGAACATGGCCCACACCAGAAAGCCCAGGCCGTGTGCCACCCCGACGTGCGTGCGGATAAATTGCACGACGTAGTACAGCGCCACAAACAGCGTGCCGCCCAGCACCAGCGCCCATCCCCAGCGCCTGAGCCGCAGTAGCCCAAAGACCCCCACCACCAGCAACGAGCAGATACCCAGCGCGGCATATCGCCCGGGGCCGTACCCAAATACTCCCTGCACCGCGCCAAAGGCATTCAGCAGCGCGTACAGCAGGATGAACATGGCGATCATGGCCATGCCTGGCAGCATCTTCGGCCCCGCAACTACCTCGCCCGCACGCTCACGCCGCACCCGCGCCGCGTCCACGGGGCTCAGCTTCAGTCGCCGACCCTCCGCTTCATCCTCCACGTCATACATGTCTTCCGGCATCACAAACCTCTTTTAACGAACGAAAACGACACACGCCAGCTTTCGCTGCCGTTACAACGTATGCAGGTATGCCAGCAATTGGCTGAGATCCTCGTCGGTCAGGTTTGTACCCTGTGCCGGCATGTTGTTGCGTCCATGCACAATCGTCGCGCCCACACGTTCGTCGTTGGCCGGCGCGCCGCTTGGCAGGTACGGCTTTTTATACAGACCCAGCAGCGACGGCCCGTGCAAGGCCCCCGCCTGCCGGTCGTAGTGGCACAAGGAGCAACGCTCGGCATACACCGCGTGCCCGGCCCGCTCGGTGGCCGTCAACTCCTCCAGCGGCTTTGGCGGCGGCACGCTCCGGCACCCTGCCAGCAGACTGCATAGGGTTCCGGCGATCACCATTGCACACACACGCATACCTTTTCATTTTCGCACTGCCGCCAACATCCGCCGTGGGATGCCATCGGTATCCGCCACCGCATCCCACACACTGATTCACAAGGGAGCAACCCCCATGAGCAGAGAACTTGCATTCGTCTCCGGAGCGTCCTCCGGCATCGGCTACCAGCTCGCCCTGCAGCTTGCACAGCGCGGCTACGACCTGGCCATCACCGCCCACAGCGATCGCCTTGCCGACGCTGCTGCCGCCTTTCAGGCTGCCGGCGCACAGGTCTACAGCTTTCAGGCCGACGCAACCAAGCGCGACGAAGTCACCAAAGTCTGGCAGCAGGTTGAGGCACTGGGCCGTCCCGTCACCGTCGCCTGCATCAACGCCGGCATCGGCGAGTCCGGTCTCTTCGCAACAGAGAGTGACCTCGACCAGGAGCTTGCCATCGTCGATCTGAACTGCGCCTCCACCGTCCAGTTCGGCAAATATGCCGCAAAGCAGATGAGCACCCGCGGTCAGGGCAACATCCTTTTCACCGCCTCTATCGCCAGCGAAACCACCTCGCCGAAAATGGCGGTCTACTCCGCGAGTAAGGCGTTCGTTCTTTCGCTCGCCAAGTCCATCCGATTTGAGCTGAAGGACATCGGTGTTAACGTCACCGCCCTGCAGCCCGGACCGGTCGATACCAACTTCTTTGAGGTCGCCCACATGAGCGACACCAAGATCGGCACCGAAGGCAAAAAGTCCAATGAACCGGACGCCGTCGCAAAGACGGGTCTTGATGCACTGTTCAAGGGCGAAGAGCATGTCTATGCCTCGGACTGGATGACCAAGCTGGAGGGCGCTGTTGTCAACCTCACTCCTAACTCCGTTCAGGCCGCCATGCAAGAGAAGATGATGCAGCCCGCAGACAAGTAAGCCGCTGACGGCAACGTTGCGTTCGCCTTCGACTTGCGATGCAAAGCGAACAGCCGCCATACCGGCGGCTGTTGCCAGGCTTAGGCCAACCGACGCTACTTGCCGAACCTGCCATACTCAGCAGCATGCAAACCCACCCAATGCACTCGGTGCAGCGCGTTCTGCTTGGTATGCTGCTTGCCACCGCTGGTCTGTACGCGGGTGTGCTGCTTATGTATTCGGTGGGCATTGCGCCCATGCTCGACACCTTTGAGCCCGACGAGTTCCTTCGGTTCTGGCAAACACACGACTACTTTCTGCACCTGCGTATTCGTTTTCTGTATGCCATTCTAGGCGCGCTGTACCTCTTCACGCTGCTGGCACTCTTGGCTCTGCTGCGCACCCGAACCTTTCTCCTGCTCTCCCTCGCCCTTCTCTGCTCCGCGGCAGAGGTCGGGGTTAGCCGCTACATGCAGCGGCCGATCAATCGCACAATCCGCCTGGCAGACGTGGGCAGCCACTCCGCTGCAAGCGTCTACGGCATGGAGCGAGAGGTCTTCCACGCCCTGCACCTGCGGCAGGCGTTCAGCATTACGGCATTTGGCCTCCTCATCGTCACAGTCCTGCTTCCCGGCAATGACCGCCGCAGCGCCTGACACCAGCGTCCTCTCCGGCCAGCCGGCGAACTCCACATGCTCTCTGCGCATCCGTTCCTGAGGAAGGAGCATATCCCCATGCCCAAGCACGAACAGCCCAGCATCAATCGAAACCCGGCCCAGGCCGATATCGAACCCGACCAGCTCACCACGCAAGGAACCCCCGGTGGCAATTACGACGAGATCGTCGATCTTGCCGAGGCCCAGACCGACGGCAGCCGCAATCCGCGCGTTATGAACGTCTCCAACGACAAGCGCAACGTAGAACCTATCGCCGAATCCACCACGACGGCCTACCAGACCGGCAACAACGGCAGCGCCAGCGGCATTACCAACCAGCCGCTCGCCAAGGAAAAGGCGTCGCAGGCTGAAGTCGGGTCAGAGTAGAAGCCGGCACCCGCCTCCGATGAAAAGCCGGCGCCTCCGCCTTTCCCAAGGCAGGCGTGGTAACCGTGACAGACACGGTTGAAATGGCAACGGAAAAGCCGAAGCGATAAGCGGCAGAACGACATAGGCTACTGGCGACAGCGGCCTGCCCTCAGCTTCGCTTTCGCCGTTTCCGTATGCGACCATGACATGTGTCTTTTGCTACGAGCCCGCCGCCAGACATTCGGGAGGCCGACCGCCTTACTTCGCTTCAGGCTGTCGGCGTTCTGGATACGCTGCCGGAGCAGCACTACGACGATATCGCTGAACTCGCTTCGTTTATCTGCGGCACGCCCATCGCACTTGTATCGTTCGTCGACAACGATCGCCAGTGGTTCAAAGCCGAACGCGGTCTTGGCGTTCAGCAAACGCCACGCTCCCAAAGTTTTTGCGCACATACCATCGGCACCAACACCACGCTGGTAGTGGAGGACGCGAACCGCGACGAGCGGTTCAGGAATAATCCACTTGTCACTGGCGGCCCCAGCATCCGCTTCTATGCCGGCGCGCCTATTTTCGATAAATCCGGCCACGTCCTCGGATCGGTCTGCGCCATCGATACCGTGCCCCGCACGCTGGACGCACGGCAGATTGCCGCGCTTGAAGCCCTTGCGCGCCAGGTAACCGCACTGCTGGAACAGCGCCGGCTTACCAGCGACTCGCGGGCAGAATCCATTCGGCTGGTCGAGGCCCGCACTGAACTGGAGCAATCTGAGGTGCAGTTCGCCCTGGCTGGCGAAGCGGCCGGCATCGCTTCCTGGATCTACGATCCTGTGCGCCAAGTCGTGGTCGGCGACCAACTCATGGCTCGGCTCTTCGGCCTCTCCAGCCTGGAGGCACCTGCATCCACATGGATCGACTCCATCCATGAGGAGGATCGGGAGCGCGTTGCGCAGGAGTTTGCCGGAGCGCTTGCCGGCAAGCCGTACGACACCGAGTACCGCCTGATCCCGCACCACACCATACGCTGGGTTCGCGCGAAAGCCACACTACTGCAGGACCAGCAGGGTCCGCGCCTGGTCGGCATCGTCGAAGACATCTCAGAACGACGGCGTAACGAAGAGGTCCTTCGCCAAACCTCCGAAACCGTCCGTCTCACTGCGGAACGCCTTCGCCTGGCGCAGTCTGCCGGCCGTGTCGCCATCTTCGAGTGGACCCTTGCCGACGGCAACCTCACCTGGACCGATTGCGAGTTCGCCTACAACCGTCCCGCCTCTGACGTCGCCGACATCGATCGGGTCTTTCAGCTTATCCACCCTGACGACGCGGCCCAGGTCACGGAGCGAGTGCAACCGGCCCTCAACGGGACAGGCGAGTATTCCGCCGAGTTCCGCGTCTTCTGGCCAGACGGCACTGTCCACTGGCTGCAGGGTTTTGGCAAACCCGTCCTTCATGCGGATGGGCATGTCGTCAGCATGGTTGGCTTCAACATCGACATAACAGAACGCAAGCGCACCGAAGAAACCCTGCTGCGCACAGAAAAGCTTGCCGCCGTCGGCCGCCTCGCCTCCTCCATCGCACATGAAATCAACAATCCGCTGGAGGCTGTGACCAACCTGCTTTACCTCGCGAGCCACAGCGAAACGCTCCAAGAAGCGCGGCCATTTCTAGAAACCGCAGACCTGGAACTGCGCCGCGCATCTGCCATCACAAACCAGACCCTGCGCTTTCATCGGCAGGCCACCCGGCCAACGGAGGTTACCTTTACCGAGCTTGTGACCGGCATCTTTACCGGCCAGCACAGCCGACTGCAAAATGCCCACATCACCATCCAGCAGCGTGACCGCTCCACGGCGCCGGTGCTTTGCTTTGAAGGCGAAATCCGCCAGGTGCTCACCAACCTTATCGGCAACGCCATCGACAGCATGCACGGCCGCGGCGGCACCCTCCACCTGCGCGGCCGGACTTTTCACGATCCAGCAACCGGCAAGCCCGGCCTCGCCATTACCATCGCAGATACTGGCACGGGCATACCCGACGGCGCCCGCAGCAAGCTTTTCGATGCCTTCTTCACCACCAAGGGTATCGGCGGTACGGGCCTTGGGCTATGGATCAGCAAGGATATCCTCGACCGCCACCGCGGCAGGCTCAACCTGCGTACCAGCCAGGATCCCGCCCACCATGGCACGGTCTTCTCCGTCTTCCTGCCTGGGAGCTCCGCCGTCCAAAGCGCCGCACCCGCTCCCGTTGCTTAGCGACAGGCAGGTACGTGTATTCTTCACCGAAGCCGCTGCGCTTACTCGCGAGCCATCGGCCCAATAACCGTCTCGCTGAAACGTTCCATCTCTTCCATCTGCGGGCTGAACTGCAGCAGCAGCAGTGTCGCTCCTGCCTCCGCAAAACGCCCCACCTGGTCCTGCACCTGCGCCGGAGTCCCGGTCAGCCCCGACCGCAGCCCCCGGTTCGACACCGAATACTCCTCCAGCGACATGCGCTGCTCCAGCTGCGTTCCCTGCAGCCACTGCTCATAGTTCGCGAAGCCGTTGGCATTGCTGCGGACATCCGTAATGCGTCCAAGCTCTGCCGTCACCTCGGCCTCTGTCTCCCGCGTGAACGCATATCCCGCTACGCCGAATTCCATCGGCCCCAGACCAAACCGCTCCCGCCGCGCCCGCATGTCCGTAATCTTCTTGGCGACGTGCTCCGGCGAGTCCCCGTGCATCACGTACGCATCGCACTTCTGCGCAATCAGGTTCTTTGCCGCCTCTGACTCGCCACCGGCATAGATGGGCGGCCGCGGCTGACGCACGGGCTTCGGCTGCAGCACGGTCTTCTCCGTCCGGTAATAGCGGCCCTCGTGCGACACACCATCCTTTGTCCAAAGTGCGTCCACCACGTCCAGCCACTCCCGCGTGCGGCCATACCTGTCCTCGTGCTGCTCAAACTCCACGCCATACATCTTCGCTTCCTGCTGCCACCACGACGACACCACGTTTAGTGCCAGCCGCCCGTTGCTGATGTGATCGATGCTCGCCGCCTGCTTGGCAAAGAGGGCCGGCGAGTGAAACGTCGGGCGCACTGCCACCATTAGCTCCAGCCGCTCCGTCACAGCCGCCAGCGCTGCCGCGGTCGACCACGCATCCAGGCTCGGCGCATCCACGCCCTTAATGTCGTTCAGGTTCAGCTCCGCCACCAGGCTCAGGTCGAAGCCGATCTCTTCGCTGCGCTGCGCCAGCTGCTTCGTGTACGCCCAGCTCGCCTCCATGCCCTCGTCTTCCACGTTGCGCAGCCAGCCGCCGAACACCGGCATCCAGTACCCAAACCGCAGCGGCTTACCCGGCACGCCGAACCTCATCTTCCAGGTAGTCTGCCAGGTTCTCAAACGGGTTGAAGCCGATCACCCGCGGCGCATCCGCCACAAAGTTCGACAACGCATTCACGTCGTAGAAGTAGATCTCGCCGTCGCGGTCGTCCACGATGTATTCAATGCCACCCACGTCGATGCCTGCTGCCTGCATCAGTCGCTCCACGTCCGCAATTACGTTGGGCGGCGGCGTATACCCTTCCACCCGCAGGCCAGACTTCGCCGCCTCCAGAACGCACCCATTCTCCAGCGTTTCGCCCGCCTTTGTCTGGCAAATGTCCGCCGGGCACAGGTCGAACGTCTCGCCCGTCAGGTACACCTGGATCGCATACAGATACTTGCCGCCCAGCGTCTCCACGCGTGTAATGTAGCCGCCGCGCGCCGGCACAAACTCCTGCACCAGCGCGATGCTGTCGTAGCCCAGATCGATCTGCCCGTGCTCCACCGCGGCGCTCAGTTCCTCCCGCGAGTTGAATCGCACGATCCCCTTGCCACTTCCGCCAATGTTCGCCTTCACAATGATCGGGTAGCGCAAACCCTCAGCCGCAGCCACCGCCTGGCGCGCATCGTGAATCACCCGCGACGGCAGATACCGTATGCCCAGCGACCGCATCAGCGAGTGCTGCGCAGCCTTCGAAATCTCGTACCGGAAGGCCTTTGCACCGTTGAGCACACGCACGCCCAGCATCTCCAGGTGCTCCAGGTACGCCAGCGTATGGAAGATCCCCGACCCATGATCCCGGCTGTTCGCCGACGGGCTCATGCGGTTGAACAACACCTTGAACGCCGGCTTCATCTCGCCGATGTCATAGAAGTGATCCGGAATAAACACCGTGTCAAACGCCACACCGCGCCGCGAAAGCTCCGCAAAGATCGGCAGAAACCACTGCGGATGCTCATACAAAAACACCAGCGGCGCAGCTCCCTGTGCCATCCCCGGCGCACTCGCCAAAACCTCTTCAATACTTCCAGTCGACATCGGCGACCCTCACTCCATCGGCTATCCAGCAGCCCTCCCGAAAGTCTACCGGCTACCACGGACAGACCGCAGCGCCATTTCGACAGCGCAGCGGCCCCTTGTGCCTGATCGTTCGGAGAGCCAAACCCTTCAACACGGTAGGGCGATGAAAGATCATTCGCAATGGCGTCGGAATTCCTGCGGGTTCAATGAAGTAAGGGCTATTTCGCCAGCTCAGCCACGACCTCCACCTGCGTATGCCGCGTGCTCCCCGGCACGTCCAGCGACCCCAGCTCCACTGCCCTGCCAAGCGTCAGTTCGCTCGTACCCTCCAACAATGTCTGCCGCACTATCGGATCTTGCGACAGGGAACTCGTCATCTCTCCAGCCACGCTCGAAACTTCTACTTTCGTCTTCAGACTTACGCCATTCTCGCGAGGATCAACCGTTGCATCGACCGTAAGTCCCACATCGATGTACGTCACGTCCGCCTTGCTCGGGATCGTCCCGCCCGGCGGTGTTACCTGCGGTTGGGTCGTTGCAATCGGCACTCGGTCGCCCTGCTTCAGCACCGTGCGCTGTCCACCTGTGGCCGTCAGGGAAAAGTGCTGCACCCCGACCCGCTTGCCGCCATCCATCTCGGTCAGCGTATATGTCAGGCGGTACTGCTTTTTAGGCCGATCCAGCTGCTCTATCAACGAGCCTGCCAGGTTCACCTGCTGTTCCGTCGCCGTCACCACAATCGCGTTTTGCGCAAACACAAGCTCAACGCGGTCCTTGGCATCCAGTGACCTTCGCAATGTTTCCACCAAGTTGAATCCATCGTTTGTCGCACCTGGCAAGCCATTCTTCAGGAAGAAGATGTGAGTTACTGCTCCCGCCGGCAACTCCTGGTTCAGCCCGACTTGTGCGTTCGCCGCCATCCCCAACGGACCCATCAGGGCTAGTCCACAGGCCGCTTCTTTCCACCGGCGCATGCTCATTCTGCTCATCGTAACTCCCCTGTCGTGTGCTCTGTTGCTTTTGGTAAGTCCCTCTGCGAGGGCACAGGCTCAACCCGGTTCCCGTCCCCTTTACCCTCCGCACGTCGAAAACTCGACGCCGGGTATACCGGCGCAAAAAACCGCTCAAATTCCTGTCGCTCGTGCGCACTCTCTGCGCCACCGTCCAGCGAAGCCACTACCTGTACTCCTTCTGGCTGAGAGAGCATCCGCAACAGCAGGCGCTCCTGTCGCGTCAGCGGCATCGGCGGCGCCGGAAAGCTTTCAGCCTCAGCACGCGATCCGGTATCTGCCTGTAAAACCGGCAGCTTCCGGCGGGCGGTCACGACACCCGATGGCACCCTGCGTCCCCCCAGGTCAGTGGCAGAACCGGCGTCCGTCACCGGCACTACTGCATGAGCTGGTGCCGGGCGCATTCCCTGAGCCGCCGCGACCGCCGCTTCCTGACGCGGCGCTCCACGGTGGACCCTCTGCAGCGCCGGAGACACAGACACAAGCACCACCACTGCACTCACTCCCGCCATGGCAACCCATTGCCGCACCCCCTTCTGCCGAATTTCTGGCTGCGCTATCGCCAGCAGAATGCGACCGTTCATCCCTTTGCCTGGCTCCGCTACCCCCAAACCGGCCAGCACCCTGTCTACCGGATCAGTCCCTTCCGGATCGCTCGTCTTCAGGTCGTTCATTGCTCACCCCCAAGCCGCTCCTTCAACCGCGTCCTCGCCCGAAACACCAGCGCGCGCACGGCACTCTCACTTCTGCCAAGCACCGCGGCCATCTCTGCCGCACTCATTTCATTCACCGCACTCAGCAGCAATGCCTGCCGCTCTGCCTTCGGCAGCCGTTCCATCTCGCGCAACACCCGCGTGTACCGTTCCGACTCCACCATGGCGGCATCCGCGCCCATCTCCCGCCCCGCAAGCGCCTCTGCAAAGTCTCGGTCCATCTGCTCCGGAGCACGCCGCCGCGCCCGGTCCAGCGCCAGGTTCCAGGCGATCCGCACCAGCCACACACGCATCTCGCGCACCTCGCGCAGCGAGCCCCTGTGCCGCAGTACCCGCAGAAAAGTTTCCTGCACAACATCTTCCGCATCAGCCCGGCTACGCAATACCGCATGCGCCACCCGGAACAGGAGCCTGCTGTACACCGGCACCAGCGCCGCTACGGCCCCGTCAGTCGCCATAGCCGCATCAACGCCAGCCGCAGCCTCGGAATGCTGCGCACGGGCACGCGCGTCACTCTCCGGCAACTGCAACCCATGCACTCTCTGCCACGCGGGTGAATCTATCCACACACCTACACCTTCTATCTGCAAAGACGGTTAAGGAGCCAAACCGCTCGAAAACAGATGGGAGTTCATGGTTGCGCCGAGCAAGCGGTACCCGCTCATCTGCGGCAGGTCCAGCGGCACGCGTCACCACAGTTTCAATCGAAGAAACACCCGCCAACCTGCACACGCGGAAGACCCAGCTACATCAACACTGCAGGCTCTCCAGGCCAAAAAAAGCGGACAGGCTCAAGGCCGTCCGCTTCTCTCTCCTGCCAAATTGTGCTAAGTGTCCAGATCACTCTTGCCGTGCTCTTGGCTGCTTTTCTATTGATTGAAGTTCGGCTCGTGCTCATCCTCTACGCCGTAGCGGCGCAGCAGGTTCGGCAGGTTCTGGCTAAAGGCACTGCGCGGCATCACCGTGTGGCACCCCGCCTCCACGGCCTTCTGCTTCAGGTCTCCCTGCAGGTGCGACAGGAAGCCGATGATCGATGTGCCCTTCTTCAGTTTCGCCTTGAGTTTGGGAATCAGCGTCAGCGGTTTGGCCGCGGCGTTGTTCAGGTCGAACACGATCAGTGACGGATGTTCATGGTCGTTCAGCTCCGCAAAGTGCGCGACGATGTCCTTGTCCGGCTTCATAAACGCCACCTTCACACCCTGCTGCTTCGCCGCTTCCTGAATCTTCGCGGTAAAGAACAGGTCTTCGATAAAGAAGTAAATGTGTGTCGGCGCATCCTCCGGAATCACCACAGGCCGCTTATTGTGCATCAGCTCCGGCGGCATGCGGTCCTCGTTCATATGCCGGTGGCCACTGTTGTTGCGGTACCGTCCATTGCCCATCTGGACCGTGGACGCCGGCACATCGGCAAAGTTGCCGTTCGCCTCGCGATAGCTGTGGTCCATGGGTCCCACAAACTGCCGTGGTCCACGGCTGCTGCCACTCTGCTGCTGCTTGCGATTGCGGCGCTGGCCCATGCCGCTGGTGCTTCCCTGCAGGCTGTTTCCAGGCTCTGGCCGCGGTGGCCGCTGTTGGAAGCTCTGGCCGGTACTGCTGCCCTCGCCGCCACCCTCGCCGGCACGCCGGAACTTCTTTTTCTTGTTGCGCCGCGATCCGCCGGCACCCCCGCCCTGGCCGTTTTGGAATCCCTGGCCGTTCTGAGAACCCCCGCCACTCTGGAAGCCATGACCGATGGTGGATGTCTGGCCGTTCTGAGAAGCCGCCCCGTTCTGAGAAGCCACGCCACTCCCGGCACCCTGGTTGCCGTGGTGATGCTGGCCGCCGCCACCATTCTGCAATACCTGGCGCTGCTCGCCCGGCAGGCTGACAGGCATGTCTGCGATCGCCGCCGCGTCTATGGTTGCCACGGCACCGCCGGTTGCCACAGCACCGCCGTCGCTACTGTGGGCGCTTGCGCCCGCAGCCTGGGCCGCGCGGTTCTTGCGTTTTCTGCGTCGGCGCCGACTTTTGCTGGTTCCCGACTGCCCATCCGAACCCATGCTGACGGCATCTCCACCCGAACCGGAGTCGCTGCTCACCACAGGCATGCTATCGCTGTTCTGCCGAGGGATGCTGTCGCTGGTCCGGGGAATGCTGTCATTGGTCTGGTGGCCGCCGCCTGACCCACCGTCGTCAACGCTGCGGCTCTCGGAACTACCAACGCTGCGGCTCTCGGAACTTTCGCCACTGCCCCCACTATCAGGCTTTGCTGGCGACTTTTTGCGCTTGTGCTTGACGCGCGGCGGTGCAGGTGCAACCGCCTCAAACAGGTTCTGCTCTTCGCTCATGCTTCTTCTTTCTTCATCTCTCCGCAACCAGGCGGTCGCCTTGGTTCGGGCAAGCCAGGCAGGCTTGTTTATTTTGGGTCAGCAACCAGCCCTGAAGCGGCAGAAAGCTACCGACGGAGAGAGGGGGTGACACTTTAAAGAACTGTACGTTTTCGTGTCCACTACTTTGGTGAGACACATTAGTCAATACCTGGGTGGTCCATTCGCCGGGTGCTCAACAACTCAGCACTATTGCAGGCCACGCCTCCGCTCGAACAGCGAATCCAACGCGGACAGAACACCACTGTCGTCCAGCCCATCACCTTACCGCGCATGGCTGGGTCACCCATAGCAGCTCGCTCGATTCGCCACAGATCTGGTTTGAGTATCAAAACGGCTTGTGGGTGTCCAAGTCCACTCTGAGGGTCTCTGCCCGCACTCTTGGGCGAGCGATCACCCGAACTTTGGCGGGCCGTGCTCAGCCTCGTCTTGCAAGCGTCTTCAGCATATGTCAACAAACGGGTTTGCGCAACCTCCCCATCTGCCCACGCACAGAAGCCACCCGGCAGAGGGTGGCTTCTGTAACTGGCCTGTCACGGCCTCCAAAATGGGCTTGCATTCAGTGGGCGTGTACAGCCTCAATGGGCATGTACTCTGCCAGGTTACCGAATCCTGTTGTACTTCGAGCGAAGAACCTATCGTGCATTGGCTCTGCATTCTGTCCGCAGCACCTATCCGCACGCACTTCCCACAACCTGTAAGGCATTCCGCGTGCCAAACCAAAACCTGCCTGAAATCTCAGAAATCCCGATCCCCTTCACAACGCGCCTACACTTTTTGAATTCCCTCCGTCTGCCCCCTATGAAATCCCATAGCGGGCCCCCCTGACACCGGGTGGCGGTGAGATACTGAAGACGGAATGCTTATCACCCCCGCAGATCTCACACCAGACGCACTCCGCCTCGACGAGTCCATTCCGCCGAACGCTATCGACTATGCTCCTGACGTTCGCCAGGTCAGCGCGCTCTACCTCACCGGTACCGCCGACCGCATTGAGGAGCACCGCGGTCCCCGCGACGTCGTCGACGACATCCGCCTCCGCGCCCACTTCGCGGCCGATCTCGAGCTTCTCTGCGCCCGCTGCCTCGCCCCTATCCCCTACCACTCGGATGAAAGCTTCGACCTCATCTTCCGCCCTTCCGGCGTCGACGCAGAGTCCGGCGAGCGAGCTATCACCGAGGCCGAAACAGAAATCGGGTATTATGAAAAGGAAGGTTTGCGCCTGGAAGATGTCGTGCGCGAGCAGGTGCTTCTTTCCCTGCCCGATCGTTCGCTTTGCCAGCCAGCCTGCAAGGGTCTTTGTCCGCACTGCGGCGAGAACCGGAATGAGACAAGCTGTACTTGCGAGTCGAAATCCTCCGACCCGCGCTGGTCAGCCCTCGCCGCTCTCCGCCCCACCGGTTCAGACCTGAATTAACGATTCTCTACGCACCGACCGCGCAGGCACATGCCCAGTGGTCGCGCTTGCGCGAAAGGGTAACACCATGCCGAATCCAAAGCGCCGCCACTCCAAGCAGCGCACCGCCAAGCGCCGTTCACATGATTTCCTCACCCTGCCAAATTCGCAGGTTTGCCCTAACTGTCAGGAGCGCAAGCTCCCCCACCATGCCTGCCCCAAGTGCGGCGAGTACAAGGGCCGCGCCGTCACCCCGGCAAAGGCAGAAGTCTAAGGACGAGCGTGGGTGCTCCGTGTCCGGCGTTTAAGACATGGGATCCAACACAAACGGAGACCGGCCAAACGCAGGAACGATGACTCAAGCCGCATGCTAACCGACATCGTCCTCGACGCCATGGGCTCCGATAAGGCTCCCGACCCGGAAATCCGCGGTGCTATCCAGGCCTGCCGCGCCTCCCCCGTCCGCATTCATCTCGTCGGTCCTTCTGACCGCATCGAACCTGCCCTTCGCGCCCAACTTGGCGACGAGGACCTTCCTATCTCCGTCGTCCATGCCAGCGAAATCATCGGCATGCACGAAAAGGCGGCAGCCGCCGTCCGCAGCAAAAAAGACAGCACCATGCGCGTCGGCCTCAAGCTGATTCGCGAAGGTCGAGCCCGCGGTTTCGTTACTGCAGGCAACACCGGCGCTGCCATGGCTACTGCTAAGATGGTCCTCGGCACCATCCCCGGCGTCGACCGCCCAGCCCTCGCGGCCATTCTTCCCTCCGCAGCCGGCACCCCCTGCACCCTGCTTGACGCCGGTGCCAATGTCGACTCCGACCCCAACAACCTCGTCCAATTCGCCCTCATGGGCCAGATCTACGCGCGAAACGTCCTCGGCATCGCCAAGCCCCGCGTCGGCCTGCTTAGCATCGGCGAAGAAGACGGCAAGGGCAACGGCCTTTCCCGCGAAACCCTCCCTCTGCTCCGCGCCCTGCCGCCCGATCTCCTCCACCATTTCCTCGGCAACGTCGAAGGCCGCGACCTCACTAACGGCACCGCCGACGTCGTCGTCTGCGATGGCTTCGTCGGAAACGTCGCCCTCAAGGCCATCGAAGGCCTTGGCCGCCTCGTCTCCGACTCCCTCCGTCTTACCCTGAAATCCACCATCACCTCCCAGGTCGGCGCACTGCTCAGCCGCAAGGCCTTCAAAAACTTCAAAAAGCGACTCGACTACTCCGAATACGGCGGCGCCCCCCTTCTCGGCGTTCGCGGAGCCGTCATCATCGGCCATGGCTCCTCCAATGAAAACGCCATCTACAACGCCATCCGCGTCGCTACCCAGTTTGCCCAGGCCGATGTCTCCCGTCACATCGAGTCCGCGCTTGCCCGCATTCCGCCGACTGCAGCACCGCTGGCCGACATATCGCAAGTAGCTGATGCAGCCTCAGTAGCCTGATTACCCGCAGTACGCCCTCGGGAGTGAGTGCGCCAAACTGCGCCACGCAAGCACCGTCAAATCAGTGACTTGGCAGAAGTACACTCCTAAAAACTGGAGCCGCACGCCACAATCTACGGAAATTCATCGTCGTGTCACACCGGCCCGTCGGTAAGTGCAACAAAGACAACGCTCAGTGGTTTGGCGACCGGATTGCCCCTTAAGTCTGTGAATTACCCTAAACGCCAGAGAGGCGAACCCTCCTGGACCATCTCTGCACGGCGTGCGGCTTCTGATGTTTCCTGTGCTCTGGTGTCGCGCCCAAGTCTGCTGCAGCGCTCAGCTTGCGCTGCAAAACCCGTCTCTTTGATCGGCGTTCTCGACCCACATAGAAGGACACTCCCTCTTGATCAAGAAAAATATGCTCGGCCTGGCTCTTGCCGCGGTCTCTCTTTCCGCACCGGTCACTCTCGCCCCCAACCTCTTCGCCCAGGCTATCTCGGTCAACGGCGGTGCCATCCAGGGCACCATCACGGACCCCTCCGGCGCAGCCGTCAGCGGCGCACAAATCAGCATTTCCTCGCCGGAAACCGGCTACAAGAAAGACCTCACCACCGACAAATCAGGCCTCTACAGCGTCGGTCCACTCAATCCTGGCCGCTACAGCGTGTCCGTTACGGCCGCTGGTTTCCAGCAGCTCACCGTTGATACGGTCATCCGTACCGGTACCGCCACCCCCGGTTCCTTCAAGCTTTCTGTTGGGGCATCCAACACCGAAGTGACTGTAAGCGCAGGTGATGTCCAGGTCAACACCGACCAAGGCGGTGTAGCGGACGTCATCACCAAGCAGCAGATCGACTCGCTGCCCATCAATGGCCGCAATTTCCTTGACATTGCGCAAATCGAGCCCGGTGTGATCCTGCAGTCTGGCGAATCTTTTGACCCGACTAAGGCAGGCTACTCAGCCATTTCCGTCTCCGGTGTTTCCGGCCGTACCACCCGAATCCTGCTCGACGGCCAGGACATCACCGACGAGACTGTAGGCACCACCATCTTCAACGTCTCTCAAGGGTCAATTCAGGAGTTCCAACTTAATCGCTCCACCCAGGACGTCTCTGGTGAAGTGACCTCCACCGGCCAGGTCCTTGTCGCCACTACCAGTGGCACCAATGCTATTCATGGCCAAGCGTTTTACAACTTTCAGGATCACCGCGCACTCTTTGCGCGCGCACAGAACGGCCAGGACCCCCAATTTCAACGCAACCAGTTCGGCGGCTCTGTCGGCGGACCAATTATTAAAGACAAGCTGTTCTTTTTCGGAAACTCCGAACGTATCAAGCAGGACAGTTCAGCCGTTAGCCCCGTTACCACGGGTAGCGGCGGGCTATTTACCGCGATTCAGCAGGCCAACCCTCTCATCGGCACGCCGTACCGTGAGACTTACTCAGTTGTGCGTCTAGACTACAACGGACCCAAGGGAGTCCACTTCTTCGCCCGTGCCAACTATAACGTGAATGCCATTACCTCAAACTTCGGAGACGGCTACTGGCTCTATGCGAACCGCGACAACACTCCCGGCATTGCTGGCGGTGCAGATTTTGCTACCGGTAAGTTCACCCATTCGTTTCGTGGCAGCTACGAAAAATTCCACAACCTGATCAGCGACCAGACTAACGGAAACACTTCGATCTACAACGGCCTGCCTGCATCAGCGGTCGGCGGCGATGGCGTCACGTTCTACTACTCGGCGCAGCACCTCTACTCCGGTCCCAACTACCTGGCGCCTCAAGGTACCTTCCAGTCGGACAAACAGTTCCGTTATGACGGCAGTTGGTCTAGGGGCCGCCATAACCTGCGTTATGGATACAGCATCAACCGCATTCTTGGCGGAGGTTTCGCCAGCTTCTTCGGCCTCAGCCCGCGCGTGTCCATTAGCTCGGCATCGCTGCTTACCGGCGTTGTTTCAGAAAACAATCCGCTAGGCTTCGGTTGTAACAATGTTGTCGGCGGTCCTACCTGCCCCAACGACCCACTTAACGGGTATCACGCCAACGGGCTCATCACCGGCAACGGTCAGGGGTATTTCACTGAGAAGAACGGCTTCAACCTGCCAGGCGGCGGCGTTGAAGACTGGCGCCAAGGTGCCTATGTTCAGGATAGCTGGAAGATCACACCCAACTTCACCTTCAACGCGGGTGTCCGCTGGAGTGTCGATACCGACCGCGCCAACCAGGACCTACTTCTTCCCACCTGTGGTGAGGTTGACCTTAATTCCGTGTCTGCATCGCCCTGCGGAGCTGGCACTACGGCGAATACCCCCCTGCTTTCACTGTTTGACTCGCGCTTTACCCAGACGCACGTCCACCAGCCGTACGCGAACTTTTCGCCTCAGGTCAGCTTTGTCTATGCTCTCCCTGGCAACGGCAAAACCGTCCTACGTGGCGGCATCGGTCTATTTGTCGAAGGAGATGTCTTCAACAACACCACTAACGCCCGAACCAATTTCATTCGCCAGGGTGCATTCTTCAATGATGCTGCCTTGTGCAATGCATATGGTGCTTTCACCTTCAGCTATGCAGACGGCACCAACGTCACCAGCGTAAACGGCACAGACATCAACACCGTCTGTAATAGCTCCCTCGGCAGTTCTGCAAAGAACATTGTCGCGTTGCAGCAACAGTACCAGGCAACCACGGCACAAAATGCCATCGGCCCCAACGGTGGCTTCATCGGCGAAACTCTCACAAACAATGGCGGCAGTGGTGGCAGCGTTGGCGGTTATGCCCCTATCTATCGCACTCCCTACTCGGAGCAGTTCAACTTTGGCATCCAGCACGAGCTCTTCAAAGGTGCCGTGATTAGTGCCGATTATGTCCACAACGCCAGCATCCACGTCGCTCAGGCCGTCGATGTCAACCACATCGGTGCTGCCCGATTCCTGAATGTGGCTGCAGCTCAGGCTGCAATCGCAGCGACTGCTGGTCGTTATGCCGCTTGCGCAGGTGCCTCAAGCACTCAAGCGCAGGTCTCATGCGCCATTGGCCAGGGAGCCGTTCTCGCAACCTTCGCAGGGCAGGGTCTCGACTCAGGTAACCAGTACAACTCCGGCTACGCAGCCGCTTACACTGGCAAGCGGGTTGCCGCTTTTGCAGGTGCAAACCCTGGGCTGGGCAACGGTGAGTTCCTTCTGCCGATTGGGCGTTCAGGCTATGACGCTCTCCAAGTTGTTTTTCATCAGGTCGCGCAGCACCCGGCACCTGGTATCGCCTCCGCGAACATCCAGGTTTCATACAGCCTCTCTCGCATCGTGTCCTCTTCAGGCGGAGGCTCAGACCAGTTCTTTAGCGCTGGCTCTTGGGACAACGACGACCCAACCCGCTATATCGGTCGCGCCGGTCTTGATCACAAAAATGAGATTAACTTTGGCGGCTCCCTCAACCTTAAGTACGGTCCGCGTGTTGGCCTCATCGGTCATTTCTACTCGGCGGCCCCGACTACACTTACGCTCGACAACACCGTTGCTACTGGAGGCATTTTCACCTCCGACATCACGGGTGACGGCACCGCAGGTGATCTAGCTCCCGGTACGAATCCCGGAAACTACATGCATCGCATCACTCCGGGTAATTTGGGCAGCTACATCGCAAGCTTTAATAACACTTACGCAGGCCAGCTCACCCCCGCAGGTCAGGCGCTCGTTAGCGCTGGCTTGTTTACCCCAACGCAGCTTGCCCAGATTGGTGCCAACATCAAGCAGGTCAGCCAACTGCCACAGGCTTCTGCCCTTGCGAATCCGGCTTTCCGCACCTTCGACATCAGCTTCTCATACCCGATTCCTCTTGCGAAATATCGCGAAGGTCTGTCGCTTGAGCCCGCCATCGTCTTTTACAATGTGGCAAATCTGGCCAACTTCAACAATGACAACTCAGGAGTCCTCCTGAATACCGCCAGCGCCGGTGGGACTACGAACGATCAGACAGGTTACTTGACTGGTCTCAACAACTACGAAGCGGTGAACAGCAATCGCGTCCAGCGCGGTTCAGGTACCTTCAACCAGGGTGGAGCCCGAAGCACGGAGTTCCAGCTCAAGCTGAACTTCTAAGCCCCGCAACTTAACAGCAGAAGGGACGGGCCTCCGGGCTCGTCCCTTTTTGCGTGTGTCCAGCAAAGCTACTAAGCTCCCCTGCTTAAATCCATCGCTTTGTCGAGATCTTGCTGGCAGATATGTATGCCCAACTTCTTTTCACAAAAGAGGCAGCACTAAAACTCACACAGGCAGGAGGCATGTGCGAGCGGTAAACGTTGGCTGCTGATGCCGCAGTCTGCCTGTCATCCGCACCCGCTCCAATGGATGAACAGTTTAGGAAGCCGGATTTAAATGGGACGAGCAACTCACGAGCAGCTTCGAAGACAAACCTAATTCCGAAATTGCCGCCGAGCGAGTTTTTTGTGTGTTCATTTTCAGAACAAATTCATCGGACGTCTATGAAAAAGCATAGACAACAGGAATCAAGGTTTGGCGCCCCGGCAACGATACGCCTATTTCTCCACAAAAGTCAGCCCCAAGTGGCAAGTTCCGTTTGGCAAGCAAAGTGCATGCATGCCTCGTACTATCAGCCCACATCCAAAGAGGAAATCTGTGACGCGAAAGCTTTTCACGCTCCACGCCGCATTGCCCAAAGTATCCCTTGCTCTCGCAGCCGCTGCCACCTGCGTCATGGTGCCCAGCGTGATCTACGCCCAGGCGTCTGGCGAAGTCTCCGGAACAGTTGTTGACAGCACCGGTGCGGTCCTCCCGGCATCCTCGGTCACCATCACAAACACCGGCACCAACTCCGCCCGTACGGTGAAGACTACCAGCGCCGGCGCGTACGCTTTCACGAATCTAGAGCCAGGCACCTACAAGGTGTCCGCCGCGAGCGCGGGCTTCGAGACCTACGAAGTGACCGTCGTCGTTAACGTTGGCGGTCGCTACACCATCGATCCCAAGCTGCCCGTTGGCAGCAGCAACACAACTGTCGAGGTGGCAGCCGGCGAGACAGCTGTCGTGAATACGAGCTCGCCGGAGATCAGCCAGGTTATCAGCCAGGCACAAATCACTCAGCTCCCGTCGCTCACTCGTAATCCCTACGATTTTGTCGCCCTCTCCGGTAACGTCAGCAACGGCGACGCTAGCGCTTCTAATGGGCTGAACCAGAATAATCAGACGCACGGCGTCGGCTTCGGGCTCAACGGTGCACGTACCTCGGGTACGGAGATCTTGCTAGACGGCGTGGAAAATATCGGTGTGTTCAGCGACGCCGTCGGCGTTCCGGTTCTGCTTGATGCCGTGCAGGAGTATCGGATCATTACAAACAACTTCTCGCCGGAATACGGCCGCGCGTCCGGTGGCGTTGTCTCCGTCGCGACAGTCGCCGGCACCAACGCCATCCACGGCCGCGCCTGGGAATACAACCGCATCTCTGCCACTACCGCGAACACTGTAGCTAACGCACAAAACAGTGTGGAACGTGGCAAATATGTTCGTAATCAGTTCGGCGGCATCGTCAACGGACCCATCATTAAAGACAAGCTGTTCTTCAGCGGGGCGACAGAATTTACCCGTGTTCGCAGCTCGGCGAGCCAGGTCGCTTCTGTTGTCGCGCCGGAGTTTATCGCCGTCGCTCCGGCAAACGTCCAGGCCTTCTACACCGCTTTCGCTGGTACGCCTACTTACAATGTTCTTAGCACTACCACCAATGCTGAGGCGGGTGGGCCGACTGGAGCGAACACGACAACCGGGCTTCTCTATAACAATCTGCCTGGCTCGCTTCCTGTCTTCAACAAGGTGTCGTACACGGTCCCATCTGATGCTGGTGGTGGCTTGCCACAGAACACCTACAACATCTTTGGGCGCGTGGACTACAACTATGGCCCCAAAACCCAGGTCTTCTTTCGTTATGTGAACTACAACGAAACGGATTTCCTAGGAGCAGCTTCGTATTCGGCCTACAGCCAATACAACACCGGGGGAGCGAACAAAGCAACGGCATATCTGCTGAGTGCCGCGCACGAGTTTAATGCTTCGCTCTCCACCCTTGGTCGTCTCAGCTTTAGCCGTACCGCCCAGCCCACCACATTTAATGCGGCATACCTGAACGTTCCAACCATCTCCTTTGCTGCGGCGAAGGATCCAGTCACTCACCAGTCCCTTCAAGCACCCGGATCCACAGGCACCAAGCCATTCGGCGGTCCGCAGAACACCATTCAATACAACCAGGACGTGAACTACTTGCGTGGAAAGCATCAATTTCAAGCTGGTGGCCAAGTACTTTACATTCAGGAAAACATCCAATTCGGTGCTTATGCACAGGCTATCGAGCAGTTCGGATCGAATGCCTCGAACAGTTTGAAAGCGTTGGACACCGGCAATATAGCAGTGTTTACGGCCGCCGTAGATCCCCATGGCGCTACGCCGTGTGCTCGCAATCCATACACGCGCGTCCTCACCCAAACAGCAGCATGCACGATCACCCTCCCTGCAACGGCGCCCTCGTTTGCACGGTCGGACCGCTTTCACGACTGGGCCGTGTATGGGCAGGATCAGTACAAGCTCACGCCAACCCTTACCGTCAACTACGGCCTTCGTTATGAGTACTACGGTGTGCAGCACAACAATAACCAGAACCTAGACTCGAACTTCTACTATGGCTCCGGCAGTTCTACTCCCGCGCAGGTTCGTTCCGGCAGCGTACTTACGACGCCCAACAGTCCGATCAGGAAGCTTTGGAATCCCTCCTACGGAACCGTTTCCCCACGCGTCGGTTTCGCGTTTGATGTATTCGGGAACGGCAAGACATCGCTACGCGGCGGTTATGGCATTTCGTACGAGCGCAACTTCGGCAACGTGACCTTCAATGTGATTCAAAATCCGCCCAACTATGCCGTCGTTGTGTTGACGAGTACTGCCGCTCAGCAATATACGGTCACCAACAGCAACTCCGGCCCGCTCGTCGGTACCGGTTCCGTCCCACTGCCGCCTACCAGCCTGCGCCACGTCGACCAGGACATCAAAACCGCGCAGACGCAGTTCCACTCATTATCTATCGACCAGCAAATTGGCCGTGGCACATTCGTCAGCCTGAGCTACAACGGAGCCCGCGGAATTCATTTGTACGACATTAAAAACTACAACATTAACGGCATGGGAAATTTGTACCTCGGCGACCCAATTACCGATCCGGTAAGCGGCAAACAGGCGTTAACTTTTAACAATCCCAAATTTTCTAATGACAATAACCGCGGCTCAAATGGTGACAGCTATTACAACGCGGTAAACGTTCAGTTCACCACGAACGACATCCACCATACCGGTCTATCAGTTGTCGCCAACTACACCTACGCACACTCCCTTGACGATCTCTCTTCCACGTTCTCTGACTCCGGCGTAGGCAATAACATCGGAGGCCTAGGCTACATGAACTCGTTTGCGCCAGCTCTCGACCACGGCAACTCGGACTTCGATATAAAGCACCGCATTGTTATCGCTCCAATTTACCGCACACCCACATTCTTCAAGGATAAGGGTGGATACTTCGCCCAACTCGTCAGCGGCTTCGAGATTACGGGTATCTTTACCGCTCGTACCGGAACACCGTTCACCATTACGGATTCTACAAACATCTACAACGGTAGCCTCTACGGCCTGGTTCGCTACAACCCCTCCAGTCCTACCTTTCAGCATCACTTCAAATCCATCCCGAATGGAACCGACAGCAACGGCAATCAGTACGTTATTAGTGGTGCAAGCACGTTGCCCGTTGACTCCCCTTTCGGTAACCCTGCTCTTGCTATTGGTGACTACACGGGTGGCGTTGCCGATCTCGGACCTTACCCTTCGACTATGACCGCACGAAATGATTTCCGCGGTCCAGGTGCTTACAACATCAACGCGTCCGTCTCCAAGACCTTCCCCATTTACGAACGCGTCAACCTCGAGCTTCGTGCGGAGGCCTTTGACCTCACCAACCACCATAACCTTTACATTCAGGAGTCTCTGCTGGATGCAGCTAACTACTCGGCCGGAGCAGGAACATACGGCCCCGGCGGGGAGAACCCCCAGATCATCGCCTCCAAAGGCGGTGTGGGTGGTGTCGCAGATGAACGACGCTTCCTGCAGTTCGCTGGGAAGATCAATTTCTAACCCGTTCCTCAATGCAGCAGCAGAGAGGGCCGGCGCTCAGCGCCGGCCCTTTTTGTTTACTTACACCCTCCGCGTTCGGAGTTTATCGCAGGCCCACTGCTGCCTTCATCTTGCCCCACACCCAGATGGGGACCGTTGACCGCACCATGTGGCTTCGCAGCTCTTCATAGGTTGATGCGCCCATGCTGTACCCGATGATCAACCGCAACAGCTCCGGATCGCGCGAAGCATTTCGCACCAGCGAATCCATGCGTCCGCTGCCGTTGAACAGCCGGTGCTGGATCTCCACTGAGTGGGCCAGGTCGCCGCCGATCTCCCGCTGCCACGCTCGCTCGTAACTCGACAGTGACTTGGCATCGTAGTTGCCGGAACGAATCGCCTCCAGCGCAGCATCCGCCGCCAGAGATCCGGATGCCATCGCATAAAAGATGCCCTCTGCGGTAAAAGCATTCACAAACCCTCCCGCATCCCCGGCCAACATCACTCGATCCGTCACCGTCCGCTGCAAAGGCCCACTCACCGGAATCGGGAAGGCCTTGTAGCAGTCACGGTTCGTCTCCCCCGTCACATCACCTTTGGCCTTCAAAACATCGACCCATTCCGCATGGTGCTCCTTACCCTTGCCGCGCAGGGCCGACAGATACCAGTCCAGCTTGCAGCCAAAGCCGAGGTTCAGGTGCTCCGTTTTGGGGAAGATGTAGCCATACCCAAAGGTCTGCGTCAGCGTGAGGAACAGGTAGATCGCATCGCGGTCCGCCACCTGCAGCCGGTCGTACGTCGTTTCTTCCATCATGTCGACGGCATATTCCTTGTGCGCCGCCTCGCTGCGCAGGCCGGTGTGCCGCGCGATCACCGAATTTGCGGAATCCGCACCGATGACCATTGGGGCTGAAAAGACCTCGCCCGTTGTGCTCTCAAGTTCCACGTGGCTGGGCAGCACCATGCACTTGCGCACCATCACCCCGGTGCGCACGGTGCACACCTGCTGTGCACGCCGAAGCAGCGCGGCGTCGAACTCCCACCGGCGGATCAGGTACAGGATCGGCTCGCCTTGCTGGTAGGTCACACGCGTGCCGTCCGGGGATTCAAGGTGCACACGGGAGACGGGGTTGACGGGGACCTCGCCGGCTTGCAGAAACTCACGCACATACGGAAAGCGATCAAGCAGGCGTGCACTCAGACCGCCGCCGCACGGCTTGTCTCGCGGAAACGCAGTGGCCTTGTCCAGCAGCAGTACCTTTGCACCAGCCAGGCCCAGCCTGTATCCAGCAGTGGCACCGGCAGGTCCACCGCCAACAATAATCACGTCGAAGTTCGGTTGCATACACGGCTATTGTTTCATCTGAGCAGCAGGGCATGGTGCGCTGGGACCAAACCCCGGGTGCAGGTGCCTGTACAGTACAGTCGGGACAAGAGGAGTGCTGGATGAAGACTTGGATACTGGCAGTGCTGCTCATCGGCTCAGGTGTGCTGCACGCGCAGGCATTAGCTCCCGCGCAGCGGGAGAAAGTTGATCGTGCGATCAAGCAGGTGATGGACGAAACGAAGGTGCCCAGCGTGTCCGTGGGCATCGCTCGCGGCGGCGTTGTTGTGTATGCGCAAGCATTCGGCCAGGCAGTGTTGCCGCGCAACATGGGCGTTGCATCCACCGTCGATGGCAAGCTCGCGCTCGCGCAGCAGACCACGAAAGCCGTACCGGCCAACGCCGATATGGCCTACCCTATCGGCTCAATTTCCAAGCAGTTCACCGCAGCCTGCTTACTGCTGCTGCAGGAACGCGGCAAGCTGCGGCTGGATGATGCGGTGAGCAAGTGGTTCCCCAGCCTGACCCGCGCAAACGAGGTCACGATCCGAAATCTGCTGACACACACCAGTGGCTACAGCGATTACGCACCGCAGGACTACACGATTCCACTCTGGACAACGGTTGGCGATCCGCTGGCGCTGGTGAACCTTTGGGCATCCAAGCCGCTGGATTTCGACCCGGGCACCAGATGGCAGTACAGCAACACTAATTTCGTGCTCGCCGCGCTCATCGTTGAGAAGGCGAGTGGACAGCACTTCCACGACTTCCTGTGGCAGAACGTTATCACTCCTCTAAAGCTGCAGGGCGTGCTTGACCTGGATACCGACCGCGCCAGGCTACAAGTGCGCGGCTACGAGCGCCATGCGCTTGGGCCGCTGCGGCCAGCCGTCCTTGAGGCGCCGGGCTGGTACTACGGTGACGGTGAACTTGCCATGCCAGCGGCAACACTGCTCGCCTGGGATGAAAGCATCGTGCACCGTACGCTGTTAAAGCCCGCGAGTTACGACGCGCTGGAAACAGAATTCCGGCTAAAAGACGGTACAGGAAGTGGGTATGGCCTGGGCGTCAGCGTGCATCGATTGCTCTCCGGCAAGCGGGTCATCTCGCACTCTGGTGAGGTGGGCGGCTTCGTCTCGAACAACGTAGTGGTTCTGGACGACGATCTCTGCTATGCCGCATTGACCAACGAAGAAGCACGCGTCGCTGGCCTGGTCACCCGGGCTGTTGGATCCATTCTGCTTGGCACCCCAGCCGCCCCGGCAGCTGCCGCCACCCAGGCTGCACCCGCGCCGTCCGCAGCAACGACCCAGGCTGAAGCCCAGGCTCAAACCATCCTGACTTCCTTGCAGGAAGCGGATCTTGACCCAGCACTGTTTACAAGCAATGCGAACTTCTACTTCAACGCTGAAACCATCGACGACTACAGCACCAGCCTCGCCCCATTGGGTGATGTTCGCAGCGTGCAACAAACGTCAGAAGAACTGCGCGGAGGCATGGTCTTCCGTACGTTCAAGGTGCGGTTCGCCAAAGGCAGTGCACTCACGCTGAGCACCTACACCCTGCCCAACGGCACCCTGGAACAATTCATCGTAGGCCTTGATTCACCAGATGTAAGTGGGACCACCACCTCCTGGTGACAAAGTAACCGCTCCCGCATCTCACCCTTCAGGAGATTTCGCCATGCGCCGCCTGTTTTCGTCTGTACTTATTGCCGCACTCTTTGCCGCTCCCCTCGCCAGCTGCAGGGCGAATGCCGCTGCACCGGAGCGTCGCTTTCCCGCTGCGAAGCAGGATGCACGGCTCGCCTCCGGCCCGCTGCAAACTGCGGTATTTGCGGGTGGATGCTTCTGGGGTACCCAGTCCGTCTTTGAGCGGGTTAAAGGTGTAACCAAAACAGTGGCTGGCTACGCTGGTGGCAAGGCATCGACAGCGACCTACGACCAGGTCACGACTGAAACAACAGGCCATGCCGAGTCCGTGGAGATAACCTACAATCCTTCGGTCATCACATATGGTGGCTTGCTGCGTATCTTCTTCTCCGTCGCCCACGACCCAACGCAGCTTGATCGCCAGGGTCCGGATGTGGGCAACTCTTACAGATCCGCGATCTTCTACACCAACCCGCAGCAGAAACAGATGGCAGAATCCTATGTGCGCCAGCTCGGCGAGGAGCACCTTTTCACCAAACCTATCGTGACGCAGATCGTTCCGTTGCAGGGCTTTTATCATGCCGAGGCATACCATCAAGACTATGCCCTGCATAATCCTGACAATCCCTATATTCAGGTGTGCGACGTTCCAAAAATTGCTTCCCTGAGAGCCATTTATCCGGAACTGTTCATTGACTATAAAGGGCAGTAACAAAGGGCAGTAACTCGTCCGCAAACGTAACTGAAGTACGCCTGAAGAAAGACCGCATTTCGTACTAAAAACTTAGATGATTTCGGTACCGGAGTAAGTTGGTATGACGAAGTTCCTCGCTGTTGCCGCTCCAGTATTGTTTGCCATGTCAGCGTCTTCGCAGCAGCAACCCCTCACCATCGGCTGCTCTTCGCCCGCCACGGGCGAAACTCAGTCGTGCCCTGCCAACACGCGAGACGGCGTTCTTATGCTCCGCGAACAGAGTGTAAACCTGTGCCAGCAGGGTTCCACCTGGAGCTACGACCGCCATGCCATCACTGTAAGTGGAGGATGCGCCGCGGACTTCATGATCAGTGGCCGCGGTAGCCGCGGGTACAAGGATGGCGGTCCGTATGGTGAACACGGCTATGAGTCACGCGTATCGAACACTGCAAATACTTCCTTGCGCGACGCAGGGGAGCCGACGCAGGCTCTGCCGAAGCGCCTGCCCCCCGCCTTACCTGAAGGGACACAGATAGCCATGCAGCTGGACAACGCGATCCGGGTGAGTTCACTGACTCAGGGGCAGATGCTCACCGGCATTCTTGTCAAAGATCTTGTCGTCAGCGGACGGACTGCGGCATCTGTTGGGTCGGCCGTGCAGGCCAGGGTTCGGTCCATCACCGCTGGCCAGCCCGACATTCGCCTGGTTGCACTTCATGCGGGATCCGCAACGTACCCGCTTCAAAGCACAGCAGTGCATGGCATGCACGACGTGGTGGAAGTAGACAGCAGCGCTCGGAACGGTTTCAGCGCACCGCGCAACTCATCGATCGATCCGGCTTTAATTTTTCCGGGTTCCATCTTTGTCTTCCGATTGACTTCCATAGCGCTGCCTGCCGAATCACAATAAGTCAGTACGACGCACAGGGGTGTCGATTCGGCGAGGTAGATGGAGCAACCCGTAAGTGAACCTAAATTTCTACGCTGCTGTAACAGACAAGTCCTGCTGCAAAGGCATATGCTTCGTGCTGCATCGGAGTTCCGACCGGAAAAGAGTACAGTCACATGGCACAGGAAGCACACAAGAAGGCAGCAGCGCACCACGAGGAAGCAGCCAAGGCCCACAAGACCGCAGCAGAGCATCACGAGAAGGGCGACCACGAGACCGCCGACACGCACTCGAAGAAGGCTCACGAGAGCTCTGCCAAGGCACATGAAGAGTCCACGGACGCGCACAAGAAGTCTGCCGAAAAGAAGGCAAAGAAGTAGCTTCTTTCTCTATGCAAATGGAAGGAGCCGCCACGCTGGCGGCTCTTTCCATTTGCCGAAGTGTTCGATCGATCTTGGGCTACGCCTTGCCCGCTAACGTCCTTAGTACATACTGAAGAATGCCGCCATGCTGGTAATACAGGATCTCCTGCGGTGTATCGATACGAACCGTTGCAGGGATACAGACTACGTCGCCGTTGCTGCGAGTAGCCTGCACTGTAATCTGCTTGCCATTGCTGAACCGGCTGTCCAGCATGGCCGCCAGTCCCGGCACCGCAAACGTCTCTTCGCCGCAGAGTTCATACGTTTTTACATTTTCATCGGTCTGGAACTGTAACGGTAAAACTCCCATGCCCACCAAATTCGACCGGTGAATTCGTTCGTAGCTTTGCGCCAGCACAAACCGGATACCCAACAGTCGCGGGCCTTTGGCCGCCCAGTCACGTGACGACCCCGACCCGTACTCCTTGCCCGCCAGGATCGCCAGCGGGGTACCGCGCCTGGCGTACTCCACCGATGCGTCGTAAATGCTCATCTCCGTGCCTTCCGGCAGCAACCGTGTCACGCCGCCCTCCGTGCCGGGTGCCAGCTTATTTTTGAGGCGCACGTTGGCAAAGGTGCCACGCACCATGACCTCATGATTGCCGCGGCGTGAGCCGTAGCTGTTGAAGTCTGTGGCTTTCACGCCATGCTCCGTCAGGTAACGGCCCGCAGGACCATTCAGCTTGATGGAACCTGCAGGTGAGATGTGGTCCGTCGTCACAGAGTCCCCAAGCACCGCCAGCACACGTGCATCATGGATATCCTGCACCGGTGCGGGCACGGCCGGCATGCCATCGAAGTATGGTGCCTTCCGGATATACGTCGATTCCGGTTCCCACCCGTAGGTATCGCCAAGCGGAAACTTCAGGTTCCGCCAGTTCGTGTCCCCCTCAGCCACCGTGCTGTACTGCTTGCGGAACATCTCCGCGTTGATGGAGTCGTGCACCGCGGCCGAGACCTCCTGCTGAGTTGGCCACAGGTCGCGTAAAAACACTTCCTTGCTCTCACCATCAAAGCCCAGCGGTTGCGTGTCGAAATCAAAGTCAATGGTTCCTGCGAGTGCGTATGCCACGACCAGAGGGGGACTCATCAGATAATTCGCGCGCACGTCACTATTAATGCGACCTTCGAAGTTACGATTTCCACTTAGCACGCTTACGGCGACTAACCCGTGCTCTTCGATGGCCTTCGACACATCCGTCGGCAACGCGCCGGAGTTACCAATGCACGTGGTGCAGCCATAACCGACAGTGTTGAAACCTAATGCATCCAGATAAGTCGTAAGTCCGGCCTTGTTGTAGTAATCGGTCACGACACGCGATCCCGGCGCAAGCGATGTCTTGACCCACGGTGGTGTTTTCAGCCCGCGCTCAACAGCCTTCTTGGCAAGCAGGCCCGCCGCCAGCATCACGAACGGGTTCGACGTATTGGTGCAGGATGTGATCGCCGCAATCACAATGCTGCCGTGGTGCAGGTACGGGTCCGGGTCAATGCCGGTACGCGCCATCACGCTCGGGATTGGCTCGGCCGGCACACCCGGCTCATCCAGCACCGCCAGCACACCGTCTTTTCCAGGTTCCGGCGCACCTTTGGTGCTCTCAATCGTGCCGTCGGCGCTCATGTGGCCGCCTTCTCCGCCCCACCGCACAATCTGTCGGTCACCCTTTACGTTGTTCCCGTATAGCGATGGCAGCGCCCTTGCAAAAGACTCTGAAGCCTGCCGCAAAGGGATACGATCCTGCGGCCGCTTTGGTCCGGCGATGCTTGGCTCCACGGTTGAAAGCTCCAGCGCCAGTGTGCTCGTGTACTCCGCCTCGGGAGTCTCGGCCGTTTGGAATAGTCCCTGCGCGCGATAGTAATCCTCTGTAAGTTGCACTAAGTTGTCTGGTCTGCCGGTAAGTCGCAGGTAGTTCAGCGTCTCCGCATCCACCGGAAAAATTCCGCACGTGGCGCCATACTCCGGTGCCATGTTTGCTATGGTTGCGCGATCCGCCAGCGGTAACTCGGCAACACCACTTCCATAGAACTCGACAAACTTACCGACCACACCGTGCCGGCGCAGCATCTCTGTAACAGTAAGTACCAAGTCGGTAGCTGTAGCACCTTCACGCAACTTACCAGTCAACTTAAAACCCACCACCTGCGGCACCAGCATGCTTACCGGCTGACCCAGCATGGCTGCCTCTGCCTCAATGCCGCCCACACCCCAGCCCAGCACGCCCAGGCCGTTGACCATTGTGGTGTGCGAATCCGTGCCGACCAGCGTATCCGGGTAAGCAACACTTTCGCCGTCAGCGTCCAAGGTGAAGACCACCCTCGCCAGGTATTCCAGGTTCACCTGGTGGCAGATGCCCATGCCCGGCGGTACGGCACTGAAGTTGCGGAACGCGGTCTGGCCCCACTTGAGAAAGGCATAGCGCTCGCGGTTGCGCGCGAACTCCAGCAGGCTGTTCATCTCGTAGGCATTGGCCACGCCATACTCGTCCACCTGCACGCTGTGGTCGATCACCAGCTCCGCCGGCTGCAGCGGATTGATCTTCTCCGGGTCGCCGCCGAGCACCTTCATGGCATCACGCATAGCGGCCAGGTCAACAACGGCCGGCACACCGGTGAAGTCCTGCATCAGCACGCGCGCCGGCATGTAGGCGATCTCGCGGCTGGGCTCTGCCTGTGGCTGCCAACGCGCCAGGAACTGGATGTCGTCGGCCGTTACAGTTACGCTATCTTCCCGCCGCAACAAATTCTCAAGCAGAATACGCAGCGAGAACGGCAACCGGCCAATCTCGATGCCACGCTGTGCAAGGGAGTCGAGTCGGTAGTACGTATAGCTCTTGCCTCCGGAGCGCAACGTTGAACGTGCGTCGAAGGAGTTGGCGGCAAAGGCAGCCGGAGAAGTCGCGGCGTTAGCTGAGGTGGTGTTTGCAGTCGTCATCGGAATCATCCTGAAGGGGTTCAAAGGGTCGCGTCGCTGCCGGGGAATCATGACCAGGGCAGGGCATCGTGTCGCGGTCAGACCTGCACTCTGCCACGATCATGGCGGCCACGGTGGAAACGCCTCAACCGGAGAGGGGAGCGGTTCATGCCAGTAGTGTAGCGCGGGCGCTTTAAGCAAAGCGGTGTGGCGCGCATCCCCGCTACACCCGCCAACGTCGGCCTGCTTCCACGCGGCAACAGCGGCGGCCCGGTTTGTGTGCGGAGTCAAGCCGCCGCCCTGCACCCTGCGACCGCGGTAGCACTGTTGCCGCATCACACAGCGCGTCCGAGGGCGATGGTGTCCTCGCGCTAACCAGACGCAACAGGAGAAGACCACATGCCTACCACCAAGTTCACCACCACCATCAAGGCCCTTGACGACATCGGCAATCTGAAGCCTGGAGCAGCCATCAAGGATATCGAGAGCTGGGAGAAGTTCCTGGAAGCCCATGAAGTCGAAGGTGCAAAGAAGCTCGTCACCGATCTCAACTCTCTGAAGAAGCTGCTTGCGGCAGAGGAACTCGACGGCGGCAAAATCAAGACTCTAATGGCAAAGCTTGGCAAGGAAACAACGGCGCTTGCCGGTCATGCCAAGTCGGGCGAAGGCGAACACATCAAAAAGCTCGGCGAAAAGCTTTCGAGCGCTCTCTAGGCATACCCCTTCACCGACAGCCGGATTTGCTCACCGGCTGTCGATGCGGTTCAATCCGCTGGCTTTCCTGGCCCTGCTTGCTCCAGGTGCAGCAATCACGCACACCGACATCTCTTCCGGTTCGGCACAAAGGCTACGCAGCGGCTCAAGATTATCCAACAACATGGGCCGGACGAGTCGGCGCGTGCCGCACAATGTTTGCATGCCTCGCCTTTATGTGTTCCCCCTTGCCGCCCTGCTGGTTGCATGTGCCGCGTCACCAGTCACTGCCCAACAGCCCGTGCAGCCGCACAGTATGTATGAACCGCCATCGGCTGCGGCAGCTGCATCGCTGACCTCCTCCGCGCAGGGTATGCCGCGAGACCTGCTTACCCCGGGCGAGGTCTCCGGCTGGAACAAGACCGGCACCTACGACGAAGCCGTTTCCACCATGCGCCGGCTGGAGCAGCGCAGCCCCTTCGTGCATGTCATTCCCATCGGCGAGACGCCGGAGCACCGGACCACCTTCGCCATGATCGTGAGCAGCGATAAGGCTTTCACACCGGAGGCAGCGCACAGCACCGGCAAGGCCGTCATCCTCATCCAGTCCGGCATCCACTCCGGCGAGATTGAAGGCAAGGACACCGCGCTCATGCTCGTCCGCGACATGACCGTTGCAAACAAACCGCACCAGCGCAACTGGTTGAACAACGCCATCTTCGTCGTGCTCCCCGTCTTCAACGTAGACGGCCATGAACACCGCAGCCCGTACAACCGGCCGATGCAGAATGGCCCGGAGATCACCGGCCTGCGCAACACGGCGCAGAATCTGAACCTGAACCGCGATTACACGAAGGCCGACACGCCCGAGATGCGCGCCTGGCTGCACCTGTTTACCGCGTGGCAACCCGACTTCCTCTTCGACAACCACGTCACTGACGGCGCGGACTACCAGTACGACCTGACCTACGACATTGCGCATCACGAGGACATCGCCGCACCTGCTCGCGCATGGGTCAATGACAAACTGCTACCGCAGTTGAACTCTGCCATGGAACACGACGGCCACAAGATCAGCCCCTATGGCGCGCTTCAAACCAACCCCGACACAAAGCGGCAAGAGTTCTATATCGAAGTGTTTTCACCGCGCTACAGCCACATTTATGCCGCCACACACAACCGGCCCAGCCTGCTCGTTGAGACGCATTCGCTGAAGTCGGCGAAGACGCGCGCCTGGTCCAACTACGACGTCATGGTCCACACCATCGACCAGATTGCCGACACGCCACAGCAGGCGCAAGTGTTGCGCCAGGCAGTGCGCAACGCAGACAAAGCCGACATGGCGCTCGCCGGCTATCGCACATCGACAGAGGCTGCTGCCAGTTTGACGACCGCAAACCACACCGCGCCGCTCGGGATGTATCTTGACGGCAAGACAGCCGCCTCCTCGCACCCGCTTACCTACTTCTCCCTGCGCAGCGAACAGGTTCCGTCACCCATCTCCGGCAAGAGCGTCACCCACTTCACCGCCGACAAGGAAGACCTCGACACTGTCATCCACGACGGCATCGACACCACCGTCGCTGCTCCTGTCCCCAACGGTTTTCTCATGCCGGCGACCTTCAGCAACGTCGCAGATTTATTGAGATTGCACGGCATCCACGTTGAAACCACCGAAGCACCGCGCGAAGGCACCTTCGACACCTGGCGTTTTACTGACATTAAAAACCAGCCTTTCCCATCAGAGGGCCGCACCATGGTCGACTTCAATACCGTCCCGGTGCATGAGCCAATGAGCTTCGCGGCAGGCAGCTTCTACGTGCCACTCGCGCAACCCGGAACGCGCCTCATCATGGCCCTCCTGCACCCTGCGGCGCCGGATTCGCTGGCCCACTGGGGATTTTTCGACGCTACCTTTGAGCCCACCGGACGCTTTGCCGCCGGCGAGTACCTGAGCATTCCCATTGCGGAAAAGCAGGCCGCCGAACACCCGACTCAGTGGGCGGAGTTCGAGCAAAAACTCACGGCAGACCCGGCCTTTGCCGCCGATCCGGCAGCACGCCTCACTTGGTGGCTTACACGGACGCCCTACCACCCCAGCAGCACCAATCGCTACCCCATCGCGGAGGTCTGGTAGAAACCAACTAGTCCAAACGGACCAGCCATGCCTGCACGGCAGCCTCACTCGGTCGAAGGCTCTGAGCGATTGCCGTGGCCTGGGCGCGGTCGCCGCCCACCGGGTTCAGCCGCACCCAGTATCCGGTCGCGCCTGCAAATTCAATCACCTTCGCCGTTGTGCTGTAACGCCGCAGCAACTCCGCCTTCAGCATGGCGGCATGATACTCGTCAGCAAACGCACCCACCTGCACACACCACTTTCCGCTTGCGGCGGCGGCAACACCCGGTTGCACCACTTCAATGCGCACCTGTGCCACGCCCATCCGGTAGACGCCTGTTGCCTTGGCAGCCGCTGTCGAGAGGTCAAGAACCCGGCCTCGCACAAACGGCCCACGGTCCGTCACCCTCACGGTCACAGACTGACTCGTGGAGAGGTTCGTCACGCGGATAACGGTACCCATCGGCAACGTGCGATGTGCGGCCGTCAGCGAGTTGCCATCGTAGCTGTCGCCGTTGGCACTGCGATGTCCGCTCGGCGCATACCAGCTCGCCATGCCGACCTCCACTGATCCACCCCTGCCGACGTTCGGCTGGTTCGGAGTGCTGCTGCCCGGCACCACCACGGACGGCAACCGGCGCGCACTTGCCGGCGGTACGCGTCCATCACTCCGGCGCTGCGACGGCGGCGGCGCGGTTGGACCTGCATTGCGGCTGACACGCACATGCTTATGGCAGCCCGCCGTCATCACGCACAACGCGGCCGCAGCTGCTGCCCGGCACAGCCTCACGGCGTACGTTTATCCAATGACTCGGCCATCTCACGCAGCCGGTCTGCTGCCGATCGCAGCACGCTCGAGCTCTGCCGACGCACGTCCGGCAACACCTCGTTATTCACAGTACGGATGAGCCGGTTCAGCTCCTCTTCCGCACGCGTCACCACGCCCCGAAGCTCATCCCCAAAGGTCGACCGTGCTCCACCCGCTTTTTGCTCATCTGGCATGGTTCCTGCTCCTTGGCGTGCTCTGCGCTCATATATCGCATCTTTTATTGGAGACCGCACGTCCAAAGGGTGCAACTGTGAAATCGCGACCGGGGTCAGGTTGGTAACGGACTGGCGCATGGGGACGCAGTTCACGCCCACATTCGTACTCGCACGCTACGGGCGCGTATGCAACGCACTCTGCCGATTCCCACTCTCAACCTCGATCTGGCGCGGCATCCTACCTTGCAAAACCGCGCAAACGTATGACCGCTTTGCCCGATCCAGCTTTGCTCCAGGAGACGCCCACAATGCGCCTAGATTTACCGTTTCATTCTGCCCTGCCAGTCGCGGCCGTTCTACTCTGCGTCTCTGCTGTACCTATGCGTGGGCAAACTCTGCTTGCGCTTGCCAACACGCCAGCTCCAGATCTCGCAACCGTTGCACCCGCAGTCGGTTCTCCAGCCAGCAGCTCTTCTTCCGACGATCTGCCATCTGCGCCCTCCGCATCGGCGGACGACATGGATCAGGCAGGCGCTCCATCGCTCGCCACGTCCGCTACAAACATTGCACCTCGATACAGTGGCGTCATCCTGCCCGGCCAGTCTGCGCAATCGCTTTCCGGCGGTCAAAAAGTGACATTCGGCTTTGTGCAGGCCGTGTCCCCGTTCAACATCGTTGCCTGGGCCTTCTCCGCCGCGTACTCGCAGGCAGTTGATTCCGCACCGCACTACGGCCAGGGCTGGGGCCCGTTCGGCCAGCGCTATGGCGCTGCGGCAGCTCGCGGAACCATGCAAACGCTGGCAACGGACGCGGTGTTCGCCCCCGTCTTCCATGACGATCCGCGCTACTACGAGCTTGGCCGCGACCACAAACTTGTCAACCGCGCCATCTACGCAGCCACGCGCACTGTCATCACACGCAGTGACAGTGGCAGCAAACGCATCAACGTACCGCTCCTTGCCGGCTACGCCGTTGCTGCTGGCGCAAGCAACGTCTTTGTTCCGGAACGTGACCGTACCGCCTCGCAAACCTTCCAGAGCTATGGCGGCTCCATCGGTGGCGCTGCGCTTGGCTTTCTCTTCGACGAATTCGTGGACGACGGCCTCCGCATTGTTCACCTGCGCAAATAGCAGCGGCAAGCTGCCGGTGTATCCGGTCCCGGCACAAGCCAGGAGTAACCAGCCCACATGCTTAAGTCGCTGGTACGGTCTTGTGCAGCTTGCGTTTCAGCAACCGGTGCAGATGGCTGCCTTGGGTCGCACTCAGAACGCGCAAGGGCAGCGCTGCAAAGGTATTGCCCACGCCCAGCAGAATTAGGCTGCGTCTGCCTTTGCGCTGCTCCTGCAAATCTGTCCAGGGCCGTTCCGTCTCATGGCAAATGGCGTCGACGTGCGCGACCCGCCAGCCGCCCTCGCTCAGGTGCATATGCTGGGTTCCCTGCGGCATGGTGGGCAGTGGCGCCAGCCGGCGTTGGCGGGTAATCGCACGTGTGTAGATCTGTGCTGCCACCACTATTGCAGCAGCAAATAATAGTAACGGCAGCAGCGACCCGCTGAACTGCGCCTGAGTGCTGGCGCGTACTGCATTGACCAGTTCCCCCAATGAACCGGCCGCCATAATGCACACCACGGCATAGGTCATCACGGGTTTGCCCGGACGACCCGGTCCGGCACTGGCCAGCGTTAACGCCTCACGCCACTCCTCAGGCTCCCACTCATAGTGCAGTTGCATTCAGACACTTCCCTTAAGCACTTCTTGCGTTCTCCACGCTTATCGTCAGCCGGATCCCTCGAATAACCGTAGTGTCGCGCATTTACACAGCCTGTTCCAACGGCAGACACGGCTCCGCTACCATCACCTCATGCAGGCGCACTTCTCCACCGTTCGGCAAAGCATCGACCTGGTCACCTGGGAGCGCCGCAGGCTCTTCGAGTTCTTTCGCGCGTTCAGCGAACCGTTTCACGGCGTCTGCCTTCGCGTGGACTGCACAGAGACATACGTGTACGCCAAACAGCACGGTCTGTCCGTCTTTCTTTCACTCATGCACCGGTCGCTGCTCGCCGCCCATGGGGTCGAAAACTTCCGCACGCGCATCGCCGATGGAGCCGTTTGGCGATACGACCAGATCGATGGCGGCAGTGCCGTCGGCCGGACCAACGGCACCATCGGCTTCGGCCACTACCCTTACACCGCAGACCTCCACGATTTCGTGCAGCAGGCATCGGCGGAGGTGGAACGTGTCCGTGGGCTCGACGACCTGGATCGGCCGCTGTCACCCAACCTTATCCGCTACTCCACCCTGCCCTGGCTGGACTTCACGTCCATCTCGCATGCGCGCAACTTTGGCGGCGACGATTCCGCACCGATGATCACCTTCGGCAAAATGATCGAAGGGGGAAGTCGCCGCACTATGCCGGTGTCCATTCACGTCCATCACGGCCTCGTGGATGGCCTGCATGTCGCGCAGTTCATCGAAAACTTTCAGGGGCTGCTTGCATCGCCTGAAAGCTCTTCGGCCTGACGCGCTCCCCGGTCGCACCCTGGCACAACGGTGTCTTATGTGAGGCGTTACACTCACGGAAGATGCCGGTACCCAGCAAACGGGGAGGCAGGCCTCGGCTCGCTGCCGGGCCGCCATCCACGCACACTCTCCCCCTCTCCTCCGGCGAACAGCAGGTCTTCCGCGATTCGCTGCTCGCCTGGTATCGCCTGAATGCGCGCGAACTGCCGTGGCGCGGCATTGACGATCCCTACGGCACCTGGCTGTCTGAGATCATGCTGCAGCAGACCCGTGTCGACGCGGTGATCGAGCATTATCGGCGCTTTCTGCATCGCTATCCCACACTGCTCACCCTTGCGCTTGCACCGGAAGAAGACGTGCTGGCGCTGTGGAGTGGCCTTGGCTACTATCGCCGGGCACGTATGCTGCACCGCGCCGCACGCTTTCTTGTGGCGGAGCATGGCGGCACCCTACCACGCACAGCCGTGGAACTACGAGCGCTCCCCGGCATCGGCTCATACACCTCTGCAGCCATTGCCAGCATCGCCTTTGGCGAACCCGTCGCCGTTGTGGATGGCAATGTCGAACGCGTTCTTCTGCGCATCGCCGGCAGGCCGGAGCAGGCCGGCTCCCACGCAGAAACCTTTGTCGCCCTCTTCGCCCAGGCGCTGCTTCACACCGGCAGCCCCGGCGACAGCAATCAGGCCATGATGGAGCTGGGTGCCACCGTTTGCCTTCCGCGCGGCCCACTCTGCCTGCAGTGCCCCGTCTTCGACTGGTGCCGCACCCGCGGCGAACACACCACGCTGCCTCGCACAGCCATGCGCAGCGCCCACGTTGGCTATGCACTCACGCAGCGCCGTGCATCCGAGCCACAGCGCCTTGGCGCATCCGAACCACAGATTCTTCTGCACCGGCGCAGTTCGGAGCTCTCCCTTATGGCCGGCATGCTCGAACTGCCACCCCTGCGCACCCTGCCCCACGCACCACCGCGCCTGCGCCTGCGCCACGGCATCACCGGGACCAACTATTACGTGGAGATCTTCGACATCGGTACCGAGGCGGAAGTTCTGGACAGCATGACGGCAACAGAGACCCCGGCCGGCACCGACACCGCGATCCATCCCGACCTGCATCCCAGGGCGGCAGATCAGGCCCCGGCGCTCGAGTGGTTTCCCCTCAGCAATCTGTCGGCGTTGCCGCTCACCGGCCTTGCCCGTAAGGTCCTGCAACGCACCGGCCATCTCTCCGCGCCCATGCTCCGCCCGGCGGCAGAACCACCGTCTCACACTTCCACCTGAAACATGGGGCCGCAGCTACCCGGCACTTGCGCCGCATTGTGCGCAATTCATCCGCTTGCGCCCGGCGTGCGCTTATCATCGGCAACGGAAGCGCCGCGCGAGCGGCCCGACGAAAGGAACAACATCATGGCAATCGAAAACAAAGGCAATGCACAGTGGAACGGCGGTTTGAAGGACGGTGACGGCACCATCAGCACCGGCACCGGCGCGGTCTCAAACCAGCCCTACACCTTCGCCTCGCGCTTCGAGCACGGCAAAGGCACAAATCCGGAGGAGCTCATCGCCGCGGCCCACGCCGGCTGCTACAGCATGGCGCTCTCCGCCGAACTGGAGAAGGCCGGCCACAAGGGTGACAACGTGAAGACCGCCGCCACACTCACGCTGGACTTCATTAACGGCGCGCCCACTGTCACCACCATCAAGCTGGTCACTGAGGCAACCGTCCCAGGCATTGACGCAGACAAGTTCGCGGAGATCGCAAAGGGTGCCAAAGAAAACTGCCCCATCTCGCGCCTGCTCAAGGCAGCCGACATCACCCTCGACGCCAAACTCGTTTAGCGCTCTACAAGGCGAAGCGCTACTTCGACCGAAGTCGCACCGCTGTCGCGCGCTGCACTGCAGCTGGGTGCCCCACCCTCATCGCGCTTTTTGCGATGAGGGTGGGTTCGTCATGACTGCTACCCTTAAATCAAAGCAGGTACAACCATGGCTCCGCCCAAGAAACGTCTCGGCAAAAAGCACCGCTCCGCACAGACACGCCCGCACAAGGGTGCCACGCCCAAGGGGGCGAAAGCTTCCGCCGGCGCCCTGGGCAAGACATCCCCCAAGGGCCGAAAGCAACAGTCTGCCAAGAAGTCCGCGGCGTTCTCCAAGTCCAAGGTCCGCACCCAGTCGCCGGAACGCGCCAAGGGCCGCAACGTGACTGGAGCCCAATTGGCCCCGGCCGCCCTGCCCAGGGAAGAGCGGGAGGCGCTGGAAGCCGCGCGCGCCGCCGAACAAGAGGCCGCGGACGCTGCCGCCGCGCAGGCACCCGCAAAGAAAGCCGCAACGAAAGCCGCAAAAGGCGACGAGCGCTCGACAAAGCGGGTCAGCAAACCCGCAGCCAAAACACCGGCAAAAGATGCGGTCCCTAGAAAGCCAAACGCGCGTCCCGCCCGCGGTAACCGCGGCTTCGGCTCTGAAGACGCGCCGGAGCAGGAACTTCCTCCACTCAGTCTCTACGCAGCCGAGCTTACGGATCCCGAGGACGAGAACACCTTCGCCTCCATGCTTCCCCTCATCGAGGAGGCCACGCGTCCATCCGACTCCATAGCCGCGCCGCTGTTCGCCATCTGCGGCCGTCCAAACGTCGGCAAATCGACCCTCTTTAACCGCCTTACAGGCTCGCGCCGCTCCATTGTGGGCGACGAACCCGGCATCACCCGCGATCGCATTTACGGTGAGGTGGACTGGGATGGGCGCCTTCTCCGCATCGTCGACACCGGAGGCGTTGTGCCGGATGACGAAGCCCTCATCCCAAGCGAAATCTTCCGCCAGGCACAGATCGCTCTCGAAGAAGCTGGCGCTATCGTCATGGTGGTCGACGGCCGGTCGGAGCTTGCCGCACCCGATCTCGAGCTTGCACGCCTGCTGCTGCGCTCCGGCAAACCTATCTTCCTCGCAGTCAACAAGATGGATTCCGAAAAGATGGCGCACCAAGCCGAGGGCTTCCGTACGCTCGGCTTCAAGGAAGTCTTCGCCGTCTCCGCCGAACACGGCATCGGCGTTGGTGACCTGCTGGACGCCGTGAGTGCCGCTCTGCCGGATCTGGAGCCGGAAGAAGCCGACCTCGACGAAGTCTACGAGGACAGCGAAGACGGAAAAGAGAAGCCACGCGAGCGCAAGCTGCGCTCCCACGGCGAACACATCTCCACCGAGACCAAGGTCGCCATCATCGGCCGGCCCAACGTCGGCAAATCCACCCTGCTGAACGCACTCACCGGCACCGGCCGCGCCATCGTCTCACCCATCGCAGGCACCACCCGCGACGCGGTCGACGAGACCGTCGAACGCGATGGTCACAGCTTCCGCTTCGTGGACACCGCCGGCATCCGCCGCAAGGGCAAGACCACCATGATGGCCGAGAAGCTCTCCGTCATCATGGCACGCAAACACCTTGAAGCCGCAGACGTCGCTCTGCTCATCATCGACGCCACCGAAGGCGTGACCGGCCTGGACGCGACCATCGGAGGCTACGCGCACGAGAGCGGCCGCAGCGTGATCATCGTGGTCAACAAGTGGGATATCGTGACCACCGAGCGCCAGAATGCACGCCGCGCCGGCGATGCGGAGACCACGGAACAGGGCCCCGCACCCGCAGATAAAAAGGTCTACACCGAGCAGGTTCGTCACTCGCTGAAATACCTGGACTACGCGCCACTGCTCTTCATCTCGGCGAAAGACGGCGTCAACATCGACGAGGTCTTCAAGAAAGTCCAGCTCGTCGCGCGCGAACGCCGCAAGCGCATCTCCACCGGCCGCATGAACAAGTTCCTCGACGGCATCGACTTTGAGCGCGCCGGCGTGCCCTACAACAGACGCGTCCGCATTTATTACATGACCCAGGCCGCCGTCGCCCCGCCCACCTTCGTCCTGTTCACCGACCGCGACGTTAAGCTGCACTTCAGCTACGAGCGCTTCCTGCAAAATCTCATCCGCGAGCAGTTCCGCTTTATTGGCTCACCCATCTGGTTCAAGGTCCGGCCCCGCAACAAGAAGAAAGAGGCCTAGCCGTCATTCCGACAGAGGGGTAAGTCAGTCAGACCGTTCCAGAACGAACCGGTCCCTTCATGCTTTTCGCTGGCAAGGCGCTTCGTCTCTTGATTCTTGCCACAATCCTGCGCTCCTCCCAGGCAAACACCTGCTTCAGCAGCGTTCGCAGCAGGAACACAAAGGCAAACAGCCGAATCTGTAGCCAGGTTTGCAGTGCGATGATCTTCAGCAAACTTCCAGCAACGCTGAAGCCGAGCGCTGCAAGAACGCCTTCCGCAACCTTCAGGCGCACGGCATCGCTGCCGTTACCACGCACCATGGTGGCAAGCGCTGCAAGAACGTAGTAGGCAATGACAAAGGCAGCCGCACAATCCACCAGTGTGCCGCCCAGCAGAATAAGCCGGGTGTCCAAGGGAAGCATCAGGGCCTCCGAGACGCATCCCGTATCGCCACTGCTTCGCCTGCACCGGCGCTCATCGTGGCTTATGCCGCAATCTGCGCGGGTTGCGCTTCTTGCTCGATTTCTTTCTCCAGGAAGAAGTTCAGCGCGGTTCGCAGCGCAGCGATGGCGGCAAGCTTCTCAATGTCTGTCCAGCTTGGCGTTACGGCGGTATTCAGGATGTCCGCCGCAAGCTCAAGTTCGAGCGCGACCGCAAGCCAGCGCCCAAGAGTAAGTCGAACCCCATTCTTAGCCTCTGGAGGTGCACTCGGCTGAACGAACAGGATGAGAGAGCGCACCGTAGCCTGCACGGCGGCAATGCCGATGATAATTGCCGCCGCAATCTCAACGGCACGCGCCAGGTACTCAATCCACAGCTTGGCCGTGTCCAACAAAGCGTTCACAGAGAGCTCCTGCCGCTTGGATGTTGCGGCAGGTGCTCTCGTGCTCTACTTGGCGGTCTTCTTCGCGACAGACTTCTCAACCGCAGGCTTTTTGCGTGCGACGGGCTGCGGTGTTACGTTGCGCTTCGGTGCAGCCTTCTTCGCGGCTGTCTTGTCCGCAGCCGTCTTCTTCGCAACGGGCTTCTTCATCGCCGGTGCTTCGTCGGCGATGGCGATCGCAATCTTCGAGGTAGTCTTGCGGCCCGTCTTACCGCCCTGCTTTGCCGGCGCAGTTTCCTCGGCGGGCGCAGCCGCGGCCCTCTTGGCAGCCTTCTTTGGCGCAGCTGTCTCATCCGCCTCGGCAGCCTTCGGATTCTTCTTGCGCGTCGCCCTGATTGCCTTTTCAATCTCGCCGTTCAGTTCCGCCGGACTCAGCGTCGTGGCTGATTTGCGCAGCCGCTCCAGGCCGTAGTATTCGCGCTTTTCCGGCATAAAAATGTGGACCACGAAGTCCACGTAGTCCATCAGGATCCACTCGCCCTGGCGGCGACCCTCCGTGGAGTTCGGGTAAATGCCGAACTCGCGCTTCAGACGACCTTCAATCTCGTCGGCGATGGCGGCGTTCTGACGCTCGTTGGTGCCGTTGCAAATCAAAAAGTAGTCGGTCAGCGCGCTCTCACTCGGGTCAAGCGCGAGGATGCGGATATCTTCGGCCTTGCGAGAGTCGGCGGCATCGACTGCAACGGCTAGAAGCTGGTTGGTCTCAAGCGTGGGCATCGTTCTCCTGTTCACCTTCTACGATACCGGGTTTACGAGACACAAACGCAAAAGGGTGCCTCCTTGAAGAGGCACCCTTCGTTTCTAACGGCGCACCTACGCGTGCGCGGGTTCCTTGTCCAACTCCGCCACCCGCTTCGCAAGCAGCTCTTCCAGTTCCTCAAGCGCCTTCGAGAAGCCCTCAATGCCTTCCTTCAGCTTGTCGTGGGCCATGCGGTCTTCCGCGTGCATCTTCTCGAAAACCTCCTTGTTCATCTCAATCTTCTGGATGTCCAGGGTCTTCGCCTTGGCCGAGTCCAGCTTCTTTTCCAGCGTGCCTTCCTTGCCGTCCAGCTCGCCCAGCAGCTTGGGCGCGATGGTCAGCAGATCGCAGCCCGCCAGCTCCTCAATCTCTCCAATGTTGCGGAACGACGCGCCCATCACGACGGTCTTGTAGTCAAATTTCTTGTAGTAGTTATAGATCGCAGTCACCGACTTCACGCCGGGATCGTCCGCGCCTTCGTAGTCCTTACCGGTGTCCTTCTTGTACCAGTCCAGAATGCGACCGACGAACGGCGAGATCAGCGTGACCTTAGCCTCCGCGCAGGCAATCGCCTGGTGCATGCCGAACAGCAGGGTCAGATTGCAGTGAATGCCCTCGGTCTCCAGCTTCTCCGCCGCCTTGATGCCTTCCCACGTAGAAGCAATTTTGATCAGAATGCGCTTGCGATCAATCCCTGCATCCTCGTACTGCTTGATGATGTCGTGCGCCATCTCAATCGTCTTCTCGCTGTCAAACGACAGCCGGGCGTCGACCTCGGTGGAGACGCGGCCGGGGACGATGTCCAGAATCTTGCGGCCGAAAGCGACGGCCAGGGTCTTGAACGCGGCAGCAGCGACGGCCTTATCGTCAGCATCTGCGCCGGCCTTCTCCTTGGCGTCCTTCAGCACGTCATCCACAATGCTGCTGTACTCCGGCATCTGTGCGGCGGCTGTAATCAGCGATGGATTCGTCGTCGCGTCGGTCGGCTTGAACTTTTCCATCGACTTCATATCGCCGGTGTCGGCAACCACGGTCGTGTACTGCTTGAGTTGGTCCAGAAAATTGGCCATCGTTATCTCTCCCCTGACGCACGCGCGTGAGCTTCATTTTAGCGCTCGCACATTGGATGCAGTGTGCGCGACTTTAGGGATTGATGGCTTCCTGCGCGGCGGCACCAACGGCGCTCCGATTGCCGGCGGCATCCACCGCACGCAAGGTGTAGGTGTAGTTGTGACCGGCCTGCACAGCTGCATCGCTAAAAGCGATTGCGGGGATGGGCGCCGGAGTTAGCAGAATCGGTTGTCCCGTGCCATCCGTGCGATACAGGAGGTACCCCGCGAGATCCGGCTCGGTATTCGGCTCCCACGACAGATCAATCCGGCTCGGCTTGCCCTGCAGCTGAAGCGCGACGGCAACCAGCCCCGTGGGCGAGGCAGGCGGGAAGATATCCGCAGATCGAGTAACCGTTACGGTCGCCGGCTCCCCATTCACGACGATGTCGGAGAGGCTGCCTGCTACTGCCGCAGACACCGTGCGGGTGCGAACTAAGGTGTAGGTCACCGTTTCGCCTTCCTTGGCATGGGTATCAACCGTCCCACCAGGGTCGCCGGCGACGGCATAGTGGCGGCCAGCCGGCTCGGTCTGCAGCAGGATGCGGGTGTCTGCAGGCAAGTCCCGGTCACGCATCCACGTCAACTGGACGCCGCGCGACGTCGTCGTTGCCAGAAGGCCACGAACAGCGCCGGGTGTCGAACCGGTTAGGGTAACAGCGGCCCGCGGTGCATCTGCCGCTGACCGGCCCTGGGCGTTCAGAATGACCACGCGGTACCGCAGAAGCTGTGCGGGTCCGGTGAGCAGGGTGGCTGGCAAAGAGTCCTTCACAGTGACAACCTCTCCGGCTGCCACGGCTTGCGCAGCAACAACCGCACACCGCGAGCCCGCCACATTGGATTGCCGGCAGAGCTGGGCCCGAAGCACACCCGCACCGTGCTTGCCAGCCAGAGACTGCCTGTCAGTGGAGAGCGTCGGAACCGTAAAGCGAAGCTCCACCCATTCGCCGTAGCGCGTGGCACTCAGGTCGCGAACCGATTGGGGTAAGTGAAGCGATGGCGGACGGGGCGGACCGGTACTGGCGCAGCCCGTGATGATGACGCAGAGTGCCGACGCCAGCAGCAGGCGATGCGGGAGACCAGCAGGAACAGCAGATCGCGGCACTCTTCGGGCAGGCACACCCAAGGCTAGCATTGGGACAAAAGGCACCACAGCGTAGGCCTGATGGCGCATTCTGACGCATAAGCAGAAAAACCATGTATGAGGCCAATCTAAAATGCGGGCTAAAGCCGTACTTCTTTCAACACAGTCACAACCTGTGTTTGGCTGCTACACACTTGTCGGCTACCGGCAACGCAACAGGAGACAGCATGGAAGCGGAACAGCGGATGGAACCGATGATCGAACAGCAAGACGACCGGGTAGCAGAGACCGTGATGGGTCCGACCCTGGCCGAAACAGGTAGCAGCAAGGTCGCTGGTGAAGCGGCAGAGGCTTTTATCTCAGAAAAGCGGTTGGGCGAGCGCATAAAGGCGCTGCGCCTGAAAAAGAGCATGGGCCTGGTGGAACTGGGCAAGCACACGGGATTGTCGGCCAGCTTCCTGTCGCAGCTTGAAACTGGTCGTGTCGTGCCCACTCTTCGGAACCTGGCACGCATTGCGATTGTGTTCAGCAAGGATTTAAGCTACTTTTTCGAACCCGAGCCGAAGACCCTTTTCCGCGTGCACCGCAGCAACGAGCGCGTGCGCTTGCCGCAGACAGGCACAGACGAGCCCTCATACTTCTTCGAATCGCTGGGCTACATGGTTCCAGACCGGCAACTTGATCCCTATTACATCGAGTTCCTGCCTGGGGTAAAGCCGCGGCGTGCGCACCAGCATGTGGGATGCGAATTCCTGTACGTGGTTGAAGGTGCTCTTGACGTGCAGCACGGTCCGGTTACGCACCACCTGCAGGTCGGCGATGCGGCTTACTTCGATTCCAACACTCCCCACAGCTATATCTGTAACGGAGACACTCCGGCAAAGACCCTGCTGGTCACGTTGCTTGCAAACGGCCTGACTGCTGTGCAGGGCAACGCTGCCGCAGTGAGGACAAAGGCCGCCGGACTTATCACAACGGCACCGAACGGCACCATCCCTGGATCCGTAGTGGCCGCGGAGACTGCAGGCACCACAGAGAATCGTGCCTCTGTGAACGGTACTCTTCGGCCAAAGCTGACGACCATGCAGCACCGGCAGGCGTCTTAAGCTAAACCGGCTCGCGCCGAAGAGCATGACGAACCAACTTCTTTCAAATGGCCTGCTCCTCCGGGAGCGGGCCCTCTTTTCTCAGAGCACCTGTTCAGAGCACCTGTTCAGCGATAGAAGAATCGTTCCACGGCCTTCCAGTCGTCCATGCGCTGCCACCCCAAGGCCTGCGCATCGACAGATCTGTTATGTGTCGCGCTGAACAGTAAACCCTTGCCGCTGAACGCACGCAGCTGACGCGGGTTGTCGTCGATCAGGTAGTCCGCTTGCAGAATGGACTTGGTGCCGCAAAAAACGTAGTGCGATGGCGGCAGAAACGGGAAATGCCGCTGCAGCCAGGTGTATTTGGCGTTGAATGAACGCGGCACCTCCATGGCGGCAGAAGCGATAAACAGTTCGTGATCCTGTGACAGCCGCTCCAGCACGCGGACGGCGTCGTCCATCAGCGGCAGGTCCGCAAAGAATTCGGGATCATCCAAAAACTGGGACAGCCGGTCGTGGCGGTCGCTGGGCACCACCTGCCAAAGCCACTTGCCACGCAGCTCATGCTTCTGAATGGATTCGCCGAACTCGCGGTTGTACCGGTTCAGATGCTCCAGAACAGTGTCGGCCATGACTTCGTCCATATCGACTGCGATGATTGCCATGTCACCTTCAGGCTATCAGGCGTAAATTTTGTGCGTCCACCAACACTGCCGGTTTGTCCAATACGCACATGGCAGCAACAGCGGTTGAAGAAACAGGGCAATCTGCGCACGTGCAGCACGCGGCCGAGAAGGCGTGGAAGCCGAAGCACAATCCTTGGCTGATTGCGCTTACGGTAACTCTGGCTACCTTTATGGAGGTGCTCGACACCTCCATTGCCAACGTGGCCCTGCCCCACATTGCCGGGTCATTGGGCGCGTCACAGGATGAAGCCACCTGGGTCATCACCAGTTACCTCGTGGCGAACGCGATCATCCTGCCGGCCTCGGCCTATCTCACAACATTTGTTGGCCGCAAAAAGTTTTATATGGCATGCGTTGTGCTCTTCGGCATTTCCAGCGCCATGTGCGGATTTGCGCCATCGCTACCCATCCTTATCGTGTTCCGCCTTCTGCAGGGTGCCGGTGGCGGCGGCTTGGGGCCAAGCGAGCAGGCCATTCTGGCCGATACGTTCGAGCCGGCAAAACGCGGCCAGGCCTTTGCCCTGTACGGTCTGGCGGTTGTCGCGGCGCCTGCCATCGGGCCGACCCTTGGCGGATGGATTACGGACAATTACGACTGGCGGTGGATCTTCTTCATTAACGTGCCCATCGCAATCCTGTCGCTGTTCCTCACGTCGCGCATGGTCGAAGATCCACCCCACATCACCGCCGAGGTGGAAGAAAGCAAGCGCAGCGGCCTGAAGCTGGACTACATCGGTTTCGGCCTGCTGGCGGTGGGCTTTGGATCGCTGGAGTTTGTGCTGGACAAGGGCCAGGAGGACGACTGGTTTGGATCGCATCTCATCACGTTCTTCATCATCGTGTGTACCGTCTGTCTGGTCAGCCTGGTGTTCTGGTCGCTGTCACGATTGAAGGCGGGCGACAGGCCCATCCTGAACCTGACGCTGTTCAAGCAGAAGAGCTTTGCCGTCGCGTTCATGCTGCTGTTTACGCTGGGCTTCGCGCTGTACTCCACAACCGTGCTCATCCCACAACTGGTGCAGACACTGCTGGGGTACACGGCGGAACTTGCAGGTTTGGCGATGTCGCCCGGTGGCGTTGCGATCATGTTAATGATGCCTGTGGTGGGCATCCTGATTACGCGGGTCGACCCGCGCGCGATGATCACGTTCGGCTTTCTTGTGCTGTCGGCGTCCTTGCTGACGATGCACCAGTACCTGTCGTTAAATTCCAGCTTCAAAGCGGTTATGTGGTTGCGTGTTTTTCAGTCCATCTCGCTCGCCTTTCTGTTTATCCCCATCAACACCATTGCGTATACCAACATCCCGCAGGCGCAGAACAACGATGTGTCTGGACTTTCAAACTTGGCTCGCAATATCGGCGGATCAGTTGGGACGTCGTTTGTAGCCACGATGCTGGCACGGCGGTCACAGAACCACCAGAATGCGCTGGTGCAGCATCTTACGGCGGGAAGCAGCGCACTGCAGCAGCGACTTCAGTCCCTGGCAGGCTTTCTACAGAATGCGGCAGGACCCGGCAGTGGTAACAACACGGACGCCATGTCCGCGGCGCAGGGAAACATCTACAACCAGTTGCACTCGCAGTCTCAAATGCTGGCGTACCTTGACATCATCGCAATTATGGCGGTGTTCTGCATGGTGATGGTGCCGCTGGTATGGATCGTGCCCAAGCCGAAAGCGGGCGGGGACGTGCCCGCACACTAGGTCGATCTCCCATGGTTGTGCATCCGTGCTGTCGTCGCTCATCACGTGTGTCATGTGCCAAGCAACGCTCAAGCTTGCGGCCATAGCCGGGAGTTGGTCTTACACTGGGTGGGCGTTGTTCAAGGAGCAGCTATGCCCGACCCGCTGTTGATCGCCAAAGCCGGTACGCTTGATCTGAATCTGCTGCCCGCCATGGCGAATCGCCACGGTCTGATCGCGGGAGCCACCGGCACCGGCAAAACAGTAACGCTTGAGGTCATGGCTGCGGCGTTCAGTGACATCGGCGTCCCCGTCTTCGCGGCCGACGTGAAAGGCGACCTCAGCGGCATTGCCGCCGCCGGTGCATCAAGCCCAAAGTTTGACGCGCGTGTAGAGAAGCTGGCGCTTGCGCCCTTTGCCTTTCGCGCATGTCCGGTCACGTTCTGGGACGTGTTTGGCGAAGCTGGGCATCCCTTGCGAACAACTGTTTCCGAAATTGGACCGCTGCTGTTTGCGCGCATCCTCAACCTGAACGACACCCAGAGCGCAGTTTTGACCCTGGTCTTCAAAATCGCGGATGACAGTGGCATGCTTCTGCTCGACCTCAAGGACCTGAAGGCGATGTTGAACTTCGTCGGTGCAAACGCAAAGACCTACCAGACCGAGTATGGCAACATTTCCGCAGCAAGCATCGGTGCTATTCAGCGCGGGCTTGTGGGGCTGGAACAGCAGGGTGGCGACAAGTTTCTTGGTGAGCCCGCGCTGGATATCGATGACCTGCTGCAGACCGTCGACGGCAAGGGTGTCGTAAATCTGCTGGCAGCAGACAAGCTCATGCAATCGCCACAACTGTATGCCACGTTTCTGCTTTGGCTGCTGTCCGAGCTCTACGAGCACCTGCCAGAAGCAGGTGACCTGGATAAGCCGAAGCTGGTCTTCTTTTTCGACGAGGCACACCTTCTGTTCAACGATCTGCCGCCGCTGCTCGCGCAGAAGATTGAGCAGGTGGTGCGGCTGATCCGGTCCAAGGCAGTCGGCATTTACTTCGTAACCCAGAACCCATCGGACATCGCCCCGGTGGTGCTGTCGCAGCTCGGCAACCGGGTGCAACATGCTCTGCGCGCCTTTACGCCGCAGGACCAGAAGGCCGTCAAAACTGCGGCACAGACCTTCCGGGCAAACCCGGCGCTGGACACTGAGACAGTAATCAGCGAGCTTGCTGTGGGCGAAGCTCTGCTGTCGTTTCTTGATGAGAGCGGCACACCGGCAATCGTGCAGCGCGGCTGGGTGATTCCGCCGCACGCGCGCATCGGGCCCGTTACGCCACAGGAGCGCCAGGCGCTGATGCGGACCTCTGTTGTAGCCGGCGTGTACGACACACCGGTCGACCGCGAAAGTGCGTATGAGCGGCTCAAGGCGCGCGCGGAGACGTCTTCAACCGCGGCGAATGCGGCACCTGCTGCAACATCATCGCCGATGCCTCCTATCGCCTCGTCGCAATATGGCGGATCACCCCAACAGACCGCGGCACCGCAGCCGAGTGGTGGCTGGTTCAGCGGAGTGACAGGTGCCCTGACCCAGCGCGGTCCCACCGGTCCACGCGGCGGCCGTGGCAGCGACTCCATTATGGAGACGGTGGCCAAATCCGCAGCACGCGCGGTGGCCAGTCAAGCCGGCCGGCAGATCGTTCGAGGTGTTCTCGGCTCACTGTTTGGTGGCAGTCGCCGCTAGCTGGCAGAGCCCGGCATCGTCGGCGCGGTCAGCCCGTCAGTCGCGAAAGCCGAGGATCGGCTCGGGTTGGACGGGCGAGGCCTGGAGGTAATGGGCAACGGGGGCGTAGCGACCAGCGATAAAGTATTGGGCATAGGCCTCCGCGAAGAAGATGGTGAATCCGACCATGACCACATAGCTAAGCAGAGTCCACGCGAGAAGCACCAAGCCTGCAAAAGAAGCGAGAGCGCCAAGCACGAATGAACCAGCGATGCTGCCGTGGAGCAGTGACCAGAGCGCCCAGCCGGCCAGTCCCACCACCGCCGCGGGAAGAACAACGGCAAGCGCCCAAGCGAATAGCACGGCCATGCCAAGCCCCAGCAAAAGCACAAATTGGAGTACGGCGTAGCCTGCCATCGCGTCCGGTTCCGAAGTGAGGAACTGCCAGGCGCGCCGGAAGACGCTCCCGAAAGACAGGTTCTCAAGCGCAAGAACCGGCAACGTAACAGTCAGAAAGAGCCGATAGAAGACGCTGAACAGCAAAAGGACGGCGATCACCTGCGCGAAGACCACCAGAAGGGCTCGAAAGGCTGGCCAGTGAAACGCCGGTACCTGCGTCGGATGGCCGGGTGTGGGAATGATGCCTTGGAAGAGCGAGAACATGCCGACAAACGCCGGGATGAGCAACGGCGAGAGCACGAGGCCAATCGCAAAAATGCCAACAAGCTTAATGCCGGCCCATCGCCAGGTGTGATAGCCGTGGCGCTCCCACGCGGGGGCCACCCGGTCGTCGCGCAGGAGGACGATATCGAACAGCGTAAGCTGCAGACGCGAGCCGAGGTAGAGCAGGCCCACGCCAATAACAATACTGACGGCGGCGAGGACGAGCGCGAGGGCTATAAGCATGGGCTGTATGCCATGCGGCACGTCGTTGGTACCGCGAAAACTGGTATTGAAGGTGAAGCTGAGCTGCGCACCGAGGGCGACCAGGCTGAGCTTGAGAATGCGGCCAGGGCGCCGATCGCGGAAAAGCAGAGATTTTGCGTGCTGCCATGCCGGGGCGATGGCTTCGGTGGCGGTGTACGGGTTCATCGCAGCGCTTCCTGAGTGGCGTATGCGGAGAATACCGCACCGGGAGTGGTAAGCGTCGGGAAGTTGAAGGAATGCCGCGGCAGCCAGCGTCGGACCCGTGGGACTAAAAAGAAAGATCTGTTCCTCGGCCCAGGCTACTGCTGACCCTTGGCTGCCGAATGAACTGCCTCTCGAAGTGATCTGTGCAGGAGAGGCGGGTTCGCAGCTTTCCCCGTAGGATTACGAAATAGCAGTGGCCAGGACGCGCTGGAGTTCCGTGAGGAGGTGGGTGTGCCGCCGCGAAGCCATTCGCTCCACGCAGTCAGGCCACGCTCGCACTGCAGGCGGTGGCGCTCTTTCTTGTCACGGATGTTTTTGCGGAGATCTTCTTCAAGCGGCGGCAGCAGGTCGAAGGTGATGTTGGCAGGTTGAAAGCGCTTTTTGTCCGCGTGCGTGATGTAGTGGATGAGCGAGCCGTGGGCGCTTGGGCGGGGTGCGGCCTCGGGCGGGGTGCCGTGAGCGATAGCTGCGGCGTAACGGCCCGCGAGCATGCCGGCGGCGATGGACTCAGTGTAGCCCTCGACGCCTGAGAGCTGGCCCGCGATGAAGATTTGCGGGTGCTCCTTAAGTTGCAGCGTTTCAGTAAGAAGAGACGGGGAGTGGATGTAGGTGTTGCGGTGTATTTGTCCAAACCGCAGAAACTCAGCGTGTTCCAGGCCAGGGATGAGGCGAAGAACGGTTTTCTGGTCGCCGAACTTGAGGTGGTTCTGGAAGCCGACCAGGTTGTAGCTGTCGGCACGCAGGTTTTCCTGCCGTAGCTGGACGACGGCATGAGGCGTCTGGCCGGTTCTGGGGTTGCGGAGGCCGACCGGCTTCATGCAGCCGAAGCGCAGGGTGTCGCGCCCGCGGCGTGCGAGTTCTTCGAGAGGTAGGCAGCCTTCGAAGTAGTCGAGGCGTTCCCACTCTTTGGCTTCGACCTCGTGGGCGGCGCGCAGGGCGTCGTAGAACACGTCGTACTCTTCGCGGGTGAAGGGGCAGTTGATGTAGTCGGCGGTGCCCTTGTCCCAGCGCGCGGCGAAGTAGACGCGGTCCATGTCGATGGTGGTGCTGTCGACGACGGGAGCGATGCTGTCGTAGAAGCTGAGGTGGTCGGTACCGGTGAGGCGCTGGAGCTCCGTGGTGAGCGCTGGGCTGGTGAGGGGGCCGCTGGCGAGGATGGTGAGGTGGTCGTCACTGTGCTCGTGGAGCTTGGTCACTTCTTCGCGGACGATGGTGATGTCCGGGTCGGCTTCGAGACGTGCAGCGACGCGACGGGAGAACTCCACGCGGTCGACGGCCAGAGCGTGGCCGGCCGGGACGGCACAGGCATCGGCTTCTTCGAGAAGGATGCAGCCAGCGGCACGCATCTCCTGCTTGAGGAGCCAGGGTGCGGTGTTTTCACTTTCGCTCTTGAGCGAGTTGGAGCAGACGAGTTCGGCGAAGTCTGCCGTCTGGTGCGCCTCTGTGGAGCGGTGCGGGCGCATTTCAAAGAGGGTGACCTTGCAGCCTGCCCGGGCTGCCTGCAGTGCAGCCTCAGGACCGGCGAGGCCGCCGCCGACAACGTGGATGGATTTCATGAAGGAGCCCTCTCGACCGCCGGTGCCGTGCAACATGCACTTGCGCCGTGGCGGTTGGTCTACCTCTAAGTATCCGCCATTGCGTAAACGCGTGGGGCGGAGAGGGCTCTCTTCTAAAAGTCGGGCAGGGCTTTTGCACTCAGGCGTGGTGGGCTTTTGCGTAAGCTGCAGCAGGTTGCTGCTGCGGACGCCTGCGGAGGCCGCGAGCAAGTTGAGCCACCAGTGCGTAGGTATACGAAAAACGGAGACGGGTGAGAAACGATGCCTTTTGCATGAAGCCGACCTTTCAGTGGAAAGAGCGAAAGGGAAGCCGAGCGCGATACGGGAGTTCGAAAGAGCAAAGTGCTCCTACGGAATCTTTCGTGTGTGCCTGATGGTTTGAGGATGCACGCAGTGTCGCTCGACCGGAAAGGGTCTTATCGGGAGCAACAACAATACTGCGCTGCGAAAAGCATAGGCAGAGAGTAGCCCGGCTCCACCGGTGTGTCAAGCCGTAATGCGAGGTGTGGAAGCAGCTTTTGAGCCACGCGACGCGACGCGACCAACCACTTAGAGTGGGAGAGGTGAGCGTAGCGACAAATGCAACACCCTGGATTGGGATCGACTTCGGAACGACGAACAGCTCGATAGGATTGCTGCGCGATGGCGCCGTGGAACTGGTGAGCTTTGGTCATGGAGGTGCGGCTGGCCCCTCGTCGCGATCAATGCTGTACCTGCAAAAGGGTGGAAAGGTAGCCAGTGCAAAAGTGAGCGTGTGGACGGGCGCGGAGGCGATTGCGCAGTACCTGCAGACCGACCAGATGGACGACGCCGTGCAGGGCCGGCTGGTGCAGAGCCTGAAGAGTTACCTGTCTGCGCGCGACCTGACCGGCACGGAGATCTTTGGGCGTCAATACAGGTTTGAGGACCTCGTGAGCCGGATGCTGAAGGACCTGCGGCGTGCGGCGAGTGCGCAGTTCGGTTTTGATGTGACGCGGGCGGTGGTGGGCAGGCCGGTGACTTTTGTGGGGGCCGATACCGAGACGGACAACGACTTTGCCGTGGAGCGCCTGCGCGGCGCGCTGGTTGAGGCAGGGTTTACCGACGTGGAGTTTGCGCTGGAGCCTGTGGCAGCGGCGGCGGCGTACGCGCGGGATGCTGTCGGCGAGCAGCTTGTGCTGATCGGTGACTTTGGCGGTGGCACGACGGACTTTGCGCTGTTGCGCGTAGTCAACGGCAAGCAGCGGGTGCTTGCAAGCACCGGTGTCGGCCTGGCCGGGGACGCCTTCGACGCGCGTATTGTGCGGCGGCTGGTATCGCCGGCGCTGGGGTCGGAAAGCATGGCGCGGTCGCTGGACAAGACGCTGCCGGCGTTGCCGGCGTGGGTCTATGCGCGGCTGGAGCGGTGGCACACGCTGTCGTTTTTGCGGACGCACGGCGTGCGAGAGCTGTTACGCACGAGCGAGATGCGCGCGCTGGAACCGGAGAAGATCAAGGCACTGCGCAGCCTGGTGGAGAACGACCTGGGCTACCACCTGCACCGCGCTGTGCAGCGGCTGAAGGTGGATCTGTCGTCGGCGAGCGAAGCCGTATTCCGTTTTGACGGCGATGCATTCAAGCTGCAGGAGACGGTGCGCCGCGCGGAATTTGAGAGTTGGATTGAGCCGGATCTGCAGCGTATGGAGGCGGCGGTGGAGGCTGTGCTGCGGGAAGCCGGAGTGAACGGGTCGTCTGTCGACCGGGTGTTTCTGACGGGCGGCACGTCGCTGGTGCCGGCGGTGCGGCGCATCTTCTCCAGCAGGTTTGGCGAGAGGAATGTCGTGACTGGTGAGGCGTTCACGTCCGTGGCGTATGGATTGGCGATGCTGGCGGGGCAGGATCTCGGAGGCGGCTAGAGCCGCCTTCTGGCTGCTCCGGTCGAAGAGACAGCTATTGAAGTGGCAAGAGGAAAGCAGGTTCCTCCGCCGCGCAGGACAAAGAACCGTCCTGCTCCGGTCGAAATGACAAGCTTTGGTAAGGTCGCAGCAGTTTTGCTGGTAGCGGCGGTCGAGTTACTCCGTGGTTGTTGCGGCGAGATGTTGCAGGGCATCGCCGGTGATGCGGAGGTTGAGCCAGTTTCGCAAGACCTTTGCGCCGTTGCTCTCGTAGAAGTCGAGCGCAGGTGTGTTCCAGTCCAGGCATTCCCACTGGAAGCGGGTGCAGTGGCGGCTGAGCGCGACCTGTGCGAGGTGTTGGAAGAGGGCTTTGCCGATGCCCTGCTTGCGGAAGGCCGGACGGACAAAGAGGTCTTCAAGGTACAGCGTGGGGCGGCCCTCCCAGGTGGAGTACTGGAAGAAGTAGAGGGCGAAGGCGGCGACGTGGCCGTCCCATTCGGCGATGGTGCAGCGAAAGTAGGGTTCCGGGCCAAAGCCGTCGCGGAGGAGGTCGGCTTCGGTGGTGCGGACGGCTTCGGGTTCTTTTTCATACAGGGCAAGCTCGTGGACGAGCGCGAGGATCTCCGGGACGTCGTTGGAGGTGGCAGGGCGGAGATGAAGGCTCATGATCTCGTTCTTAGGGCTTGGGCGCTGTGTCTGTGGTTTTGTCGTTGAGCTTTGGGGTGTCGGCGGATTTGTCGTCGGGGCCTGACGCAGCGGCGGCTTCCTTCTCCGCGGCTGCCTGCGCAGCCTTCTTCTTCGTATCGTCGGCTGCGTTCTGCACGGCGAGGTACTTGTCGAAGGGCAGCGTGAAGGCGAAGAGTTCTGTGTGTTTCGCGTCAGCTTCGTGGATCTGCTTGACGTAGATTTCGGCGTGCTTGAGTTGCGGGTCGTCGACCTCTTTCACGTCGTAGAAGAGGAAGCCGTCCGCGGTGGTGTGTGGCGGGATCGTGGTGCTTTTGAAACCGAAGTCCTTGTCGTCCTCGAGGATTTTTTTGTCGACAGGTGTCGAGTGGTAGGTGATGGGCGTGCCGGGAACGCGGTGCGGCTGGATGTCTTTGAAGCGGAAAAGGCGGCGATTCATTTCGTCGGGGGTGGCGGCGGGCAGCTTGGTGCCGTCGGCTGCGATGAACTGGATGCGGACGTCGGACAGGTCGAGCGGAACGTCGGAGTCGTTGCGGACGAGCAGGCGGACGGGGAGCAGGCTGTGGCCGGCGTAGTCGAGGCGGAAGAAGTCGGCTTTGCTCTTGGTCTCAAACGGTTCGGCGGCGATGGTGACGTGGTCCTTGTCGTGGGTGTCGCGAGTGGGGACGGCGAGGATGTCGGGTGCGGGAGGAGCTTTTTTTGCGGCAAACGCGGGTACGGCGCACAGCAGGGTCGCAGTGGCGAGGGCCGGGATGGAGCGGGAGCGAGGCATGATGGTTGGACGGCGCGGCGTTGGCCGGGTTTCAGGTTGGTCCATTGTTGCAGCGATCCGAGCAGATTGCATCGCACAAGCCGCGATATCATCAAACAAGTGATGCGTGGGTGCCTGTCCAACCCGATGAATCGTCTGCGTGTGAACCTGCCGCGCCGCGACTTTGCCTAGCTGCCCTTACCCGGCCTTTCCTCCAGTTTTGGTCTGTGTATCTGCCCTGTTTGTATTTGCCTGCCTTGTGCAGAGGAGTGTCCCGTGTTTGATCGTTTGGAGCAGTTGGAAGAGCGTTTTATGGACCTGGAGCGGGAAATGAGCGACCCCGCCATTGTGAGCGACCAGCCACGCATGCAGAAGGTGGGCAAGCAGCACCGCGATATGCAGCCGGTGATTGAGCGTTATAGGGAGTACAAGCAGGTGCGCGCCGGCGTTGCGGATGCAAAGGCGATGCTTGGCGAGAGCGACGAGGAGATGCGGGCGATGGCGCAGGAGGAGCTAGCAACGCTGGAGCCGCGGCTGGCGGAGATCGACGAGGCGCTCAAGATTCTGCTGCTGCCCAAGGACCCGAACGACGACAAGAACGTGGTGCTGGAAATTCGCGCTGCGACGGGTGGGGATGAAGCTTCACTGTTTGCGGCGGAGGTCTTTCGCATGTACCTGCGCTATGCGGAGCTGCACCGGTGGAAGGTGGAAATCCTGAGCGAAACCGAGAGCACCGTTGGCGGAATGAAGGATGTAACGGCGCTAATTGAGGGCGACCGGGTATACAGCTCGCTGAAGTATGAGAGCGGTGTGCACCGCGTGCAGCGGGTGCCAGCGACGGAGACGCAGGGTCGGGTGCACACATCTGCAATTACGGTGGCGGTGCTGCCAGAGGCCGAGGAGGTGGACGTGAAGATCGAGCAGAAGGACCTGCGGGTGGATACATTCTGCTCGTCCGGGCCGGGTGGGCAGAGCGTGAACACGACGTACTCCGCGATCCGCATCACGCACCTGCCGACCAACACCGTCGTGAGCTGCCAGGACGAGAAGAGCCAGATCAAAAACCGCGAAAAGGCGATGCGAGTGTTGCGGTCCAGGCTGTACGAGGTAGAGATGGAGCGGCTGCACCAGATTCAGGCGACGGCGCGTAAGAGCCAGGTCGGGACCGGGGATCGGTCGGAAAAGATTCGGACGTATAACTTTCCGCAGAACCGGCTGACGGATCACCGCATCGGGCTGACGCTGCACCAGTTGGAGTACGTGATGGAAGGCAAGCTGCAGCCGGTGGTGGATGCGTTGATTGCGCATGACACGGCGGAGCGGCTGAAGGCCGAGGCGGTTGCGGCCTGAGTCTGCCGGTGTTGGCAACGGTTCGAAACGCTCTGCGCACTGGCGCGGAGCGTCTTGCGTTGCGGGAAGATCTGAGGGACAACGCGGCGCTGGACGCTCGGCAGTTGCTGGAAGTGGCGACTGGCTTGAGCAGGGTGGGGATGCTTGCCGATCCTGACAGGTTGCTGGGCGCAGAGGAGGTCGTGCGGTACGAGGCCCTGCTGGAGCGGCGGCTGCAGGCAGAGCCGGTGCAGTACATGCGCGGATCGCAGGAGTTTTACGGGCGGCAATTTCTCGTCACGCCTGATGTGCTGATTCCGCGGCCGGAGACTGAGCTGATTGCTGACGAGGTGCTGCGGCTGTTTACGGACCGGCAGTGGCCGTTACGGATTGCGGATGTGGGGACGGGCAGCGGCGTGCTGGCGGTGACACTGGCACTGGACTACACGAAGGCGACTGTTGTGGGTTTGGATGTTTCCCTCGAAGCGCTGGCGGTGGCACGGCGGAATGCGGAGGGGCTGGGGCTGGGCAGGCGCATGCTGCAGGGAGGGGTGCGGTTTGCCGAGTCGGATCTGCTGGATTTCGTGCATGACGAGAGCTTCGACGTGATCGTGTCGAACCCGCCGTATGTGCCGCTGGCAGATGCACCGAGTTTGCATGCGCAGGTCCGCGAGCATGAGCCGCACCTGGCGCTGTTTGGTGGGGCAGACGGCCATGATGTGCTGCGGCAGTTGATTCCGCAGGCCTGGGAGCGGCTGGTGCCGGGTGGATGGCTTGTGCTGGAGACGGGCGGTCGGACGCCGGTGCTGGACACGTTGCTGAGCCGGTGGAGCGAAGTGCGGTTTGTTCGTGACCTGCAGGGTGTGGAAAGAATTGCGATGGCCCGGCGTGGAAGCGGGACTTAGTCTTTGCACTCCGAGGAGGTGCGGAGCGTCCCGGGCAATGCGCACAAGGCCGGCATCGACGCGGACATTTGGCTGGAAGGCTTTGCGCCGGCGTTTCTGCTGGAGCGCATTCGGCAGCAGTTTCCAGTGGAAGCAGCAGCGTTGAAGAAGCAGGACGAGATGCTGGAACAGTAAGGAAGTCGCCCAGGAATAAAGTGCGGTGCGGGGCAGCGTTGGAGCGGGGGACGGCACCTAAGCTTCTGGACCGCTGCAATGCGGGTATCTGAACGTGGAGTTCCCCACCATGGCAAGTGCGCCCGATACAACGACATTTGTTTCACTGTTTCACAACGAAGACCAGGCGAAGGGTGTGGTGCACGACTTGATTGCGGCGGGTGTACCCGCAAATGTGATCTACACGCTGGACAAGCGCGTGAGCGGCGACGACGGGCAGTACAAGACAACGCTGGAACAGCTGAAGGTGCCTGCACGGGACATCGATCACCTGCTGGAAGAGATCGGCAAGGGCGGCGTCCTGATCGCAGTGGCCTTTGCGTCGGACTTTACGGACCGGGTGGAAGATATTTTTCAGCGGCACGCAGCGGTCAAGATTGACGAGTCTGTGATCGGTAATGGTGTAACGCTGGACGCAAGTGGCGAACCGCTCAACGAATCAGGCAACATTGCTGGTGGATATGGCGACACGGTGGAGCGGCCGATCGTCGCGGGCACGTCCGCACCGAAATAGTAGTGGGCGATAGACCCTTTTCCGACTTTGGCCGAACTGCCTTTTCCATGTTTTATAACGAAGTTCATTTGAGGAACGACGCGCAATGACCGAACGAGTGAAGGTGTACGAAGAAGGCGGTAAGAAGGCTGGAATACCGTTGTGGGCTTGGTTGCTGCCTCTGCTCCTGCTGCTGGCTTTGCTGGCGTATTTCCTGACGCGTCATAAGTCCGACAACACAACGCCTGCAGTGACACCGGCTGCAACCTCTGAACCGGCGACTGCTGCACCGGCTGCGCTGCCCACCCTGGCTGCTGTGCATTTTGCAACGGACAAGAGCGACCTGTCGCCAGAGGCAAAGGCTACGCTGGACCAGGCGGCTGCTGCGATGAAGCAGGACAAGAGCATTCGGCTTCGGGTAGAGGGCTACACCGACAGCACAGGGGCGAAGCCACATAACGAGAATCTTGCAGGTGCTCGTGCGGCCGCAGTGGTGGAATACCTGAAAGCTAAGGGTGTGGACCATTCGCAGCTGACAGGCGAGGGTTTCGGTCCGGAGAAGCCAGTGGATACAAATGCGACGGCTGCAGGCAAGGCAGACAACCGCCGGGTCGAGTTGTTCCGCGCACAGTAGTTTGCAAGTGTCGAAAGGGGGGCGCAGCTTCGGCTGCGTCCCCTTTGCGTTAGGGCGTTGCAGCGAAGACTGCAGCCCTTCGTCCAGCGGTCCTGACGACTGCTTACACGGACTGAGTCTAGCGGGTTTCCACAGATTGCAGGTGGAAGATGAGGGTTCCCCAGAAGAGTTTGGCGCGGATCTGGACGGGGAGGTGGCGCGCGTCGTCGGTGTACCAGATGGTGATGGTGCCACGGTTTTTGACGACGCCGGCGTCTGCGGTTGGCTGGACGCGGACTGTCTGGAAGGTGCCCGCGGGTGTCTTGATCTCTTCGCGGCCTTCTACCTTGACGGTCACGGCGACCGTTCGCATGGCGTCGGCCAGCGGCAGGTGGAGGTCCTGGCCAATTTGCAGGCTTTGCGAGCCGATGTAGAAGATGCCGGACAGCGAATCCATGGCGCAGGCAGGAATCTGGCCGTCCTGCTTTTTGCTGGTGTTTTTCAGCAGGTTGCGCTCGGTAAGTGACTGGTTGCCGAGCACTGGTGCTGTACCGGGGCGGGGTGCGGGAGCGGCGAGGCCAGGTGTGAAGGTCAGGTCGGACTGAATTTTGCGGCGACCTTCCTGGGTCTGCTTGCTAAAGCCGCCGGAACAGCCGGTGGTGGTGTTGATGCTGCTCTGGAAGCGATCAATGACCTGGTAGATCATGTTGGTAGCGCCGATGGTATCGGCGCTGGCCTGCACGCGGAGAGTGTTGCCCTGGGTGTCAAGCTGGAAGACTGCGCGGCCGGCGGTGAAGACGCGCCAGTCGACCGTGAAGGTGAGCGCCTGGTGCTGGGGAAAGGCGTAGCCAGCGACAGGTGCAGAGAGCAGCGGCGCCTGCGCGGGCGGCACACCTTCTTTTTGCGCTGTGGCGACGGAAAGCGCCGTGCAGAGGAACGCAAACGCTGCGAGCGCCTGCGACAAGGGGCGTGGTCTATGGGTCTGGATCAGGTGGAGGGCCCCTTTGCGGCAAGGTTGCAGATTGGCTGCGGATCTTTCGTGGCAAACAGACCGCGCACACGGCGGACGAGGCTACTGCGGAAGAGTGCCGCGCTGCCGCAGATAGAGCAACAGCAGAAGCGCCACGTAAACCGCAGCGGCACCCATAGCGGAATTGTACTCGCGGTGGTGCCGGTAGCGTTCGGCGGAGAAGGCGGCGGCGGTGTTCCGGCGGACGGCTCCGCGGCGTGGAAACAGCCTGGGAACCTGTTGCTTGTAGGTTGAAAACGTGGGGAAGTGGGAGGCGAGGAAGCGCTCTTCAGACCGGATAACGGGAAGGTATACCAGAAAGAAAAGGGCCACGAAGCAGACCACGAGGACGATGCTGCGGGAAGCTGCCGCGAAGCCGAGAGCGGCAAGGAAGCTGCCCAGATACAGCGGGTTGCGGGTGTAAGCGTAGGGCCCGGTGGTGGTGAGCTCGCTATTTTTTTTGACATAGCCGGCAGCGTACCCGCGCAGCCACAGGCCGGGGACGACGAGGGCGAGTGAGCATGCAAGGGAGCGAAGGCTGGGACGGGCGAAGAGCAGAAAGGCGGCGGCAAAGGCGAATCCAAGGGGCACACGTGCGCGGCGCAGGAGGTATTCCGCAGTGCCCAGGTTGCCCTTGCGTTGTGTGTTCAAACCCGCTCCGTATCGTGTGCGCGATTTGAGCAAACGACACGTTAGTGTCTCATTACTGACCGGCGAGGAGAGCCAGGGCCGCGTGCAGGACCGTGTCGACGGAGATGCGCTGAAGGCCGGCTTCGGTGGTGGTGTGGCGGTGGTGGTCGGTGATGCTGCCGGGGTCACGGAGTGTCGAGGACGGCTGGAAGTACGGGCCGTTGCGTTCGGGGCTGGTGGGACCGAAGAGCGCAACGACGGGAATACCGAGGGCGGCAGCGAGGTGAAGCGGACCCGTGTCGCCGGCAATAAGCAACGCGGATCGGCGCAGAAGCGCGGTGAGTTGCGGGACGGTGGCTGGGACGACCTGCACGGCTCCGTGAAGCGACGGCGGCAGCGCCTTGAGCGCGGAGGCTTTGACGTCCGCGGCTGTTGGGTCGGTGCCGACGCCGTTGATGGCTACCCAGTGGCCGTGCTGGACGAGGGCCGCAGCGAGCTGGCCGAAGTCGTGTGCGGGCCATTGCTTGGCACCCCAGCCGGCTGTGGGTGCGAGCACGGTGAAGGGCCGACCTTTGTTAGCGAAAGTGCTGGCCCAGACTTCGGCAGCGGGGTCGATGGGGAGCTCTGCGCGGGGTAAGGGCCGGGGTGGGAGGGTGGCGTGCGGGAGTATGGCATGTGTGATTTCGGCTGCCTGGTCGATGACGTGAGCTGTAGCGGTGCGGATGGGCTGCGTGTAAAGCCAGCGGGCCGGTGTCTCGCGAGGGGATGCGGGGCCGAGGATGACGGGTGCGCCGGAGAGGCGGCAGAGGAAGCTGGAGCGGATGGAGCCCTGCAGATCGATGGCATGGGTGTAATGCTCGCTGCGGAGTTGCCGGCGCAAGTCGCGGATGCTGCGCAGGGTGGCAGGCGAGAGCGGCTGACGTGACCAGTCCCGCGTGTGCACGTGATGCAGGCGGTCGATCAATGGCATGCCAGGGGTGCCGGGCAGGGCGTCGTCTGCCTGCAGGAGCGAGGCCCAGCGTGGTTCCACGGCCCAGCCGATGAAGGCCTCAGGGAGCTGCGACCGCAGCCACGCGACGGCCGGTATGGCATGCAGCACGTCACCCATGGCACCTACGCGCACGATCAGAATGCGCGGGGTTTTGGTCGTGGTCGGCATCGCGTTATTGTCGCAAAGTGCGGGTCGCAACGTGCGGGTCGTAAGGTGCGGCTCACAGCTGCGAGGTGGGCGTGAGCATACGGCGCAAGTCGTCGATAGCGGACTCCGGGTCAAGCAGCCGGACGGTGAGGTCCGCAACGGCGATTGGGCCAACGGTGGCGAGCTGGGAGCGCATGCTGCGGGAGAGTTTTACGTTGTCCTTGGCGGTGGTGAGGAAGCCGTTGGCGCTGGCCTGTTTGGCGCGGCTGCACAGGTCCGTGATGTCGCGGTGCGTGTAGCTGTGGTGGTCGGGAAAAGTGCGGGTGGTGGCTGGTGCGACACCCTTGCGTTGAAGGTCTGCAGCAAAGTCTGCGGGGCGGGCGATGGCACTGAAGACCAGGGGCCTGGACGGCAGCGCGGGAGGCAGGGTGAGGTCGCGGTCAATGAGCCAGCGGGGCTTACGGAGCAGATTGGGTTGGGTGGCAATGAAAGACCGGAGTTCGAGCTGCTCCTCTGCGCGGATGACGAGGATGTCGGCGCGCTGGAGGGCGGTGGCGGGTTCGCGGAGATTGCCGGCGGGGAGCAGGGTGTCGTGCAGGTCTGCCGCGGTCAGGAGCACGATGTCGGCGGTGCGCGCGAGCGCGTGATGGGAGAAGCCGTCGTCGAGCAGGTGAATGTGGGGACTGGTGGATGTGAGCTCGGCCTCTGCGAGTGTGCCTGCGGCGTGACGGCTGCTGCCCACAAAGACCGGGAGGGCGACGGTTCGCGCGAGCAGAAGGGGTTCGTCGCCGAAGGTGGCAACGCTGCCTGCCGGGTCAACGCGAAGCGTATCGGTGGAGGTGCGGCCGTAGCCGCGGGAGAGGATGTCGACGGTGTAGCCCATTGTTTGAAGCAGATGGGCAAGTGCGGCGACGAAGGGAGTTTTGCCGGCACCACCGGCGGAGATGCTGCCGACGCTGAGGACCGGGTGCTGTAGCCGAGCCGGGCGAGCGATGCGGCGGGACCACCACAGGCCGGCGTGGTAGAGCGGAACCAGGGGCAGCAGGAGTGGACGGCGGGCGCTCACCGGGTTTCCCCCATTGGTGGAAGAAGGGAAAGCAGCGCATCGAGCGTTCGCTTCGTCGCTCCACCGTGCTGCTGGAAGAAGGCCTGGGCGCTTGCGGCGTGGGCCACAGACGCTGCGGCCAGGGCCAGACTTACGTCGGCGCACAGGCTGGCGGGATCTGTACGTTGCAGGATGCCGGCGGCCTGCATGGCTGCGGCGATGTCACGGAAGTTTTCGGCGTGCTGGCCCATGAGGACAGGGATGCCGAAGCGTGCGGGTTCCAGCGGATTATGGCCTCCGGCAGGAACGAGGCTGCCGCCGACGAACGCGGCGGTGGCGAACCCGTAGAGTACGGCGAGTTCGCCTACCGTATCCACGACGAGGACTTGTCGCGGCTGCAGGGGGGCCGGTGCCAGACGCCAGTGGCTGAGCAGGATGGGGTTTAAGCCAGCGGCGGTGATGAGATCTGCAACCTGCGCTGTGCGTTGTGGATGACGCGGCGCAAAGATGAGCTGCAACTGCGTGCTGGCGGCGCAGCGGAGCAGCAGTTCTTCCTCCCCCGGATGGGTGCTGCCGGCGAGCAGAACCGGGCGTTGATCGCTGTGCAGATAGGGCCGAAGCAGGCGCACGAGCGGGGTTTCGGCGATCGATGCCGTGCTGTCGTATTTGAGGTTCCCGGTGGTGCGGACGATGGTGGTTGGTGCACCGATGCGAATCCAGCGGTCGGCGTCCTGCGGGCTCTGGGCGAGCAGCAGGCAGAGCTTGCGGAGCAACGGTGTCCACAGGCGACGGAGCGCGAGGTAACGCGGGAACGAGCGGTCGCTGACGCGTGCATTGACGACCGCGACGGGGATGCCGGCGCGCTCGCATTCCACGAGCATGCGCGGCCAGAGCTCGGATTCCATGAGGATGACGAGCGAGGGTCGGAGCGCGCGGAGGTATGGCCGGACGGCGAAGGCGAAGTCGAGTGGGAAGAAGAAGACGCGGTCGGGACCGAAGCGCTCGCGGGCGATGCGCTGGCCGGTAGGGGTTGTGGTGGAGACGAGGATGCGAGCGTGGGGCAGCGCGGCTTCAAGAGCGGCGACGAGGCCGGCGGCGGCAACGGTTTCTCCAACCGAAACCGCGTGGAGCCAGATTGTTTGCTGCTGCTCCGATGAAGAGAGGATTCGTTGCGGAACGATGCCGAGGCGGTCACGGAGACCTTCGCGGTAGCGGCCCTGCCGGAGCATGCGCCACAGCCACACCGGCGAGGACAGGAGCAGAGCCGTGCTCAGCAGGAAGCTGTAGAGGATCATCATGGGCGCGTCACCATGAGCGCATTGCCATGGAAGCGCCAGCATACGTGCCGGTCCAACGTCTGTGCGGGAGGCCAGGCATTGCCTCCATTTTAGTGCTGGCGGTGGAGCTTGGGTGCCGAGGGATGCCGATCCGTCTGCCACTTTTCGGAACTGGAGCGTAGAACCAGCTACACGGCGCGGAGAACGCGGCCAGGAAGCAGGAAGAGTGCCGATACAAGGGCGAATGCGCCGCCGACGGCGATGCCGACCAGTCGAAAGGGCAGCAGGAGAAGCCAGACGATCGGATAAAGGACGAGGGCAAGCAGCGCCAGCGGCCAGCAGACGACGAAGAGGATGCAGAAAAGGAGGAGTCTGAGCATGGAACGGGACCTCGGTGAGTGATACGCTGGCGGCGGCTGCCGGGTTCCGCAGGCTTCCGGCTTTGGACGGGTATCGGCGCGTTCGCTCAGCAATGCATGCAGGTGGTGGCAAACCCGGTGTGACGCAGGGCATCTTTCCCTGTGGTGGCGCAGGTTGGCCGCATATGGGGAGCGGGTGCGATGAGTTTGTTTTTGCCGTTGGCGGAGCTTGCCGATGCTCTTGCCGGTACGAGCAGCAAGCTGAAGAAGCGGGCTGCCATTGCGGAGGCGTTGCTGGCTGCGCGGGACGCGGGCGGTCTGTCGGATGCCGGGATGTTTGCGCTTTATTTGGCAGGCACACCGTTTGCGGAAGCGGATACGCGCAAGCTGAACGTGGGCGGTGCGCTGATGAGCCGGGCCGTGCGGACGCTGACAAAGCCGACCGAGGCTCAATTTACGGCGGCGTATCGGCGGCACGGGGACATGGGTGCGGCAGCCGAGGACTTGTGGAATGAGGCGGACCGCAGGCCTGCTGCGACGCTGGAGTTCGAAAGCATCGCGCGTAGTTTTGCGGCGATGGCGGTGGCTAAAACGACAGCGATTCGTGAGACCGAGCTGGTGGCGATGCTGGGCAGGGCGACTCCGGTAGAGGCCAAGTACCTGATCAAGCTGATGCTTGGGGACATGCGCATCGGCGTGAAACAGGCGTTGATTGAAGAAGCCTTGGGTGTGGCGAGCGGCCAACCCGTGGAAGAGGTGCGCCACGCGGTCATGCTGCAGGCTGACCTGGCCGGTGCGGTGGCGATGGCGTTTGAGGGTCGGCTGGGTGAGGCGCGGATGCGGCTGTTTCATCCGCTGGGCTTTATGCTGGCGAGCCCTGTGGACACGCCGGAAGAGGCGGTGAAGAGGTTTGCGGCGGTACCGCAGGCGGCCAAAGAGGCCGGGATTGCCGTTGACGGCGAGACGTCTGCCATTAAGCCGAAGCGGAAGGCGAAACGGCAGACCGCAGGCGATCGGGTTGATCAGGCTGCGTCTCCGCTTGCGGACGCCGTGGACGCCGCGCTGGCCGCAGGAGAGGTGAGCGGAGAGGGCCTGGAGGCAGTCCATCTGGAAGCGCAGATCGAGGACAAGTTTGACGGCATGCGGGTGCAGCTGCATTGCGGGGACGCGTCGCAGCCGAAACGGGTGGCGCTGTACAGCCGCAATCGCGAGGACGTAACGGTAAGCTACCCGGAGATCTACGAGGCGTTTGCGCGGGTAACGGCGGAGGTGCTTCAGGACGGCGGCGGTGGCTTGATTCTGGATGGCGAGGTGCTGGCGTGGGACCTGGCAGCAAGAGACCCAGCCGCGCGAAAGGCGATGCCGTTTGCGATGCTGAGTCCGCGAATAGGGCGCAAGAAAGTGACCAATGAGGTGCGCTCAGGAACGCCGGTTGTTTTCATGGCGTTCGACGCTTTGTGCGTTGATGGCGGGCTGGTGCTGGACAAGCCGCTGCGGGACCGGCGAGCGCTGCTGGAGGCGATTGCCGGCAAGGCACAAAAGGTGACATGCTCACCGCTCACGCTGCCCGCACCGATGCCGAAGGGTGGGTTATTTGCCGACTGCGATGCCGACGAGCCAAGAGGGGAGCAACGGTTTATGACGAGCGTGGTGAACCTCGCTCGCAGTGCGGAAGACCTGGACCGCGCCTACGTTGCTGCGCGGGATCGGGGTAACGAGGGCGTGATGATCAAGGCGTCGGGATCGCTGTATCAGCCCGGACGGCGCGGCATCAGCTGGGTCAAGCTGAAGCGGACGCTGGACACGCTGGATGTGGTGATTACAGGTGCGGAGTACGGGTCGGGACGCAAGTCGCAGTTCCTGTCGGACTACACGTTTGCCGTGCGGGATGCGGATGGCACCTTGAAGAATGTGGGCAAGGCCTACAGCGGTGTGACGGACACGGAGATCACGGAATTGACGGAGTGGCTGAAGGCGCACACGCTGGAGGACCACGGCCACTTCCGCACTGTTGAGCCGCTGATGATGCTGGAAGTCGCGTTCAACAATGTGATGCGGAGCGACCGGCATGCCAGTGGGTTCGCGCTTCGGTTTCCGCGAATCATACAGCTGCGACGAGACAAGCCGATCAGTGAAATCGACACGGTGGCGCGGGTGGAGGAGATCTATCAATCGCAGCCGGACCGGCCGGTGGAGGCTGGTTAAGTCCTTCCAAAGAAATTGAAGGGTTTTCTGCTCTACACGCTCGGCGAGCCGTGCTCTTTTTCGCTTCGCCTCCGTTACCAACCAAAAGTGAACAGCCTGGGGATCGAGCCATCGTGTATATGGCTTCCGGGTCTGACGGTTGATGTGCGGCTGAATCACGAGCGTCAGATTGCCGTTGGTGCGGTCCAGATCAGCGTGTCGCCGGGATCACTATGCGGCAGTGTGCATTGCACGAGCTGCCGCGCCATGAACACCGTCTCGGTCGCATCCGGATGTTGTTTGATGTCCACGGCGGCATCCAGCAAGAGCTGGTCTGCAGCGCTGGGAAGTCCGGGTTTAGGTTTCGGCAAATCGACAAACCTAAATTTTCTTGTTCTTCATGAAAACATGCAAGCATGAATCACTGACTGTAGGAAAATCCGTCTGAATGGCAGCCAGCTTTACGGCTTTTATATCCTCAAGGGGCCAACGTACCTGCAGGGGTTCCCGCTCGATCTTGGCACAATTTTGCCCTTTCTGGTCTCCTCAGTCGGTCAAGCCTTCATCTGAGCCGTCCTGTGGGACGGACGGCACAACGGCCAACGTATCTGGGTTCAACTCAAGAGCCTTAGCCATGTGCGACTACCTCGTCATCTTTATGGATGTTTCATGCAAGCATGATTTCATGTCCTCCATAACGCGGCGATTTCCTACGCTGCTGCACCTGTTGGCTCCGCCTGGGTGAGTGTTTGGCCCTGAGCGTATGGAGCTTTGTAGGCTGTCCGGTCATTCACGAAGGTCTCTGTAACCTCTCCATGTTTGCAAAGCACTGCCGCAGCCTGGGCGGTGATGAGTGTATTCGCCTTAACGCGGGTAAGAACGAACTGGAAAGGAAACGCCGGCCTGCTTGAGAGATTGAACGGCCACCGGCGCTGCCGTTAGATCATCTTCGCTTGACTGGACAGGGAAGATGACGAAATCGCCCATTTCAAACAGGTTCTTCGCGATTGACCCGGCCTGAACCTGTGTCGATGATGCAATACGCTGCCCCAGGCTCACGTACGAGGTTTAAACCTTTGCGTAGCCCTTCAAATGGGATTTCGGCGCGCTGAGGAATCTCAGACCCCGCGCTTGGTGTGTCACGCGGTAAGGCTGCCTTGCGGGTCAGTATCTCTCAGAAAAACGAGGCCATCGCCGGCGCGTTCTGCTTCCACGGCAAGATGCTTCGCGAGCATCGTCTTCTGCCACCACCCTTTTGAGAATTGATATGACAGTCAGCATGACCCATGCTCTTCATGCTGACTAATTCATGCTTCGTGCAGCATGAAATGAAGGTGTTCTCTTTAGAAAACGCGAGATGGCGATCCCGTTTCACCGCCCCATAGCACTCGATGATGGCGAGTTGTGGGACGCAATGAAGAAGTGCACAGAAACAGTCCCTGCAACACTTGCTTCTCGCTAAGTGGAGTCACGAGCGCACCCTACTGCAGCTTAGAGCGGAGCTTGGGACTTCGTAGGTGGCGGTTATGGCGAGCTCCTGAATGCGCTCGTACGCATGTGAATGTCTTGTTATCGCACGCTATAAATCTCGCAGTGTGAACGTGTTCAGCGTGTATTCTGGCTGCCAATGAAAAGCTGCTATTTGCTGCTGCTTACACTTGCTTGCTGTGCTGCCTTGTGCGTCAACGGTTGTTCTTCGAACTCCGGCGCCTCTGCGACGGTCACCACAACCGGTGGAGTGACGGCTGCTACCGCCCCCGTTGTCACTGCGGTCGCGCCTTCGACCATCGACGTGAGCGCACCGGCGACGCTGACGGTTACAGGCAGCAATTTCACGACGGCAAGCACCGTCCAGGTCAACGGTCTGGCGCTGTCGACGACCTTTGTGAGCAGCACCCAGCTGACTGTTGCCGTCGCCGCCGGCCAACTCTCGACCGGTACCTCGATTTCTGTGGTGGTGACCGACCATGGAGTGTCTTCGGCTGCGAGCGGGCCCACCGTGACGGTGGCAAATCCCGTGCCGGCGTTAACAATACTCGCGCCGGCTGCCGTCGATGCAGGATCGACGGACACGCAGATTGTTTTGACCGGCAGTGGATTCACCTCGGCGACCGCTGTTCTGGTGAATGGCACCGCCGCAGCGGCAAGCGTGGTCAGCCCGACTCAGATCAAGGTCACCTTCAAGGCCGCTGATCTTGCGTTGCCCGCCGAGTATAGCGTAACGGTCAGCAATCCGGCACCGGGTGGCGGAACCTCCGGTCCTGTGCAGTTTATGGTCGTCAACCCGGCACCGGGTTCGATCTCCCTGTTACCCGCAACGGTCACGGTCGGCACAGCGACGTCCACGGTTGCCGTGGCAGGCACGCGGTTTATTGCGAGCTCCGTGGTAGCGGTGAATGGCAGCGCCCGTCCGACCACCTATGTGAGCTCAACCTCGCTCACCTTTCAGCTGCTGCCCCCGGATACGGCATCCAGAGGCAGCTTGTCCGTCACTGTGACCACTCCGCCTCCCGGTGGTGGCGTCAGTCCTACGGCAACGCTCCCGGTCACCAATGCGACCCCTATGGTTACGGCCTTTTCCCCCTCGACCCTTTCACCCGGCGGGCAAACGCCCGCGACGTTTACGCTGACGGGCACAGGTTTTGCACCGGGTTCGACCGTGACCGTGAACGGAAGCCCGCATGCGGCGACCGTGGTGAGCGTCACCCAACTGACGTTTGCCCTTTCCGTCGCAGAGCAGGCCAACGCCGGCACCCTGAGCATCGTCGTCTCTGCGCCGCTGCCGGGTGGTGGAAGTTCTACCGCAATCCTGCTCACCATTTCCGCACGGCAACCGCTGAAGCTGGCATCGGTCAACCCGCTGTCGGCGGTGCTGGGAACACCCTTTACGCTGCACGTGCTTGGCAGCGGGTTTGTCGGTGATTCCGTGGTGCTGTGGAACGGCTTTGCCCTGCCCACTCACCTGGTCAGCGGGAGTGAACTCTCGGCCAGCGTCAATGCGGCGCTGCTGAGCGTGATTGGCTCGGTCAACGTAACCGTTGGCAGCACGGCCGCGAACGTCGTCGTCTCCAATGCGGCATCCATTCCCATCGTCAATCCGGTTCCGCAAATCGCGTCCGTAACGCCGAGCGTCATTTCGCATTTGCAATCCAGTACCATTTCGGTTTCGGGCAGCGGATTTGTAGGCGCTTCGACCGTGGTGCTGAACGGCACAGCTATTCCGACTACCTATCTGGACGGCAACACGCTGGGAGCGACGGTGACCGCCGCTATGTTACCCAGTGGAACCAGTACGACACTCGCGGTGACCACGCCGGCGCCGGGCGGCGGCACCACGGCCACGCTGCCGCTGCAACTCTCAAACCTGCCGGAGCCTGTCATCACGAGCGCCTCGGTTTACACCCGGGCCGGCACCAACTGCGGCCAGACCAGCCTTCTCCTGGTCGGCACCGACTTCACCACGCAGCCGATCGTACGCGTCAACGGTACCGTCATCACGCAAAATCCCTATACGTATGGACAGCCCACGTTCGCGTCTGTGGTGCTGCCCAACGGAACGTCTATCGCTCCGGGCAGCTCCATCACGGTCCAGGATCCTTCACCCGGTGGTCTCACCTCCACACCCTTCGTGCTGCCCGCGTCCACGACACCGGTACTTGCCCTGTGTGCCGTGCCCGCGCAGCCGACAGTCTATGCCGGTGGCCTGTTTGCTCTGGATCTATCTACGGTTGTGGTCAACGCAGCCGGCAAGCCGGTGCTTAGCGCAGTCCAGCTGCCATCCGGCTTCAGCATGGCCAGCGGCCTTCCGTTGTCGTTATCCAGCGGATCGTCCAGCCGTGTCCTGATCCGTGTGGCGAGCGGCACTGCGACGGGAGTCGTCACGCTCCCGGTGACAGTAACGGTGGGTGCTGTAACCTCTACCGTCAATCTCCCCATCACCGTTGCGACCGGCTCCGGCACCGTCGGTTTTGCTTCCGGCCTCTACCACCAACTTGCCGTTCCCATTGGCGGAAGCGCGCAAATTGCCGTGTATACGCTGTATGGCAACGGCAGCGCGGATGTCGCGGCAAGCCTGGGCGCAACTGGCCTGCCTGCGGGTGTGACAGCCACCTTTGACCCGGCCTTCGCCATCCCCAACGAAACTGTTACCGTGACTTTGACCGCTGCGGCCTCGGCCGTTCCGCAGCAAAATGTCCAATTTCAGGTGACGGCAAGCTCAGAAGGTGGCGCGACCTCGTCTGTCAATCTGCTGGTGAGCGTTTTCAAAGGCCCTGGCACTATCTCGAATAATCGCTCGGCGTTTGTCAGTACGGATGCTCGGCCTGTCATGGGCGTGTACGACGCGGCGCACGACCTGGTTTTCGTCGCCAACTACGACTGGAACCGCGTTGATGTGATCTCCAATGCGACGCATCAGCTGCTGCGCTCCATCCCGGTTCCTGGTCCAACGGCCGTCGACCTGTTGCCGGACAGCACGACACTTTGGGTCGGCACAGCATCGCAGCAACTGTTCGCGGTGGATACGACGACTTTCCTCACCCGCCGCTACACGTTACCCGACTTCGTCGTGACGTACTCCAACAGACCGCAAACCGAACACTGGTCTGCCGGAGGTGTGTTCGCCCTGTCAGACGGAACGGTCCTCGTCAACACCTCAGGATGGGACGGCGCAGGCCCTGGGCAATTGGTCTTCAGTCCTGCTTCGGGTGCCGTGACTACCTACAATACCTTTACGCAGACGCCGTATAACTTCAAAAAATCGACAGACGGGACCAAGGTGTTTTCCCTCCAGATTCCTGTCGCGGGATCAAGCATCTGTGCCCTGCACGTTTATTCCACCGCGCAGGCGGCGTTCACCGATTACAGCCTGAACGGTACCGTGGCGGGAACGTCTTATTGCGGTTCCCTCGAGGCGGTGAATGGGAATGGCAGTCTCGTCGTGCAGAATGCCAACACTACCGCGGGCAACCAGATGCTCCTGCTGTCGGGTACGGGTCAGGTGCAAAGAACCCTCACACCCTCGCTTGCGACCCCGACCGTGGTTGCAACCAGTCCAACTTCGACCTTCGTCACCGGATCGCTTGTGTTCAGCGCCGACAGCACGACCCTTTACCAGATCGCGGACGGGCCGGCCTTGCTGGCAACGTTCGATGTGGCAAGCGGTTCGCTGGTGGGAACGGCACCGACCATGGGCAACAGCTTCAGCCAGGTCTTCGGCGTCGATCGAACGGGCATGATGATGGGCCTGCAAACCAGCGGAGTTGCCTTTGAAGACAGCACGTATCTGCAGAGCTACACCAACGCGCCCTCCGGCGAGGCTTCACCCTACGACTTCTATCCTCAATCCGGACCGCCGTCTGGCGGCACAACGGTGGGGGTCTACGGTGCGGTGGACATGCAGCCGGATTCTTGGTTCGGAGATGTTCGCGGCACCTCCACGTTCTCTGGGAATACGGTGAGCCTCATCTCACCACCGGCATCCACGCCTGGGCCAGTGGACTTGAAACTCATTTATCCAAACGGCGTGGAAACCTTCCAGCCGGCGGGGTTCTCCTATGGACCTGCGCCGCAGCAAGCCCTGTATTCGGGATCGTCGCCGCAGGGCGGTGGCGCGGGAGTTGTCACCGGCTTTGGCCTGCCACAGGACAGCAGCAGCGGTTCGGTCTCCGTCGGCGGAAGTCCGGCAGCCATCACCTCGGTTATCGGCCAGTACCCTGCCTTCACCGGGGCCGGTCTGCCCAGCACCTATCTCAAATTCACATTGCCGCCGGGCACACCAGGTTACGCGGACATCGCCGTTCAAACACCATCGGGCGCGGGCACTCTGCCAAAGGCCGTGTTCTACGCAAAGTCCGTGAACAGTTATGCGGTCAACGGAACCGCCCGAGCGGTTCTATATGACAAGGTGCGCAAGCAGGCGTACGTTGCCACCAGCACTGGCTTGATGGTCTTTTCAACGACGTCGGGGCAATGGATCCCACCGCTGCAGGTACCCACGCTGAATGGCACCATGGACCTGCGCGACCTCGCGCTCAGCGTCGATGGCACACACCTCGTCGTCACGAACGCCAGCGACGGTTCCGTGGCTGTTCTTGACCCAACGGGTTCAAGCGCCGGATACGCCATCGCGGTGCCGGGGCTGGTCCGCACGATCGGCACCTGCAGCATCGGTCCGGGTGCTGTTGCTGCGTTGGCCGGCAACAAGGCGCTCGTCTTTCCGCAGATGGCCACTGGCAACAATTGCGGTTACCTCTCGAAGTACGCCACCATCGACCTGCAGGCCCGAACGGCCGTTACAAGTGCTCCGTCTGCCCTGTTCTGTGACAACACCTTCTACAACCCACAGGTGCAATCCAGCGGCGACGGAACACTAGCCTTCTATCTAAGCAGCAACGGAGCGTCCTGCACCTACCCTGGTGGCATCAGTTCTTCGGGTTACCTGGACTTCCTCTCCACGTCCTACTCCGGTGCCGTCTCGGCCGATGGCAACATCATGGCGAGCGACACGACCGTGGTCGACAGCAACCTGCATCGCCAGGGCAAGCTCGCACAGCCGATGTTGCTGTATGGGGTGTCGCTGGGTGCCACCTATCCGGCTGACCCTGCGACGGCTACGTTGCGCAATGCCCGTCTGAACGATGCTGGAAGCCTCTACTACATGCCGCACGCCGGATACTTCGAGATTATGGACGTGCCCACGGCGACGCTGCGGATGCGCTTCAGCCTGAAAGAAGTGGTTCAGGACGTGAATGAGCCCATCAGCATCGACAGCGGCGGCAGGCAGGTTTTCCTGCTGACCGACGCCGGCCTAACAGTGGTCGACCTGGGCGAAGCTCCGCTAAGTGTCGGCCATGTGAGCCTTGCGGGCCAAACCCTAACCATTCGCGGCAGCGGTTTTGCGCAGGGCATGTCGGCAAGACTCGACGGCACGAGCAGCGTCGCCATCACCGTTGTTGACGAAAACACCGCCACCATCACGCTGCCGGCGTTAACAGTTGGTGGTCATGACCTCACATTGACGCGCATCGACGGCACGGTGTTTACCGATCATGGGGCGATAACGACCCAGTAACGCCTCATAGATCCGAACGGCAAGCTGTATAGCTTGTTACTGCAGCCCAGTAATTCGGATGGTAGCAGCACCCTGTACTGCGTCAACAAGCTGTCACATTCTTTCGACGGACGTTGAAAGGCTGTAGTAGAGACACATCACAGATTGTGATATCATTATTGCAATTGGTGATACGGCCATGCAGCTGTGTGACAAGTTGAAGTACCTGCGTGAGGTCGAGGGCAGCCTTCGCGGAATGCATCGGGCGATGACTCAGCAGGAGCTGATGAAGGCGATCGCAGCGGAGATGGGTGAGACCATCAGCCAGAGCTATCTATCGCAGATTGAGTCCGGCAAGCGGCCACATCTAACAAATACGACTCGCCTGCTCCTCGCGAAGTTCTTCAAGGTTCACCCCGGCTATCTGGTGGACGATCCTGAAGGCTATAACGCTGAGCTTCAGTCTGATCTGCGGACACAGGAAGACAGCCTTGATCTGTGGCTTATTGCAGGTTCAGATCGTTTCGACCGCGATCCCGAGCTCTGTCGGGCGCTGCGAGCGATTGCACAGCACGAGGATTCCCGTCGCTGCCTGCTCCTGTTGCAATCGGTTTTAGAGACTCCTGTGCTGGTGGATCGGCTACTCGCGATCCTTCGTCCATCGGCTGACGGCAAGCCGTCAGAGGCCCTCACTCCTGTGTCGAACGTTGCTGCTATTACGCAAAAGGCGCTCAGGAGGGAGAAATGACCTGGAGCCTCTTTTATCTCTGCTGCTTCTTTGCTGGCCTGGTGCTGTGTTTTCTTGCGGCGCTCACTGGCGGCGGACACGGACCAGTTCACCTGCACGGCCACATGCGAATTCATGTACCAAGCACGCGAACCATCGCCAGCCATCACCCAACGGGTGCGTCTGCAGTGAATGGATTTACGTTGACTGCGTTTCTCTGCTGGTTCGGTGGAGCTGGCTATTTGTTGCAGAGGCATGCGGGCATGCTCGCCTGGATCACGCTCCTCGTTGCGACTCTGAGCGGCGTGGTCGGAGCAAGTCTGATCTTCTGGTTTTTGTCGAAAGTTCTTCTGCGCCATGAGCGTGTGCTGACGGCCGAGGAGACGGCGATTGCAGGTGATGTTGGTCGTGTTTCCGATCCGCTTGGGGAAGGTCGCACCGGTGCGATTCTCTACTCACAGCTGGGAGTTCGACGGTCTTCCCCAGCGCGCTCCGCAGACGGAACAAGGATTGGGCGTGACGCGGAGGTTGTTGTTCTGCGTTATGAGAAGGGTATCGCCTACGTGCAGCCCTGGAATGAGTTCGAGCTGTAACGGCTAACCAGGACAGTGCAGGAAGAGCAAAACGCAGCACCCATGTTGTCCACGAAAGAAGGCATTATGCCGAACCCTGCAATCATCATCGTCGGTCTAATTGTTTTAGTGACCGTCGTTCTATTAACTGTGCTCGCTCGCATGTTTCGCAAGGCGGGTCCGAATGAGGCATTAATCGTTTTCGGTTTTCGAGGACCGCGAGTTATTAAGGGCCACGGTACCGTAATCTTTCCTGTGATCGAGCATGCACGCGAACTTTCCTTGGAACTGATGAGTTTCGATGTCGCTCCGCAGCAGGATTTGTACACACGACAAGGTGTGGCTGTGACGGTCGAAGCGGTTGCGCAGATCAAGGTACGCTCCGATCAGGAATCGATTCTGACCGCAGCCGAGCAATTCCTAACCAAATCGCCGGACCAGCGCGAAGGCCTGATCCGTCTTGTGATGGAAGGACATCTCCGGGGAATCATTGGTCAGCTTACGGTCGAACAGATCGTGAAAGAGCCGGAGATGGTTGCTGAGCGAATGCGCTCCACGTGCGCCGGTGACATGAGCAAGATGGGACTGGAAGTCGTGAGCTTCACCATCCGCGAGGTGCGCGACAAGAACGAGTACATCACGAACATGGGACGGCCAGACGTAGCGCGCATCAAGCGGGACGCTGAGATTGCAGCCGCAGAAGCAGAGCGGGATACGGCAATCCGTCGCGCAAATGCCCTGCGCGAAGCAGCCGTGGCCAAAGCCGCTTCTGACCAGGACCGCGTCATTGCGGAAACTGCTTCACTCGCAAAGCAGGCAGAGGCGCAACGCGACTTGGACATTCAAAAAGCGCAATTCACAGAGCAGTCCCGCAGGCAGGAGGCCCAGGCCGATAAGGCTTATGAACTGCAGACGAACGTCATGCAGCAGAAGGTTGTTGCCGAGCAGGTGCGCGTGCAACAGATCGAGAAAGAAGGCCAAGTCAAGGTGCAGGAAGCCGAGATCATGCGCAATGAAAAGGAGCTGATCGCAACTGTCCTGAAGCGCTCTGAAATCGACAAGCAGCGCATCGAGAACATGGCAGGAGCAGAGCGAGCCCGGCTTATTGCAGAGGCAGAGGGCCGTGCGTCTGCAATCCGCGTACAAGGTGAGGCAGAGGCGGCGATCATCTTTCAAAAGGGTGAAGCCGAAGCCAAAGCGATGAATGTGAAGGCTGAGGCTTACCAGGAGTGGTCGCAAGCCGCAGTAGTCGACAAGCTGATCACCAACATGGCAGAAGTGGTTCGGGCCCTGAGCGAGCCGTTGAGCAAGGTCGACAAAATCACCATCGTTTCCACCGGCAACGACAGCAACATCGGTGCACACAAGCTGACAGGCGAAATGACACAGATTGCCGCACAGGTGCCCGCTTTGTTTGAAGCGCTGAGCGGCATGAAGATGTCCGACCTTATGTCGAACGTGAAGAGCATGGCGACTCGCAAAGATGACGGCGGGGCGTCTCGGTAGAAAGCTTTCAGCAGGCTGCTCGCTCGCAGGGGAGAGCAGCCGCCTTACCTCAATACACCGGCAGGAACGGAGATTCAGATGGCACTCTTAGAGCGAGTAACCACCCTTCTACGGGCGAATATAAATGATTTGATCGACAGGGCAGAAGACCCAGACAAAATGTTGAAACAGCTCGTTCTGGACATGGAAAACCAACTACTTCAGGTGAAAACTCAGGTGGCAATCGCGATCGCGGATCAACATCTCCTGGAAAAGAAGAAAGAAGGACATCAAGTCCAGGCGAACGAGTGGAATAGGAAAGCGGCACTTGCCGTGACGCGCGACCGGGACGATATGGCCAAACAGGCACTTGCACGATCACTGACGGAAGTCCGCTCGGTAGAGGCTTTCACCCAACAGCTTGACGATCAACGCGCACAGGCGGAAACGCTTCGTGCGAATTACCTCAGACTGCAGCAGAAATTGGCCGAGACCAAAACTCGAAGTGAGACGCTTCGTGCAATGGAAAAGCGCGGTAAGGTCATCAGTAGAGCGCAAAAAGCCACGGTTCCGCTCTCTCAAGGTGCGTTAGATCGTTATGAGGGTAGAGTGTTGGAGCAGCCTGCGATGAATCATGCTCGTGGTGTGCTGGATCCTCCCGACCTCGACGTAAGTCTTGCGGATATGGAACGGGATGAACAGGTCACTCTGCTGCTGGAGCAGCTAAAAAGCCAGCGTGCTCTAGGCGCTTAGAGGTGGCATGGAGCTAATATGCGATGCGCTCGACCTCATCGAGCGCGATCTCATCGCTACGCCGGTCGTAGAGGCCGGTGGTCCGTGCTGATTCGTGCCCGGCCATTTGCTGCGCGGTCTCCAGCTTGCCGCCATTTTGCAGGTATGTCGTAATGCCAGTGGCACGGAAGCTGTGGGCGCTGATCTTTGTTCGCAGACCGGCCGCGTTCGCCCTACGCTGGATCATGAGGTGAACGTTCGCCTGCGGAATGCCGGCGAGCTCGCCATCGCTCAGGCGGCCATGCTTAAGGGTAGGGAAGAGCGGGGCTTCCGGTTTGCTGGCGAGTCCTGCGGCGGCGATCCATTCTTCCAGATACTGGTCGAGATTGTGGTGGCAGGGAAGCTCGGTCACCTTGCCGCCCTTCTCATGTAGCCGAACCCACCCGCGCCGCTTCTGCACGTAGTAGTCTTCGACCTTCATGCCGGTTGCGGCTCCGACGCGAGCAAAGGTGTAGCCCATCAGGGCGATGAGGGCTCGATCACGCAAGCCGAGTAGGGAAGTGGTGTCGATTGCGGCCAGCAGCTCGTGCATCTCCTCGGCCGAGAGCACGGAAGTCTTGCCCTTGCGGACGGAGTGCTTGGGGCCACGTACGGCATGGGCAGGATTGGTGTGCATGACGTGGCCGGTCACCAGCCAATCGAATAGCATGCGGATCGCCGCCAAATGCTGCTTGACGGTAGGTTTGGAGTGGGTCCGGCCGAGCTGCTCGACGTAGGCGGCCACATGCATGGGCGTCACCCGCGCCAGGTCGTCCATACCGCGCTCCTTGCTCCAGGCCGCAAAGATCCCCACGGCTTTGAGGTAGGCGCGGCGGGTGTTCGGGTTGCGTATGTTTACGGTGAAGAACTCCCAGAAGTGCCGGCCGCCGTCGGGCGTGCCCTGAAACAGCGCGGGCAGTAAAGCAGTGCTGGCAGAAACCTGGATGGAAAGCAGCTCGCTCATGCGTTTCGCTCCGCAGCCAGAGCTTTTAGCCTAGACAGGCGCACCACGCGCTGTCCGTTCTTGGCGAGCTTACCGGCTGCCGACCAGGCCGGAGCGCCCGGCCCGTCGTAAACGATTTCCGCTTCTTCCGGCGAGACCACTTTAAGAACGACCAGGCGGATGCACTCGGCATACATGGCTACGCTGTGTCCGGCTGTCATCTTGATCTGCACATCGCCGCCAAGGCCATCATGAGCATCATGGCCGGCATGAGAGGCAGGATAGAGGGTCAGACCGAGCGCTTTCGCGGCGATCACCTCGCCGATTGAACCGACCAAATGACCATCCGGTGTGAACTTTCGCCCGGGATAGTCGTTCTCGAGCTGGGCGACAGCACGGTAAGTGTCAGCGACAGACTGAGGCAGGCGGATCCTCATGTTCAACGGATCTCGAAAAGAGCTTGGGTCTCGCTGCGGGCCTTGTGCACCTTCGTGCCTCTGATCTCAAGTTCTGGCTGCGAAGCACTGTGAGCCTTATGGATGTACTTTCCACGAATCTCATCTACCGGTTGGCTGGTGGTGTAAGCCCTGTGGATGCACTTACCTCGGATGTCGAACTTGGCCTGGGCCGCTCGACCGTACTCGTAAAGCTTCTTTCCGTCGAACTCTGTGTCATTCATGTGTGCTTCCATCTGCATACGATAACGTCCTTATCAGATGTAAATGCTCGTGCATCAGACCTGCAGGAGCTTCACAGAATCTGCTTCCTGCTCGGACACTCGTCGATTTGAACAACGCTGCGCTTAATCCCGGCCTTTGCCCTAGGGTGTTGTGCTTTGTCCTGAGTCTGCAGCCTGTGCTGTCGCACCGGTCGGGGCGCTTTCCGTTTGCCCGGCTTTCGGTACCGCGATCAGCAGGCTTTGTACATCGCTCGTCACGACAGGGGCCTGCGTCGTCTCGCCGAAGTTCCGCAATGTTTTCTCCTTGGTTTCGAAGGGTGGAACAGAACCCGGTGCGTTTGGCACTTCGGTTCGCTCGACATCTTGCGCTTTTGTCACTTTGAGCTTGTAGCTGCCCTCCGGGACAAACGCCAAGTGAAAAGCGTCGTCTTCAGCATCCACATCCGTCGATGCCAGCTTTTTCCCGTCGTCGGCGAAAACTACTGACACATGCCCCGCGTTAATCGTTCATCCCGTTTCTGACTCTACGAGTGACCCAGCCACCGCATGCAGCTGCTTAGTGGCACCTCAACCTGAACTCCCGCCTCCTCCTGCCCGTCTGCAAGCTGGTAGGTCTTCGCGTCTTTCTCTCGCGTCGCATTCGGGCTATAAATCTTGAGCTCGTCGAGGGAGCGCGACATCAGCCCTCAGTTGCATCTTCCCTCCGCGACATGAATTCCTTGTCTACGGCGAGCTTTGCATATACCCTGTACGATCCTGCAGGCAGACCCACAAATCGGAAGCGTCCCTGGTCGTCCATGACAGCAAAGCCTCCGCCCAGATGAGCGTGGAATTCCTTCCACACACCCCGATCGTCCTTGCGTAGAAGCTGCACACTCGCGGCAAAGGGGCGCTCCGTCGTCGAAGCGAACTGTTCCGCTCAGGACAGCACCCCGGTGGAGCCTTACCTCAACCGCCGAGGTCTTGCCCGAAGCTACTGCGACCGGGACCAGCAGCTGTGCCATACGCTGCGCGATCTCTTTGGTTGGGTGATCCATCTGTTCGCGGGTAAGCACACCTGCGGCGGAGACATACGGATCAGCGTCTGCCAAAACGTAATAATTTCCGGGCGCAACACTCGGCATCAGAAAGCTCCCGTCAAGGGTGGTGTGTACGACCCTCCGGTCCTCGGGTTAAGGCCGATCTCCCTCAGGAAGTTGTCGAGGCTGTCGCCCAGCCTAATGAGCCGTGCGCCGTGGAAACGGAATGTTTTTCCTTTGTGGCTTGCTGCATCCAATGAGTTATGGAATTTCGACAGCTTGGGAAGAGTGGTTTGCAGGTACCGGTGCTTTGCCTTGGCACGGGAACGTTTGGTGGTGGCAACGAGTTCTTCAAGACGTGGGGATCGACGGACGTTGCGGAGGCACGCGAGCTGATCGACACCTGCATGGGTGCGGGTATGAACTTTTTCGACACCGCGGATGTGTACTCGCAGGGCCTGTCGGAAGAGGTGCTGGGCGAGGCGATCAAGCACCTGCCGCGCGAGGATGTGCTGCTTTCCACAAAAACAACGTTCGGCTTTGACGGCCGGCATGCAGGGAACGCGGAAGAGGCGTCATCGCGCAGGCCGCTGCCGAACGCGGCGAACAGTGTGGGGTCGTCGCGGCTGCACATCACACGGCAGGTGGACGGATCGCTGAAGCGGCTGCAGACGGACTACATCGACGTGTTTCACATGCACGCCTTTGACGCGCTGACGCCGATGGAAGAGGTGCTGAGCACGCTGGATACGCTGGTGCGCGATGGCAAAATCCGCTACATCGCGTGCAGTAATTTCAGCGGCTGGCATCTGCAGCGGTCGCTGGACCTGAGCGAGCAGTACGGTTGGGCGCGGTATGCGGCGCACCAGGTGTACTACAGCCTTATCGGGCGCGATTATGAGTGGGAGCTGATGCCGCTGGCCATGGCGGAAGACGTGGGCGCACTGGTATGGAGTCCACTTGGGTGGGGGCGCTTGACCGGCAAGATTCGGCGCGGGCAACCACCCGCTAAAGGCACGCGGCTGGGCGACGGTGGCGAGGCAGCCGGACCCGTGGTGGATGAGGAATACCTGTACAGCGTTGTCGATGCGCTGGAAAAGCTGGCGGGCGAAACCGGGAACACGGTTCCCCAAGTGGCGCTGGCGTGGCTCTTGCGCAAGCCTTCGGTCAGCAGCGTGATCATTGGCGCGCGGAACAAGGAGCAGCTGCAGGCGAACCTTGCCGCGGCTGAAATCGTGCTGACGCCGGAGCAGGTGGCAGCGCTGGATGGGGCCAGCGAGCGGCCGGTGCCGTACCCGTACTGGCATCAACGGCAGTTCCAGAATCGCAATCCATTGCCGCCGGCGGTGCGTTCTTAAATCAGGATTTTCAGCGTACGGCGCGGGCACGGCATTGGCTGCTTGCACCTGCAGCCGGCATGTGTTCCACAGGGTGGAAGAAAGTACCTGCGACCGAAATTTTCTTCTTGCGCGGCATATGCCCCGGCGTCCTACTCTAAAAGAGAGCCGGGGTCTTAGAAAACTGGCATGTCGTAAGAAATGGCTGCTGGGCACCGCGCACGTGCCGTACTTGATGGTGTTGGTCTGCACTTTTTCCTAGAGGAGCTTTTCGAGATGCCGGAGTTGTGTCCCCATTGCAAGGGTGCAGGCATTCGCCGTACCGCGCGTCACGGGTTTGCCGAAAGGTTTGTGTACTCGCTACTCGGCTTTTTTCCGTGGTGGTGTTCCAAGTGCAGGACAAGGTCGATGTTGCGAGACCGCGGCAGCCTGTCGGATCGTGGACGCCAACGGCAGGCGACGTAGCTAAGCACAACCGGCAGAGGCTTGCCCAGCCAGTCGCTCGTTTGCCCGCTCCGCAAGCCCGTTATGCTGAGTTATGCCTCAGGTTGCTGTTAAGCGTCTCCATCCGGATGCCGTTCTTCCCCGATATGCGCATACAGGTCCGTTCGGCGATCTGGCTGCCGATTTGTACTCCGTCGCCGATATGGAAGTGGCTGCGGGCAAAACGGTTCTGGTGCCGACCGGACTTGCCATCGCGTTTCCTGAAGGTTTTGGTGCGCTCGTAGAAGACCGAAGTGGACTTGCGGTTCGTGGCGTTACCACGCTGGCAGGTGTCATTGACACGGGATATCGCGGCGAGTTGAAGGTGGTGCTGCTGAACACAACGGACGCGGCGGTGACGCTGCCCGGCGGCAGCCGTGTGGCACAACTGCGCATTGTGCAGCGGATTGAAGCGACGTTCCTGGAGACTGAGGATCTGGACGCAACGGTACGAAGTGCAGGCGGCTTCGGCTCCACGGGCCAGTAGTACAAACGGCATGTCGTTCTAGGCGTTGCGCTCTAATTCGGCACGGCTTCGTGCGTCTCGCCCGCTGCGCCGAATTGCTGCACGATGCGCCGAACACCGTCGGCTGAAATCTCCATGACGACATCGGTACCGGGGTTAATGACCACGCCGAGATCCGCATCCAGCGACTGCAGGACGGTGAGGGCGTCAACCAGGACGCAGTAGGCCGCCATGTTGCGCAGTGCCTGGGCTCGCTCCACGGTAGAGAAGACGGCAAGGAAACTCTTGCCGTCCTTGTCGAGCACAACGGCGCGCAGGTCGGAGAGGCTGTCGCGGACCTCAGCCTTGCTGGGCACGGCGATTTTGCCGGTGGCCAGGGTGCGCACAACCTCTGCGCTGGACAGCGTACCGGCGTGCGCGGCGCGAATGGCGCTCTCAAGCAGGCTGCCTTGCGGTGCCTCAGGCAGCGCCGTAACGATTTCTGCCTTGGTTGGTTCAGCCATGCACTGATGGTAGCGGTTGCGCCACCTTCGCGCGTGTGCCGCATCGAATGCTCATGACGCTTACCGATGTTCGCACGCTGGGCCGCAGCGGCCTGATTGTGAGTCCGCTTTGCCTGGGGACGATGACGTTTGGCAACCCTCGATGGGGTTCTGAGGATGCGGAGGCGCGGTCCATCTTCGACGCATACGTGGATGCGGGCGGCAACTTCATCGACACAGCCGATGTGTATGTGAAAGGCACAAGCGAGGAGTTGGTGGGCCGCTACATCGCCGAGGGCAAGCTGCGTGATCGCCTAGTGCTGGCGACCAAATTCACCTTCAGCGCAGAGCCGGGTAACGCAAACGCCGGCGGCAACGGACGCAAGAATATGCACCGGGCGCTGGAGGGATCGTTGCGCAGGCTGAAGACCGATTACGTGGACCTGTACTGGCAGCATGCGTGGGACCAGGTAACGCCGGTGGAAGAGGTATTGCAGTCGCTTGGCGACCTGGTGCGTGCCGGCAAGATTCGATACTTTGCGCTGAGTGATGTGCCTGCGTGGTACGCCACGCAGATGGCGACACTCGCCTCGGCGCACAACGAACCCGGACCTATCGCTCTGCAAATGCCGTACAGCCTGACCGAGCGCAGCATTGAACGGGAGCACGTGCCGGCGGCGGAGCACCTGGGCATGGGCATAACGCCCTGGGGTGCGTTGGCTGCAGGCCTGCTGACCGGCAAGTACAGCCGCGACGTGGACGGCACGGTAAAGTCTGCCGGCGGCCGGCTTGATTTGAATCTGCCCAGCTTTCAGGTATTCACCGACAGCAACTGGCGTGCGCTGGACGTGCTGCGCGTCGTCGCGGACGAGATGGGCAAGCCGTTGAGCCAGGTGGCGCTGGCGTGGGTATGTGCGCAGCCGGGCATCACCTCGCCAATTCTGGGTGCGAGCAAGCTCCACCAGTTGAAGGATCAGCTGCTGGCACTCGATCTGGTGATGACGGAGGAGCAGATCAAGCGGCTGGACGAGGGAACGGCACTGGCTGGCGGCGCGATGGACCGCTTTTTCAAGCCGGCGATGCGCTCGGCAGTGTTCGGCGGCTCAGTGCGTGGGTGGGCGGAATAATGCCCGAAGCTGGCACCGCCGGGCGGCCGTTTCGAATCCCTCCACCGACAACCGTGCGACACTACTGCAGTGAGCCAGCCCACAGCCATCTCTACAGAGGCAGAGGCCGCAGGCGCGCCCAGCACTGCCGACTTATCCATGACGCAAGTGCCTGAGCCAATTGCCGCGACCGGTGCGCAGCTTGCCGCGCTTCTGAAGACGCACAACATCATCGACGACGAGTACCAGCTGATTCTGAAGGCGCTGGGACGCGTGCCTTCGCTGACAGAGTTGGGGATCTATAGCGTGATGTGGAGCGAGCATTGCTCCTATAAATCAAGCAAAGTGCACCTGAAGCGGTTGCCGACCAAGGGCACGCGGTTAACCGGTCCAGGTTCGGTGATGCAGGGGCCGGGGGAGAACGCCGGCATCATCGACGTGGGTGATGGCTGGGCGTGCGCCTTCAAGATAGAGTCGCATAACCATCCCAGCTACATTGAGCCCTACCAGGGTGCGGCGACGGGTGTGGGTGGCATTCTGCGGGATATTTTTACGATGGGCGCACGGCCCATGGCGGTGATGGATTCGCTCCGGTTCGGGCCGCTGGTGCCGCCTGCCGGAGTGGCGGATTCGCCCCCGCAGGCCGCGGTTTCATTTACGGCGCAGGGTCCGACGGAAGATACAGAAGAGGGCGCGGGACAGGCACCGTCAAGTGCGGATACCGCGATTGATTATGCGAAGAACCGGTCGGTGATGGAAGGCGTCGTGCACGGCGTTGCGGGGTACGGCAACTGCTTTGGCGTGCCCAACGTGGGCGGCGAAACGCGATTTGAGGCGTGCTACAGCGGCAACCCACTGCTGAACGCGTTTGCGCTGGGGCTGGTGCGGCACGACGAGATCTTTTACGCCAAGGCCACCGGTGTGGGGAACCCGGTGATCTACGTGGGCGCAAAGACGGGGCGCGACGGCATCCACGGCGCGACCATGGCCAGCGAAGAATTCACCGAGGGCAGCGAGCAGAAGCGGCCCAATGTACAAATGGGCGATCCCTTCCTCGAAAAGCTGCTGATGGAAGCCTGCATTGAAGCGATGAAGACCGGTGCGGTTGCCGGCATTCAGGACATGGGTGCGGCGGGGCTGACATGCTCCATCTGCGAGATGGGCGCGCGGGGGGATGTGGGCCTGGACGTGGAGCTAAACCGGGTCCCACAGCGCGACAGCGGCATGAGCAGCTACGAGATTATGCTGAGCGAATCGCAGGAGCGCATGCTGCTGGTGGCCCATGCAGGGCGCGAGCAGGAGGTGCTGGATGTTTTCGTGAAGTGGGGTCTGGATGCGGCGGTTGTTGGGACAGTAATCCCGGAGAACCGCATGCGGATTCGTCAGGGTGGCGTGCTGGTGGCGGACCTGTCGAACACCTCGCTTACCGATGATGCGCCGCTGTACAACCGGCCGGTTTGCACGTGGAAGGCGCCGGTTCCGCTGGACCCGCCGGCGTGGGTGCTGGAACAACTGAAGAAGCCGCGGGATTACACTGCGGATTTGAAAAAGCTGCTGGCGAGCGCCAACATCTGCGACAAGCGCCACATCTTTGAGCAGTACGACAGCATGGTGCAGACCAACACGGTGCAGGGGCCGGGATCCGAGGCCGGGGTCATCCGCATCAAAGGGACCGGCGATGCAGCCACCGGCAAGCCGGAGCGCGGCCTGGCCATGGCCCTCGCGGGCAATGGTCGATGGACATACCTGGACCCGAAGCTCGGCGCCATGCACGCGGTGGCAGAAGCCGCGCGTAAGGTCGCCTGCACGGGCGCCACCCCCGTCGCTGCCACCAACTGCCTCAACTTCGGCAACCCGATGAAGCCGGAGATTATGGCGCAGCTGAGCCAAGCGATCGACGGCATCAGCGAGGCGTGTACGGCGCTTGGAACGCCGATTACGGGCGGGAACGTCTCGCTGTACAACGAGACGAAGGGTGAAGGCATTTACCCAACGCCGGTGGTCGGAGTGGTGGGGATTCTTGACGATGTGACGAAGGTTGTGCCGAGTGGATTTAAGAATGTCGGCGACGTCGTGGTCTTCCTGTCGGCATACCACGGCGTTGGCCGCGAGTGGATGCAGGACCTGGGTTCGTCGGCCTACGCCTCCAGCGTTCTCGGCGAAGCGTGGGGTGCGCCTCCCGTGCTGAACGTAGAAGAGGAAGCATCTCTGCATCGGGCGCTGATTGCACTTGCCGCGGCCGGCCTGTTGGAGAGTGCTGCCGACTTGTCGGACGGCGGGTGTCTGGCGGCATTTGCGAAAGGTGCCTTCGCGAATCGCATGGGCGTGCGTATAGCAATGAACGTCGGCAGTGATCCCGCGATGGCGGTCGAGCGCCTGTTCAGTGAGATTGGATCCTCCGTCATCGCTACGGTCGCACCCCAGAACCTTGATGCCGCGCGCGCAATCGTACGCGAGCACAATGAGGTATTTCTCGCTCCACTGGGTGAAGTCATCCCTGACCGTATTGAAGTGGTACTAGACGGTGTTCCCGTCGTAAGTGAAACAACGGTTGCGCTGCATGGCGCATGGGCCGACAGCCTTGAAGAGCAGCTTGAAGCAGAGTTGGTGCTGGCATGATTGACGAACTGGAATCGGGAGACATGCAGACTGCTGAAGGTGGGAATGTAGAAGAGCACGAGGGTGACGACCACTTCGACAAGCTGCGCGAAGAGTGCGGCGTCATGGCGATTTACAACCATCCTGACGCGGCGCGGATGACGTATTGGGGGTTGTACTCGCTGCAGCATCGCGGCCAGGAGTCTGGCGGCATTGCCACGGCGGATGGCGAGGAGATCCACGACCTGAAAGGCATGGGTCTGGTCTCGGAGATCTTTACCGACCCGGTGCTGGCGAAGCTGCCGGGGAACCTGGCCATCGGGCATACGCGTTACTCGACAACGGGTGACAGTGCGCTGCTGAATGCACAGCCGATCAAGGTGGAATCGACCAAGGGGCTGATTGCGATTGCGCATAACGGCAACCTGGTGAACCTGGGTACAGCCCGCGAACGGCTGGAGCGGGACGGCGCGATCTTCCAGACCACCAGCGACTCAGAGATCATCGTGCAGCTGATCGCGCATTCCGTGCACAACACGCTGGTGGACTGCATCGCGGACTCGCTTAGTCAGGTCGATGGCGCGTTCAGCATCGTCATGATGACGCGCAACCGCATCTTTGCCGCACGCGATCCGCACGGCTTCCGGCCGTTGAGCATGGGCCGTATACCCGGCGTCGACGGCGCTCCGGACACGTTCGTCTTCGCCAGCGAAACCTGCGCCTTCGACCTGCTGCACGCCAAGTACGAGCGCGATGTGGAGCCGGGTGAACTGGTCATGGTGAGCGAGGATGGCGTGACCTCGCGCTACTTCAACCGTGACGTACAACAATCGAGCTGCGTGTTTGAGCATGTGTATTTTGCGCGGCCGGACTCGAAGATTTTCGGCCGCTGGGTGCAGAAGAGCCGGGACGAAATGGGTCGCAAACTGGCACGCGAGAGTGGTGTGCCCGCAGACGTTGTTGTGCCAGTGCCGGACAGCGGTGTGACTGCCGCGATTGGGTATGCCGCGGAGAGTGGCATCCCGTTCAACTTCGGCCTCATCCGCAACCACTACGTGGGCCGCACGTTTATCCAGCCGGAGCAGCGGGTGCGCGACTTCGGCGTCCGCATGAAGCTGAACCCGGTGCGTGCGCTGCTTGAGGGCCAGCGCGTCATTCTCATTGACGACTCCATTATTCGCGGCACCACATCACGCAAGATCGTGCGCATGGTGCGTGCGGCTGGCGCGGCAGAGGTGCATCTGCGCATTAGCTGCCCGCCCACCATCTCGCCATGTTTTTACGGTGTGGACACGCCGCATAAGCGCGACCTGATTGCGGCGAACAATTCGCTGGAAGGCATCCGCCATTACATCGAAGCTGACTCACTGGCGTATCTGTCGCTGGAAGGCCTGCTGCACAGTTGCACGACGGACGACCCGAAACCGAACAGCTATTGCACGGCGTGCTACACCGGCGTGTATCCCACGCAGTGGGTGGACGTGGAGGAAATTCTGCCAGCACCGGCCATGGCGTAGGTCGCGCGTATGCGAAAGTCGCTGCTCGCGCTTGCTGTGTGTGCGTTTGGGATCGGCACCACGGAATTCATCATCCTGGGGCTCTTGCCGGACCTGGCGCGGGATTTCCACTTATCTATTCCGAAGGCCGGCACGCTGGTTACGGCATATGCACTGAGCGTGACGTTCGGGTCGCCGCTGGTCGCCCTGATCGTGAGCCGGTGGGAGCGCAAGCGCGCGCTGGTACTTCTGATGGGCATGTTCCTGGTGGGCAACGCGCTTTGTGCGCTGGCACCCAACTACCCGCTGATGCTGGGCGCGCGCATCCTGACGGCGTTGTCGCATGGTGCGTTCTTTGGCATTGGCAGCGTGGTAGCGGCGAACAGCGTGCCGAAGGATCAGCAGGCACGCGCGATTGCACTGATGTTTACCGGACTCACGCTGGCCAATGTGCTGGGTGTGCCGGCAGGTACGGCACTGGGCCAGCACTTCGGCTGGCGTGCAGCATTTGTGGCGTTGCTGCCCATTGCGCTGGTAGCGGGTGCGCTGCTGCTGCGGTACGTTCCGGCGCAGCCGAGCGAGCCCATCGCACTGCGTAGCGAGTTCAAGGCCGTGGTGCGGCCGGCGGTGCAGCTGGTGTTGGCCACAAGCACGCTCAGCAGCGTGTCGATGTTTTGCGTGCTGACGTATGTGGCGCCCATGTTGGAGACGGTGACGCGGCTGAGTCCGCATGCGGTGACTTGGGTGCTGGTGGGCTTTGGCGTGTCCATTACAGTTGGCAACCTGCTCGGCGCACGGATGAGTGATTGGCGGCAGATTCCCACGCTGCTGATCGGCTACGGCTTGCTGCTGGTGGTGTTTTTAATGATGCCGTTTGCCCTGGGCCAGGTGTGGCCGGCGGTACTGGCAGTGTGTGTTTTCGGACTGGTGAACTTCGCCGCGGGTGCGCCGTTGCAGGCGCGCATTGTGGAGCAGGCAAAAGGCGCACCCAACCTTGCGAGCACGCTGAATCAGGGCGCGTTCAATCTTGGCAACGCGCTGGGCGCGAGCCTGGGCGGCATCGTGCTTGCGGCCGGTTATGGGTACAACCTGCTGGGGTTTGCCAGTGCGGCGGTCACCTGCGTTACGCTGCTGGTCATCCTGGCCGTGGCATGGGTGGAACGTCGGGATCTTAGGCGTGAGCTTGCGCGCGAAGTGGAGCTGTCATCTCCTTTCACCTAAGCCGCATCGAATGGCTGCTGGGGGATGACCAATGCCAATGATCAAGGCGTGTACCGCGTGTGGGCAGAAGAATCGCATTCCGGCGGCGCATCTGCATGACACGGGGAAGTGTGGGCAGTGCAAGGTGGCGATTCCGCCGTCGTCGCAGCCCATCGACGCAGACCCAACCCTGTTTGACGATGTGCTGCAGCACGCAACTGTGCCGGTGCTGGTCGACTTTTGGGCTGCCTGGTGCGGCCCGTGCCGCATGGCCGCGCCGGAGGTGGCGAAGACTGCCGTTGCCATGGCCGGCAAGGCGCTGGTGCTAAAGGTGGATACGGAGAAATACCCGGAGATCGCCGGCCGTTACCGCGTTCAGGGCATTCCGAACTTTGTCGTGCTCAAACATGGCGCGGTCGTGCAGCAGCAGGCCGGTGTGGTGCAAAGCGCACAGATGCAGCAGTGGTTAAAGGCTGCGTCATAATCGATGTTCCGGCAACTGAACGCAGAGTAGATGCGAACTACGAGAACATCTGTGGTCGCTGTCGTGTTCTCTTCTTAGCTGTTCCATTAGGTTGCGCATGGTGTTCGCTGGACCGCCTCCATCCCCGCCAAACCTGTTGCGGAGTAAATTCCACCCCAGCATTTCGCAAGGCGGCGGCAGCGACCGTCGAACTCCGCATGGGTGAGCGTTACGATGTACCACGAAGAGTAGATGGCACCATAGCGGTGCTGAGGGTGGAGGGCCGCTCCGTCAGGTAAAACGTCTGGATGTGTGGATACTGTTCTTCAACGAGCTGCAGGGTGCGAAAGTCAAAGCTCTGAATGGACGCGCGGTCTTCCATGTGCTCGTGTGCGATGAGGCCGGCAAGGGCGTCGACGAACTTTTGCGGTGCCACCGTTCGGTTGCGCAGCATGCTGTCGGGCACACCCGGCTGCAGCTTGTGCAGATCGTCCAGCGACAGGTCGTCAGGGTAGAGCTTGGTTTCAATATTGAAGTGCACGGTACGTGCGTTTGCGGCGCGTTCTGCGGCATGCGCCTGAGCCTTGCCAGGACCGGTCGTGTAGAAATCCACGTAGAAGCGCGCGAAGCGGATGAGTTGCCCAGCGGAGGTGGGAGCGTACGGGCTGGGCATGCCCAGCTTTGCAGCAAAGGCAACGGCGACCGGTGAGAGCGCGAGGTCGTTTTTCTGGTCGGGAAAGGCCGTAAGGTGGAGCTTGTCGCATACGAACATTTTTTCCGCATCGGCCGATGAAATATCGCGAATGTAGGTGCGATTGCTGAGCGTGTACGGCGTGCCGTCTGCACGGCGGCAGCTCTGCGGGCTATAGAACTGGTCGTGCCAGATGAGCGAAACACCGTCGGTGGAAACGCCGGTGTCGGTTTCAAGTTCGGTCGCGAGGCTGTCCAGCCCGCTTTCAAAGCTGGGCAAGGTATTTTCCGGACGCAGGCCGCGGCCGCCGCGATGGGCACTTACCACGAAATTTTTTAGGTGCACATCGTCGGGACGCATGGCGCGCTCTTCCGCGAGTACCTGCTGCAACAGGTCTGGCCGGTCACTGATCAGACCATCCACGCCGGTGCGGATAATGGCACGCATCTTCTCTGGATTGTTGGTCGTCCACGGCACAATGCGGATGCCCATGCCCTGCAGTTGTGCCACCGGCACCGTGGTCGCTGGCGAGTCCGGCAGACCCCACGCCGCGGGCGCCACGGTTTGCTCGTTCGGTGACAGCAGCGGTCTCTTTGCGCTGTGGGTGCGCGCGTGCTCCGCGGCTTTGGTCATCAGCGTGAAGAACGGGTTTGCCGTGCCCTGTTCTGCCATGCCTCGTGTAGATGCCGACGGCGGCGTTTGCGCAATGCATGGCAGCACAACGCCAAAGGCGAACAGCAGCAGGCCGAGCATGGTGCGCGGGGCAGAAGCGGGGGAGGCCATGGCCGCGATTATGCACCAGCCTGTGTGACACCGGCATGAAACTCTCCGCGCAACGAAGGTCTCAATTACTTCCGTCTTGCGGTCTTCGTCGGCGAGCATGGTCATCTCGCCCCAGTCAATCTGCGCCTGCAGGCCCGTCAGCATGGAGGCCAGGGCGTTGAAGGCGAACAGCGGCGCTCCACACGGCGTAGGACCTGAATGCGCAGGCGAGCGGAGAACTCACGACGGTGCTGCGGCCGCCAGCGCCATCAGCAGCATTAAAAGTTTAAAAAGGCCATAGACGCTTTGATTTGTCAGCAGCGTACCCGGCACCCAGTGAGCTTTACTTCCGCGCACCAGGCCACGCATTTTGCGGCAGAGGCCATGGTGATTGTGCCGGTGAGGGATGTGGCTTGTCCGCCGGCAACAAAGCACCCAGGTTGGGCGTGACTACCGGGTGCTTCGCAGTGCCGCCCACAAGCAGCGGAACGCCGTTGCGCATGGCACCATTCGCCAGCGCGGTGACGACGCCGAGGGCCTTTTGCGCCCACGCCGGTGGAAGACCACTGACAATTCCCCGCGCAAGGTTGGCACCACCGCCGGCGCCTGCCGTTAGCTCTTCCAGCCGCAGCAGCAGGTTGTAGTGCAGGGTCGCACCCTCGCCCACAGTGCCGCTGCCGCTGATCTTGCCTATCCCGGCAACGTCGGCGATCAGAGCGTCGGTGACCACCTGCCCGCCACCCGTATGCAGTTGAAAGCCGATGGAGCGGATGGCGGTTCCCGAGCCGCTGCTGGAGCCCAGCCGCCCACCCGTCCAGCGCGCCAGGCTGGCAAGTTTGCCACCCAGGTCAAAGCCGTTCAGGTGAGTATTCTCGGCGTGCACCGGCCCGTCCACGTGCAGGTCAGCCGGCGTTCCCTGCACAGCCACACTGACTGAGAGCGTTCCTCCCGAAAGCCGGGAACCTTCAGGCAGCTGTACAGCAAATGCAGGCAGAAACGATTCCATCCCATCGATCGGCATCGCCTGCCCCTCCACACGCAGGTCCAGCGAGGTGACCGGTGCCCCGGGCCGGTACACGCCCGCGATGCGGACAGATGCGCCACCGAACAAGAGCGTGCCACCCTGGATCGTTGCTACAGATCCACCATCTACACCTCTTGCCCCCTGCACACGAAAGTTCGCCAGCACCGGTCCGGGGGCAGGCCGACCGTTGCGCGCCACCACCAGCCGCTGCACTCCCGCAGAACCGTCGGCGATCCATCCTCCCTCACCACCACTTACAAGGTGCACGTCCGCATCAACAGTCCCGCGCACCGGCGATCCATGTGGAAGCAGGCCTTTCGCGAGGTCGACATGGCGCAGCTTCAGTTGAGAATCCGTCAGAAGGCGCGGCAGCCCAGCGGTATGTACGACCGTGCCGGCTGCGTGAACCGAACCGCCAGCAATGGTGGACACAACCGTGAAGGCTGCGGGCGAGCCAGGCGACCAGCGGGAGACGTTCACGTCGGTCGCAAGCGCGGCCAGTTGCGATCCATCGCGCCGATCGAACGTGATGACACCAGCGTGCACCGTCGCCGAATCCACCTGCAATCGTTGCAGCAACTCACTCCATACCGACGCACGGGATGGACCGGAAGATCGCGGGCCGGCGACGCCGATGTGCAACGCCGCGCTGTCGGCCGTAAGATTCGTGACGTGAAGGCCACGGCTAGTCCAGACAAGGTCGACCGCAACGCGTTGCAGCACACCTTTCACTGGTCCCGTCGCCTTCACCAGACCTGCGGCTGCGAGGTCAAGATCCGTCACACTGATACGTGCTGCAATCGGAGTAGAAGTGACCGCATCCCGATCCCATGGCCCGGCCGTCCCGGTGGCCTGTACCGCACCGCCAGCAGGCAGCCGCATCGCCACGCGAAACGGAAAGGCGCGGTTCATATCGAAGCCCGAGACCTGAACCTCTACGCCATCGTAAAGGCGATTCTGGGGCATGCCATCCGCCTGTATCACCCGGACCAGCACTTCCCCGTTTGTGACCGTCACACGGGAGATTGCGAGTGCCGCGGGCGTGCGGCTCTGTGCCCCCACAGCGACTGGTGTGGAGCGGTTGCCGATAGACAAGTAGTTCCACGCACCAGCCGCGTCACGCAGCAGGCGTATCTGCGGGTGCTCCAGATTTACGCTGCCGATCTGCACCTCTCGTCGGCTGAGCAGGGGCCACAGCGCAAGGCCCAGCCTTACGTTCTCCGCCTGTACAAAAGCTTCCCCTCCAAAGCGCGGGTCATCTGCAATCCGCAGACCGTGGGCCACGGCGCTGCCGGTCGCCACCGAGAACTGCAGCGAATTGATGCGGACCGTCCTGCCGAGCGCCCGTCCTAGCGCTGTCTCTACACGTTCGCGCAGGCCTTGGCCGTTTAGAAACACCGTGAGCGACACAAGCACACCTGCAATCACCAGCAGTGCGATTGCTGCCGTGATCAGAACGCCACGCATCCACCGGGTTTGCCGCTCTCTCTGCGCCATTACTGCTATTGGACGCCGCGCCGCCCGAAAGTTCCTCACCGGAAAAAGCCAGCAGCCAACCGCTACAGTTAAGACCATGACCGCACACGAAAGCGCAGAGCGACCTACAGGCCGAACCATGGCGCTGGATGTGGGCAAAGTGCGCATTGGTGTGGCCCTGACGGACGAGCTGGGCTACACGGCGCAACCGTTGCTCACCGTCTGGCGCAAGTCACCCGGCGAAGACATGCGAAGCCTGTTGCGCCTCATTCGCAGGCATGGCATCACGGAGATTGTGGTCGGCAACCCCATGCATCTTGACGGGAACCTGCTGCCCTTCGCAGCCAAGGTGCAGCAACTTGCGGCAGACCTGGCACTACGCAGCGGCCTGCCCGTTCACCTGTTCGACGAGCGGCTGACCACGGTGGAGGCGCACAGCATGCTGGACGCCGCCGGCCATAGCACGCGCGCTCGCAAGCAGGTGATCGACCAGGTGGCCGCCGTGCTCATCCTGCGGGACTGGATGCAGGCAAAGCAGCACGCGGAGGCGCGGCGCGCGCTGGATGGAGGGAGCACGGCGTGAGCGCCTGAGCCGACTTCGCAGTGTTGCTTGCAAGCGGCTGCCGCAGGCCGTCACTCAGCAGAATAGCCGCCCGCGATATCTCGCATGGTGCGGCGTCGCTGGCGGCTCTCGCGCTGCATGGTCCTGTAAGCTTAATCTCCGCGCCTACCGCTGAGCTGCGGGTCTTTGGACGCACCTTCGCTGGACGCACCTTCACTCAGCGCACCGGCTCGCGTGTTGCGCGCAGCCCAGAAGGTAACGCCTTCGCCAAAGTGTATTAGCAGGTGATCCACCGCGTAGGCTTTGCGGCATACGGCATCTTCGCGTTGACGTGCTTCTTGTTCTGCACGTTGGAGTCCAGATGCTGGAGACCGACGTGGGTGGGCGGACGCGCACGTGCCAGCAGCCCCGTACCGATGAACACGGTGGCACCTGTCGACGATCTCATCCCCTCCTAGCCTCCTGGCCTGCTTGAGCCGAGGGGGGCCAGTCGGCGCGAAGGCGGATGGGGCTTCAACTTCCGTTGAAGCTACTGTCGAAACTGCTTTTCAGGGCAGGCACACGACGCCTACAATCAGCTCACATTTCCCACCACACTTCCACGCAGAGGCACATGCCCATGTCTACTTCACCACTCGCTGTCCCTGAGGGCTATGACGCGCAGCCACCACTAACCGAGGCGGAGCGCGTCGTCGACATCTTTGTTGCGCCATCCAAGACTTTCGCCGATATCCGCCGCAACCGCTCGTGGTGGCTGCCGTACCTTTTGCTGGTGGTGTGTGGCATGGGCTTCAGCGTGACCCTGGTCCACAAGCTGGGTCCGGGCGGCATCGCCGACAGCGCACTGCGCGCGAACCCCAAAAAATACGAGCAGTTTAAGCAGTTGCCGGCGGAGCAGCAGGCCTCTCAGCGCTCCATCGTCGGCAACATCACCACCTACTCGCTGTATGCCTTCCCGGTTATTCAGATCGCGGCGCTGGCAATTACGGCGCTCCTGCTATGGGGTGGCTTCAACTTCATCCTGGGCGGCAGCTCCAGTTACCCGGAGATGTTTGCCGTCGCCGTCTTTGCCTCGCTGCCCAGCGTCTTTCGCGCCATTCTCGGCACCATTACGCTGTTCGCAGGCGATAGCGATACCTTTAATCTGCAGGATCCGGTGGGCACCAACCCCGGCTACTATCTTTCGGCGGATACCGCCCCCTGGCTTCACAGCCTGCTTAGCTCCATTGACCTGCTAACGCTGTGGCCGCTGTTCCTCATGGCCCTGGGCGCGGCGATTGTGGCACGCGTAAAACCCGCCAGCGGATACGCGTTAATCTTTGGCGTGTGGCTTGTATTTGTGCTCATCAAGACCGGCTTTGCAGCGGCCTTCAGCTAGGCATCAGGCATGACGCCCGATACCTGTTGAGTGCCCTCCCCATCTGGTGCATGCCGCCCGTCAGGGTGGGGTGATGCCGCACGCCTCTTCACTGGCCACGTCTGCGCCAGCCACAACAACACGAGCCGTAACGCCGCGCTTCGACACCATCGACATCCTGCGCGGCATCTCCATCGTGCTCGTCGTTCTGCTGCACGGCCGCATCCGCATGTTGTTTGCCGGCGCACCACTCAAGGGCACCATGCCCGGGTGGCTGCTGCACCTGCTGTTCAGCAACGGCGGCCAGGGCGTCACAGTCTTCTTTGCCGTCTCCGGCTTTCTCATTACGCTTACCTCCATCCGCCGCTTTGGCGGCTTGGCAGGCATGCGCCCCGGCGCCTTCTACCGGGTACGCTTCGCGCGTATCACGCCTCCGCTGCTGCTGTTGCTCGCGGTGCTCAGTGTGTTGCACCTCCTGCATTGGGAGCCCTTCGTCATCACCGCAAAGAAAGGCGGCCTCGTCCGCGCGCTGCTCGCGGCGCTTACCTTCACGCTCAACTGGTGGGAGGGCGTCAAGGGATACCTGCCTGCAAGCTGGGATGTGTTGTGGTCACTCTCGGTGGAGGAGGCGTTCTACTTCGGTTTTCCGCCAGTGTGCTTCTTGCTGCTGCGGCAGCGTCGGTGTCCCAGGTTCGGTATGGCCGCGTTCATCGTGCTGCTTTTGAGCTTCGTCTTCATGGGCCATCTTTCCCGCAGCATCTGGACGGGAGGCAACGATATCTGGCAGGAAAAGAGTTACCTGGGCGGCATGGACGCGATCGCCCTCGGCTGCCTCACGGCCATGCTTACGGATTGGTTGAAGCGCCGTGAACGTCTGCCCTCACGCGGCCTTCTGCTGAGTGTCCAGTGCCTGGGCGCTGCACTCATGCTGCTCATCGGCTTTTATCCACGCACCCCATGGATGCAGGTCCTGGGCCGGCACGCGCTGGACGACAACGTTCTCGCGCTTGGCACCTGCCTGGTTATGCTGCCGTCCGTGCTGCGCAACCGCCCTGGCCGCGCGTGGAGTGCACCCCTGCGCTGGTTCGGCCGGCTCAGCTACGAGCTCTACCTTACGCATGAGTTCGCCGTCATTCTGCTGACCCTGCTGTTTGAGCACCTAAAAGCATCGGACCGTCCAACCGGCTCGCCCGTCCTTTGGATCCTCGCGATGCTGGTCCTGTCGGCTCCCCTGGGCTATGCGATGGCCAGGTACTGCTCCGAACCCATGAACCGTCGTCTACGGTCGGCATAGCTGCCGCAAACGCTCCGCTACTGATCCATCACCGCTCCACCCGCCACCCACTGCCGCAGCGTTGCAATCTCCGCGTCGGTCAGCTTGCCCTTCAGCGGCATAGGCTTGATATCGTCGGGATACGGTCCCGGCCCAATCAGCTTGATTAGCAGGCTGTCGTCCGGCCTGCCTGGAATAATAGCAACACCATGGTGGCCACCGGCGATGGCAGAGGTGCGCGTACTCATGTTGTAGCCGGCCCGGCGGTTCATGCCGCCATGGCAACGCAGGCAGTTCTCCTGCAGTACCGGCAGCACGTCATGCTGATACTGCTGCACCGTGCCGGCCTGCACCGCGGCCGCCTGCACCGCTGGTGGGCCTGCTGCGCGTGCCGTTGTGGCACATACCAGCCAGGCAGAGCCGGCGACCAGTGCAGCACATGTGGCCAACAGCATTGCGTGAGTACTTCCTAACCAGGAGCGGCACGCCGCGTGCACAGGATGGTGGAGAGGCATGGTCATTGGACGCAGTAGGCTGACCGAAGATGACTCACCAGTGACGAATCACGTTCGCTACTTCCAACGTGGGTGCCGGGTTCAATACTCTAGGGAGGCTCTGATGTTGCATTCTCCGCGGCCGTATCCCCACATGCCCGCACTCTCGAAGCTGTTGCCCGACGCTGGCCGCTCCCGGTTGCAAGGGGTCCCGTTTGCGCTTGCCGCGGTGGCCTTGCTGCTGTGCCCCATCGCTCCACCAGTGGCAGCCGCTTCGGTGCACCATGCCGTCGCACCGGTACGCCGGACGGCACTTCCGCCCCTGCATGCTCACTCCCGGCTGGCGGCGCGTCCTGTTGAAGCAAAGACATCTGGGAGAAATACCCGAGGCAAAGGGACGGAACAGCACTCCGGATTACGCGGCCATCGCGCCGCAGCGCAGCCTGTACCCGCCCGCGGCCGTACACACGGTCACCTTGCGGAAGCCAAATCTATTGCCACCGCTTCCACCCACGGCAGGCGAGGCGCGCATCTCCCCGCAGCAGATTTGCAGGAAACCACCAGCGCGGCACGTCGAAAAGCCGGCCGCACAGAACAGTCCCGCACCGGGCCCGACAACGATGGCCAGGCAGACGCCGGAACCCGCGACCGCGTGCACGCCTGGTACAAGACGCACGCCGCACCACCATCTCTGGCCAGTGCGCACGCGCCTGCCCTCAAACCGGCACGCACCCCCGACCTTGCCACCACAGCACCCAAGGCCACGGCAGCCGACTTCGACCGCGCCGCAGCCGCGCAGCGTTCCACCATCCGCTCTGCCGCAGAGCAGAACAGCCGCCAGACCACCGCTGCTGACGATGCTGCCGATGCGGAGAGCCAGATACCCAGCACCGCGCCCACCGAACGTGAACCCGCACCGTTTGTGCACGGCAATGACAGCACTCCGACAGGCTCTGGTGTCAGCCGCCGTGCCCCAGCTCCAGTCATCCGCCAGCCTGCACGCCCAACCACCCATCCCGTCGTACAGGCTGCTGCGCGCGAACCGCTAGCCACCGACACCGATGCAACGCTCGACCTGAGCCCTCCTGCTGCAGTCGCAGCAAGGCCCCAGCAAGTTTCCGCGCACCCCAACCTCGCATCTGCGCTCCACGCCAAACTTCCCCCAGCCGCGCAGAGTGCGCCCGTCTCCGATGCAAAGGCCCTGGCAACCATTCAGGTGGCCACGGCTGGCGATAGCTCGTCGCGTGCCGTGCGCGCCATCGCCCTGGAAACCGCCGCTTCACCGACACCCAAACTCCAACTGCCATCCCCTCCGGTTGCCGGCCGCAAGCCCGCCATCGCCGCGGTCGAGGCAAGCGCACGCCACACCGTACTTGATCCCGCGGTGAGCGCCGGCATGGCCGACGAAACCTTCGACGGCGACAACATCCCCGCAACCGCCAACACCGCCATCCAGCTCGCAACGGCAGGCACGGCATCCCGCTCCAGGTTCCCTGACGACTCCACGTCTGCCGCCGCCATCGTCCCGGTCACCCTCTTCGACGGCCAGGGCCACCTGCTTCTGCTTGCGCCCATGAGGGGCTCGCACGAGATCCTTGTGCACCAGAACCAGATGGCTGTCGCCGATGGCCTGGAGCGCGTCGGCAACGACCGGCAGCTCGCCGATATGCACCGGCTCAAGCTGCTGGTAGACCTACCGGACGACGACTCGATCTACCCGAACGACGCCCTTCCCCTCAATCGGCGCTACGCCCGCCCATGGACTGTACGCTTTCTCCGCGACATTGCCCGCGCCCATTACACCCGCTTCGGCACGCCGCTTATCGTCACTTCCGCCGTCCGAACAGTCGAGTTCCAGCGCCACCTCGTCCGCATCAACGGCAACGCCGCCCCACCCACCGGCGACATCGCCTCGCCACACCTTTACGGCCAGGCCATCGACCTCGCCAAGCGCGGCATGAGCCTTACCGAAATTACATGGATGCGCGCCTACCTGGGCCCAGTCGAAGGCGAGGGCAAGATCGACGTTGAAGAAGAGTTTCAGCAGGCGTGCTTCCACATCAGCGTCTACCGCCGCTACCTCGGCCCGCCACCGGCCAGGCAAAAGCCCGCACCGCCAGTACTGCTACAGGCCAGGGCCGCGGCACCGGCACCCGAACCATCGGAGAGGCGTCACCGCCTGCCCACAGCTCTGCTCGCAACCCATCTGCCCTAGTCGCACCTGCCAATTATCAGAGCGAAGCAGGCCTAGTTGGACGGCAGACTAGCCTGGATCGCTGCGTCACGTGGTCCACCCATTCTTCGGCGGAACATCCCTGCTAAACCGAGCAATCCCGTGCCAAGCAGAACAATGGACGACGGTTCGGGAGTTGCGGTCGTCACATCGGTCACGGTCAGCGGGCCGTCATACAGGGTGTAGGTGTGATACTCAAACTCCGCGTCGTACGTGCCAGGTAAAAAGATCAGATTGGGGTCCGATCCGAGAACAAAGTCTTGAAATACCTCGACGTTTGCTGGATTGGGACCACCAGGACCGGGATTATTGATGATCAAAAACGAAAGAACACCTCCAGCTTTTCGCGGCTCATACGTGTACGCCTGAAAGTCGTACGTATTTGCGATCACTGGAGAGCTGCTGCTCACGACAACCGATGGGTAGAGATAGATCTCCGGTAGCGTCAGCTCATACTGAGTCAGCACAGCCGGCCCAGAGAGTTGGAATGAAAAGCTGAGGGTAGGTCCACCTCTCAACTGGTCATAAAACGGATCGGACACATTCACGCCGTTGAAGGAGAACTGGAAGGTGTCGGCACGCGCAACAGGCGCAGCAGCGGCAAACGCAAGCAAAACGGCGAGCAAACCTGAGCGCATACTTCTCCACTGACTGTCCACAACTCTGCGCTCTCACAAGCCGGCCGTCAAACAAACGGCCCGGCATCTACGGCGCACTCACACCCCGTCAACAAAGAGGCAGGAGTCCTGCGTGACATCGCGTTTGGATCGGGCCTGCCTTCCGTGCCGCCTAGAGTAGCGTGGGTTCCGCCGCCGTCTCCGTCCTTGCCAGCCGCATCAGCAGAAACACAAGAAGCAGCCCCCCAAAGTAGATATAAGACTGCAGGATGTTCCAACCAACGTGTATGCTTAAAAACTGGTGAATGGGCGTGAGCGCATTCATGGTCAGGAACGCGCTCAGCGCCAGCAGCCAAGGCACCTTCCTCTGCCAGCAGCCATACGCAAACCACGTCCACGCAAGCACCGCGAACACCAGCCCATAGTGGTGCTCCCATGCCATGGGCGACGCCGCAACCGACAGGATCGCCATCGCCCCCATGTCCCCCGCAGACCCTTTGAGCTTGCCCCATGGAAAGAACAAGCCCAGCGCCGTCAGCAGCAGCGACGTCGCAACCGTCACCTTATAAATCCACGGGATATACGGCGAGTAGACAAACGGATGGTACGGCAGGTTCTCGCCATGAAACGTCATGCGGTTCAGTGTGCCGAACATGCTCTGGTTGCCGTAATGCGACTGCGCCTTGTGTGACAGCGACGACAGCACCTTCAGGTAATCCAGGTTGTTGTGCACCCCAAATACCGCCAACGAGATCGCAAACATTACACCCGCAAACAGCAGCGCACTTACCAGCGCACCCCATTTGCGGCGCAGCGCGAACCACACCACTAACAGCACAAACTGCGGCTTTACCATCATCATCGCCGCCAGCACAACGCCGCCGCTGCGCTCGTTGCCACGCGCCCACAGCCACAGCAGCACCGCAAACGCCAGCGTCAAAAACGTGCTCGCATTACCCAGACCGTAGCCCTTGAACAGCGGATAAAATCCCGCCCAGAGCACCACCATCCCTACCGCAGAAGCAACCGACAGCGACCCGCCGCGCCGCCGCAGCTCCTGCCGCGCAATAGCGATGACGGCAAACAGCACGCCCCACACCGCCAGCCAACTTGTCCACGCCAGCACACGCAACTCATGCGCGCCAATGCCAAGCTTGCGCACCAGCATCATCGGAAACAGCGACGGCAACGGATAGATCAGCGTGTCGTACAGCTTGGCGTAGTACAGCGGCTGATCCGGGTAATCGCGAAAGTAATCCAGCGACTTCAGCATGGGCAGCCAGCTGTCGGTCCACGTACGCACGTGCACAAACGAGTTCCAGTCAGCCTTCATGTTGCCGGGACTGCCCAGCCCCAGCAGGTGATACACCGCCCAGATACCCACGTTGACCAGCAGCACCGACCCCACGGCATACCACAGCAGACGGCGATCGTGGCTGCCCGTGTGCGCCCAACCTCCATCTACCGGCGCACGCCCGTCGCGCTCCTGCTGCTGCACTGTGCTCAACCAGGCCCCCTGTTGCAATCGCTTGCGGCTTCGCGCTCCTGCCTTATCAAGGCTCACCTTACCATTGGCACGCCTCGCGCTGCAGTACGCCGATCATCGTCTACGGCTACCCATTCATGCACAATACGAACAGGAGCGAACGCACACCGGATGGACCCGAATCCTCTCTATGACCTCATAGGCCAGCAGCTCGATCACACGCTGCGCACCGTGGCCGCCGTTCGCGCAGATACCACCCTCGCCGCTGCACTGATCGAATCCGCGGAACGCATCGCCGCCACCATGAAGTCCGGCGGCAAGCTCATGGTCGCAGGCAACGGGGGTTCCGCTGCCGATGCCCAGCACCTCGTCGCCGAGTTCGTCATGCGCCTTAATCGGGACCGGCCCGCCCTCCCTGCCATCGCCCTCACCACCGACACATCCATCCTCACCGCCATCGGCAACGACACCGATTACAGCCATGTCTTCGAGAGGCAGATCGAAGCCCTCGGCCGCCCCGGCGACGTCTTTCTGGGCATCTCCACCAGCGGCAACGCAAAGAACCTGGTGCTGGCCCTGCAGCAGGCGCGCTCGCAGGGACTCACCACCGTCGGCTTCATCGGCAACGGCGGCGGCAGCATGGGGCCGCTCTGCGATATCAAGGTCATCGTTCCGTCACGCATCACCATGCACATCCAGGAGTCGCAGCTGGCGCTCGAACACATTCTCACCCTGCTCGTAGAGCGCATCTACTTCGGCCCCGGCTTCGACAACATGCCGCAATACACCGCGGAGTAGGCGCAGCTGCATGTGGAGAAACATCAAACAAGCCGCACTGGACGCCTCTCAGGGTGGAGGAATGCCGAGTGTGCGACATGCCGAAGATGGGCTGACATGGCCAGCTCTCCTCGGGCTTCTTCTACCGACGTTATGGGTCGCACACGCGCTGGCATTCTTCGCGCATGAGTACGCGCACTCCTTTACAGCATGGGTACTCGGCTGGAAGGCGAACCCGCTGGCGCTCACCTATGGGCATCCCAGCCTCAAGGTTTTCCTCATTCAATACGGCATCGACCAGAATGTCGACGAACTTCCCATCTTCCGTTCGCACCACGGTGCGCAGGCAGCCCTCATCAGCGCAGCCGGCATGGTCCTGGGTAACGCGCTCATCACCCTGCCGTTGAGTCGCTGGGCGTACCTCCGCGCGCGCCACTCTGCTTCGCGTGGTTGGGCCATGCTCTGGTACTGGACCACGGTCGCAAGCGTGGGAAATCTGATTGATTACGTGCCCATCCGCGTCTTTACGAACGGTACCGACCTGTCGTCGGACATGTATCCCGTTGAACTCGGCTTCGGCTGGTCTCCGTGGACTCTTCTGCTTGCCTTCGGCGCACCCACGGCACTCGTACTGGCATGGTTTCTGATGCGGTTTGAGCCGGAAGCCCTCGCCTTTCTCTGCCCGGCGTCGCGCCCGAAACGCGCATGCCTCGCCGTGCTGACAGCGTTCGCTCTCTTCGATTTCTATGGTGCCGCGGGATGGACGGGTGGTGGCCCCGTTTCGCATACACTGTCGGTCGTTTCCGTCTGCGTCATCGCGCCGCTCGCCGCAGTCCTCGGCATAGTTCTCGTGGCATCCGCGCGCGAAGCAACAGCCAAAACGTAACCCCCGGCAATCGCTGCCAGGGGTTTACTTGACCGCGCTGCCACCTAATTTGCTCTAGCTCAGGGTCTCCTGCAACTTGCTCAGCATGGAATTCAGACTCTTGTCCGTCCGCCGCTGCTCGTCAATCTTTGCGATGCTGTGCATCACTGTCGTGTGGTGCTTGCCGCCAAACTGCCGACCAATCTCAGGCAGGCTCGCCTCGGTCATCTGCTTGGCCAGATACATGGCAATCTGCCGCGGCACGACGATCTGCCGCGAGTTGTTCTTCTGCTTGAGCTCGCTCACCTTCATGCCGAACTGTTCGCTTACAGTGCGCTGAATCGTCTCGATGGTGATCTTGCGCACCTGCGTGTCGATGAACTGCTTCAGGCACTGCTGCGCCGTCGCCAGCGTCACCGGCACACCATGGTGGCTCGTCCACGCTAGTACGCGGATCAGCGCGCCTTCCAGTTCGCGCACGTTTGTCCGCACGTTGCCGGCAATAAACATGGCCACATCCGTCGGCAGTGACGAGTGCTCGCTCTCCGCCTTCTTTTGCAGAATCGCAACCTTGGTTTCAAGGTCTGGCGGCTGAATGTCGGCGGTCAGGCCCCATTCGAAACGGCTGCGCAAACGGTCTTCAAAGTCCTGCAATTCTTTGGGCGGCCGGTCACTGGCAATCACAATCTGGCGCATGCTCTCGTGCAGCGCGTTGAAGGTGTAAAAGAACTCTTCCTGCGTGCGCTCCTTGCCGGCCAGGAACTGAATGTCATCAATCAACAGCACGTCGACTGTGCGGTACTTGTCGCGGAAGCTGGACTGCTTGTGGTTCCGCATCGCCTCGATCATCTCGTACGTGAACTTCTCGCCACTCACATACGTGATGGAGAAGTGCGGGTTACGCCGCTTCACCTCATGACCGATGGCGTGCATCAGGTGGGTCTTGCCCATGCCGGCGCCGCCGTAGAGAAATAGCGGGTTATACGCCTTGCTCGGCCGCTCCGCCACGGCCAACGACGCCGCGTGCGCAAACTGGTTGCCGCTGCCGATCACGAAATTGTCGAACAGGTAGCGTGCGTTCAATTGCGCTGCGCTGTTCCAGTCGAAGCGTGACTGCTCCGTTTGCGGCATTGCGGGTGCTGTCAGACGATTCGGCCCCAGACCACCAGCCATCGACGTCGTCAGCCCGCCCGGCAAGGTCTGCGTAGCGCTCGTCAATGTGCTCACATTCGACTCGTGCTGCGGCGCGTTGGGCGAATGCGTGCTGACCGGTGCAAAGCCGCCATCCTCACGCGTCCGCGGAACCGACGGATCGTTCTCCTGCGTGACGAATTTCACCTCGTCCAGGTCCAGCGCCATGTTGTCAATGGCTTCGCGGATCAGGTCGCCGTAGCGCTCGCCAATGTGCTCGAACTGCGCCGAAGGTATGCGTACAAAGAGCACGCGGTCAACTATTTTCGCAAAACGCGTCGGCTTCAGCCACGTGGAGTAGCTTTGCCGGTTGACTTTCACCTCAAGTGCGCCCTGGATACGCACCCACGGGTTAAGGACGGTGGTTGCCGTCGAAGCAAAGGACATCGGGTCGTACCTCTTCCATTCCTTGCCGCTGAACAGCGCTATGGCCTTCGCGGCTTTGCTGGGAAGGCTGTTAAGCCCTCGCGCGTATCCTCATGAGCGAAATGCGGCAAGGTGCACCGCAGGCAGCAAAAAGCAAAACGGTGCCGTCGCCGCGCAGCCAGCGGCTTGCGGAGGGTTGGGCGCAGTCTCAAGTTGAAGCCCGCCATGGAGCCGGAGCGACATGGCCGGGAAAGTGAGTTGGTACACAGCCTGGGTAGCGCGGCCATCGGTACTGCCGCATGCCCCGCAGACTGCCGGTTTCTGGTCCGTGCGTTCAGAAACGCTTGTTGCGAACGAGCCTCATACTAGCACGCTCTGCGGGTCGCGACGAATGCCTGCTCTCCTGAAATATTTGCGTCTCACCGGCTTGCACCAAAGGTGGTGAAGACTGATTGCCCACGCCTGAAAAGGTTGTGACGCCATATCAAACCCCTTGCAAACACTGGCGATTTCTGTTTACACGTGGTAGCGCATAGCGTTGGACAATGATTGTTGAACTCGCCCCTTCCTACCCCCTCCTTCATGTCAAATCACCCTGCCCACTCGCCCATCAGAGCCACGACACGCTTGCTCTTGTTATCGATAGTTATCGAATAATAGAAATATGCGAGGCTTTGCGCATGTCGTGTCAGCGCCTGCCCCGCCGACCGCAATCAGCATGCAACAGCAGGCTTCAAACACCTGGCATACCCACCCGAACACGCCGTTCGGTAGCGGCATAAGATGGTCGCATGCGCTGCTCCGTCATCGCCCTCGTCGTCGCTTCCATGTCCGCTGTTGCACAGTTCCAGATGCAGGACTCGACCACCACTGCCAGCCTGCGCGGCATCAGCTCCCCCGGCAATGGCGTCGCCTGGGCCAGCGGATCCGACGGTACCATCTTGCGCACAGAAGACGGCGGCTTTGTCTGGCAAGGCTGCAGCACCCCACCCGGCGCGGAGAAACTCGACTTCCGCGGCATCCAGGCCTTCAACGCACAGACTGCCCTGGTCATGTCCAGCGGCAAAGGCGACCTCAGCCGCGTCTTTAAAACCACCGACGGCTGCCGCACTTGGAAACTCGTCTTCACTAACCCCGACGCTGAAGGCTTCTTCGACGCCATCAGCATGGATGCGCCGCAGCAGGACCCTCTTGGTCACCCGTCGACCTTCACGCTGTCCCACGGCCAATTGCTGGGCGACCCTATAGGAGGAGTGTTCGCGGTCTTTGAAACGGCAGATGGTGGAGATACCTGGATCCGTCAAGTGGCGCGGTCACGGCAGGACGCGGGATGTCGATCGGATGTCTTCCGGGCACATTCGGGGCAGAGTGCTTTCGCCGCCAGCAATCAAGCGCTCATAAGCATCCCCGGCGGACCCCGCTTTGCATTCGTAACGGGCGGCAGCATAGCCACTTTTGCCTATGTCGATCATTTTGATCTGGACTTCGCCTTCTGTCATGACTCGGCAAAGCAAATCCGACTTCCGTTAGCACAAGGCTCTTCTTCGTCCGGCGCCTTCGCTGTTGGACTGAAGAAGCCTGGCGCTCTCTCGGACCCATTTGATCTGGTGATCGTTGGTGGTGACTACCAGCATCCTGAAGCTAGTGCAGGTAGCGCTGCAAACGTTCTCAGCAGAAACGGGTTCTCCTTGCCCGGAATGCCTTGGTTTACCGTCAAGAAGTCGAACACCCCACCCCACGGCTATCGCTCCTCTGTCGCCTACGACGCCCCCTCCCACACCTGGATCACCACAGGCCCCAACGGAACCGATATCTCCCGCGACGACGGCCGCAACTGGTCTCCGCTGCGCCCCGGCAAAGACGACCAGCCCGACGCCGACAAGCAGTGGAACGCCCTTGCCCTGCCCTTCGTCGTCGGCCCCCACGGCCGCATCGGCCGCCTGCGCGACGGCGTCCTAATACCCACCCCGGCAACGCCACCACCCGCCCGCTAACAGACAGTTCACAAACCTTGTCGCCCTCCCCGCATCCCACCAAGGCGAGGAACAACCCATGGCAGACCTGACCACACCCGTTAGCAGCAAAGACCACATCCAGGGCGCGGACGACGCCTCCATCACGCTCGTCGAATACGGCGACTTCCAGTGCCCCGACTGCGGTGTCGCCTACCCTGTCGTCAAAAAGCTGCAGAAACACTTCGGCAGCCGCATGCGGTTTGTCTTCCGCAACTTTCCTCTTGAAATGCACGAGTACGCCGAGGTTGCAGCCGAGAGTGCAGAGTTCGCCGCCACCAAGGGCAAGTTCTGGGAGATGCACGACGCCATCTTCGAGCACCAGCGCCAGCTGAGCGAAGACATGCTCACCCACACGGCTGAAAACCTGGGCCTGGACGGCAAAGCCCTGCAGGGCGCATGGGGTGCCGATGCTCTGGAGCAGCGCGTGCAGGACGACGTGGAGAGCGGCGACAGCAGTGGCGTCCACGGCACGCCCACCTTCTTCATCAACGGCACGCTGTGGGACAGCAGCTACGACTACGAATCGCTCGTCGAGGGCATCGAGCAGGCAGCCGGATCAAAGTAACCGACAACGAAAAGCCACACGGGTGCCCCACCCTTCGCGAAGTTAAGGTGGGTTTGAGCCCGAATACACTCAAGGTGCGCCAAACTACACGGCGCACCTTTCTACGTAAGGAACACTGCATGCCCACTGCCGCCGACCTGGACGCACACTTCGCCATCCGCGACCATCTCTCCTTCCACGACCGGCTCGACGGGGCCGGCCACTCCACCGGCCTCATCGAAGCGCGCATCGTCACCCCTGCGGCAGAGGCCACCCTTCTGACACAGGGGGCCCACCTGATCCGCTGGAACCCCACCGGCCAACAACCCGTCCTTTATCTCTCGCCCAAATCCAGCTTCACTCCCGGCAAGGCCGTCCGCGGCGGCATCCCCGTCCTGTTTCCATGGTTCGGCCCCGGTTGGGACGGCCTGCACACCCCCGCCCACGGCTTTGCCCGCACAACAGAGTGGACCGTCGAACGCACCCACCTTGACCCCGCAGGCGACGTCCACGTCATCCTTTCGCTCGCCCCGACCGATGCTTTCCGTGCCGCCGGTTACAGCAGCTTCCACGCCCTCATCCACTTACGCATTGGCAGCACGCTGCTGACCACGCTGGAGATCACCAACACCGGCACCGACCCCATGGTCTTTGAAGACGGCCTGCACACCTACTTCGCCGTCGGCGACATTCACCAGGTGAGCACCGAGGGCCTGGAAGGCACTACCTACATCGACAAACGCGACAACAGCATCCGCAAGGTACAGCGCGAAAACCTTCAGGTCTACGCCCGTGACCTCGACCAGGTCCACGTGCAGACCACCGCGCCGCTCACCATCCACGACGCTGCATGGAAACGCGCTATCCACATCCACAAGCAGGGGTCCAACTCCACCGTCACCTGGAATCCCTGGTCCACTCTTACACCCGGCATGGCGGACCTTCCACCCGATGCCTGGCAGCACTTCGTCTGTGTAGAAACCGTCAACGTCGGCGACGACCGCATCACCCTTGCACCGGGCCACACCCACCGCATGGATTCGTCCCTCAGCGTCACCGCAGGGACCTAGCGCATGGACCTGATCCTCGCCTCTGCCTCGCCGCGCCGCCGCGAACTCTTCGCTCACCTTGGTCTTCTATTTCGCGTTGTCGTCGCCGACATCGACGAAACGCCACACCCCGGCGAACAGCCTGTTCCATACACCCTGCGACTCGCAGAAGCCAAGGCGCGCGCCGTGCTGGCGCTCCATCCAGCCGCGACAGTTCTTGGCGCGGACACCACCGTGACCGTGGATGGCACCCTGCTGGGTAAGCCAATAGACGAGCAGGACGCCGCACGCATGCTGCAGATGCTACGCGGCCGCGCTCACCAGGTCACCACCGGCGTGGCCATCGTCTCAGCCTCACAAGCACGTGTTCAGGCCGAAACCACAACCGTTTGGATGAGCGGCATCACCGACACCGAAATCGCCGCATACATCGCCACCGGCGATCCCATGGACAAGGCCGGTGCCTACGGCATCCAGGGTCACGCCATGCGCTGGATCCCGCGTATCGACGGCGAGTACAGCAACGTCGTCGGCCTGCCCGTCGCCGCCGTACACACCATGCTTCAACAGTTCAGCACGTAGCCTTCCGCTTACTGCACGCGCTCCAGCGCAACCGCCGTGCTGTCGTAGTCGCCCTGCAGCTTCAGCTGCACACCCGCACCCATCAGCACGCTCCCCGCAACGGTCACGTCGCCCACATACTTGTTCGGGTCCAGCGCGCGCACCCTGTACATCGCCGCAGGATCAAGGCCCCTCAGCTTCACCGGGTCATACCGCAGCATCAGCCGCTGGCTGTGCAGGTAGGCAAGCACAACGGCCTGCGACTTGTCCGGCGACACGTACTCCACCTGCGACTCGTCGCTGCCCATAGGCGACTGCAGCCGGTACAGCTCCCCCTGCTGCACCGTCGTCCGAATCGTCTTGTAAAACGCCGTCAGCTTCGCGCTCAGGTCCATCTCCGCATCGCTGAACTTCGTCAGGTTCGCGCCAATGCCAAGCGATCCCTGCATCGCCACCACGAACCTGTACTGCACCGGTACCATCCTGTGATCCATGCTGGGCACGTCCGTCACCCACGCCACCATGGCCTGCGGCGTGTACCCATGGGTAAAGCCGTACTGGATGTTTTGCCGGTCCAGCGCGTCGGTATTGTCGCTGGGCCACACCTCGTCGGTTCGTTGCAGAATGCCCAGATCCACCCGCCCACCACCGCTCGAGCACGACTCGATCTCCAGCTTCGGATGTTTCGCGCGCAGACGATCAATCACCTCGTACAGGTTTCGCACCTGCGTCACGTAGATTGTCTTTTCCGCGTCGGCGTTGGGATGTTCCGGCGAAGATCCCGGAGCCGCATTCCATCCCGCCTCGCTCCACACCCGGTTGTAATCCCACTTCAAAAATGCGATGTCATTCTCGCTTACCAGCTTGTCCAGCCAGTTGAACATCCACTCCTTCACGTCTGGCCGCGCCAGGTTCAACATCAGCTGGTTGCGCATCTGCGTCTGCTGCCGGTTAGGGAACTGCATCACCCATTCCGGGTGCTGGCGATACAGGTCACTGTCCGGGTTCACCATCTCCGGCTCCACCCATATGCCAAAGTCCATGCCGTAGCTGTGCACCTTGTCGATCACCGGCTTCAGCCCCTGCGGAAACTTCTTCGGCGTCACGTACCAGTCGCCCAGCCCGGCGTGGTCGTCGTCGCGCTTGCCGAACCAGCCATCGTCAATCACAAACCGCTCCGCACCTGCTTTTGCCGCACGCTCGGCCAGCGCCAGCTGGGTGTCGCCGGTAAAGTTCATCTCCGTCGCTTCCCAGCTGTTGTAAATAATGGGCCGCGGCTTCGGCAGACCGCCTGCAGCACGCATCGGCAGGATCTCATGCAGTTGGAACCGGCTCAGGATGCGCGATGCCTCGCCGTTGCCCCCATCCGTATAGCCCAGGTAAAACTTCGGCGTTTCCAGCGACTGCCCCGCTGCCAGGTTCCAATGAAAATCGAAGGTGTTGAAGCCGGCCACAATCCGCGCCTGATGCAGCGACGTCGCTTCCGTCACCAGGCGCCAGTTGCCGCTCCAGCCCAGCTCGCCAAACCACACAGGACCGGCCTCTTCCGTCGTCTCCGCCGTCTTGCCCACGGCAAACCACGGGTTCGCATTCAGGCTTGTATGCCCCGTGCGGCTCTCCTGCACGGTCTTGCCCACCTCCAGCGGCTCGGTGTGCATCTGGAATTCACCGGCCCACATTCCCGTCATCCAGCTGTGGTTGTAGCCGGTTCCATCCGGCAGGCTCAGTGCCGCGCTTGCCGCGTCTTCCACGCCGAACACACCCGTCCCGGTGTTCTCAATCCGTGACCACCGCGCGATCACACCTTCCGGAAACGCCTGGTAATACAGGTGCACCCTCAACGGCTGCGTTGCGTCCTTCAGCACAATCTCCAGCGTGTCGCCCTTCACGGCAGCGCTGTCGTATTTCAGGATCAACGTGCGGTCGCCATTGGGGGAGGTCACCTTCAGCGCAGTCTCCGTAAAGTTGCCCGCACCCCACGCCGGGTATTCCTGCGGCGTCGTCTCAGACGAGGGCCCCTGCGACGCCCGCTCCGGCACCGAGTGCGCCACCGGCAAGACGGCATGCGGCCCAAGCCTGGGCCCGAAGTACAGCGACTGCAAGGTACCCTGCTCATTCACGCCCATCGCATACGTCATCTTTCCCGCATCGACAAACCACTGCTGCCGCTCCGGATGCGGCCGCACCGTCGCTTGAGCAAGCATGCAAGCAGATACAAACGGCCAAACAGCAATTCCCGGTAACGTGCGGCACAGCTTCAACACAGGCAAACCTCGGCATCTTTCGTATGCAAAAGAAGCCTACCCGCGCAACGCTGATTCATCAACCTGGAGCCTGAACGAACGACCCTGACTACCGCCCCGCCGGTACCAGCTTGCGCCGCTCCGTCTCAAGAAACGTGTACCGGATGCGGTGGATCACCGTCACCGTGCTCAGCGCTGCAAGCACCCACAGCGCAGGCGCCATGGTGTCCCACCGGTTGGCCAGCGCACCCAGAATGACCAGCACGATGCGCTCCGGCCGCTCCATGAAGCCCACCTTGCAGCTGCCGATCAGCGCCTCTGCGCGCGCACGCGTGTAACTCACCATCAGCGACGCCGTCATCACAAACGCCACCAGCACCACATAGGCAAAGCGGTTGCCACGCGCGTAGTACACCAGCAGGCCGAAAAAGATCGCCACATCACTGTACCGATCAATCACAGAGTCGAAGAACGCCCCAAACACCGATACCTGGTTTGTCTGCCGCGCCACCCGGCCGTCCACCATGTCAAACAGCCCTGCACCAATCAGGATCAGACCCGCATAGAAGAACATCCGGTCCGCGTTGGCACCGCGCGCATAGCCAAAGAAGAACGCAGCCACAATGTTGATGATTAGCCCGACGAACGTCAGCGTATTGGGCGAGATCTTCGACAACGCCAGGCCGTTGACGATCTTCTGCAGCAGCCATCCGCTGCCGTTCCCAAATGCGCGTGTCCAGGTCATCGTGTCAGCCGCTAGTGTATCGCGCAAGCCGCGCTCTACGCAGGACTGCTCTCTCCTGACCGCAGGCACGGCAAAGGGCAGAGAGCTGACGTCCACGGTCCCTCTGCCCTTTTGCTTCACCCCAGCAGCACAGGTTCTTTCTCTACTCCTGGGCGTAATCCATCCTGCTCAGATCCTCGATCAAGCCCGGCCCGGTAGGGTCCCAGCCCAGTGCCTTACGCGTCCACTCACTCGAGGCCGGCATATCCAGCGCAGCAAAGTGACCCAGCCAGCCAAAATGTTCGGCACCCTTCTCTCGATCGAGTGACACCACCGGCACACCCAGGCCTTTGCCAATCGTCTCTGCAATCTCCTGTAACGACACACCCTCTTCCTGTACCGCGTTGTAGACCGTCACGCCCGGGCCGGAGTTCTCCACAACCAGTCGGTACAGGTGCGCAACGTCCGGCAAAGGCGCAGCCGCCCACCGGTTTGCGCCATCCCCCACGTAAGCAGAAACACCCTTGGCCCGCGCTGTGGCCGTTAGATACGGCACCAAACCCTGCTTGCGTGTGTCATGCACCTGCGGCAACCGCACAATGGCAACACGCAAACCACGCTCGCCCATGGATCGCGCCACATCTTCCGGCTGGCGCGGCAGAGCGTCGGAATTTGCCGGCGGATCGCTCTCCACTCTCACATGGCCTGGTCCACCCTGAGCCAGGCCCGTACCCGACGTGACCACAAGCAGCTTGCCCGGTTCCAGGGCAGACCCGAGCGCCTCAATCGCCTCACGCTCCTCCTTGCCAGACTCGGCGAATTTGGTCATATCGTCGTGGTTAAAGGCCAGGTTCACCACGGCGTCCATACCCGTTGCACCGCTGCGCAGGCTGGCCAGGTCCTGCAGGCTGCCCCGCTGCACCTCTGCCCCGGCCGCCTCCAACTGCTGCGCACTCGCGTCGCTGCGTGCAAGTCCCCGAACCTGGTGCCCCGCTGCAAGCAGCTCTTTCACCAGCTCCGTCCCGATAAATCCTGTCGCTCCCGTAACAAAAACCCGCATCGTCTTATCCCTTTCCATTCATCTTCCCCGCCTTGTCAAACCTGTGGGCCCTTTAGCGGACCCGCCAGAAAACGGAGACAGACTCCGCTTATAAGATTAGCGGAGATCCCCTCCGGTTGCAGCATTTCTGCGAAACTGTAGCTGATGGCCCCCGCTCTGCCAAACCCGCAACCGGCGCGCAAGCCCCGCGCAGACGGGCAGCGAAATCGCGAACGCATCCTGGAAGTGGCGCGGCAGGCCTTCACGGACCACGGAGCAGCGGCAACGATGGACGACATCGCTCGCCGCGCAAAAATCGGACCCGGCACCCTGTATCGCCACTTCCCCACACGCCACGCCCTCATCGAAGAGGTGTATCGAAGCGAGGTGGCGAAGCTCACTGCGGCTGGAGAGCGCTACGCGTCCACGCTGCCGCCGCTGCCGGCATTGCGCAGCTGGATGATGCTGTTCATCGATCACGTCGCGAAAAAATGGCTGATCCTGCCGGCCATGGATACCGTTCCAGGGGGAGCCTCCCGTCTCATCGAGGGTTCGCGCGGCATGATCCACGACACCTTTCGCCGGTTGGCGCAACGCGCCGTCGCTGCTGGCGACCTTCGAGAGGGCACAGATCCTGACGACCTTATCCGTGCCCTGATCGGCGTCTTCCATACAACAGCAGTGCCCGGGTGGAAAGACAGTGCGCGCAGGATCGTCGACATTTTGATTGAAGGTTCGCGTAAAAAACAGCACTGATTCCTGGCTCCCCAACGAGGACCTTCATGCCGTACCCAAATTGACAGTTCAACGCACATCTCTCACCAGAAAGAACTTTTTTCTGCCAAGATAGCCGAACCATGTCGCTCCTCACCAGCAGCGCAAGTGTCAACACGCAGCGGCGGCGTGAGACGCGCACGTTGAAGCTGATGCTGGCCGGCCTTGCCCTGGTGACAGCTCTCGTCAGCCTGGCCCTTTTCACTTCCACAAGCCTTGTCTTGCTTCTGCTGCCGTTCGTTGTCTTCGTCGCATGCTGCGCAGTAGTGCTGCCCATGGACGGCTTCGACCGGCGCACCGCGCAAAGCTCCGTCCAGCTACAGCAGGAGCGTCGCGCCCAGGCGGAGCGCCACGCCTTTCCGCACCTGGCTCCCACCAGTGAGGTTGCCATCCAGGCTGCCGCCGCCAACCTGCTGCTCACCCAGGCCGCCATGTCTGCTGCACAGGCTCACGGCATCCACTTTGCCTCGGCACACCTGTCCGACGGCGACTTCCTCCATCGCTTCACCGCCGGTGAACTGCGCGCGCAGGATTTTCGACATGGCGATCACCTGCGCTTTGCATGGCTCGCTCTGGAACGGCTACCCTTGGACATCGCCGAGGAAAGCGTCGCGCAAAGCCTGCGAAACTTCCTGCGCCGCATCAGCGGTTCCACCGCACCCTTCCACGCAACCCACACCCACGGTTGGGTCCGCGTGCTGGCAGCCATGCCCGAGCGAACATTTGCAGACGTCCTTGCCACCCACGCAGCCGACCTGCACAGCACGGCGCTTACCCGCTACTGGTCAGCGGATCTGCTCAGCAGCGACGCCGCTCGCAAGGCAGCCGTTCCCACCGATGGCCAGGCACTACCCGCACCCGCCGCACGCCGCACACGTCGATACCGGCAGGGCAACACCTCGCTGCCACCGTCACCCTATGCTCCCGTAATCCCGAAGCAAATACAGCCCGGCGCATAAACAACAACGGGACACCACGTGTGGCATCCCGTTGCAGCATTGCAGCCAGCATGAGCAACGTACCTATGCGTTCAGGCTCATCCCCTTGACACTCGCAAACCCATCCAGCAGGCTCTCGCTCAGCGTCGGGTGCGCGTGCTGCGTAAACATCATTTCGTCAATCGTCATCTCGCCCTCGATCGCCGTTACCGCCTCCGCAATCAACTCCGTCGCATAAGGCCCGATGATGTGGACGCCAAGGATCTCGCCGTACTTCTCATCCGCAATCACCTTCACGAACCCGTCGTGCGCATTCAGGATCGTCGCCTTGCTGTTGCCGGCCAGCGGGAACTTGCCCACCTTGATCGTCCATCCCTTGTCCGCCGCCATGTCGCGCGCCATCTGCTCCGTCAGCCCCACCGACCCGATCTGCGGCTCGCAGTAGGTGCACGCGGGGATGCGATTGCGCGTGACAGGCTTATACGGCTTGCCCGCCATGTGCGCCGCAGCCACGGCACCCGCCATCGACCCGCCGTGCGCCAGCAGCGGCAATCCGGCAACAATATCGCCAATGGCGTAGAGCCCCGGCTCCGTCGTCTCAAAGTGGTCGTCCACCTTCACCGACGTCCTGTCCATCTCGACCTTCACCGTCTCCAGCCCAACATTGGCCGTCCGCGGTGCACGCCCAATCGCAATCAGCACCTTGTCCGCTTCAAGGATATTGTCCTTGCCGTCACTGGTCGCAAAGTGCACCTTCACGCCCTCATCCGTCTTCTCGATCTTGTCCATCTTGGCCGACGTATGAACGGTGATCCCCTTCTTCTTGTATTGCCGCGCAAACTCCTTGCTCACCTCGGCATCTTCCGCCGGTACCACGCGGTCCGCCATCTCGATGATCGTCACCGGCACGTTGAAGCTGTTGAACACGCTCGCAAACTCCACGCCCACCGCGCCCGACCCGATCACCACCAGCGACTTCGGCAGCTTCTCCAGCGACAGTATTTCGATGTTCGTCAAAATCTTGTCATCCGGCGTGTATCCCGGAATTATCCGCGCATCCGACCCCGTCGCCAGTACCACCTTCTTCGCCTGCACCGTGCTGGTCTTTCCGCCGTCATCCACGTTCACCGAGAACACGCCGTCCTTCGCCGCGCCCGCCAGCGCGCCTGCGCCGCGCAGCAGCGTCACCTTGTTCTTCTTCACCAGGTACTGCAGCCCGCCCACGTGCTTGTTAATGATGTCGCCCTTGCGCTTCAGCACCTGCGGCCAGTTGATCGTCCCCTCGCTGATGCCGTCGATGCCGTACATGCCGCCTTCCTTGGCATGGTCGAAAATCTCCGCGCTGAACAGCATCGCCTTGGTCGGCACGCAGCCCACGTGCAGGCACGTCCCGCCAAGCTTGTCCGTCTTCTCCAGCAACGCCACCTTCAACCCATACTGAGCCGCCCGAAACGCACAGCTGTACCCAGCCGGACCACCACCAATGACTGCAACGTCGAACACCTGATCTGCCACGCTCAAAGCTCCTCTGCCGGCCCTCGCCAGCCCACTTCCACAGCGCAGACCTCAGCCCGCGCAACCTTTACAAGTTTACGCCCGCGACCGTATTCGCCGTGCATACCGCCCAATTCAGCGTCATACTACCTACACCATGGCGACGGCAACGTTCATTCCGGTTGAGGAGTACCTCCACACCAGCTACCGCCCCGACGTGGACTACGTCGACGGCGAACTGCAGGAGCGCAACTTGGGCGAACAGTGGCACAGCCTCGTGCAGGGAATGATCGTCACGATCTTCAAGCAACATCGCAAAGACTGGGGCCTGCGCTCCCTTACCGAACAGCGCGTCCAGGTCACCCCCGGCCGCTTTCGCGTTCCGGATGTCTGCGCGGTCCGCTCCACCGACCCCATCATCCCCATCCTGAACACGCCGCCTGTGCTCTGCGTTGAGGTTCTCTCGCCGGAAGACCGTTTTCAGCGCACGCTTGTCCGCGCACGCGACTTCATTGGCATGGGTACGCCGTACGTCTGGATTATTGACCCCGAATCCCGCCAGATCCACATCATGGACGCCTCTGGTGATCCCGTTCAGCTGCGAGGCGACGTCCTCACACTTCCAGGAACCCCAGTGCACATCTCCGTTGCCGAGATCTTCGAAGAGATCGACGAAGCACCCACAGCCTGATCGAAGTTCCTGCTACCAGAGCGCGCATACCATCCACATGGCGACCACGACCTTTATCCCCGTTGAGGAGTACCTGCACACCAGCTACAGCCCCGACGTGGACTACGTCGACGGCGCGACAAAGGAGCGCCACGTGGGAACACGTCCACACGCCGCGTTGCAGATGCTTCTCGCGGCCATCTTTCACGCCAACCGCCGCGCCTGGGGCTATTTCGCCCTCACGGAGCAATGAGTGCAGGTCCGCCCAACACGCTTCCGTGTTCCGGATGTCTGTGTCGTCGCTGCGACAGACCCTGCTGGCGATGTCGTTACTACAGCTCCGGCACTCTGCATCGAGGTGCTCTCGCCAGACGACACCCTGCTGGACATGCACGACCGCGTCGAGGACTACATGGCCATGGGTGTGCAGAATGTCTGGATCTTCGATCCCGTCGGTCGCCGCATCTGGAGCGGATCAGAACAGGGTCTCCGAAGAATCGATGCGCCGCACCTCGTTCTCGCCGGCTCGGCAGTCCGCCTGTCAGTCGCGGAAATCTTTGCGGAACTGGATGAACTGACACGCACAAACGGCTGAACTCAGCCCAGCAAGCGCGCCGCATCCTTCGCAAAATACGTCACGATAAACTCCGCGCCCGCCCGCCGAATACTCAACAAACTCTCCAACATCGCGCGGTCCCGGTCCAGCCACCCCCGCTCAAACGCCGCATGCAGCATGCTGTACTCGCCGCTCACCTGGTACGCCCCCAGTGGCAGGTCAAACCTCTCCCGCGCCGCCCGGATCACATCCAGGTACGGCCCCGCAGGTTTCATCAGAAGCATGTCCGCGCCCTCCGCAACATCCTGCTCGATCTCCCGCATCGCCTCGCGAATGTTCGCCCCATCCATCTGGTAGCCGCGCCGGTCCCCCACCTGCGGCGCACTGTCCGCCGCCTCACGAAACGGCCCATAGAACGCCGACGCAAACTTCGCCGCATAACTCATGATCGGCGTCCCCTCACACCCGGCCGCATCCATTGCATCGCGCATCGCCGCAACCCGCCCGTCCATCATGTCGCTCGGTGCAATCACGTCCGCACCCGCACGCGCCAGGCTCGCCGCCGTCCGTGCCAGCAGCGGCAGGGAAGCGTCGTTCTCCACATGCGCATGATCCCCATCCACCGTCAGCACGCCGCAGTGACCGTGGCTCGTATACTCACACAGGCAAACGTCCGCAATCTGCACCAGCCCGTCCAGGGCACGGTTCGCCTTGAACGCCCGCAGCGCCCGTTGCACAATGCCGTCCTCGGCATACGCTCCGGTGCCCAGTTCATCCTTCTCCGCCGGCAATCCGAACAGCAGCAGGCCGCCAATCCCCAGCGCAACGCACTCTTCCGCTTCCTTCATCGCCTCGTCGATCGACAGATTAAACACTCCCGGCATCGACCCGATCGGCTTTCGCACACCCTCACCCGGACAGATAAACAGTGGATAGATCAACGCGGACGGCCGCAGATGCGTTTCGCGCACCAGCGACCGCATAGCCTCGGTGCTGCGCAAACGCCGAAGCCGCGTTACAGGAAACTGCATACCCCGATTCTACTGGTCCGTTTCTCAGCAACCCCTCATCAAAACGGTGTAGCTCAGAGCTTCAGAACCCGAGGACCTCACCCATGCCCGACCAGAACTCCATCGTCGTCACCGGTGCCTCCACCGGCATTGGCCTCGCCATCGCGGAGCGCTTCGTAAAAAATGGTTGGCAGGTCTTCGGCAGCGTTCGCAAGCAGGCCGACGCGGAACGCCTCTCCTCTCTCGGCATCACCCCGCTTATCTTCGACGTCACCGACGCCGACGCCATCGGTCGCGCTGCCGCACAGGTCGCCCAGGCTCTCGGCAACCGCACCCTGCAGGGCCTCGTCAACAACGCCGGCCTGGTCGTCGGCGGCCCCATGCTCTACCTGCCCATCGATAAGCTCCGCTTCCAGATGGAGGTCAATTTCATCGGGCCCACCATGGTCACCCAGGCCTTTGCGTCCCTGCTCGGCACAGACAAGAGCCGCACCGGCAAGCCCGGCCGCATTGTGCAGATGTCGTCCGTCGCCGGCAGCACCGCCTTCCCCTTTATGGGTGCGTACTCCGCCTCAAAGCACGCGCTTGAGGGCATGTCTGAAGCCCTGCGCCGCGAACTTCTCCTCTTCGGCATCCAGGTCAGCATCATCGCTCCCGGTGCCATCGTCACCCCCATCTGGCAAAAGGCAGACGACAGCGACTTCGCGCAGTACGCCTCCACCCCCTACGGCCCAGCCCTCGCCAACGTCGACCAGATCTTTACAAAGCTCGGCAAAAGCGGCCTGCCCGCCAGCCGCGTCGCAGACAGCACATGGAAGGCCATCACTGCCTCCACACCCAGGCTCAAATACCTGGTCATCCCGCGCAAATTCAGGGAGTGGACCTTGCCGCGCCTCCTTCCCAAGCGCATGACAGACAGATTTATCGCAAAGATGGTCGGTCTCAAACCAGCCCGGTAACTCTTCGGCTCAGCATTTCGTCGCAGCCGCCGATACATCAGGCAGGCAGCAACAAGACGCCGGGAGCCAAGAACATGATCGACACCAACCAAAACCCATCTGCCGCACAGGCTCACGTCGCCGACGCTATTGCCCACGTGCGCCAAGCCATCAGCATGGCCGAAGAGCGAGAACTAAGCCACTTCTTTAAAGACGAGGAACCTTGCGCCGCCGCCCACGCCGCAGAAGATGCAGCTGTGCGCACCGCCCTGCTCGACTCCGAAGACGCCATGATCCAGGTGCTCCAGACCATGCCGGCACCGGCCTCCGTCGTCGCGCTCGCAAACTAAGCGGCGCCGCAAACCCTGCAGCATACCTGCCACAAAGGAAGCCATAGCATGCGCACTTTCACCATCTCGTCAGCCGCCAGCACGCTCTCCGCCGAACAACTCGAAACCACGGAAAGCCTCTTCAATATCAAGGCCACATACGCATCACCGGACCGCCGCCGTCGCTATGGCTCGCTGCAGGTCTGCACCGGCTGGACGCGCGACCGCGTCGTAGAGAAGTTTCTGGCAATCGATCGCTCGGAAACGGCCTTCCTGCTGGCACAGCAACTCGGCCGTGGCGAAGCCGTTCACGTCTCCATGCAGCCGGATGAACTCATCCGCTGGAACAACTAACTTCGCAAGACGTTGAACGACCTGGGCCCCATGTCTCCTCCGTGGAGGCATGGGATTTTTGGCTCAGTACTCCCGCTGATACGTTCGCGAAATTCGATCGTGCCATCCCAGCCGGTCGTCATCCAGCGCCGCCCAAAGCAGCCCCAGCCCCATTGGCACCACGCTCAGCGCGGTGGCCAGCAGCCGCCGCCGCATCGCGCTCCGCGTAGGGTTGTCATCGTTGAACGTGCACAGCGCAATGCGTGCGTACCGCATGCCTGGCGTCGCATCCGTGAACGTAAAGAAGAACAACAGGTAGAGCACGCCCAGCAGCCCCAGCGATCCTGCCGCCGCAACCGCCGCAGCAACCCCCGTCGGCAGCACCGGCGACGCATACCCCGCCACCACCACCGCCGCCAGAAACACCGCCACCAGGCAGCACGCGTCCACCGCCGCCGCCATGCATCGCGTACTCACCGCTGCCGTATACAGCGGCATCGCCAACGACACCTGCGCATCCGGCACCGCCGTCTCATGCGGCGCCTGCCAGCTATCCAGCCGAATGCTCGACCACTCCGGCAGAACACTTTCTTGAACGGCAAGAGGCACCGTGCTGAACGACTCCGGCTCCACTTCAAAGATGCGCAGCTGCGCCTGCTCCGGCGACCGGTTCGCCTCCTCAAGCAGCGGACCCTCTGCCAGCCGGGGCCGCGCCTTGCGTGCCGCCACCAACTGCCGTGGAAACTCGATCAGGTTCGTCGGCAACCCCGTCGGCGCCTCCTGCGGCTCCTGCTTTAAAAGCAACAGCGGGTCCACCGTCGACGTCTCCACTTGCCCGGTCGCGGCAGCGGCAGCATCCACCGTCATCGCCTGCAAGTCACGGCCAAACAGCACTTCCGGCTCAGTCGAAACACTCTGAATAGCCGCTGGCGTCTGCGCCGTCACCGCCCTCGTGTGGCTCCGCGAAAAACTTTCCAACTCTGCGGTGTGTCCTGTACAGGTGTTGCCTTCCTCCGCAAATGGCGGCGCCACTGCCGTCTCCGTGGCTTGCTGCTGCTGCTCTGTCGCCGCGGCCTCCACGGCAACCTTGTTCCAGGCGGCAATCTCGTTCAGCAATCGCTGCTGTGCACTCGCAATCGCCTCCGCATTGCGCATTGCAATCTCGGCCGCAGCTTCCGCCTGGCGCAGCGCCACCTCGGCCTCGCGCGCCAGCAGCTCACGGTATGACGCCTTCTGCGCAAACCGTGCCGCAACCGACTCTGCAACCCTGCCTCCCGGTCCAGTCCGCGTCACCGGCTGACGCCCCGGCAATATCTGCTGCGCGGTGTCCGCCTGCGGGCGACGACGGCGATGCTGCTGCAATCGCAGCGCGACCTCCTGCTTCAGCAGCAGTTGCTGCTCGTTCGAGACAACGGCGTCCGGCAGTGGCTGCAACGGCAAAGGCGATGCGGTGCTCAAGGGAACTCGCTTTCCGTAGAATGAATCAGGTTCAGGTGAAGGCAATGCGCAGCAGTCGTGAACGGACCGCGGAGCCAATCCCGCTACTGCATCTGCGGCCGCTTCCTTCCGTCTCTTGCTTATGTATCACGCTGCTCGCCGCCATCGGCATCCAGTTGCACGCCCAGGGGGTAACCGCCACGGCACCTGTTCAAACTCAGGACAACGTGCTGCCGAACGACCCCAGCGCCCCTGCCGAGTACCCCATTGCCGCCGAGGTCCCAGCCGCCAACGCGGAACACCTGACCACCGCGCAGGACCATCTCGCCTACCGTGGTAACCATCTCATCCTCGACGGCAACGTCGTTATCGTCGACGGCCCCAACCACGTCGAAGCCGACCACATCGACTACGACCGCGACACCGGCGATCTGGAAGCCTCAGGCCACCTCCGCCTGCGTGGCAGCAAGGCCGCGGAGCAGATCTCCGCCAGTCACGGCACCCTCAACCTGCGTGAAAGCACCGGTCGCTTCTACGACGTCACCGGTTCCGTCGGCCTGCGCACGGGCGGTAACGGCCGCATCTACACCGTCGGCAATCCCTTCCTGTTCGCAGGCCGCATGGTCGTCCGCAACGGCCCCACGGACTTCGACATCTACGACGGATCTGTCACCAGCTGCCAGCTACCCCACCCCGACTGGCTGCTCTCCTCCGCCCACTTCGCCATACATAACGGCAAGGCCAGCGCCAAAACCACACTCTTCCGCCTGCGCAACATTCCCGTGCTGTACCTACCGTTCGTCACCCATCCCGTGCCGGAACAGGGAGCCGATCAGCGCCAGAGCGGCTTCCTCATTCCCGTCATCGGCCAAAGCTCCACCAAGGGTCTCGTCCTTGGCGAGCAGATCTACTTCGCCCTCAGCCGCTCAACAGATCTCACCATCGGCGCGGAGTACTTCAGCAAACGCGGCTGGCAAACCTCCGCCACCTTCCGCTACAAAGGCCGCGACCTCGACTTCGCCAACGCCCACTTCAGCAACCTGCTCGATCGCGGCTTTCAGGGAACCATCCTCGGCCAGGGTCCCAACGGCACCGTCACCTCCACCACCGGCTACATCAACCAGGGTGGCGAAGACATCGTCCTCAGCGGCCGCAAGGACTACTCCGTCCACACCCGCATCGCCGGCGACGCCGAGTACCTCAGCAACTACGCCTACCGCCAGGCGTTCACCGACAACTTTAACCAGGCCGTCACCACCGACATCGTCTCCTCCGTCTACGGCACCCACGAGAGCAACGGCTTCGTCGCCGCCATCGAAGGCGACCGCTACCAGGGTCTCAAGCGCACCCTCACCGGCGAACAGGTACGCATCCTGCACCTGCCCACGCTCGATCTCGAATCCATGGAGCGCCACCTCGGCAACTCGCCGTTCCTGTGGAGCGCCACGTTGCAGAGCAGCGCCATCAAGCGCACCCAGGGCACAGACACCAGCAGCTCCCTTCTCAACAGCGGCTTCACCGAGCGCATCGACGTCCGCCCCGAGCTCTCCCTTCCCCTCGGCATCGACGGCTTCCGCCTCCGCTCCACCATTGCCGTGCGCGACACCTTCTACACCAATTCCCGTTCACCGGTACCGCTGCCTGGCACGGCTCTGCCGCAAACTCTTGGTGCAAGCCTGAACCGCACCAGCCTTGAAGCCGATGTCGAGCTCCGCACACCTGTCCTCGAACGCACCTTCGACAGCGGCCCCTTCACCCGCCTGCTCGGCCGCAGCGTCAAGCACACCATTGAGCCCGAAGCCCACTACCGCTACGTCACCGGCATTGACGACTTCAACCACACCCTCCGCTTCGATGCGACAGACGTCCTTTCCAACACCAACGAGCTCGAGTACGGTGTCACCCAGCGCCTCTTCCTGCGGCCCTCCCGCATCCGCCCCTGCGAACAAGGGGAAGTGCCCACAGACGACTCCGCCCCACCCTCTGACGGCCCGGCCGGGCTCGGTGCAGCCGGCGGCCGCACTGCAGCCGTTAACCCTGGCACAACCATAACCGCCGTCGGCATCACCGCCACCGCCACCCCCCTTGCAGACGACGCCGAGCCCACATGCGGCGGCACCCGCGAAAGCCTCCGCTGGCGCATCGTCCAGCGTTTCTACGCCAACGACTTCTTCGGCCGCGACGTCCTCGTCAACAACCGCCGCAACGTCCTCCAGACAACCCTCGATCTGTCGGGCGTCGCCTTCCTCACTGCGCCCCGCAGCTTCTCGCCCATCATCAGCGAAATGCGCCTCTCCGCCACCTCCCACCTCGACGTGGAGTGGGACATGAACTACGACACGGAGCTGGACAAATTCACCCAGAGCAACGTCTTCTTCAACTACCACGCAAAGGACTACTTCGGCGGCGTCAGCTACGCCCGCCTCAACGCACCCGGCCGCTTCCAACGGCTCGACACCAGCTCCACCAACACCACGTCCCTGCTGTCCGACTTTAGCCAGCTTCGCCTTCTCCTCGGCTACGGCACACCCACCAAGCAGGGCTTCTCCGTCGCCACCAACGTCGGCCTCGACCTCACAGTTCCCCAGCCCCAGTACGGAGCCCTGCAGATGGCCTACAACTGGAACTGCTGCGGCATCAGCGGCGAATACCGCAAATTCGAGCTCGGCAGCGTCCGCAACGAAAACGTCTACCGCTTCAACTTCACCCTCGCCAACATCGGCTCCGCCGGCAATCTCCGCCGCGCCGAACGCCTCTTCTAATCGCGAGCGCACACACCTTCAAAAGCGAAGGAGCACCCATGCAGGGTGCTCCTTCTTGCTGCAAGCGATCCACTCGCGATCACACCGTCATCAATTCCTTTTCCTTGTGCTTGAACATGTCCTCGAGCACTTTGATCTCCGAATCCGTCATCGCCTGCGTCTCTTCCGTCGCACGCTTCTCGTCATCCGCGCTAATCAGCTTGTCCTTCGCCGCCTTCTTAATCGTGTCGTTCCCCTCGCGCCGAATGTTGCGAATGCTTGTCTTGTGGTCTTCCAGCACTCCCGCCAGCATCTTCACCGCGTCCTTGCGACGCTCCTCCGTCATCGGCGGAATCGGCACCCGAATCAGCTTGCCGTCATGCATCGGATTGAACCCCTGCCCGCTGGTCCGGATAGTCTTCTCAATCAACCCCACCGTTCCTAAATCGAAGGGCTGCACCACGATCAATTGCGCCTCCGGTGCCGTCACCTGCGCCAGCTGGTTGATCGGCATCTCGCTGCCGTAATAATCCACCCGGATGTTATCCAGCATGTGCACATTTGCACGCCCCGTCCGCGCCGCCAGCAGGCTCTCTCGAAAGTCCCCCACCGTCTTCTTCATGCGCGCATCCAGCGTGCCCTGCAACTCTTTCAACGCCGGGATATTCGCCATCTGCGATGCCATTCGGTACCCTCCACGCGCACAAGCGCAACGATCTAATTCTAGCGGACTGCCGCCACCGGCACCGCCGTCTTCAGAAAGTCATAACGCTCACGTGTTGTGTCGGCCGCGGCTGCGGGTGCGGCATGCAGATGCATCACCTGCCATCCATCCGCGGCGGCATACGCGGGCCACTCCGGCAATCCCGGCGCGTTCGGGTTGCCTGTCTTCGCAAAGTTCACCCAATAGCTCTGCATCTGCTCCGACAACGTGTGATCTGCCTCCGTCCAAGGCGCTCCCGGCCGCGCCGGCAGGTTCCCAAACACATACTCGATCTCGCTTGAATGGAACACACCACTGCTTGCCGGATGGTATCTGCCGCCCGGTGACGGCTGCTCAAAATGAAAGCGGTATACCGGCGCTCCGCCCGTCTTCACCTGCGCCTCCACCCACTCCCACGTGGAGAAGGCAATGAAGTGGTCCGCCTCGTAATCCGCCGCGCTCCGGCGTGCCTCCGTATCCGTCCCGGCCCTATACACACGGAGAAAGTTGTTCGCACGCGGCCCCCACGTCTTCCCGGCCGTCTCTCGGTAGCTGCTCAGCGTCACCGCATCGCTTGGCGGTCCACCCTCGTCGCGCACCCACCCGGCCAGCAACGGAATGTGCGCCTGCTTGCCGGCCGCATAGATCGCAGGCGCAGGCTCAGGCAGGAACAGCCCATCCACGTTCGGCCCAAACCGCACCGCCGTCCCCTTCTGCCCCTCCACCGCCTTCACCAGCGCCTCCGCCGGCATAGCACGCAACTCCGGCAGCGTGCTCTTCCCCATCGCGTCCTGCGCAAACGCCTCGTCCCTCTTCTCCGTCACGGCCAGCGAATCAAATACCAGCCCCGTCCGAAAAAACGCCCCGCCACTTTCGCCAATCGCATGCGCCAGCGTGTCCTTTGCCATGGGCGACGCCATCTGTGCGCTCACCGACGCCGATCCGGCAGACTCCCCAAAGAGTGTGATGTTGTTCGGATCCCCGCCAAACGCAGCCGCATTCCGCTTCACCCACTGCAACGCCGCTGCCTGGTCCATCAACCCGTAGTTGCCGGCCGCGTGCTGCGGCGACTCCGCGGCAAGGGCCGCTGTCGCAAGAAACCCAAAGATGTTCAACCGGTAATTCATCGACACCAGCACCACACCCTTGTGCGCAAAAGCCTCGCCATCCTGCCGCGCCTCGGACGTGCTTCCCGCCGCAAACCCACCGCCGTAGATCCACACCATCACCGGCAACTTACTGCCCGCCGCCACGTCCTTCGGCGTCCACACATTCAGTGAAAGGCAATCCTCGCTTTCGCCCGCATCATGGAACTTCATGTCCGCAAACAGGTTCACCTGCATGCAATGCAAGCCGTAGCTCTGCGCTCTGCGTACATCCTTCCAGCGCTCTGCCGGCTCTGGCGGCTTCCATCGCAGCGGTCCTACCGGGGGCGCCGCATACGGCACGCCCAAGAACACCCGCACCTTCCCGTCGTCCGACAACTTGCCCGCAATCTCGCCCTTGTCGGTCTTTACACGCAACGCATCCGCACCATGCGCCATTCCGGCGCACCCCACAAGCAACACCGGCAGAGCCAGCCATTTCCCAAGCACGATTAACTCTCCTCGGTCGCCCGCATAGCCTTTCCACGCGACCCAACTATAGTGAACGCACCGAAAGCGCGGCAACCGGCCCCGCGGCCAACGCCGCCATGCCTGCCCTGCCTTCAAGGCGCCAAACCCAGCCTTGCATTCAACGCCGCCAACCTGGACTGCCCCAACGCCGGCACCCAGCCACCTGCCTCACTTCTTTATGGCCTTCTTTGCCTTCACCGCAGCACTCGTATTCGCCACAAACTGCTTGCCCTCGTGATCGCCAGCCAGCTTCTTCTTGTCCGTTGCCTTCTTCTCCTCGGGGGACATCTTGTCCCAAGCTGCTTCCGGTAGATACCGATGCATTCCGTCCTTCTGCTCCGCCGGCTTACCGTCGCTCGTCTTCCAGTGCTCGTCGCCCCACTGCGTCAGACTTTTCTGCGTGTCGTCTTTTCCACCCTTGTACCCGCCGCCTTCGGCCTCGTACTCATGCGCCACCATCTGTGCCTTACGCGCACTCCACTGCCCGGGTCGCCCACCCTTGTCTCCCGCCATCACGTCATCCTTGATGTGCTCCCGCAACGCCGGATCGGTGTACTTTGTCTCGGCATCCCGTTCCTTCTTCGTCGCAGCCTTTTTAGCTGGCCTACCGACAGCCTTCGCAGGTGCCTTGGCCGCCGCCTTCTTCGCAGGCAACTTCGCGGCGGCAGAGTTCTCCGATGCCTTCTTGGCAGAACCCTTCACACTTGTAGCTGCTGTTTTCTTTGCAGGTGCTGACTTCGCCATCGCGTGATCCTCTGCACCCATCGGATGCACACCAGCGCGGACACGGCATCCACCACCGCATTCTGTGCGAGCCGCCAAATGCAGGTATGAGTTTTATCTCGGTCACAACGAACAAAGCATCGCGATCGCTCTCACCAAACTCCTCCTCTCCACCTGCCTTCGCTCGTGACCAGCTACGCACAAATGGCTTCCCGTTCACACCAACTGCACTCAAACCCGACATCTGCTGCTGCCAAAGCCGATGCTGTTGCCCAAAGGCCGCGCCTCGACACCATCCAGCGTGTACGGTGGTGGCGTACAGAATGACCCCAAAACAGGAACACTCCTCCCATGTTGAAGTCTCTGAATCACCTTCCGCACCTGTCAGCCTTTGTCGTTCTGGCATGCAGCGCAGCACTCCTGTCCCTCGTCTCAGGCTGCGCGCACTCCTCCTCTCCAGCCAGTACAGCGACTCCCGTCACGACTACTCCCCCGACCCCCTCTACTGTGACGGACGTATACGTCGGCGGCGAAGACTACATCAACGGTGTAGCTATAGCTACGGTCTGGAAAAACGGCGTGGCGAGCCAGATTGGTACTCCAGGATTTGTTTCCCATGTGGGAAGCATCGCCAACGTACGCTCCGATATCTACGCTGCCGGGGTTCAAAGCGATGGCATTAACTTCAAACCAACGATCTGGAAAAACGGCGTCGCCACAACTTTGCAATCGCCACTCGGATATGGCCTCGCCAATAGTATTGCCGTGTCTGGTGCAGATGTTTATGTCTGTGGAAACGGACTTGATGCCAAGAGCGGTTTAGGCTCTTCCTTGCTCTGGAAGAATGGCGTTTGGACCATTCTTCCCATGAGCGAAGCACAAGCGGTCGCTATCTCTGGCACCGACGTTTATGTGACGGGAGGCATGTTCTTCGCCGTCACTGCCCCAAATGTCGAGCGCACCGCAGCCATCGTCGTAAAGAACGGTGTTGCCACTAATCTCGACGCGGCAAACACCTATTACCGAAGCTACGGCTCCTCTACCTTTGTGCAGGGTAACGACGTCTATGTAGGCGGTTCCCTCCAGTCCACAGCTTCAGGCACGTCAGCGGCTACTGTTTGGAAGAATGGCGTGCCGGCTCAGCTTTCCACCGACAACGGCTATGTGCCTTCTGTCTTCGCCAACGGTGCGGACATCTATGCCGGCGGAAATCACGGCTTTCCACTTGTCAGCGACGGCACTTCCAGCGGCGCGGCCACAGTCTGGAAGAACGGTATCGCTTCGGACTATTCCGTCGATGCTGCCCAAAGCATCGTGTTGCAAGTGACCGTCAGCAGCGGCACGCTCTACGCCGTCGGCTTCACGGACAAGGGTGCCTACCTTTGGAAAGATGGTGTACCGACAGTGCTTCCAAGTATCAGTACGAAGGCAACCGCGACCGCCATTGCGGTGTATCAGCACTGATTCTGACGACGAACGCGTTACGCCAACCCGGTACTCTGCGCCTGCTCATGCGCGTGATAACTGCTGCGCACCAGCGGCCCGCTCTCCACATGCCTGAACCCCATGCGCAGCGCCTCTTCTTTCAAAAACGCAAACTCCTGCGGCGTGTAGTACCGCTTCATCGGCAAATGATCCTTCGAAGGCCGCAGGTACTGCCCAATCGTCAGAATATCCACCTTTACCGCAGCCAGATCGCGGAAGACTTCAAGCAGTTCGTGCGTCTCCTCGCCCAGCCCCACGATGATCCCGGTCTTCGTCACCTGCTTTGGATTCAGCTCCTTCGCCAGCCGTAGAAACGCGATCGACCGCTCATACCGCCCGCCGCTCTTCGCCACCCGGTACAGCCGCGGCACCGTCTCGATGTTGTGGTTCAGCACCTCTGGCCTGGCCGACACCACCATCCGGATCGCCTCTTCCGTCCCCTGAAAGTCCGGCGTAAGCACCTCCACCTGGCATCCCGGCGCCTGCATCCGAATCTGCCGAATAACCTCCACAAACGCAGCACCCGCGCCCACGTTGTCGTCGTCCCGGTTCACACTCGTAATCACCGCGTGCGCCAGCCCAAGCTGCGCCACTGCATACCCAATACGCCGCGGCTCATCGTGGTCGATCGGCTCCGGCTTGCCGCTCGGCACCGCACAAAATCCGCACCGCCGCGTGCAGCTGTTACCCAGCATCATGAATGTGGCGGTCTTGTGATTCCAGCACTCGCCAATATTGGGGCAGTGCGCACTCTCGCACACCGTATGCAGATGGAGTTCCCGCGTCAGCTTTTTCAACGCGTGAAACGTCTCGCCCACCGGAGCACGCGACTTCAGCCACTCCGGCTTCGGCTCCCGCACCTTCGGCGAAAGATCAATCTGTATCAGATCAACGGCGGCAACAGGGCTCACATCGCAATTCTAGCCCCGCCCGCCCCGCACCGGTCGGGCTATGAGCGGCAACTCCGTCCAAATTCGGCGTACAGCAGAATCTCAATCGGTATTGCCCGCCTGCCCAAAGTCTCACGCGGACACGAATTAACCCTTCAGCTCCACCAGTGTCGCTCCCTGCCCACCCTCGTTGTACGGCGGCTCCGTCACGCTCACCACGCTCGGGTGCTTTTTCAAATAGTCCCGCAGCGTCCGCCGCAGCACGCCCATCCCTGTTCCATGCACCACGCGAATGTTGGTCCGCCCCGCAAGAAACGCCTGGTCCAGGTACCGCTCCACCTCGTCCCGCGCCTCGTCCGCCGTGCGCCCGATCACGTTGATCTCCCCCGGCACCGAGTCCGGCTCACGCGCCTGCACATTCACCCCACGGCTGCGCGCATGCTGAATCGGCGAAGCACTCGGCGCGGCCTTGATCACCTGCGCAATGTCGTCCCTCGGCACCCGCATCTTCAGCGACCCCATGCTCACCTCGAACGTCTTCGCATCGATCTGCCGCTCCACCTTCGCCTCGCGCCCCAGGCTCTTCAGCCGAACCGTGTCGCCCGCTCCAACCTCCCGCACCACGTGCGGCTGCGCTGCCTTGTCGTTCTTGTCCGCGCCGCTTACGTGCGCCACCACCACCGAATTGAAGCTCTCGCTGAACTCCCGCTTCAGCCGCGCAATCCGCCGGTCCGACTCACCCTTCATCTTCTGCGCGACGTTCTTGTCCTCAATGCCCTTCACGCTCTCGCGCATCTGGTATTCGAAATCCTTCATAAGCGAGGCCAGCTTCACCTCCAGCTCCCGCGCCCGCGCCCTCTGCTCCACCTTGCCCTCGGTCTCCAGCTGGCGCTTCAGCCGCTCCACCTCCTGCTCCCGCACGCGGATCCCCGCACGCTCCGTCGCCACGGCGGTCAGCTGCGTGTGCAGCTCATCCAGAAACCGCGCAATATCCGCGGATTGCGTCGTCACAGAACCACGCGCCGACCGGATCATCCCCGCATCCAGCCCCAGCCGCTCCGCAATATTGATGCCGCTCGAAGCCCCCGGCACACCCAGCCGCAGCTCATACGTCGGCGCCAGCGTCTTCTCATCGAAACCGACCGCCGCATTCACCACGCCGTCATGCTTCGCGGCATAAATCTTCAGCGACGTCAGATGCGTCGTGATCAAACTCCACGCGCCCATCTGTAAAAACCGCTCGCTGATCGCCACCGCCAGCGCCGCACCCTCCTCCGGGTCCGTCGCCGCGCCCAGTTCATCCAGCAGCACCAGCGACCTCTGGTCCGCCTCCCGCGAAATCCGGTTCACATTCGTAATGTGCGCGGAAAAAGTCGACAGGTTCCGCTCGATACTCTGCGCATCCCCGATGTCCGCATACACCGCGCCAAACACCGGCAGCCGCGCACTCTCCGCCGTCACCGGCAGCCCCGCCTGTGCCATCAGCGCCAGCAAACCCACCGTCTTCAGCGAAACCGTCTTGCCGCCCGTGTTCGGCCCGGAAATAATCAGCTGCTTCGCCACGCCCGGCAGCGCCACCGTCAACGGCACAATCCCCGACGCCGAAGCCGCCTCACGCTCCCGCGCCGTCCTCGCGCTGGCACGCTTCTCCTCCCGCATCCGCAGCTCCAGCAGCGGATGCCGCGCACCCTCCAGACTCAGCGGATGCAGCTCCCGATCCATCTCATCCCGGTGCGGCTTGCCATCCGTAAACACCGGCCGCACGCACCGCAAATCCCGCGCAAACTTCGCGCACGCCCAATGGAGCTCCACCTCCGCCAGCACCTCGGTACTGCGTGAAATCGACCCCGCCTGCTCCGCAATCGCCGCCGTCATCGCCACCAGGATGCGATGCACCTCGGCCTGCTCCTCATCCAGCAGTCGCACCAGCTCGTTGTTCTGCTCGATCGTCTCCATCGGCTCCACGAACACCGTCTGTCCGCTGCCGCTCGACCCATGCACAACGCCCGGCACACGCTTGCGAAACTCCGCCTTCACCGGGATCACGAACCGCTCGCCGCGCACCGTAATCAGCTCATCCTGCGTGCCGCCCACATCGCTCAGCGCACGCAGCTGCCGCCGCAACCCATCCTCGATCGCCTTGTGCTGCCGCTCCGCCGCACGCCGAATCCGCGCCAGCTCCGGCGACGCCTCATCCGACAAGGACCCATCCGCCTCGATCTTGCCGCTCACCAGCTGCAGCAGCTTGTAAAAGTTCGTCGCCACCACAGGCGCGCTCAGCGCCGTTACCGCCGGCCACCGCCCGGCCAGCCACTCCGGCGGCTCGCTCACCAGCACCCGCCAGTCCGCGATGTGCTCCGCCAACTCCGCCACCCGTCGTATCTCCAGCGGATCGAGCGCACTCTGCGGAATCCGCGCCCGGTCCAGCAGCGCGTCCGCATCGAACAACCCGCCAAACCCGAACTCCCCGCCGCCTGCCAGGTACCGGCCCATCTCCTCCGTCAGCGTCTGCGCCCGCTCAATCACGCGCAGGTCGCGGCTCGGCTCCAGCGCCAACACCCGCGCCTTGCCCAGCGCACTCTGCGTTCGCCCGCCCAGCGTCTCCCGCAGCCGCCCCCACTCCAGCGCCGCCGCACTCGTCTCGCGCAGCCCCGCAGCCGCACCACTCTTCACATCATCTGTATTCTGCACACCCCATTAGACGCCCCCCGCCAAACCCACGATGCGCCGCGACATCGACCGGCCGGGCACCCCTCTCTTTTCACAGCCCCCTTTCTGAAAGGGGTTGGGGTTCTCCGGGCGACACCAAACAGGGTGCCCCATTCTTTTCACGGCTCCATCGTGAAAAGAATGGGTTCAGCGCGAAGCGCTTCATCGGTCGCAGACCGACCCCGCAAAGCAGAGAGGCGCAGCGGAGATCTCCGCTGCGCCTCTCTCTCAGTACCAAAAACTTACCGATACCCACCCGACACCGTAATCGTCTCAGCCGTAATCAGCTTCGAATCGTCCGACGCCAGGAACACCGCAACCGTCCCGATCTCCTTTGGCACGCCGATCCGTCCCAACGGAATCTGCGACTTCATCTGCTCGAAAAATGGCGCGAAATCTGCCGAACCCTCCGTCGTCACAGGCCCCGGGTTCAGGCTGTTCACCCGGATGCCCTTCGGCCCGAGCTCCTTGCCAAGACCGATGGAAAGCGCATCCACCGCACCCTTAGTCGCCGAGTACACCGTCATCCCTGCACTCGGGTTACGCCCAACCGCCGACCCGATGTTGATCACAGACCCACCCGCCTCCGGAAAGTGCGGCACCGCCGCTTGCGTCGTCAACAGCAGCCCAAGCACGTTCAGGTTAAACTCCCGGTAAAACTCCTCCGGCGTAATCTCGCCCAACGGCGTCATTCCATACACGCCGGCATTGTTCACCAGCACGTCGATCTTGTCGCCAAACGCCTTCACCGTCTCGTCGATCAGCGTCTTGATCTCCTCCGGCTTCGACACGTCCGCGCCCACCGCAACCGCCTTGCCGCCGGCCTTCGTTATCCGCTCCACAGTCGCATCCGCGCCCTGCTTCGAGCTCGCGTAGTTCACCACCACGCTCGCACCCGCCAGTGCCAGCTCTTCCGCAATCCCCGCGCCAATACCCTTCGACGCACCCGTCACGATCGCTACTTTACCGTCCAACTTGCCCATTGCGAATCTCCTGTATGTCGATAATTCGACAAGTATCAGAGAGATGTGGTGCACAAGAAAGCGATTCAGAAATGCCTCGATCGCGGTCGAACCGACAATCGCGTCAGCCGGCCAGCGCCTTCAACGTAGCAAGGTAGCTCTTCCACACTTTTCTTTGCAGGGTCGCCTGCAACAAGCGACCCTCCTTCGTAGTTTCGATCAGACCTGCCGTTTCCAGCTCTTTCATGTGGTGCGAAAGCGTCGCCGCGCTCACACCGGTGCATTGCATCAGGCCGCTGCAGTTCGCCGTCTTTTGCGCAATCGCCCGCAGCATCGCCATGCGCCTCGGGTCGGCAATCGCCTTGCTTATTTGCAGCACTTGCTTGTCCAGCATTCCATCGCGATCCAACGAATCACCCGCCTTCGGCGCCAGATCCGCCTTTGTCTTACCACCGGTCATTGCCTTGGCCTGCTTGGGCTCTTTCACCTTTTTGCTCATCGCCATCCTCCGGCCGCATCGGCACTCTGCACCATTTTATGGGTGCCCGCGTCCACGCTCCCTCCCGCATGCTCAACCATCGCTTCTCGTTCCCTGCGCCCCCGCGCCCTCGCACACCCTCTCTCCGCATCCAGTTCATACACCCTGTGGCAAATCCGCCACAGTCCCCCACCTTTTTCACGGGCGTACCCTAACGTGGCTTCCTCGAACACTGGTTTCTCCACAGCCCAGAAAGGCATCTGCATCACTTTGGCAGCACAACCCCATACCGAATGCACCCTGCAGGAACCCCTCGACTTTGAGGGTGTCGGCTTGCACTCCGGTGCACCCGTCCGCATGCGCCTCATCCCCGCCGCCGCCGGCTCAGGCATCGTCTTTCGCCGCACAGACCTCGATAACTTCGAGATCCCCGCCAACGGACGCAACGTCGCCCGCGTCTCATACGCTACGTCCCTCATGCGCCAGGGCGTCCTCATCTCCACCACGGAGCACCTGCTCTCGGCTTTCATCGGACACAGCGTCGACAACGTCATCGTCGAGCTCGACAACCTCGAAGTTCCCATCCTCGACGGCTCCGCCCTGCCTTACGTCGAAGCCTTCCTCCGCACCGGCCTCAAACCCCAACGTCGCCGCCGCGAATACCTGCGCATCTTGAAACCCGTTGAAGTCACGGAAAACAGCAAAGACGGCACCAAGTTCATCGGTATCTATCCCGGCACCGGCTACCAGATCGACTACCGCATCCACTTCTCCGCGCCCATCGGCACCTCGCGCTTCCTTGGCGACCTCGACACCGGCGCCTATGCCGACCTCATCGCACCCGCTCGCACCTTCGGCTTCCGCGAAGACGAACCCATGCTCCGCAACATGGGCCTCATCCGCGGCGCGACCGACGCCTGCGCCATCCTCATCGGAGCCGGCAAAATCCAGAACGGCCCCCTCCGCTTCGACGACGAGTTCGTTCGCCACAAGGTTCTCGACCTCATCGGCGACCTTGCCCTCGCCGGCCGCCGCATCCAGGGCCGCGTCGTCGCAGAACGCGCCGGCCACGCCATGCACACCGCCCTCGTCAGCCGCCTCATGAAAGACCGCTCCGCCTGGGATCTTGCCCACGTTTACGACGATGAGTCTCAAGAGCAGACCGAACCCGCTCACGCCGCCTTCACCCGCACCGCCCACGCCTGACAAGTGCCCAGCGCCTCCCGCCCAGTGCCCGCGCCATCCCCACTTGGCAACGGAGTCCTCGCCGCCATCGCCCTCGGCTCCAATCTCCCCGGCACCCTCGGCTCGCGCCAGGCCAACCTTCACGCCGCCATTCAAGCCCTTGCCACTCTCGGCACCGTCATAGCCGTGTCCCGCTTCATTGACACCACGCCCGTGGGGCCAACCCCAGACCAGCCCCGCTTCCTCAACGCCGCCGCCCTCCTTCAAACCACCCTTCTGCCCCTCGATCTCCTCGACGGCCTCCTCCACGTCGAGCAAAGCCTGGGCCGCGACCGCTCCTCCACTACCCTCAAAGGCCCACGCACGCTCGACCTCGACCTGCTCCTCTACAACGGCCAAACTTTGCAAACGGACCGCCTCACCCTCCCTCACCCCGAACTCCATCTCCGCCGCTTCGTCCTCCAACCCCTCGCCGAGATCGCCCCCAACCTCCTCCACCCCACCACCGGCCTCACCATCCAGCAACTCCTCGACACCCTTCCCTGAGATCGCACCGCACCGCCCTGGGTGCCCCATTCTTTCGCACCGCAACCCCTCTATCCCGGCACACCGCTGCGCGCGAAAGGGTGGGGTCAGCGCGTCAGCGCTCATTCGGTCGAAGACCGATTGACCCGCCACCACACCGCACGACACCCATCAACACCTACCCACACATCTCCCGCAACATCCCCGCCAGCAACTCAGTCCGAGGCACCAGCTCCTCCAGCAGCAAACTCTCATGCGCCGCATGCGCCCCCTCGCCCACCGCCCCCATCCCGTCCAGCGTCGGTACACCCAGCGCCGCCGTAAAGTTTCCATCGGACCCGCCACCGGTCGAAGCCTCCTTCAGCTCAAACGAAGCCAGGCGCCGTGCCCTTTCAAACAGACGTACCGTCCCCGCAGACCGCTCCATCGGCGGCCGGTTCACCCCACCCGTCACCTTCACCGCGCACCCCGCATCCTCGCACTGCAACCCCTGCATCGCCGCATCCACAACCGCAGCATCCGCCGCCGTCGCAATCCGCACATCCACCTCCGCCCAGGCCTGCGCCGCCACCACGTTGCTCCGAGTCCCCCCGCCAATCACCCCAGGGTTCACCGTCAACCCCCGCGACAGATCCGTCATCGCGGCAATCTTCCCAAGCATCCGCCCCAGCTCCAGCACCGCGCTATGCCCCGCCAAAAAATCCACCCCACTGTGCGACGCCACCCCCGTCACCTCCACCCGGTACTGCCCCACACCCTTCCGCGCGGTCTTATAAGCAGCATCGTCCACAGACCCCGGCAGCCCCTGCGCTGGCTCCAGCACAAACACCGCCTCCGCCCCGCGCGCCAGCCGCTCCGTATGCGCCCGGCTTACCGGGCTCCCCACCTCCTCATCCGGATTCAGCAGCAACACTACCGGCCGCCGCAACTCCCCCGCCGCCGCCACCGCCTCCAGCGCCATCACCACACCCGCCTTCATGTCCATTACCCCCGGCCCACACAGCCGCATCCGCCCGGCCTCGTCCGTCCCCTGCCTGAACGGCATCCCCGCCAGTGTTCCCAACGGCCAAACCGTATCCAGATGCCCCAGCAGCAACACCGGCTTCAAGTCACTATCAGCAGGCCCAAACCAGACCTCCATCACATTGCCAAACCCCGTCTGCGCATGCCGCACCACGCGCCCCCCGAACTCCGTCGCCCACGCCGCCACCACGTCCATCGCCGCGTTCACAGCATCCGCAGATTCACTCGGCGACTCTACATCCACCAGCGTCCGCAGCCGCTCCACAACTCTTGCCCGATCAATCCTCATACGCCCAGCCTACCGCGCACCGCAGCACACAGGCCTACACTTGCACCTATGAAGATTTCCGCAAGAAACCAGCTCCGCGGCATCGTCGAAACCGTAGACCTCGGCGTCGTCACCGCCAAGGTCAGCGTCCGCGTCGGCGACAACCTCATCGAAAGCGTCATCACCCGTCAAAGCGCCGAAGAGATGAACATCCAGCCCGGCAGCCCAATCACCGCCGTCATTAAGAGCACCGAAGTCCTGCTCATGACTGACTAAGCAAGCGTTCTAACCAGAAACCCTTCTACGACTCACCGGTCGTCAAGCACTATCTACCAAGCACTACCCAATACCCACTACCCATCAACCGCAAGAACAGCAAAGCCGCGACCCAAAGGCCGCGGCTGCTTGCTTCTCTGCAACGAATCTACTTCTTGACCGGTGCGATCGCATCCTTCGCAGCCTTCGCGATGCGGAACTTTACCACCGTCTTCGCCTTGATCTTGATCGCTTCGCCCGTCTGCGGATTGCGGCCAACGCGCGCCTTACGCTCCGCCTTCACCAGCTTGCCGATGCCAGGAATGGTGAACTCGCCATTCTTCTTCGTTTCCTTCATGGCAGTCGCGGCCATCAGTTCAAAAAACTCGCCTACCTTCTTGGTCGGCAGTTCCGACTGCTCGGCAAGCGTGCGGATGAGTGCGGTTTTGGTGAGTCCTTTAGCCATGGTGTTGCTCCTTTGTGTCCCTTACGGGGCGATACCTCGAACAGCGTTGCCGTGCATCAGGGACTCGGGACCGCCAGTGTGAATGCGTTCTCGCCGGTGCATCCGGCGACGCCGGTCTTTCTCCGGCGCGCGCATCGTTCCCTGTCGGCAAACCCCAGTGTTCATGCGGCTTTTTCGCTCGTTCCGGTACCACCTTCCGCGTTTCCGTCGCCCATGTCAATTGGTTTTCTTCGGTTTTCTCCGGTTATTTGCCATTTTCCTGAAATATCTGTGGAAGAGTGCCCTCCCAGGTTCCAAAACCCCCGATTTTCCCGCCAAACCGTCGCATCCGCGGTCAAGCACCGCGCCTAAAACATTGACTTCCGCACCGTCACCGCAGCCAGCAACGGCGTATTCAACATCTCCACCAGCGGTGCAGCCGCCTTGAACCGGCTCGCAATCTCCCGCACCAGCCCGGCCCCCGTCGCCACCTCCGCCGGCAAACGCACGCTCAACGCCCACTGTCGCTGCATCAGCACATCCCCCGCCACATCGTCCGCCGCAAACCCCTTCGGCATCCGCTTCAGCGAGTTCCCATCGAAGTCCGGCATCAGCTTCCTCAGCGCCCGGCCTTCCAGCAACTCGCGGAACTCCGCATGGTGCTCCTGCAGGTACCGTCGGATCGCCAACAGCTGCGCCGGCGTCGGCTGGTACACACCCGCCGCCACCACCACGCCATCGGGCCCAGCCTGCGCGTAAAACCCGCCGCCACTCGTCCGCTCCACCGTCGTCGTACTCCACCACGCCGCAACGTTCGTTTTGTACGGGTTCTTGTTCGGCGAAAACCGGATATCCCGGTAGATCCGCATCGCCACCTTCCGCGCTGGCTTGGCGTAGTCCGGCGCAAAGCCGGCAAAGGCCACGTTGACCGCCTCAATCACATCCAGCCATGGTGCCTGCACCTCCGCCTCAAACGTCGCCTTCCGCGCGTTGAACCATTCCCTCTCGTTGTGCTTCTTCAACTGCGTCAGAAACTTCATTCCAGCAATCGAAAGGTGCGGCATGTCAGCAGTCATATCCATCCGATGCACCGGCCCTCAAAGCAGTACCCTAAACGCAGCACCCATGAGCTTCATCCACCTCCTCAACCTCCCCCGCACCACCTACGCCGAAGGCCTCCGCATCCAGGCCGAACTCATCGCCGCCCGCAAGAGCAACCGCATCGCCGACACCCTCGTCCTGCTCGAGCACCCACCCGTCCTCACCCTCGGCCGCAACGCCCACCGCAGCAACATCATCGCCACCGACGAACTCCTCGCCGGAAAGGGCGTCGACATCCACGAAATCAACCGCGGCGGCGACGTCACCTACCACGGCCCCGGCCAGCTCGTCGGCTACCCCATCCTCGACCTCCGCGGCGACCTCCCCGGCAAGCGCGGCCCCCACCTCGGCCCCGTTGACTACGTCCGCACGCTCGAAGACGTCCTCATCCGCACCGCCCGCGACTTCGGCATTCCCGCCGAACGCGTCAAGGGTCGCACTGGCGTCTGGACCGTCTCCAGCGGCAGCATCCCCGAAAAGAAACTAGCCGCCATCGGTGTCCACGTCTCCTGCGGCATCACCTCCCACGGCTTCGCCCTCAACGTCACCACCGACCTCCGCGACTTCGATTGGATCGTCCCCTGCGGCATCACCGACCGCAGCAACACCTCACTCGAACTCGAAGCCGAAGACCCTTCCACGGCCACCATGGACCACGCCCGCAACAGCGTCGCCCGCAACTTCGGCATCGTCTTCGAACGCCAGATCCTCCAGGCCCAGTCGCTCGATGCTCTCTTCAGCACCACCGCCGCAGACCAGGCCGACTCCCGTTAACCCCAGGCGCTCCAAACCTTCGCGGTGAGTCCTAGAACATGCCAGTCATGTTGGGCTGGCCGTTTGAAGCCGTAATGCCGCCATCGACCGGTAGATTCACCCCGTTGACGAACACCGCATCTTCGCTCGCCAGAAACGCAATCACGCCGGCGACCTCTTCAGGCTTGGCACCACGGCCAATCGGCAGGCGATCCTTAAACTTCGCGATGATCGCTTCGTTGTTCTCGAAGTCTGCGGTCATCTCGGTCGATGTCAGGCTCGGGTTCACGGCGTTCACACGCACCCCCTGCGACCCCAACTCCAGCGCAAGCGCGCGGGTCAAATTCGTCACAGCTCCCTTTGCGGCGTTGTAAATGCTTCCGCCCCAATCCCCACCCAGGCCAGACACCGAGGACACATTCACAATCGACCCGCCCGTCTTCAACAGATAAGGCAACGCAGCTCGAGTCGCAAAGTAGACCCCGTCCACATCGATGCTCATCACCTTGCGCCACTGCTCGGTCGTGCTGTTCAGGATCGGCCCGAAAGCGGCCACCCCCGCGTTGTTCACAAGCACGTCGATGCGCCCGAACTTCTCAACAGTAGCCTCCATCAACTGCTTCACGTAGGCCTCGTCAGACACGTCTCCGTCGTGGAGCAGCACACGCCCGGGATCGATGCCCTCTGCGGTTTCGGCCAGCTTCTCCTTCCGGCGTCCATTCAGCACAACAGCGGCCCCCTCCGCAAGAAACCGCTTCGCTGTCGCCGCGCCGATACCAGAACCGGCACCTGTCACAATCACTACCTTCCCCTCAAACCGAGTCATCTCCATCTCCTACCGCATTCGATGTGCAAAGCAGGTAACGGCTTGGCGAAGTGTTGCGCCACACCTGAAGACGAATCCTGAGAAACGCGTCTCGTCACCGCACCTCCGGCGTTGAACTACGCCGCTTCTCTATAATCATTGCGATGCCACAAGCCGCCCCGCCTCGTCTGCGACGGCCTGCGCCAACCAACCAGAGGACAAGCTATGCCGACCGAAGTAGTCATGCCCCAGATGGGCGAATCCATCACCGAAGGCACCCTCACCAAGTGGCTCAAGCAGATCGGCGACCAGATCGCCCGCGACGAACCCCTCTTTGAAATCTCCACCGACAAGGTCGACGCCGAAATCCCCTCACCCAGCGCCGGCACCCTGAAGGAAATCAAGGCCAAGGAAGGCGACAGCGGCCAGCTCAACACCGTCGTCGCCGTCATCGACGAAGCCGGCAACGCATCGTCCAACGGCGCATCGCCGAACGGTGCCGCTGCCCCCGGCAACGGTTCCGCCTCCAGCAAACCCGCCCCGCCAGTCTCCGCCGCAGCTCCTGCGCCCGAGCCACCAACGCCCTCCCTCCCCGCAGCAGCCTCCGCGGCCGTTGCCGGAACTGAAGTCCCCATGCCGCAAATGGGCGAGTCCATCACCGAAGGCACCATCACCAAATGGCTCAAAAAGGTCGGTGACACCGTCCAGCGCGACGAGCCCCTCTTTGAGATCTCCACCGACAAAGTCGACGCAGAAATCCCCTCGCCCGCCGCCGGTGTCCTCACAGAGATCAAGGCAAAAGAAGGCGAAACCGTCCAGATCAACACGGTCGTCGCCATCATCGGTGCATCCGCCGGTGTCTCCGCGCCCGCAATGCCCACGGCCATGCCCTCCCACGCTGCTGCAACCGCAGCCACACCCGCACCGGTCGCCGCAACCGAAATTCTCATGCCGCAAATGGGCGAGTCCATCACCGAAGGCACCATCACCAAATGGCTCAAAAAGGTCGGCGACACCGTCGCCCGCGACGAGCCCATCTTCGAGATCTCCACCGACAAGGTCGACGCAGAAATCCCCTCACCCACCGCCGGCGTCCTCACAGAAATCCGCGCCGCCGAAGGCACCACCGTCCAGATCAACACCGTCGTCGCCCTACTGAGCACGGCAAAGACCGGCGCACCCACCGCAGCGGCTCCCGCGCAAACCCAGCCCGCACCCACCGCCACCCCAGACTCCCAATCCCAGCGCGCCGGCCAGGACATCTCCGCCCAGGTCGCCAGCGGAGAAGCTCCCCGCTCCTCCCCGCTCGTCCGCAAAATAGCCAAAGACAACAACATCGACCTCCGCTCCGCCGGCATCTCCGGCTCCGGCTTCGAAGGCCGCATCACCAAAAACGACATCGTCGGCTACGTTGCCAACGGCATTAAATCCACAAAGCCGGCAGCCTCTCAGCCCGGCAGCCCCTCCCACACCATCGCCCAGGTCACCAGCGGCCCGGCAACCCCCGTTACCCAGGCCCGTCAGGAAGCCAGCACCGCCCAAAGCGCCCCGGCAACCACCGCCCCCAAACAGGCCGCCGCCGAAGCCGCACCCATCCTCGGCGAAGTCGTTCCCATGTCCAAAATGCGCAGCATCATCGCAAAGCGCATGGTCGAGTCCAAGCAGACCTCCGCCCACGTTCACACCGTTTTTAAGGTCGACATGACCCGCATCGTCCGCCTGCGCGAAAAGGAAAAGAACAAGTACGAGCAGAAGAACGGCGTCAAGCTCACCTACATGCCCTTCATCACCCGCGCCACAATCCAGGCCCTGCGCAAGCACCCCATCGTCAACGCTGCCGTCGAAGGCACCAACATCCGCTACAACAAGAACGTCAACATCGGCATCGCCGTCGCGCTCGACTGGGGCCTCATCGTCCCCGTCCTCAAGCAGACCGAAGAGAAGAACTTCCTCGGCATCGCCCGCGGCATCGTCGACATCGCCGACCGCGCCCGCAACAAAAAACTCGCACCCGACGAGGTCGCCGGCGGCACCTTCACCCTCACCAACTCCGGTATCTTCGGCGAGCAGTTCGGCACACCGGTCATCAACCAGCCACAGGTAGCCATCCTCGGAATCGGCGGCCTCAACAAAGAGCCCCTCGTCATCCAGGACAAGGACGGCGGCGACGTCATCGCCATCCGCTCCATCCAGCGCTTCACCCTCGGCTTCGACCACCGCATCATCGACGGCTCAGACGCCGGCAAATTCATGACCGACTTCAAAACCTACCTCGAAACCTGGTCCGAAGACATCGGCTAACCTTCAGACGACCGCATCACACACCCAGACGGTCAACCTGACGCTTCCGTCTTTACCAGCAGGACGCAAAGGGGCGACCATATGAGCGCAATCCAACGCAACAACGTCAAGGTATTGGGCAACGGGCCGCGAACCTTGATGTTTGCTCACGGCTACGGCTGCGATCAGAACATGTGGCGCGCGGTCACACCGGCTTTCGAGTCAGACTTTCGCATCGTGCTCTTTGACTATGTCGGCGCCGGACTCTCCGACCCGGCGGCCTTCAACCGCACCCGCTACAGCACCCTGCAGGGCTACGCGCGCGACGTTCTCGAGATCCTTGACGAGCTTCAACCGCAGCAGGTGACCTTCATCGGCCACTCCGTCAGTTCCATGGTCGGCGCGCTGGCCTCTGTCGAACGCCCGGGCTGCTTCGACAGTCTTGTCATGATCGGGCCGTCGCCCTGCTACGTCAACGACGGAGGATATGTCGGCGGTTTTGAGCGTGCCGACATCGAAGATTTGCTGGCCATGCTCGACAGCAATCACCTCGGCTGGTCCGCCATGATGGCGCCCGTCATCATGGGCAATGCTCACCGGCCGGAGCTTGCCGGTGAGCTGGAAGCGAGCTTTTGCCGTACCAATCCTGTTTTCGCCCAGCACTTCGCGCGGGTCACCTTTCTGTCGGACAATCGCGCGGACCTCTCCCGAGTCAAAACCCGCACCCTCATTCTGCAGTGCGATCAGGACGCCATTGCTCCCGCAGCGGTCGGACGCTATGTGCACGACGCCATTGCCGGTAGCCAGCTTGTCGTCATGGACGCCACCGGCCACTGCCCACACCTCAGCGCCCCTGGCGAGGTCACGGAGGCGATCCGTCAGTTCGTATGAAAGAGGACGAGGCGCTTGGGACAGAGGAAGACTTCTTTGAGAATGCGCCCTGCGGATGTGCACTCCTGCATCTGGACGGAACCGTTCAGCGGACGAATGCCGTACTTCTAAAGCTGCTTGGCCGTCCCCGCGAAACTTTGTCCGCGTTCAAAATCCACCACGTGCTGTCACGCGCTGGCGCCATCTATTACGACACCCAGTTTGAGCCGGCATTGCGGCTGCGCGGCTCGTTGAAAGAGGTCGCATTCGACCTTGTACGGCTAACAGGCGAGCGCGTACCCGTCCTTGCAAGTGCCAACCTCCACCGCAACGTCGACGGAGAACCAGACGGCATTCGCCTCACAGTGTTCGAGGCGTCGGAAAGACGTCTGTACGAGAATGAGTTGCTGCAGTCTCGCAACCGCGCAGAGCGCATGGCCGATGTGGTTCAAAACACGACCGACGCTGTTGTCGGATTGAACCCCGACGGAACCATTCAAAGCTGGAATAACGGCGCGGAAACAATGTTTGGCTTTGGCCACACCGAAGTGATCGGCCGCGAACTGGTCGAAGTGATCTTGTCGGAACAGCGGCACGACGATATTCGGGGCGTTTTGGAACTGCTGCGGCGCGGCGAGAATGTGACCCGTGACACCATCGGCCAGCATAAGAGTGGCAGATCCATCGACCTGTCGCTCAACTTGACTCCGCACATGGAAGCGCCCGGCACGCTCGTTGCCTTTTCTGCTATCGTGCGCGACATATCGTCACGCAAGCTCACCGAGAAAGCATTGCTGCAAAGCGAAAAACTGGCGTCGGTCGGGCGCCTGGCGAGTTCCATCGCGCATGAGATCAACAACCCCCTCGAATCCATCACAAACCTGCTTTACATCCTGGACACCTTGGCGACCGACCCGGAGGTCAAGGGCTACGTAAATGCGGCACAGGACGAAGTGGCGCGGGTTTCGCAGATCGCAACACACACGCTTCGCTTCCACCGGCAGAGTACAAAACAGACGTCTTTGAACGTGGAGGATTTATTCCAGTCGACGCTGGTTCTTTACCGTGCTCGGCTGCTCAATGCCAACATTGTGCCAACCATCGACAGGTCCGATGGTGCACCGTTGTTCTGTTTTGAGGGTGAGCTGCGGCAGGTCATGGCAAACCTTGTGGGCAATGCCTTCGACGCCATGCGCACCGGTGGGCGTCTTCGCCTGCGTAGCCGGCAGGTGACGCTGTGGAAGTCCGGGGAGCCGGGCCTGCGCCTGACCATCGCCGACACTGGAACCGGCATGACGGCGGAAACGCTCGAGCACCTTTTCGAGCCATTCTTCTCAACCAAGGGCATCGGCGGTACGGGCCTGGGGTTATGGATCTCCCAGGGACTTGTCGAAAAAAACAGGGGTGCGATCCGTGTCCGCAGCAGCGTCCGCCCTGGGACCACTGGAACCGTATTTTGTCTCAGTTTCGCGCAGCACGTCGTTGCAAAGGGCAGTCGCTAGAAAGTTCCGCTCGTGCCTCGGCCCCAAGCCCTCAGCCGAACAGAAGCCTCATCTGATGACCTCTACATCGCGCTCTGCTCGGTCATTTGGGTCCGCCCTCCTCGCCAATCCTGCCCGATTGACGCACCCCAATCCAGAGGATATGGTTCTACCTAGTGCACACCTGCGACCAGTCCGTCTCGCTCCTGTGTCGCACTTCAACGCCTTGTCGTTGTCGATAGCCCCTCGCTGTCCACGCAAGCCGCTTGCATTCACACCCACTACGTCTTCCCTGTCGCATTAATGGCTCGCCGTTCGGCTTGCCCGGAGAACCCAATGACTGCTCCTGTGCCGTGGACACGGCGAATCTCCCTCGACACCTGGGCCGTTCTGCTGGCTCTGCTGCTCGCTCTACTGGTGCGCCTTAACCTGCTCACGCACGTGGCCTGGTAAGGAGGTCCGCCTTGCAAAACACCTCTCACATCTCTGCGAACGGTGAAGCCACGCAGCAAGCCGAACTTGGCGATGCCACCTATGGCTCGACAGGCAAGCGCATCGTCGCGCCGGACGCTGGTGGAAACCTCCTCGGCCTCCTGCCCGGCATTGCGCTGCTCGCCGTCGTCGGCTACGCCGGCAAATTCGTGGAGCAGTTCATCGCTCGCTACGGCAAGGCCCACCACCTCGTCCTGCCCAACGTCGAATATGTCCTCTGGGCCATCCTCTTCGGCATGCTCATCACCAACACCGTCGGCCTGCCGCGCATCTTCCGCGCCGGCGTCGCCACCTACGAGTTCTGGCTCAAGGCCGGCATCATCCTGCTCGGCGCGCGCTTCATCCTCGGCGACATGCTCCGCCTCGGCGGCATCTCGCTCGTCCTCGTCTTCGTGGAGCTTGCACTCGCCCTCACCTTCATGACCTACCTCGGCCGCGGCTTCAAACTCTCCCCCAAGCTCATCACGCTGCTGGCCGTGGGCTCGTCTGTGTGCGGCGTCTCCGCCATCATCGCGACGCAGGGTGCCATCGACGCGGATGAGGAAGACTCCTCCGTCGCCATCGCCGCCATCCTCGCCCTCGGTGCGCTGTCGCTGTTCCTCTTCCCGCTCGTCGGCCACGCCCTCCACATGACAGACCATGCCTACGGCCTCTGGACCGGTCTAGCCGTCGACAACACTGCCGAGGCCACCGCAGCCGGTGCCCTGTACAGTGACGCCGCCGGCAAGTTTGCTGTGCTCGCCAAGACCTGCCGCAACGCCCTCATCGGTTTCGTCGTCCTCGGCTACGCCCTTTACTGGGCCTCGAAGGGCCAGGCGGAAGCCATCGGCAACAAGGGCGCCTTCCTGTGGCGCAAGTTCCCCAAGTTCGTCCTCGGCTTTCTGCTCATCTCCGCACTGGCTACGGCAGGCGTCTTCACCAAGGTCCAGCTCACCACACTAGGCAATCTCTCCCGCTGGGCTTTCCTGCTCACCTTCGCCGGCGTAGGCCTCCGCACGGACGTTCGTGGCCTGCTCAAGCAGGGCGCACGTCCATTCATCGTCGGTGCCATCGGAGAAATCGCCATCGCCGGCATCACCCTTGCACTCGTGCTTGGCGCAAATCACTGGTGGGGTCTGTAGAAGACAGGAAACAGAGTCAGAAATCCTGTCAAGCCCCTGCATCGCCTAACCTCAACATTCCATTCGACATACAGTTGGCACGATTGCATCCGCCAACTAGTAAACTATAGACAGCAGCAAAAACGGCCAGGCTCTCCAATCGGAGAGCCTGGCCGTAACTCATTTGGAAGGCGGAATTTACATGCAAACAGCGACCGAAGCAGCGTCCGCCAGACCCAAATTCCTCATTCCAGCACATTTACGCAGCAGCAGGGGGAGGGGGTACCGCAGCAGACGCCCGATGCGTCCCACCCCGCAGCCCAGCCAGAATCTGCTGCAAAAAGTCATTCGCAGCCCCAGGATTGTTCGGCAAAAACAGAGTATTCGTCCCACTCCGAACCCCAATGTCCTTCAACGTGTCAAAGTACTGTGTCAGCAAAACCAAAGCCATTACATCCTCCGCCGTGGCTCCCGGAACAGCCTCGCGAAAATGCTCGATCGAAGCCCGCAAACCATCGATGATCGCCTGCCGCTCCGCAGCGATTCCCTTTCCCTGCAAAGCCTTCGACTCAGCCTCCGCCTCGGCCTGCTTCACCTTCAAGATCTTGTCCGCCTCACCCCGGGCCATCGCTGCCACCTGGCTCCGCTGCGCAGCATTGATGTCGTTCATCGCAGTCTTCACCTTCGCATCAGGAATGATGTCTGTGACCAGAGCAGTCAGGATGTTGAACCCAAAGTTCCGCATGATCTGGTCCAGCTCCACCTTCACAGCCACAGAAATTCCACTCTGCTGCTCGAACGTCTCATCCAGCGTCAGCTTCGGCACATGTCCAAGAATCGAATTGAACACAAAGCTCTCGATCTGCTTCTGAGGACTCGAAAGCTTGTAGAACGCATCGAAAATACTCTCGTCCAGCACCTGGTATTGCACGCTCACAGGAATCTGTACAAAAACGTTGTCACGCGTCTTCGTCTCCACCACGAAACTCGCCTGCTTCACCTGCAAATCGACAAAGAAGACCCGCTCCGCAAACGGAATCAGCAGGTGCAAACCAGGCCGCACAATCCGATTAAATTTCCCGAACCGCTCCACGATGCCCGCCTGAGCGGTACGAACAGTAAAGAGGGTCTTCAGAACAGTGATCAGAGCAAACAGCGCAAACAGAAAAAGAACGCCAGTGGCGATAGGAGCCATGCAAAGAGGCCTCGATGCCTCTGTTACAAGGATATGCCTTTCACTCGCAACCAGAGCACATCGAAAGCTCCACGGTACCTCTACAGCGCAACGCTCTTCTCCTGCAGCAACTTTTTGGCGCGCTCTATAAAATCCTTCAGCGGAACAGAGCCCTCGTCACCCTTGCCCCGGGTGCGAACACTGACAGCCTGCGCTTCAGCCTCCTTATCGCCCATGATGAGAACGAACGGAACTTTTCTCAAAGCAAAGTCCCGAATCTTTGCTTTCATCTGTTCATTGCCAGCATCCAGCGACACGCGCAAACCAACGGCTTCGAGTTGCTTCTTCACCTGCTGCGCATACTCCACATGCTTTTCGCTGATAGGAACCAGCCCAACCTGAATCGGGCTGAGCCAAAGCGGAAAAGCGCCAGCGTAGTGCTCGATCAGCACGCCGAAAAAGCGCTCCACCGACCCAAACAGCGCACGGTGAACCATGACCGGACGATGCTTCTCCCCATCCTCCCCCGTGTACTCCAGCTCAAACCTGGCAGGCAGATTGAAGTCGAACTGCACGGTTGAAAGCTGCCACAGACGGCCAAGGACATCGACCAGCTTGACATCGATCTTGGGACCATAGAAGGCAGCTTCGCCAGGGATCTCGCGGTAGGGAATGCCTTTACGGCCAAGCGCGGACTTGAGCGAGTCGATGGCTGTTTGCCAGTCTTCGGGTGCGCCGGTGTAGTCCTGTGGCTTCGTCGAATCCCATGTGGACAATTCGACCTTGAATTCGGCAAAGCCAAACTTTTTCAGGACCTCTTCGGCGAATTCGACGCAGCTGACGATCTCATCCTCGATCTGGCTGGGTGTGCAGAAGATGTGCGCATCGTCCTGCGTAAAGCCGCGCACGCGCAGAAGACCGTGCATCGTGCCGGAGCGCTCATAGCGATACACGTTGCCGAGCTCGGCGTACCGGACAGGCAGGTCGCGGTAGCTCTTGGGCGAATTCTTGTAGATGAGAATGTGACCCGGGCAGTTCATGGGCTTCAACCGGTACTCTGCGTCGTCCAGCTCCATGGGCGCGTACATATTTTCGCCATAGAAGCCCTCGTGGCCGCTGATCTTCCAGAGCTCCCGCTTCATGACGTGTGGCGTCACGACCAGGTCGTAGCCGCGGCGCAGGCACTCGTTCTTCATCCAGTCTTCCATTTGCTTGCGGATGATGGCACCGTTCGGATGCCAGAAGATAAGGCCGGAGCCCGCGACATCCTGGATGCTAAACAGGTCGAGCTGCTTGCCCAGAGTGCGGTGGTCGCGCGCCTTCACCTCATCCAGGTGCTTGAAGTGCGCGTCGAGCTCCTTCTTTGTAAAGAACGCCGTACCGTAAATGCGCTGTAGTTGCGGGTTCCTTTCGTCGCCTAGCCAGTACGCACCGGCAATGGACGTGAGCTTAAAGGCACGTACGCGGCCAGTGGCGGGCACGTGCGGTCCACGGCAGAAATCGAGAAAGCTGCCATTCCGATAGAAGGAGACGTTTTCGCCGGGCTGGGTGAACTTTGAGACGAAATGCACCTTCATGAAGTCGTTCTGCTCCTCGTAGCCTTTCAGCGCTTCTTCATGGCCAATGTACTCGTGGCGGAAGGTCTCATTGCGTGCCACAACTTCCGCCATTCGTGTTTCGATGGCGATCAAATCTTCAGGAGTGAACGGCTTTTCACGCAGCACGTCGTAGAAGAAGCCGCTGTCCGTCGCGGGGCCGTGGCCAAGCCTGGTTTCCGGATACAGCTCTGTGATGGCCGTGGCCATGACGTGCGCGGCAGAGTGGCGAAGAACGCGCTGAGCCTCCGGATCCTGCTCCTTAAGCAGCCAGAGATGCACGTCTTCATTCAGAGGTTCGGCGAGATCGGTAAGGCGTTCTGCCGTGGGAGCGGCGGCATACATGGCCTGCTCGGTGCCAGCGCCGCCGTGGGCCGCATCTTCCTGCTCTCCCGCACCGTCGGTTGTGGCTTCACCCAGCGTGGTCCGAACTTTCGCGACAACTACGGCGTCTGCCAGTCGCGGCGAAATGCCGTGAGCGAGGGCGTAAGGCGTAGTGCCTGCCGGCACGGTCCGGACGGAACCATCGGGCAGCGTGACGTGGATCTGTTGCGCGTCTTGTTGCGTGGAGGGGGCAGATTTGTCTTCGCTCACGTCCTCAAGGATATCGCTGTCGCGCACACTCACGCCGCCGCACAGGTTCCCAAGGGGGCAATAGATGCAGACAGTGCCCTTTGGGGGTATCCGCCGCGGCACATGAGCAGCACTGATCGAGCACCAACGGGGCAGCCAACCTTGCTGGATGTGGGATTCCGAGCGATGTTTGCCGCGCTTACCGTTGAACTTGTCGACCCCAAAGAGGGCCCAAGGAGAAACATCATGTCCGTCACCTGCCTTTTATCGAATACCTCGAATGATCTTCGCTGCCCTGTGTGTGGCCAGGGATTCCTCGTCTTCGCAGAACGCGCAACGGCCACGGTTCGCGAGCAGGTAAGGCGTCGTGTGCAGACCACCATGCGGCGCCATCATGCGGGCGCGTTCGGTGCGCTCCACGTACACCCCACCACAGCCTTTGGGGTGGAAGAAGAGAACGCGGGCACGGGCAACGGACTGAGCAGCTGGTGCCATATCAACAACCCGGTGGCTGCACTCTCCCTGTAGCTTCTCGGTTGTTGCCCTGCGTGCGGTGCAACGCTTGTGCATGCGGACCCGTCGTGACCTCGTTGTTTGACTTCCATGACCTGCGATGCCTGCTGAGCCTTCGCAGCTCCGCTCCCCAGCACAGCGACAGACGATGCCGTTTCCACGACAGCGCAGAACCGGCCGGACAGCACCGCGCGGTCCTGAAAGACAATGCCATCTCTCGCGCGTCGGGATCACGCATAAACCAGTCCGCAACTGGCTCTTTCCAGGCTGTACTGCGCGCACCGCTCCTGAACGGGGCGTAGGCGTGAAACAGCACAATAGCTGGTTGCTGCTAGGGCAAGGCCCACACACACCAAAACATGAGCATGCGGAGTCCCTGCTTGCAACAGGGACGGGTAGACTGGCTCGTCGAGGCGTCCGCCAGCCTGCGGGGCCGGGTGACGGCCTGTAAATGCGGCGTCGAACATGCTGCACGGGTTGCGGAACACAGGCGAAGTCCCTTGTGTGGCAATCGGGCCAAACCTATGCGCCTGAAAAGTTTTGGAAATGGAGCGGATTTCAGAATCATTGGAGGCGACCCAGTCATCCGATGAAGCACTGAAGCTTCGGTCTCGAAGCTTTGCCATTTACCCGGCTTATTCGCCACCATCAGGAGCAACACACATGGCAACACTTCTTCGCATCGACGCCAGCTCGCGCGGTGATTATTCCGTTTCAAAGACGCTCGGCAAGCAGTTCACCGCAGAGTGGGAAAAAAACAACGTCGGCGGCAAGGTCATCACACATGACACAACGCAGGAGAAGCTGCCGTTCGTTGACCTGCCCTGGATCGGTGGCGCGTATACGCCGGTGGAGAAGCAGTCTGAGCAACAGCAGGCAGCGATCAAGGTGTCGGATGACCTGGTGGATGAGTTGCTTGCAGCAGATGAATTGCTGATCACGACGCCCATGTACAACTTCAGCATTCCCGCTTCGCTCAAGGCGTGGATCGACCATGTCGTCCGCCTGAACCGCACCTTTACCCCGGACTACAAGGGCCTGGTCAAGACGAAGAAGGCCTGGATCATCATGGCCAGCGGCGGCGAATATGGGCCGGGGGCATACGCGGAAGGCTACAACATGGCCACTACCTACCTGAAACAGATTCTTGGATTCATAGGGATCACCGATGTAGAGATAATCCTCGCTGGAAACACGAGCGGCATTGATCAGGGCACGACAACGCTGCCGGAATATGTGTCAAAGCATGCAGACGAAGTTGTGAGTGCGGCCAAGTAAATTCGGCAGGCACCAATGCACCGTGGGCCCACCTTCGGGCAGGCCTACGGTGTCTCCCGCGTAGACCATCGGCATAACCCGGACGTAGCCGGTCCGCTCAGCGAAATGCCGTCAAAGCAGCTTTGTGCGACGTGCCGGACATGAGACAGTGGCGATGTGAAAGTTTTGGCGTTCCTGCTGATCGTGTCACTGCTTGTTGCCGGGGCAGCAGGTTCGCTACTTTACGCGCCCCTGACGCCACCCGGTGAGACCTTCGTGGAGCTGCCGCCCGGAACATCGGCGCAGAAGCTCGCGTCCAATCTGCAGCAGGCCGGAGTGATTCGGTCGAGCTACGCTTTTCTGCTATCGCGTGCGTGGAAGGGTGGCCGGCTAAGAGCGGGGGAGTACCGCTTCATCGACGCGGCCGACACAGCCACTGTGTACGAGCGGATCGCGAAAGGCGACTCGTATACGCGAGCCTTGACGATACCGGAGGGCTACAACCTGTACGACATTGCCCGGGCAGTACAGGCCGCCGGTCTCGGTTCCGCCAGCGACTTTCTAGCGGCTGCTCAATCCAACACAGGCCTGATCGCGCAGTGGTCTCCACTGGCGTTGTCTCTGGAAGGCTACCTGTACCCGGACACATACCTGTTCGGCCACACCGCGACGCCGCGGCAGATGCTGCAAACCATGGTGCGCCGCTTTGGCAAGGCTGCTGCTCAGATAGGGCTGCAGGGGGATGTTGCTCGTACCGTGACCCTGGCATCGTTGGTGGAGAAGGAAGTGCGCTTTGACGACGAGCGCAGGATGGCAGCAGGCGTCTTTGAGAACCGGTTGCGCCTTGACATGCCGCTGCAGACCGACCCCACCGTCATCTACTCGGCGCTGCTGGCGGGCCGCTGGCGCGGAACCATCTACCGCAGCGACCTGGACTATGACTCGCCGTACAACACCTACCGGCATAGGGGTCTGCCGCCAGGGCCAATCTGCTCCCCGGGGGCAGCAGCGCTGCGAGCCGCAGTGCATCCGGCAAGCACAGCCGATCTTTATTTTGTGGCGGACCGCAACGGCCACACACAGTTTTCAGAGGGATTGCAGCAACATGCTGCGCAGGTGCAGCAATACCGCGCAGGTGCTACGGCGGCGCACCGATAAAGGTCTGCGACAACGTTTGCACACAGAAATGGCATCGTCGGACCGTCGTGGGTCATCGAAATGACACATCCGAAGATGCAATTGACAGGACAGGCGACAAAGACTGACGCCTGATTGCGCACGGCTGGGAGCGTATACTGCGGCTTTGCGTATTGTGAACCGAAACCGGCTGGGAGTATTGCTGGGCGTGGCGAGCGCCATCGCGTTGCTGCCGTTACAGGGCTGCTTCCGCACCACGCGGTCGGTAATGCAGACCCATGCACCCACCACTGTGCTGTCGAGCTCGTTAAACGACCTAGTGAAGCAAACCACCGACCGCTACTCGGCAATCACGTCGTTGACGGCCTCCATCAACATCGCGGTTTCAACGGGCGGCGGCAAAGAGGGCAAGGTTGTCGATTACAGCGCGTTTCCGGGCTACCTGTTGTTGCGCAAGCCCGGAGACCTGCGGGTATTGCTGTTTACCCCCGTGGGCCATGTGCAGGCGGTAGATATGGTGACGGACGGAACGATCTTCACGCTGCACATCCCCTACAAGAAGCGGGCCATTACCGGGTCAAACCTCATGGCCGAACCTTCAAAAAATCCATTGGAGAACATTCGGCCCGCGGTGTTCTTCGACTCGCTGCTTATCCGGAGTGCACTGCCTGACGAGTTCGTCTCGCTCACGTCAGACGATCGCATCTATCAGCCGGATGCCACCAAGAAGTTTGTGGTGGATGAACCTGAGTACGATATCGGCATCTTTCGCCAGGTGACCGGCAGCCCGGAGTTGAAGACGCAGCGAGTCATCCACATTGGCCGCGCCACCCTGCTGCCGTACCAGCAGGACAGTTACGACGACAAGGGACGGCTTGTTACCGTTGCAAGCTACGGGGCCTACCAGCAGTTTGGTGATCAACTGTTCCCGTCCGTGATCACCATCGACCGGCCGGTTGACCAGTTGCGGCTCAAGCTCACCATCACCAAGCTCACCGTAAACACCAAACTGGAAGATGATCAGTTCGAGTTGAAACTGCCACAGGGTACTGCGGTCGAGAAGCTGCCTTAGCTTTACGGGTTGATCTCTCCAGAATCAACACCGTCACACCTGTGGCTATGCGGAGCCTGACAGGGAATCGGCGAGCGAACAACGGACGTGACTGATCTCAGAAGGTTGGAGTGACGGTACTCCATTGCGAAGAAATCACGCTTGTTCAGCGACTCGGTTTTGTACTTCGGTGCGAGTTTTAGCTTCCGTACACCCCCGCTAGTTGAAGCGGGGATCGCGTGTAATTTCCAGAAAGTCTACAGCGGCTGGGTCGGTGCCGTTCGGCATTGCTTGTAGCGTTAAGGTGTCGCCGAAGGCAAGATGGATGCCGTTGACGACGAAGCGTGTGGCGGTGTGACCGTTCAGCCGGTCGTCCGGTCGGTCCGGCGGAAGTGTATCGTTCGCGACAAAATGGGCGACCTTCTTTCCATTGACCAGCAGCCGGTACTTCGCCTCGCCTGGGTGCAGGTCAAAGTAGCCCACCTCAATGCGATAAGCATTGGACTCACTCTTGAAGGTAGTCCGCAGGTTACATTCAGCGGCGGTGCAAACGACTGCCTTGCCGCCTGACCCTGTCTCCCAGGGCACGACGTCGACCGTGTGAAAGCCGGTAGCCTCCATGGCTTCCGCCTCGATCCGGCCGGGATGGCGGCCCACAAAGCCCAGAGCGTCGGGCACGCCACTCTGCCGCTGAAACCAATCGTTGATCGCGTCGCGCCACACTTCGGCGTGGCCCGCCTGAAAGACGAGCAACGCATGCACCTGGTCATAGCGCTCCTCGTCCACCAGGCCCTTCACCGCCTCCCATTGGTCGACAAACGTCGCGGCCGTTGCAGCACCGGCGTAATGCGTGTCATAGATGTGCTGAATGACCGTCTTGCCCTTGTCCGCCGGGTCGTCACCGCGCAGCACATGCGTGTACGGCACGTGGTGCATGAACAGCAGCAGGTTGTCTGGGCAGGTGTTCAGCGATTCGTACGTTGCAGCGAGCTGCGGCGGGTACTGGCCGATATAGCCGGTGCCGGTTGCCACCGTGCGGTCCATGCCGATGCCGGTGGGTGTGGCGCGAATCCACTGGCCCCAGCCGTTATGTTCCGTCGATTCCGGGCCCGGTCCAAAGTGCGTGCCGATGATGTCGTTGAGCGTGCCCACGCCCAGCGGGCCGGTGTACTGCTCATACACCTGCCAGCTCTGCGCGTTCATGGTTTCAATGGGCCCGTAGACGCGGCCATCGTTGGACCACGTCATGCGCGTCCATTCGTCCAGAATCGTACTGGCCGTCAGCGCCGGGTTCCATGCCAGCCGGCCAAAGCCGTACAGGTTTACCAGGGCCATGGGGTGGTGTAGCCAATTGGTGTCCATGCCCACGTTGGCCACACCCACAAACCCGCCAAGTGGCTGGTGAAAGGTCTTGCCGATGGCGATGTCGCGCGCATAACTCTGCTGGTTGTCCACGCGCAGGTCGGTGTCGAATATCCACTTCCACATGGGCAGCAGGTCAACCATATGGCGCTGCTGGCCAGTGTATTCCTGGCTGATCTGCAGCTCCATGGCTTGGGGCGTATGACGCAGGGCGGGGATCAGCGGCGACACAGGCTCACGCACCTGGAAGTCGATGGGACCATGCTTGATCTGGATGATCACGTTTGGCAGGAATCTGCCGTCGTAGGCGCGAAAGTTGTCCACTCCGGCGCGCGCGCGATCCGCTTTCAGGTCGTCGTAGTTCAACTGGTTGTTGTAGACGAAGCCACGGTACAAAACCAGGCCACCATGCTTCTGCAGCGGCTTCGCAACGGCGTTTGCGGCGTCCAGCGGCGAGCGGCCGTACTGGTGCGGCCCGGCGCGCCCTTCGGAGTCGGCCTTCACGGTGAAGCCGGCAAAGTCTGGAATAGATCGGTAAATCTCATCGACCTTGCTCTGCCACCATGCGATCACCGTCGTATCCAAAGGATCGAACGTAGAAAGACCACCAACAATCTGCGGCGACGAAAGATCGATGGACAGGCTGAGGCGCACACCCCAGGGCCGCATCACGTCGGCAATGCGCGCGAACTCCGCAATCATGCTCGGCGTTAAGGTGCGCGGGTCGCTGTTGACGTTGTTCACCGTAATGCCGTTGATGCCAATGGACGCAAGCAGGCGCGCATAGTCGCCGGCGCGCCGCAGGTCAGGCCGCACATGGCCACCATCGAAAAAGATGGACGGACCAGCGTAGCCACGTTCCACTGAACCGTCCAGGTTGTCCCACTCGTCAACCCAACGGATGGAAGCAGCAGGTGCGTCGATCAGTTCGTCCGGCAGGGTTTGGTCCTGCGCTACCAGCGCCATAAAGCGGAAGGCAGCGTAGAGCTCTGCACGTGGCGACCCACCCTGCAGCACCCACCACTGGCGAATGCCGTTGTGCTGGTGCACGATCCGAAAGCCCTCAGTCGGCAGCGGTTTTTCTTTAAAGCCGCGCAATTGTTTGGTAAGCCGCGCGCGATGGATCGCATCCGTTGTTCCAAGCACAATGCTGTCCAGGCTTGGATTGAATCGCTGGGTCAACACGTCGGTGCCGGAGATCATGTGGCCCAAGCCGCGGTCCAACTCGTCTGCGGCCGACAGTTCTTCAGGCGCGGACCCCAGTAGAACCACGGCGTGCGGCATGTCGTGATAACGCGGTGGATCTGGCGGCGGCGCGTATCGCAGCCACACGTTGGCTCCGTTTTCAGCGTGCAACATCGCCGAGCCAAACACACTTGTGAAAAGTGCGAGCAAAAACCTTGAGAGCTTATAAAGAGCACCGTTCCTGAAATGCTGTGGTGCCGTGGAGCAAAGGGCAGACGTGGTGTGCGGCATGGAACCTCAGGCGCTCGCTGCGGTGCCGTGCTGGGACCAGGTTGCCGGCGTGCGGCGAGGACGCACGGAGTGGGTCGACCAGGAATGACCAATGTGCCGCTGCAATTCCAAAGCTGCGGCCCCGCGCTGACGTGACTGTTTGACGTCGCCACTGGCGACCGAGTCTGGGCGTGCACCACTCAGCATGTGGTTCTGGATTTCACGCTCCGCCATCGGCCTACCGCATTTCCGCGCCTACGGGGTGCGCGCTTCCATGGGTGCAACTCATTGTGCCAAACTTGCTCATACTTGGCCAGGTGAGGCGCCTGCCAAGCCGCTCTTAGACACTAAAGCGCGGAGGGTTTGCGCTTTCCGCGCACACCCTCCGCAGAAAGTTTTCGGCAGGCAACAAACGGAGACACCACACCCATGCCAACCAATACAGATGTGAGCCGCCGCAGCTTTCTCCACACGCTGAGTGCCGCAGGGGTTGCCGGATCCCTGCCAGCCATGGCCACGGCCCCTTCGCCGTTTGTCGGGGACGTGCGTCATGAGGTGATCGAAGCCCGGCCGGCGGCAGCCCCGGCACACTCCATCAAGTTTGGCGTGTGCGGCATCAGCCATGGCCACATCTACGGCATGATCGAGGCGGTCAGGCGCGGTGGTGGGGTACTGAGCAAGGCCTGGGGGCTGGAGTTGGAACTGGTCGCCGCCTTCAAGGTGCGCTACCCGGACGTGGCCGTCGTCGCCACCCAGGACGAGGTGCTGCACGACCCCTCGCTGCAGCTCATCCTCAGCTCGGAGATTGCGAACGAACGCGCGCCCATCGGCATTCGGGCAATCAGGGCGGGCAAGGATTTTCTCACCGACAAGCCGGGCATCACCACCCTGGAGCAGCTTGCGGACGTCCGCAGGACCATCGCCACAACCGGCCGCATGTACGCGATCATGTACAGCGAGAGGCTGGAGGTCAAAGCTGCCGTCAAGGCCGGCGAGCTCGTCAAAGCCGGTGCCATTGGCCACGTGATCCAGACCATCAACATTGCGCCGCACCAGATCCAGCAGAAACCAAACAGCGATGCCGGCAGCACAGGCGGCAACGGCGGCCGGCCGGACTGGTTCTGGAAAGACGTGCAGTATGGCGGCATCTTATGCGACATCGGCTCGCACCAGATAGACCAGTTTCTGTACTACACCGGCACAACAAAGGCCGAGGTGATCGCATCCCAGATCGCGAACATACGCCACCAAGAACACCCCCAGTTCCAGGACTTTGGCGACATGATGCTGCGCGGCAACAATGGCTTCGGCTACGTGCGGCTGGACTGGTTTACACCGTTTGGCCTGGGCACCTGGGGTGACGGCCGGCTCTTCATCCTTGGTACCGAGGGCTATATCGAAGCGCGGAAGTACACGAACGTTGCGGTGAGCAAGCAGGGCAACAACCTGTTTGTAGTCGACCAGAAGGACGCCCGCTACATCGACTGCAACAACCTGCAACTGCCGTTCGGCCCTCAGTTTGTGGCCGACATCGTGAACCGCACCCACGTAGCACAGGACCAGGAGCAATGCCTGCTTGCTGCGGAACTCTCCATCAAGGCGCAGATGCAGGCCAAGCATGCAACGCTGGACTGGGAGAAGGGATGATGGCATGCGATCCATTTCTGCAGGCCGCTGCTGCCGTAACAACGGCATCTGCGCCAGAATGTGCGCCAGAGACATTACCGCCGGACGCAAGGTGCAACTAGCGCGGCAGGTAACGCTTGCGAAGCACCCAGGTCGTCATGCATCGGTAATCCTGGACGACTGTGGTCTTGAGCGGGTCGACGAGCACTGCGTTGAACGCTTCAGTGCGCGAGAGCAGCATCGCTTCATCCACCAGGAACCACTCTGCGCCATCGCCAATTTGGTAGATGCCGTGACGAACTTGCGGAAACGCCATGCCGATGCGCGAGCCGATGCGGCAGAAGAGCAGGCCACCGGGAGCAAGCACGCGCCACAACTCGTTAAGCATGCGGTCGAAGTGCGCTTCGTCCTGCGCAAAGTGCAACACGGAGTTGCACAAGACCACATCAAAGGCGGCATCCCCAAAGGAAAGCGCATCGAGAAAAGCAGGTTTGAAGTTTTCCGCCGGCAAACCCGTCTGCAGAGTGTGAGAGAGTTGCCGCACATGGTCGACAGCCTCGGGATCGGCATCGACCGCGAACACATCAAAGCCGGCGTGCAGCATGTACACAAGATTGCGACCAAAGCCGCAGCCCGCGTCCAGTACGCGCATGCCGAGCTCAATGTTGCCGCGCAATAACTGGTCGAACACGTAAATGTCGATCGAACCGAACTGGTCCTGGAGACTCCGCGAAGCAAGGGTCATGCTCTACCGTCGCACATCGGCGCTGCGGTACAGCACGGCGGCATTCTCATACAGCACCATGTGGGCCAGCTTCTCTGCTCGCGGCAGGTCAATGTCGCCGTCATGAAGCATGCCGCTCAAGGAAATCCCGAGTGCGGTTCTAATGTTGCGAGCAGCGATCCACGTGGACTCTTCCCAGCCCAGCGACGCGCTGTACGGGTATCCGTCTGTACCGAACAGGACCTTGTCCGGATAAAACTCAAGCCGCTCACGCAGGGTGGCAGCGAGCGTGCGGGGGGAGTACACCAGCGCCTCTTGCGAAAGGTCGAGGTAAACGTTCGGCTTCTGAAGCAGAGCCGTAGCAGCCTGGGTTTGCGGAAAGCCGCCGTGCAGCATGACAAACGTCGTCTTGCGGAGGCGTGGCAGGTTAAAGGCCGACTCCAGCCGTAGAGGATCAGCACCACCAATGTCAAAGTAGCTGCCTGCACCGGCGCAGGTGTGAAGGTGCACGGCCATGCCGAGTCTGCCGCATTCCGCAGCGATCGTCAGAAACAAAAAATTTTGCAGGCGCGTGTAGGCGACCGAGTCCGGCCGCGGCTGGTGAACAAGGCGAGCGTAGATGGCGGCGGCCTCAGCATGCGACACGTCTGCAAAGCCGAAGCTGCGCAAGTAGGCGACTTCGAATTTTTCGGCGATGGCTCCGGCCGCGCGCTGCTGGCTTAGCAGCGGCAGCACGACTTGATTCAAATAGCCGTCGAGCGTCGCAGGCACGCTGCTCAGATGCACCTGCTGCAGATAAGCGGTGCGAAGCTTGTCCTCCAGTGGAAAAAAGGCCGCACGATCGGGATTTTGAGCAGCAAGGCCTGCGTTATCCAACGGGAACAGCAAGGCATCTGCGTACGGCACCCAGTAGAAATGTGGCAGTGCGAGGCCTGGCCCCATGCTGACTCTGTTGGCCACCTGCGTTGTAATGCCGGCCTGCGCAATCACCCAGTTGCCGTACTCCGCACCCTGCTGCCGTCGAGCTGCCGCTCGGGCCGCGTTCACCTGCCGCAATGCCGCGGGCGACAGTGGTGCCGTGGCGATCACACCCCAAAGCGCCTTCCACGCCGCAGGTAGTTGGGGATTGTCGTCACGTAAACCAACGGGGTCGGTCTGCGGTTCCATGCTGTCGACGGGTAGCGCGTCAAAGCCGCGGTCGGTTTCATAGTTGGGCGGCGGAAGCAACGTGTGGGCATGGTTGTCAAAGGCCGCAGTCGATACGATCACGCGTGCAACAGCGGGGTCGATCTCTGGCAAAGGCGCAGTCGGCGCAGATGTTTGCGCTGCAAGCTGCGCCGCCAAAAGCAAGGCAGCAACGGGGACAAGAGAAGAAAGCAGACTTCGAGAGATGGCCACGAGGCGACAGTAGCATGCTGGCCATGCGTAGCGGGAGTGCAGAGCAAGTACGCTGATAGAGGCCTGCCACTGCATGCGGCCATAAGAGGACAGCATGAACCTGGAAGAAGATCTTAAGGTAATCGCGGAGCAGGAGCGGCTGCTGCGGTTTGCGACGTTTACGACGGACATGGCGTGGCAGATCGGCAGCGCCTTGCGGGCGGCTGCGCTGGCGCGCGATGCTTCGATGACTTTCGAAATCTCGCTTGCTGGGCGCACGTTGTTCCATACGGCTACAGGGGAACGCGCCGGCGCAGGCCAGGCGGACTGGGTCCGGCGCAAGCGAAACACCGTGCTGCGCTTTGGGCGTTCAACCTACGCCATGGGACTTGAGTTGGAGATGGCTGGGCTGACGATCGAGGCTCGGCATGGGCTTACACTCGCTGACTACGCCATGCACGGCGGCGGTGTGCCACTCATAATGCTTGGCGCAGGATGCATCGGTGCCGTCATAGGCAGTGGCCTGCCACAGAGGGATGACCACGCGATGGTCGTCGCCGCGATGGCTCAGGTGATGGGCGCGGATGTGCCTAAGTTGCACGTCATCAGCTAGCGTCGGCAGTCCACCTGGCAGGGCGGAGCATCGAGCTTCACCAACTGTTTTCAATCCACCCAAGTCGGTGGCCGACCTTGAACTTTAACGAAGCAGGCGCATGCTCAAGCGGAACAGCGACTCAAAATCGTTCCGCAGTGTCAGGTCTGTCGATCCACTGGAGTGAATGGCAGACTCAATCGCCTTCTGGGCCGCCACCCGCGTGTAGCCCAGGTTCACCATCGCCGACAGCACATCATCGACCGCTCCGCCGGTTGCCGTCTCTGGCGCCTCTGCTGCCGGGGAGGCTGCCAGCCCCTCCAGTTTGTCCTTCAACTCCAACACAATGCGCTCCGCCGTCTTTTTTCCAATGCCGGGCACTCGCACCAGCAAAGCGTGATCGGCGGAGCGAATGGCATGCGCAAGCGCCGCTGCCTCAACGCCTGAAAGCAAGGTGATGGCCAGCTTGGGACCTACACCCGAGATCGTTATTAGCTTCTCGAAGAGCCGCTTTTCATCCCGATCCAAAAAGCCGAACAATGCAATTGCGTCTTCGCGCACCTGTGTATTCACATGCAGTGCAACGGAGTGCGACTCCTGCGGCAGCCGCGTGTAGCACTGGACGCTGATGGCCAGGTCATACCCAACGCCGCCACACTCCACGACAGCTGCGTTGGGAGACTTGCTCAGCAGGGTTCCGCGCAGGTGAGCGATCATGCGCGTCAGCCCCTGCGGCGATACAGGATCGAGAACGCATACCCGGGATTCGGCGGATACAGCGCATGCACCGCGCGCAGCCGTGTGGCCAGGGCCGCAGGCGCAAGCAAGGGGTACTCGCGCTCACGAAGGTCGGCGTAGTCAAAATCAAGAAAGAGCGAGAGCAGATAGATTGCTACCGCGTCGGCAAAGGCAGAATGGAAATACTCGTTGCGTACCTTCACCGGGTCCACTGGAGCGGCGTCCTGCGCGCTGTGACTACGGGCAGGAACAGCATCCGGCGGCGGACCAAAAGCCTCGATCCGCGTCTCCCATGCATCAATCGACGTCTCGCCGCGCACACGTGCGTTCGCCTGTTCGGCGAGCATGTCGCCAAAGGTGGACGGCATACCCGCCACGTCTACCAGGTCGTGCGCGACATTTATAAAGAACTCGAATGCCAGCGCAAAACGGTCGCTTTGCAATTCGGTGGATAGAAACACGTACTCCGCTCCGTCGACCGTGGCGTTTCGGTGGCAGATCGCCTTTTCCGTCAGCGCAGTGGTTGCCTTTGGCGCAACAAAGGTGCGATCACCCGTCTGGAACGCCGCCTCTGCCGCGTTCCCCGCCAGCCGCGCCCCAGACAACGCCAGCGGCACAAATACATAAGTGCTGCCCTCAAGCACCTTCGCCAGGCGCGCCGGCACGGTACCCACCAGCCTCTCGATGGCAGTCAGTGAAGTGTGCGGGGCACGCAAATCGCCGAGGGTGGCAAAGCGAATCCCATTGCTGCCCACGCGTTTATCGGCCTGCGCGGCAGCAGCCTCGGCAGAGAGCAGGTCGGTTTGGAGAAGGTCTGGCACCGCAAAGCGTATTCTAACTGTAATGCCGCGTAAGCAACGAAGCAGCGGCACTCCTACTATGGCAAAGACTTACAGCGTTCAGCCGGACTACACCGGGCCTCGGTTTCTCGGGGCGCCCGTGGGCGATTTCTCAGCATTCCAGACCGTTCTGGCGACATTCGCCATCGGCGTGGCCTCGTTCTTTTTCGCAACCTTCCTTGGCATCATCGGCGTGGTGGTTGCATGCTCCATACAGCACCGCGTGCTCGACTTTTCCATCGCGTATCGCCTTGTTGGCCTGCCGTTCGGCATTCTCATGCTGCTTTTAGCCGGTGGCTACCTGGGCAGCATCCTGATACGGCGCGTGACCCGCGGCTTTTAACGGTCAGCCGCGAGCACTTGCGCATGACCTGTCAGGAATTGTCGTCGCTGCTGCCGGTGTCGTAAGAGTCGTCCTGCTGCGCGTCTGACGCATTGCCGTCATCTGCAAAGTCGTTGCCGTCATTCCCTCCAGAGTCGCCGAAAAAGCCGCGCCCATCGCCGCGCCGATCCTCAATGTCGTCACTCAGGCCATCGTTCGTGCCATCGGCGTTGGCTAAGCGGTCGCCGTAGGTGTCACCGCTGCCCAGGTCTGCCGAAGAGCCGGAACTGCTGTCTGTGAAGTCGCGGCCACCATCGAATCCCCCCAACGCCCGGTCCGAGCCGTAGCCCGCTTCGCGTCCAAAACCGCGGAACAGACCTTCAATGCTCTGCACAGCCATCTCGCCCATCGCTACACCGGCGGCAGTCTGCAGCGCGCCCTGCAGAAAACCGCCACCGCCACCATATCCGCCACCCTGCATGGGTGCGCCATAGCCCTGTGGCGGGTACGACTGGCTGGGATAGCCCTGCGGCGCGTACCCCGGCGTGTTGTACACGGGAGCACCGTATCCTGGCTGCCCCGCGGGAGAGGATGACCCGACAGCGGGCTGCGCACTGCCGAAGATCTTCTCCAAAAAGCCGGGATGATTGCCCGCGTTCGCCTGCGCCTGCACCAACTGCTGCTTGGCGGCCGCTAGTTGCTGCGTCGCCTGTTCCAACGCATAGGCCTGCACCAACACAGTCTGGCACAGCACGTACAGTGCGTCCGGATTGCTGCCCAGTGCCTGCTGAATACGCTGCTCCGCCTCCCCGTCTTTGCCTGCAAGCTGTGTGTTCTGGACCCGGCCAATCAAGCCGTCCAGCATTCCCTGTTCTTGCGGTGTCATTGCTGCTCCCTGTGCGTGCGCAGTTCGGCGTTCGCGCGTCCGCTGGTATGGACGCAAGCGAAGCAGAAGAGTTGCCAACGACGCTCGCGTGCCACTTCTGAGATTCTTCACAGCCGATCATCAACCGCCCCGACAGCAGGCGACCAACGCCCGGTGGACGAACGGTCAGCCCGCAGCAGAACCAGTCAGCTCGGAAGTCAGATCGGCAGGGAAGGCGAGCATGGCTCCCCAGTTCAAGCCGGTCCCGAATGCACTGAAGAGGACAGGCCCTTCAATCCGCTGTCCGACGCCCGACCGCCATTCGTCCAGCGCCAGCAACAAAGAGGCGGACGAGGTGTTGCCGTACTTCTGAATATTCGTAAAAACTCGCTCCGCTGGCACCTTAAGCGTGGCTGCGACCTTGGTCAGCAGGTTGAGGTTTGCCTGATGAAGCAGGTAGTGCGGCACGTCGGCAGGGGTAAGTGCATTGCGCTGCAGCACTTCTAAAATGCACGCGGGCAGCTTGCGCGATGCGCGCAGGATGACCGATCCACCGTCCATGTGCAGGCGTCCATCTTCTACCCGCAGCATCTCCGAGCCGCTGCCATCGGTGAAAAGCTCGGCATCCACCAGCCTGAGAAACCCGGCATTCGGCGACACCAGCGCGGCACCAGCGCCGTCGCCAAACAGTATGGCCGTGTTTCGACCCTCGGCGGTTGCATCAATGCGGCGGCTCATGATCTCCGTACCGACAACAAGCATCTGGCCGGTTGTAGGTGCCAGCCGCATCGCGAGTGCAAGTCCAATCAGCGAACCGGCGCTGCCCACGGGGATGTCCAAAGCCGGTGTCGTGCCCATGCCAAGTCTTGCAGCAATGGCCGAAGCCGGACCGGGACAGTAGCGCTCCGGCGAACCGCTGCTCACAAGCAGCATCCCCAACTCGGTTGCCGCTATGCCTGCGCTCTGCAGGCAGCGCTCGGCCGCAAGCACGGCCAGGTCCGCCACGGTCTGGTCCGGTGCGGCATAGCGCCGCTCGCTGATGCCGCTGACCTGTTCGATCCACTCAGCTGTCTCGCCTACGAGAGTTGCCAGATCAGCATTCGTAACCACCCGCTCCGGCACGTACGACCCTGTCGCGCGCAGGAAAGCCACTTACTTTCCCCTGGCTTCCAGGTAGCTGTCCACCTTGTCGATGGTGTCGAACTTGCGCGCGGACAAGTCGCTATCCGGGATGCTGACGCCGAACTCCGCCTCCAGCCCGCTCACAAAATCAGGCAGCGCGAAACTGTCCAGCAAGCCAGAGCCGAAGAGGCTTTCGTCATCTTGCGGTGTGATGGGCTTGCCGGCGGTTGCCTGCAGAACTTTCAGGATTCCAGGCTTCTTGTCCATGTTGATGCGTCCTCGACGAGAGTGGATTGGAGTGGAATGCAGCCTTACTGTGATGTGCCGATGTATAAAACGCTTGTATCACTCTGCACCAACGGACGTGTGCGGAACATAGCCACTGTAGGCCGAAAGCAGATCGGCGACCAGGGCATCGGCAAGCGCGTGATATCCAACCGCCGTGAAATGCGTATGATCCGGTTGCGCGTAGCCGGCAGAGACCCACCGATTCATCGCTCCCAGGCCTCCCTGGCGAGCCTGCCAATTCCAGAACGCGCAATCGTGCGTGCTGCACACTTCTCGCTGGGCCGCCACAATACGTTCCGTGCCGCCGTACGGCGAGAAATACCGGTGCGCTATGCGACGAGCACGGCGCCCGCGGCCAACCACCGTATAGCTGGTGCTACCGAGTGACCGGTCGGCCGGCCCCACCACCAACACCGAAGCCGACGGACTTGTCCGGTGCAAAACGTCGATCAGCCGGCCAAACGAGGCGCGATATTCCTCCCCGCCCCAGTGCGCAGCTGCTTCATTGGTTCCGTAGGCAAGCACGATCAGGTCCGGCGTGGCGGCAGCGAGGAGCGAACGGAAGAGCGGCTGGTTCCAGCGCAGCATTAGCGGAGCTTCTGCACCGTTAATGCCCAACGCCTCCCACGTGACACCCGGCAGCATTGTCACCGTTCCGAGCAGCCGGACGGGACCATCGCCCTGCGCCGTCAACGTAAAGTGATGTGAGCTTAATGTACCTGCGCACCTATACTGCAGCACACCGGCAGTGCCGGCATCCCGAAAAGCAGGCGTCGGTGTGGCTGCTCCAGCGAGACCAGAACTATGCTCGCTTCTTGAGGGGCTCTCCACTCTGTCGTTAAATGTGCCGTGCGGGATCTCTGCGGCGATACTCTGACCGGCACCGGCTGACTGACCATCCGCCTCTGAAACTTCGTTCACACCGGTAGATTGGCTGGAGCTGGTCGATGCCGTCTCGACAGCCGCACCGTTATCCGTCAGCTGCACACTGCCACCCCCTGGCTGACGGAGATACTGCACCTGAAGTGTGAGACACCGTGCGTCCAGCGATGCACTTTCGCCAGCACGGCTGCTTTGGATTGCAACGCCGCCCAGGCCAAGCTCCGCATCGCCCAGCTGCGTGAAATGAGTGCCCAGCGTCGTCCATCCACCGCTTTGACCACGGCCCGATCCCAAAATGCGGTAACCGGCAAATGGGTGACCGGCATAACTGAAGCCGATTCCCCCATCCCCAAAGCGGGCCTGCATACGCGCACGTGCTTCACCGGTGAACATGTCCGCAGCTGTATGTGAATCGCCAAACTGCATCACCCTGACAGTTCGTGCGCTTTCTGCCGGCAGCTGGCGCAGGGCTCCGAAGAAGTGACGCAACGCACCAGGGAACTGAAGTGCGCCTGCACCGCGGGCCAACTGCTGCGCAACGGTGTGCACGGCGCCATCATCGACAGGTAAAGGCACGACCGGCTCAGGAGGCACAGCCGCATTGGGAACTGCCGCGTCCGCATCGTCGTCGCGCCGTCCTGTTGGGTGCGCGCTGGATGGATCCGCCTGCACTGAAAGCTGCCTTTGCGGCACGAGTGCCGGCGCGTACACGCTTGGACTGGAGTGACTCGTGCCGCCGGAATGACCAACCGAGCTTGTATGCCTGCCGTGCATCTTGCTGCCGCTGCCATTGTTCGCGGCCCGCTTCGCCGACCTTCGGGTGACGCTGTGCGAAGTTACCCGGGACTTTGAGGTGGCTTTCACGGCGCGGTGATGCGCGCCGCGCACGGTGGGCCTGTTGACGGCACCTGCTGACGCCGCACTGCCGGCAAAGCCAACCGTGCAGGCAAGGCAGAGAGATAGTTTCACGAGTCTCAGCAGTTCCAGTCCCCCTGAACAGGTTAGACGAGACATGTCTCGCTCCGAAGTAGAGGCTTGGAAGAGTCGCTCCACCAACTGGTACGGCTACTCCCGGAGTTCCCAGGGTGGGAAGTTGACCTAGCAGAAAGCACTTGCATCCCTGCGATAGAGATTCGGACCCGTTGCACCAGAACGGGAGCTTGTGGGCGGGCTGTTGCGTGTCAACTCCAATCTAATGGCGAACATAAAGCGAATCTCTTACGTTATACATCCAGGTACGGGCCTCATCCCATACTGATGCAAGTAGTTGCAGCAATAGGAGATAGGTGCCGGTTTTGAACATGAATTGCGCTTGACTTCGTCTTTTGAGGCCTTTAGAGTCGGGCAACTTCTTCATCAGAGGAGGCCGGCGGCAAAGCGACGGAAATGGGAAAAGCGATGAAAGGGCGAAGGCTCTTTGCCGCTGAACTTATCCAACTTGCCGGCCATAGTTCAACCGGATACGTCGACGGGCACACAGGAGAGGCCGGGAGAGCCTTCGCCACGGAAGCGGTCCACAACAGCCGGAAGCCGCAACACACCGACAGACGCAGAGCGGCAGGCCGGGAGAAGCATTGGAGCAACACGTGAAGTATTTGCAGCGGGAGCTGAAGGTATGCGAGGCGTGCGGGGGTTTGTGGGTTCGCACGGGGGCGGAAGCCGGTGTGTACTGCAGAACATGCAGCGCGTTGGTGGGCGATCTGCCAGGCCGCAGGCGACGGAGTCCGGGAAGGCCGTGCGCGGTGCGCGGGACGGAGCGGACAAAACTTGCGATGGTGCATGCGGCTGCGAAGCCGGGTAAGCATGATGCCGGGATGGGTAGAGGCAGGTGCCGACGAGTAGTGGAGGCAGAGGTTCGAATGGAGGAAACGGCACTGGAGCGGAGGTCGGGCATGGGGCTGGTAGTTCCCCGTGCCGTGAGTGGCAACGTGGACGATGCTTACGCTTTTGCTGGCGACTTGCCTGCCGAGGGCGGGTCAGACGACGACGGGTTTGCTAGGCCGTTGCCGATGCGGAAGCCCGTTGGGAGAGACGCGGTTTTGGGTTCTTTTTGTGCTGTAAGTGCCATGGGAGGTGTGCGTTGAAGCTGATAGAGATGCCGAAGAGAAGCGCGGCCGTGCTGCCGCAGGTACATGCAACCGACGGTAGCCTGGCGCTGGCCGTAGCGATCATGCATGCGGAGGTTGGACCAGTCGCGGTTGCCGAGCCTGCAGTGCGGCCGGCACTGCGGGTGGTCATTACGCCGGAGACGGCGTTCTACCGCAAGTACACCGAGGCGATGCTGCAGCGGTACAGCGTGATGAAGCTGCAGAAGGGGCGAGTACCATCGCTGCTTGGCCGTGAGTTGTTTCGTGGGAAGGTGACGAGCTACAAGGTGCACGGCTTTGACGATGTGGTGATCTTTGTCCACGACGTTGAGCAGTGCCTGCGGTTGCTGAACGCGGAGCAGCAGAAGCTGGTTTATAGGGTGGCGGTGCAGCAGTACACCTTTGGCGAGACTGCGGCGATGTTGCGTTGGAGTTTAAGGTCCACACGGCGTCGCTACAACGAGGCCATCGACGAACTGACAGCAATTTTCCAGAAGCGTGGGCTGATGGAGAAGACGCCGGGGTTGAACGCGCCGGTGCGTTGCCTGGCGCCGGAAGATGGCGAGGTGGCCGTGAACTACGGTGAGAGCGGAGAGAGCGAGGACTGAACGGTCAGTAATGGCGACGGCAAGGGGGGGGCTTTCGGGACCTCCCTTTACTTTGAGATCGAGAGTTCGTGGGCGTGGCTTGCGCGCTAAAGTGGTTTCGATCAAATGTTGTCAAGAGGGCTGGAGATGGATGACGGCTCCAAGTAGTTCATTCCTGAATAGTTATGCGCGAAAAATAGTTGGCACAGTATATATGGTCAGCTTGATATTCTTAAGAGGCAGTTAAGAAGTGAGCAGCGGGAGGCCTTTGCGCCTCCCGTTGCCGTTGGGGGTCATTGGGGCGGTGGGCCACAAGGACCCTGCGCTGAAGTGGTACATGGTTGAGCGATGGGTGAGAGGGCGCGCGGATCTTCTGCGCGCCCTCACTTTTTGCCTGAAGTTTGTTAGACCGACGTGGGGTTGAGGGGAGATGCGCTTGAGGGCGAGAGACAGGTTGCGACAGGAATGGATATGCGCGCTGGGCTGGGTAGACCGCGCTGTGGGCGCGGCTGGGCGGGCGCTGGTTGTGCGTGTGGGCATGCTGGGCGCGGTCGGCGGGCTAATCTGCCTGCCGGCGACGCTGGTTGCACAAAGCGCAGCGACGACGGCGATTGCGGACGTGGTGCAGTATGCAAACGGTCAGCCGGCGCAGGGCACCGTGATTTTAAGTTGGCCGGGCTTTGTGACGGCGAGCGGTGTGAGTGTGCAGAAGGGTACGACGAGCGTAACGCTGGGTACAGCGGGCGCTCTGAATGTATCGCTGGCGCCGAACGGTGGAGCGACGCCGACGGGAACGTACTACACGGCGGTGTACCACCTGAACGATGGGAGCGTGACGCAGGAGTACTGGCAGGTGCCGGTGAGCAGCGCGCCGGTAAAGCTGGCCCAGGTGAGAACGACAGTGTTGCCGGCCGCGGTGGCACAGCAGACAGTGAGCAAGGCGTATGTGGACCAGGCGATTGCGCGTGCGGTGACAACGGGCGTTGCGCCGGCCGATGCTTCGCCCTATGTGCAGAAGTCGGGCGACACGATGACGGGTGCGCTGATCCTGTCGGGTGATCCGACGACGGGGCTGCAGGCAGCCGACAAGAACTATGTGGATGGGAACACAACCGCACTGCAGGCAGGGCTGGACCAGAAGGTGAGCAAGGTGCCGGTGGGAACGCAGGTTGTGAACCAGCCCGCGAGCACTGCGTTGCGAACGAACCGCTTGAACGGCGAGTTGTATGCGCAGGAGTTCATTTCGCAGCAGGGAAACGACGGCATTGCAAATGCATTGGCGGCACCGGACTGCGGCACGAACTGCACGGTGCGTGTGGAGCCGGATTACACGGGCAATGACGTGAGCGGAGGGCCGAAGCAGGGTGCCACGATTGTGGATAGGCGTGGCGGACAGGTGCGTGAGACGTACTTCAGTCCGGTGAGTCCGCGGACGGCAGGCAATGATGTGGGCCGGTCGTTGTCGTTGCAAAGCCTGGAGGCAGCGGCGGACCTTGCCGCAAGTTACGGCGGCGGCAATTTGGCAGCGGTAGGCATGCGGTTTACGCAACTGGGATACAGGGGCGGCAACAACCTATACCCGTCTAACTCCGCGTCGTATATTCCGTATGGCAAGAGTACGTACAGTGCCACGGACACGGTGACGACCAACTATGCACAGGGCCAGCATGTGATGGATACGCATCGCACGTCGTGCTACGGCGTGGGTGACTGCCTGCTGGGGAGTCATTACCTGGTGGGATCTGGTGGGTTCAGAGATAACGCGGACGAGGGTGAACACCCGTTTGACCTGCAGATCACCGAGGACTCCAGCATTTTTACCGGCGCGTGCAGCGTGGGTTGCACGACTGGATCGCAGCAGGTGACGGTGCAGGTGAGCACCGGCAACGGGACGCAGGGTGATGGACGTTTCCTTGTGGACCGGCAGGCGGGCAAGGCATACGCCGGCAGCGGTTTGGCGGGGGGCAATGCCACTGGATATCCGGCGGCAACGGCGGTTTTTCTGGATGGGACATTTCCAGTAAGTACGTTTTTTTCGACAGCTGCGGTCGCGAATCCGCAGGCGGCAAACATTGCCCCCGGCACGATCAACATGGCGATACAGACGAGCGGTGTGCTGGCGGGGTTTGCCACGAACACGACTAGCGCGCCTGCGGCGACGGGTGTGGCGTGCGTGGCAGACGCGATCAACGGCGGGACGTCAACACCAGAGAACTACGAGATGGTTCCCTACACCGTGACCGATGGTACGCACCTGCAGATGACGATGCTGAAGCCCCATGCGGCGGGAGCGATTGTGGCGATCGGTGGGCTGTGCGGCTATGGCGTGGAACAGACGATCGACAGTTCCACGGGTATTCGCCAGGTGTTTCCGGTCATTGGATCGACGAATGCTACGACAATTTATGTGGCTTCGGGAGCGACGTCGATTTTGGCACGCTCGCTGACTACGAGCGGGTTTTTAAACGTGTCGTACGCGATCTCGTCGATGGTGCGCAGTAACAACGTTGTGACGGTGACAGTGGCCAGCCCCAGTGTGTTGGATATTTCTACCATCACGGCGACTATTGCCGGCGCTGCGGATGCGAGCTTTAACGGTGCGTTTCCTGTGATCAACACGGCGGTGAACCAGTTTACGTTTTCGCAGACCGGTGCGAATGCATCGACGACGGGCGGCACCATTGGAGTGTTGACGGGTGGGTACGCGATTTCGCCGATGGCAGAAGTGCTGGATGTATATGATGATGCGACTAACACAGTAAGTGGCAAGATGAAGCTCGCCCCGAATACTGTGCCCTTTGCGCAGGGTGACTTACTGGAGGAACCGCATTATTTTCAGCAGAGAGTAGCCGCTGATATTGAGTATGTAACGCAATATACGCCGCGGTCGCTTTCGCAGCAGCAGGCTGGTATCTACTACCAGGGTAACAATGGACCGGGTTTGCGTGGGTGGGTGATTAACAATGGATCGCCTGCCGCGAACTACTTTGGCAATGGTGGAACGCATGGTGTGCCGGACTTTGCGTTCCAGACGCAGGGTATTTGGGGTACAGCGTATGATCTGCAGGCTGGCGAGACCAGTGCGTTCCGGGTGCATTGCAATGCGCGGGGTTGTAACCGTTGGAACAGCACATTCAACCTGTTTACGCTGGACACGACGACGGGCGGATCAACGTATGACACGATTCAGTATTCGCCGCAAAGCAGCACGCTGAATTTTAATCTGGGCGGTGCGCAGTACCGGATGAATGGTACAGCGATGACGGTGGGCACGCTTAATGTGACCAACCTGAATGCGACGCATATTAATGGGTCTACCAGCGGTGGAACGACGACTGCGGCCACAAGCTCGGCGCAGGGTGTGGTGCAGCTTGGGCCCGCGGCGACGAGTGCGGTGCTGGCAAATGTGGCGACGAGCGGCAGTTATGCCGACCTGGCAAATGCGCCGGTTGTGCCGACGAGTAATTCGCAGCTGACGAACGGTGCCGGGTTTGTGACGGCTGCAGGTGCGGCGAGTGCTGCACCTGTACAGACGGTGGCTGGACGGAGTGGCGCCGTAACTTTGTCGGCCAGTGATGTAAGTGGGTTGGCTACTGTGTCGACGAGCGGCAAGTACTCTGACCTTACAGGCGCACCGACGGCAGTTACAAAGGACAGCCAGCTGACCAATGATGCCGGGTTTGTGACGGCTGGTGGAGCAGCGAGTGCGGCTCCGGTTCAGACGGTGGCTGGACGGAGTGGTGCGATTACTTTGTCGGCAAGCGATGTAAGTGGATTAGTTGCGAGTGCGACGACGGATACGACGAATGCGGCGAACATTACGAGCGGTGTGCTGAGTGCTTCGCGGTTGCCGGGCGGCTTTGGGTCGTGCTCGTCAACAGTGGCGTTTAGTGCGACGCCTACTTTTGCGGCAGGGTGCAGTGCGCCGACATTCCACTTTGCGTGGACGGGTAATGTGACGGGCATGACGTTTACGGGCTTGAGTGCGGGACAGCGGCTTTACCTGGTGTTCCAGGTGGGTGGATCGGGTGGTTACACCGTGACGTGGCCGAGCGCGGTGCACGGGGGGTTTGCGACGAGTAGCTCGACGGGCAGTGCGGTGTATGCGCAGACGGGTAAGTACTTTGTGCAGGAACTTGTGGTGGATACGGACGGCGTGACGCTGTTGAATCCGGGGGCGGTGAATCAGTGAGGACGCGATCTGCGATTGAGTTAGTGTGGGCAGCCCTGGGGCTGCCTTTCCTGTTTGGCGCGGCGATGATGCAGGCGCAGACGACAGGGCTGGTGAGCCCGATGAGCGGCGACTGCAGCACCAGTTCAACGGGTGCCGTGCTGTGCACGAAGACAAATGGCGTGGCGCTGGCCAACAGTGCGACGACGGATACGACGAACGCAGCGAACATCAGCAGCGGTGTGTTGCCGTTGGCGCAGGTGCCGGCACTGACGGGGGCGAAGCTGCCCGCGGGTGCGGCAGGCACGGTGACGAGTTACAACGCAGCCGGCGTGCAGGCGCCGCCAGTGACGCAGCCGTATGTTGCGACCGCAGGCCCTATCAAGGTTGCTCCATTTAACGTGAGCGCGCCAACCAGCGCGGGAACGTTGATTGGGCCGTACGGCGGGGCGGGGTACCGGGTGGCAAACATCACCAATGGTGCACGGCTGCTGACAACCGGTCAGGTAAGTCAGGTGAAGACTTATATCGCCAGCACAACGGGTGCGACGGCGTTGTACTTCGAGTTATGGCGGGTGAATAACTCGGGTACGTTCAACCTGGTGTGCCGGTCTCAGAATCTGTTGTCGGCTGTTAGTGCGAATGCTTCGAATACGTTCGCTGTGACGGGGTGCAACGGGCAGGCTGGGGATTACCCGGCGATGTATCTTGCAGGTAGTTTCAGCGGGCAGGTGACGACGTTTAGTGCCTCGACGGCTTACACGGCGGCGAGTTACCCGACATACTATGCGAACGGTGCGCTGCTGAGTTCTACCGAGGATTTTGTCGGCGGGACGACGGGTGTGACGTATGGGACGTATTACAACGTACCCATTGAGGTGTACCTGGCGAAGGGGCCGGTGATTGTTGGTTTGGGCGATTCGAAGATGCAGGGGATCCCGTTCAGCGGCGATTACCTGCAGGCGGCGTACAACGGGACGTATCAGTTTCCTGTGGCGGCGCAGATGAATTACAGCACGGCGACGCTGGGAACAAGCCTGATCGATTTGAGTAACCAGCCGGTGGCGTGGGCGAGCCGGGTGCTTGGGTACACGTATGCGAACCTTGGCATTACTGGCTCGACGTCGACGATTCAGCTGCAGCAGGAGCTGCCGACGGCGCTGCTGCTGAAGCCCGCGGTGGTGATTATCAGCGGGACGATCAACGATGCGGCGTTCAGTATTCCGACGAGCACGTCGTTGAGCAACTACCAGAGTATGTATACGCAGGCGATTGCCGCGGGTGTGCAGAAGGTGGTGATGACGGGTGTGGAACCGGCAGGTGCGATTACGGAGGCTGTGTGGTCGAATACGAGTTACGGCGCCGATTCCTTGAACGCAGCGCTGAAGTCTTATTGTCAGGGGCAGAGCCAGTGCGTGTGGGTTGGCGATGCGGTGACGGCGGCGCTGGGGCAGTATCGCACTGGTGGTGCGGCCGGGTCATTGCACAACATTCAGCCAGGGTTTGCAGCGGCGGACAACCTGCACTTCAATAATGCGGGTGCGCAGGTGATGGGTGTGCTGGAGGCTAACGCGATCGAGACACCGAGTGCGGTGGGGACGTCGGTTGCGGTGGTGAATCCGTTTGGCACGGCGTACCGGGCGCGAGGCGTGGTGGCGGTAAGCCATGACGGCACGCTGGGCTGGCGCTGGCAGGATACGCGGGATTTTTTGCAGGTGGATACGCAGGGGCTGGACAACGCCGGAGTGACTGCCGGCGCTGGCAGCCCTGGGCAACAGACGCTGGGATGTGTAATGTTTGCGGCGGGCAAAGGCTATGTGCGGTGTGACGGCACGTTCAGCTGGAGCCAGCAGGCGGGCACGCTGACGGTGCCGGCGATTGCCACTTCGGGCACCGCAGCTTTTGGAGGTGCGGGTACGAGTGCTTCGGTTTCCGCTTATGCAAAGTCGGGCTTGCCAGCGGCGTATTTGATTGGGACTGCTGGTATCAATGGCGGGAATGCCGACTTTATTCTGAAGTCAGGCGCAAACCAGCAGTGGGACATCGCTTCGGCTGATGATACGTCGGGGGCGTTCAGCGTGTACAACAGTACGCTTGGCGCGCGCCCGCTGTATGTGGACAAGACCGCTCCGACAAACGCTCTGCATGTGGTCGCTTCGGGTGCGGCAACGCCCCACCTGATTGGCAACAGTGCGGCTCCGGCGGTGGCAGCGGGAGCGGCGGCGAGCAGTTGCACGGTGAGCGGCACGGACCTGGGCTTTCTGCTGACGTGTACGACGGGCAGCTCGCCGGCGGCGGGGACGCTGGCGACGGTGACGTTTGCAGGGGCGTATGGCACGGCTCCGCACTTTGCCGCACCAGCGGCAGTGAATGCGGTGAGCGCGGCGGCGGTTGGCGGACTGTATGCGGCGAGTTCGACGACGGCACTGACGGTTTCGACAGCGAATGCCCTGACGGCTTCGACGAGCTATGCATGGCAGTTTGTGCTGGTGCAGTAGGAGCGGTTGCCCAGGAAGCGCCGAAGGAGAGGCCGGCGAGGCGCAAGCCTTGTGCGGTAACGGCGGAGGTGCAGCCGGTGGAGACGCCGGCTGCACCGCCTTCGGCGGCGAAGAAACGAGTGAACGGGTGCGCAAAGAAGCGGGCCGAGCGGAGGAAGGAAACGGACCGGGCGCTTGTGGAAGGCAGGAAGCCGGCCCGGGCAAAGAAGGTAGAGACACCGGCGGAGCTGAAGCTGGCCCTGTGGCGGGGGATGCTGCGGAGCGGTGAGGGCCGCGTGGAGCTGGCGGAAGGGTTGCTGCACGTGCGTGCGAAGAACGGCAGGCTGGTGCCGCTGGCGGCAAACGAGGTGCAGCGGCGTTTTGAGGAACGTCGCGGCACGGAGGATGTGGTGCTGAAGGCGCGGCAGATGGGCATGAGCACATGGATCGCCGGGCAGTTTTTGCTGCGGACGCTGCTTGTACCCGGGACGGTAACGCTGCAGGTGGCGCACACGAAAGAAGCGGCGATGGGGCTATTCCGCGCGGTGCAGCGGATGTGGCTGCACCTGGACCCGGAGCTGCGAGCCGACGTGTGGAGGCTGGGGCGCAAGAGCAAGACGGAGATGACGTTTCCGGTGATCGACAGTGAGTTTCGGATTGCGAGCGCGGGTGAGGGGAACGCGGGCCGCGGGTTGACGGTGACGAACCTGCACTTGAGCGAGGTGGCGCGATGGCAGGGGGATGCGGCGGAGACGCTGGCGGGATTGCGGGCTTCGCTTGCACCGGGTGGCCTGCTTGTGCAGGAGAGTACGCCGAACGGGGCGTATGGGTGCTTCTTCAACGAGTGGCAGACGGCGGAGCGGCGAGGTGCGGTGCGGCATTTTTTTCCGTGGTGGATGGAGCCGGGGTATCGCGGCATGACTGCTACGGGATTGAATGAGGAGGAAGCCGCGCTGGTGGCTGCGCACGGGTTGGTTCCGGAGCAGATTGGCTACAGGCGCGAGCTGAAGGAGCGGTTTGGCGCGATGGCGGTGCAGGAGTTTGCCGAGGATTCGGTGAGCTGCTTCAGGGAGAGTGGGGCATGCTTTTTCGAGGCGAGTGCAGTGGAGCAGCGTTTGCGAGAGGTGCCCGATGGAATGGGAGTCCGATGGAATGGAGCTCTAGAGGTGTGGCGGCCGTCGATAGCCGGGCGCGCGTACCTGGTGGCGGCGGACCCCGCGGGCGGGAACGCGGATGGCGATTGGAGTGCGGCACAGGTACTGGACGTGGCAACGGGGCTGCAATGCGCGGAGTTGCAGGTGAAGCTGGGGCCGCGGATGTTTGCGGGGCGGCTGGCGGAATTGGCGCGGGAGTACCGCGGAGCCCTGGTGGTGGTGGAGCGTAATAACCATGGCATGGCGGTGCTGGCGTTTTTGGAAAGCGAGCGTGGTGTGCGGGTGTACGCGGATGCGGATGGACAGGGTGGTTTCCTGACGACGGCACAGAGCCGGGCGGAGATGCTGGCGGGATTGAACGTGGTGGTATCGACACGGCCGGAGCTGTTGCTGAGCCGGCGGCTGCTGGAGGAATGCCGGACATTTGTGAACAAGGATGGTGGGCGCACGGAGGCGGCGTCGGGAAGCCATGACGACCTGGTGATGGCGATGGCGATTGGTCAGGCGGTGCGGCAGGAAGGCGGGAGAAAGTAGAAAGGGGAAGGCGTAAGAGTCACTTGATTTGCTGCTGCTCTGCTGTTCTTCTCCCTTTCCCGTCTGCCCTCTCCCAACTTCTGCTTTTTCCTTTTCTGTATGCTGCAACGATGGCGGTGCTGGCTGTACAGGCGATTCGACGGATGCGCGGCGGGGCGCAGAGCCAGATGATGCTGGGTGCGGATGGGAAGCTTTGGGTGGTGAAGTTTCGGAATAATCCGCAGGGGGAGCGGGTGCTCGCCAACGAGTTCATCGCCACCAGGCTGGCGGAGGCCGTGGGGCTGACGGTTCCGCAGACGGACGTGATGGAGGTGAGTGGATGGCTGATCGCGAACTCGCCGGAGATGTGGGTGGATGTGGGTCGCGGGGAGCGCGCGCGCTGCAGTGACGGGTTGCAGTTTGGAAGTGCGTTTGTGGGTGGGCTGATGCCGGGGCAGGTGGTGGATTACCTGCCGGAGGAGATGCTTGGCGATGTTCGGAATGTTGCGGAGTTTGCGGGCATGCTGGTCCTGGACAAGTGGACCGGGAACACGAATGGGCGGCAGGCGGTGTTTGCGCGGAAGGCGCGGGAGCGGAAGTACCGGGCGACGTTTATTGACCAGGGGTTTTGCTTTCATGCAAACAGCTGGACATTTCCGGACTCGCCGCTGCGTGGGGTGTACCCGCGCAATCGGGTGTACGAAGGTGTGACGGGGTGGGAAAGCTTTGAGCCCTGGCTTAGCCGTGTTGAGGAAATGAAGGTGGACGCGATGTATGCCGTTGCCGAGCAGGTTCCCGTCGAGTGGTACAGGGATCCGGTGGCGCTGGAGGGTCTGATTGAGGTGCTGTTGGCGCGGCGCGGGCGGGTACGGGAGTTGATTGCGGCGTTTCGGGATTCGGACCGGCTACCTTTCCCGAATTGGGGGAGGTCGAAGAGTGTTGTTGTGCCGGAGACTTTCCGGGACAGTACGATGGCGTCTGAGATGAAGTACGTGATGTAACGGGGGGAGTTTGCCGGAGCGGATTCAATGCGAGTTCTACCTGCTGCGGTATGTGCCGGACGCGGTGAAGAACGAGTTTGTAAACATTGGCGTGATGCTGCGCGAGGCCGGACGCGCGGAGACGACGCGGGTGAAGCTGACGCGCGACTGGAGCCGGGTACGGTGCGTGGACCCGGATGCGGATACGTCGCTGCTGGAGGCAATGGAAGGCGAGTTGGCGGAGCGGGTGCGGGACGGTGGCACGGGCAGGCAGCCTGTGATGACGATGCTTGAAGAATCGCTGTCTACGAGCGTGCAGATGAGCGAGGTGCGCGGGACGTTGGCGGAATCCGTGCCGGTGGAGATGGAGCAGTTGTTGCGGTTGTATGTGGAGCCATTGCGGGAAAAGGTTTCGCGGAAGAAGAGTGGACGGGCTTCGATCGTGGGGTCGATGCGGAGTGAGTTCGAAAGGGCGGGGGTGTGGGAGTTGATGCGGAAGCGGATTGCGGCTTCGGCGTATACCCGGGCTGGCGATCCGCTGAAGATCGATTGCGGGTACCGGCCGGGCTTGATCTCGAGCCCCGGCGGTGTCATCCGGATGTTCCAGGCGGTATCGCTGGACGGGGATCTGGAGGCGGCGAAGGTGTTGTCGTACAGTGCGGCGCGGCTGCGTGAGGGTGTGCAGCGGGTCGAGAACGGGGCTTTGGATTTGGCTGCCGTTGTCGAGCCGCTGCGCAGTGTGGCAGCGGAGGATGGGGAAGCGGCGGACCGGTACAGGTTTGGCGTGGAGACGATGGAAGAGGCGCAGATCCGAGTGCTGACGGTTGCGGATCTGGGGCGCGTGGCGGAGACGGCGAAGCGGGAGTTGCGGGTGTAGAGCGTTCCACAAGACCTTGAAAGGTAGCGAAGAAGATGCGAAGATCACTATGTGCATCCCATCTACCACTTGCTGATGAGTTTGCGATCAGCTAATTTGGGCCACGAAGCAGTGATTGAGATTATGATCGCCCTGCTCGGTGTAATGGTTGCTGCGCTTGCAGTAATCGCAACCGTTCTTGGCATCGGGATTGCAGTCATAGGGTGGTTCGGCTATAAATCGATTCGCAAAGAATCCGCGAAGCGCGCTGAAGCAGCTGCACAAGAAACAGCTGGAAGTGTCTCGAGAGAAGTCGCATCCAAGATAGCCAGGGAACAAGTGAAACGCATTTTGAGGCAACAAGAAGGTTCTGCTCTCACCACGGCACAGGCAGTCCTGCCCAGCGTACCTAAGGTGGCGACATCTACTAGGAAGCCGCGACGAAAGGCAACAACGGATAGCAGCCTTCAGAGGGACGAACAATGACACCTGAACAGCGGACAACAATCCTGAAGCACCAAGCTGCTGCGCCGGTTGACATTACGGCGCTTGCGACGTCGCTTGGCCTGTCCGTTTATGACGAAGATCTTGAACCAGGGGTGTCCGGTATGATCTGCCGAGATAACTCAGGCGAAAGTCCGGCTGGATACACAATTTCAGTCAACGTAAACGAACCTTACTTTCGCCGACGATTCACAATAGCTCATGAGTGCGCTCACTTCTTGCGACATCGGGAAAGGATTGGGGACGGTATTCAAGATGACCCTCTTTACCGGAGTGACAGAATGAATAGCCAAGAGGAATTTGAGGCAAATAATCTGGCTGCCGATTTGCTAATGCCCAAGCACCTCATCAACAACTTTGTGCGAAAGGGTGAAGTGAACCCAGGGGAACTGGCTTTGCAGTTCGAAGTATCAGAGCCTGCAATGCGAATCAGGATGAGGTATCTTTACAAGGTTGGTTGAGGTGTTCGGATGATACAAGGGCGTGGCCAATGAGGTCACGCCTTTCTTGGTTTTGGGAGTGGGGCGTGGCCGATGGCTGCGCCTTTTCTTTTTGGTATGCGCTCGCTGCGGCGAGTGGAGAAAGGATGGGCGCATGGGAGTTGGGGATCGGCTGCGGGAGTGGTTTCGTAGCGATGTGGAGGCGGGGACGGCAGGTTTGAGCGGGGCGGCTGTGGAGCCGCCGGTGTCGCGGAAGATTCAGGGTTTGCCGAGTGTGCTGACGCCGTGGCGGCCGAACGTGGTGAATGCGCTGCCGAAGCCGACAGCAGCAAACCTGCGGCGGTTTGCCGAGCTGCCGTATGTGCGGCGGGCGATGAACATTGTGAAAGACCGCGTGGCGAGCATGGAGTGGGCGGTGCGGCTGAAGCAGGACGTGGACCCGAACAGCTCGAGCAAGGATGTGCTGTCTTTGCTGCGGCGAAGCCTGGAGTCGCCGAACCCTCACGACAGCCTGCGGACGGTGCTGGAGCAGGTGCTCGAGGATGTTCTTGTGGGCGGCTTTGGGGCGGTGGAGATTGAGCCGACCGGCGACCCAAACCGGCCGGTGCGGCTGTGGCCTGTGGATGGCGCGGCAATCCAGATGCAGACCGGTTGGCAGGGTGAGCCGGACGTGCCGCGCTACCTGTACCAGACCGGGCTGGTGGGTACCGATGCGCTGCAGCCGCTGCTGGACCGGGAGCTGATGTACGTGCGGCTGAATGCGCGGACGCACACAAAATTCGGCCTGGGACGGGTGGAGGTTGCGTTCGACACCATCAACCAGTACCTGCAGGCGAACCGGTATGCGGGCAAGCTGGCGAGCAATGCGGTGGTGCAGTATGCGCTTTGGCTGGATGAGGCGACGCCGGTTGAGCACGAGAGATTGATCCGCTGGTGGCAGGACGAGGTCGAGGGAACGGGCCAGGTGCCGATCCTATCCAGCGAGACCAAGCCGGAGGTGCTGCGGTTTGCGGGAGGGACGGATGCGGATTTGCGGCTGCAGTGGCAGGAGTTGCTGATGCGGACGATCGCGACGGCGTTCGACTTGCCACCGATGTTTCTGGGGGTTGCCGGGGATGTGAACCGGTCGACGGCTGCGGAACTGAGCGAGCAGGCGTTCCAGACGGCGGTGTTACCGGTGGCGAACCTGGTGGCCGAGCACATTACCAAGGACGTACTGGAGAAAGCCTTGGGGTTGGAGGATGTGGAGTTTGCGTTCCTGACTCAGGCAAAGGACGCCGTTGCGGAAACGCAACTGCAGATCCAGCTATTGCAGGCCGGTGTGCTGACGGTAGATGAGGTGCGGGGAAAGCAGGGCATGGGACCGAAGGTTCTGGAGCCGCAGATGGGCGACTCGACGGGTTAGGCGGTTGGTTGAACGTGGGCTGGGGTGTTGCAAGAAGAGGAGGAAGGTTTGCGGCTTGAAGCGATGGCAGTGGAGTTTCCAACGGTGGCAGGGCACCCGAACCGGGTACCGTTTGCGGGTGTGCTGACGCTGGTGGATGTGGCGAGCGATAGGGCACCGAGCGGGTCGCGCGGTCACCGGGTGGTATTAACCAGAGTTGCGGCGGAGGCGGCGCTGCCGAGCCTGCTGGGCATGGCGGTGGACTTCAAAGCCGGGTGGGACGGGCATGACGCGAAGCAGAAGTGCGGCATTGTGACCGGAGCGCGGATTAATGGCAACGAGTTGCATGTGGAGGGATACCTGTTTGCACGGGATTATGCCGAGATGATGCGCGAGATGGAAGCCCATGGCGACGAGGTGCTGGGCATGAGCTATGAGCTCGCCGACGCACACGTGGAAGACATGCGTGCAAGCGAGTGGCGCCTGAGCAAGGTGACCTTTACGGGCGCGGCGATTCTGCTGCGGGAGAAGGCGGCGTACCGGCAGACGAGCTTCCGGATTGTGAAGGACTCGATGGCCGCGGCGGGAAAGCCGGATCGTGCGCACGCTATGCGATTGCCGGCACGTGCCGGGTCGCGGCCTGGCCGGGTGCCGGGTGAGGACCGGGCACCGGCGATGCAGCGCATGCCTGCGCGGTGCAGTTCGGCTATGCGGACGGCCTAAAGTAAAGAGATGAGGAGCATGACGATGGAAGAGCAGATGAGTGTGGCACCAGTGATTGCGGCGGAAGTGGAGGGCGTTGTGAACGCGCCGTCAAACAGTACGCATGATGCGCGGTTCAACGATTTGGAGCGGCGTGTGCGCGAGTTGGAAGCAGCGATTGGGGACATGCGTACCGTGACGGCGCAGGCAGCGCCGACGGGACGGAAGACGGCTGTGTCGCAGGCGATGACGGCCTCTGCCAAGGGCGAGGGCGCGCAGGACCGCACGGCTGCGCTGGATGCGGCGCTGGGGAGCTTGAGCGTGGAGCAGCGGATTGCCGTGAAGACCGGCATGATGCGGGCGGGTTTGCTGTAACAAGACGCCGGTGTTGCGGAACCCGCTTGTACCGGCAGGAACGCCGGTGAAGATGGGGCACCTGACCATACCCGCGTGCGGAATGTGGAAGGCCGGTGTTTGCCGCGACGGACGAGGGCTTCTCCGCTGCAGGTGCAGAGACAGCTGCAGCGTGTTGAGAACGGTTAAACGAAGGGGCGTGGCCATGTGGCTGCGCCTTTTGTATTGGGTTGAGACATAGGTTCCGCAAGGGACCAAACAGGGAGAAGAAGCGAATGATTGCACAGTTCAAGGACATTCACGCAGCCGCCGATTACATTGGACCGGGCGCGATTGAAGTTCCGCAGTACAACTCTGAGATTACCGACATTGTTCGCCGGCGTGGCGTGTTCGGTCAGCGCATCAAGCAGGTTCCCGCGACCGGACATCCGTCGCGGTTTTTTGAGGAGACGGGCATACCTTCGCCTTCGCTGGCGGCTGGCTTTGTCGACCCGCGCAACATTGTTCCTCCTGTGGTTTCGCCGACCCGGGTGGAGCGTTCGGTGCCGCTGAAGGCGCTGGTGGCACAGCTGAATTACAACCTCTTCGATATGGAGTTGGGTGCACAGCAGAAGCAGTTTGCGTATCTGCAGGCAAAGGACCTTGCCGACACGGTTGAGGGCGTAATGCGCACGCATGACGTGGCGCTGTGGAACGGTGCGGACACCAGCCTGAGCACGCCGACCAGCGTGCAGTATTACGGTGCCGGATCGCAGATTGCCAACGGCGGTAATACCGTGACGATCGGTACGACTCAGAGCATTGTGGACGGCTTCAAGTCGACCATCGCGCTGATGGTTGCCAACAGCAACTACGCGGTTCGGCCGACAGCCATCTATGCCAACCCGGTGCTGCTTGACCTAATCGATCGGGAGATGAAGACTGCGTTCAACGTGGTGCTGAATACAAAGGAGATCGAGGGCGGTGTCAGCGTGAAGATGCTGTCGACCCAGGCCGGCGACATTCCACTAATTCCGGAGTGGACGCTGGGCTATACCGGTACTCCTGGTAGCGGTTCGGCCGTGCTGCCGGCGTACATCGTGACGGAGGACCTAATTGAGTACCACTGGCTGACCGATCCGAACCCTCGAGTGTTCCAGCTGGGCACGCCTGGTTCGCTGGCAAGCCAGTATGTGGTCGTGAAGTTTGGTGGCCTGGTGGTGAAGGGTTCCAACTATGCGCATTACCAGGTGCTGGTGGATCGCTAGCGCGGGGCGGCCGCTTGCTGTTTGAGTAATGGTGGCTGAGTGTGCGGCGCATCTTTCGATAGGAGTCGAAGGGTGCGCCGTCTTTGTTCGATGAGTGTCGAAATTTAGTTTGCGATCGAGGAGAGGCGCATGAGTTATCTCAGTCCGGCGGAATATGCCGTGTATGGGTTGAGCGCGGAGACGTCGGACGCGTTGGTGGCTGCGGCGAGCGGGATCATCGACGCGTTTTGCCGGCGGCCTTCACTGCTGGTGACCACTTATGTGGAACGTGTGCGGGTGAACCGCGAACGACAGACGGTGCGGCTAACAAATTTGCCGGTGGTAAGCGTGGACGGCGTGGCGCCGGCAGTGACGGCCTGCCGTGTGCGCACACGGCGAATGGGCGGCACCTATGCAACGGCGTTACTGCCGCAGAATGTGTATGACATTACTCCGTTGCAGCAGGCAGCACAGGTGTTCGGCCTGAGTGGGACGTGGACGAGCATGGATCCCGCGACCGTGGTTGTGTATGCCAACGGCGAGGTGGAGCTGCCGCCGAACCTGTTTGGTGTGCCGTATGACGAGGCAGAGGTGACGTATACGGCGGGGTTTGCAGCAGCACCTGCACCGGTAAAAAGTGCATGCGCGCAGATTGTGAGGAATGCGAATGCGACGCCCGCACTGAATGTGAAAAAACAGAGCATCGACGCGATGGACCTGGAGTATTTTGGGCCTTCGCTGCTGGATGACGAGGTGAAGCGTGTGCTACGACCATACCTGTCTGCGAGGTTGGGATGAGCGCGGGCGATGGAATGGTGTCGGCGGGGCTGACGGGTATGGGCCTGGGCGCACGCGAGGCCGCGGCTTCGCTGCTGGGCACACTGGCGAATGACGTACTGGTGTTGCGTATGCCGCAGCCACCGGTGGGGGACAGCGATGCGGAAGAGCTGGGGCTTGGTTCGCCGCAGTTTGCCGACGTGACGTTAAAGCCGGTGCTGGTGCAACAGCGCGGCGCAAAAACACTGGTGACCCTGAGCGCGGACGCGCTGGAGACGGCGCTGGGAGTAGAGGCGCCAAATGCAGTAGAGACGGCTGTGCGGTCTGCAATGTTTGCGGCTGTGGGCGACCGCGTGTTGCAGGTGGAAGCAGTGGAGCGGCGTGCAGTGTTTGGGCGTGCCTACCTCTATCGCCTGTTGCTTATTGCGCCGAAGCTGGGCTGATTTCGAGCGGGAGGGATGGACGAGGATGGACACGTTTCAAAATGCAAAAGACACGTTCTACACCACGCTGCGTGATCGGCTGGCCGTGCTAAACCCCGATAGGACGACACTGGTGCGCGGGGCGCAACGACCGGCTGCCGTGGTGGAAGAGAACGAGATGGCCGCGGGTGCTGACCCCGTTGCAAACGAGACGTTTGTGCTGCGGTGGACGGAGCACGCCGTGGATGCGAGTGAAGCTGTGCCGCTGGTGCGGGGCCGGTGTGAGATCAGGTATGCGGTGGCAGGAAGTGCGGAGCTGGCGGGGATGGACCGCGGCCGCGTGCTGGAAGCGATGGACGTGGAGCTTGCCGGTATGCTTCGTCCGCAGCAGGTGCTGAAGCAGAGGTATGACAGCGGAGCTGCGGTGGCGATGGGCACCGTCGTGTTTTGGAGCGATGCTTCGTTTGGGGCGGTGACGATGACTGCTGACCGCGTTGCTCGAGCGGTAACGGTGGACGTGTTTGCGTGGAAGGAGCCGGTATGAGCGCTGGTGTGGTAGGTGCAGCAACATCGCCAGTGGTTCGCAGTGTGCAGATGTTTGTTGCTGCGGTGCAGGGCGGTGTTCCGGCAGTGTTCGATCCGGCACAGCAGGGGCGCTTTGCCTTGGGCGCGCCACCCGCCGGGTGGGTAAGCCTGGGCACGGTGCTGGATGTGAGTCGCAGCGCCGAGACGAGTTTTGCCGAGGTTTGGAGCGGGACGCCGGCGGTGGTGAAAACGCGCGGGCGGGCGAAGGTGACGGCGGCGGTGAACTGCACGTTTGGTGCGTGGAGCAAGCTGGCGCTGCTGTTGAGTTCCGGGTCGCAGGGGATGAACCTGCTGCGGTGTGGCACGAGCGGAGGTGCTGACGATTCCGGTGGCACGGCAGAGAGTGCACTGCCAGTGCTGAGCGGATCGACCGCGACGGTGCTGGTGCTAGCTGCAGGCAGCAACGTGCGCGTAGGTGATGCTGTCGCTGTCGATGTGGACTATGCGGGTGCAACGGGTGCGATCGGCAGCGGTATTGCCGGAATGTACCTGCAGAGCAACACCGCCGTGATCGGGAATGTGGATTATGTGCGCCGCGTAAGCCTGAATGTGGGGCGAGTGGTGGCCGTGGTTACTGCCGCGGGCGCGACGAAGGTGACGCTGGCTGCGCCATTGCTGGCAGGTGCGCCTGCGGTCGGCATGAAGCTGGCTGTGTTGCTGGGCTTTACGGACCGGCTGGGTGGCAGCTATGCCGCTGAGTGGAGCGCACTGTTTGTGATGGATGGTGTGCAGGGCGACCGCGTGCTGGTGCACTACCCGCGGTTGCAGAGCGCGCCCGGGACCGGCGAGGTGGAGAGTTCTGTAGCTGCGGGGCTGGAGCGGTGGCGGCTGCGTGCGAACTTTCATGCGTTGCCGGTGACAGATCCCAATGACGGCGAGGCCGTACTGTGTTTTCGAAGCTACCTGCCGGCGCCGATGCGAACACTTTGAGTTTTGTCAAAGTGTCGAAAAGTATGACCCTGAAGGGTGAAGAAACTACAAGGGGAGGGCGGGATGCAGTTAACGATTGACAACCTGGACGGCAGCGGGCCGGTGAGCTACACGGCTGCGGTGGTAACGACGGGACCGCTGACGATTGTTCGAGGGAGTGGCAAGTTGACGACCTGCCATGCGTTGCTGGACGTGGTGAGTAGTGGTCTGGCAATGCCTGCCGTGCAGGGCTTTGTCACAGTAAGCAGCGATGCCGGAATCACCCTGTTTCGAGGATTTGTGACGCGCGGCACGACTGCGGGCGCGCTGGTTGCGGCTACCGGTGAGCTTCAAACGGTGCAAGTTGAGGCCGCAGACGACGCGTGGCTGCTGCACAACAGTGCCGCGACGTCGCTGCAGCCTGCGAGCAGCGTAGTGCACGCCGTGTCGCTGGAGAGCAATGCGGTGAAGCTGCATGCAATGGGTGCCGGGGAGCTTGGGGTGCTTGCGATCGACGTGACGGTGAGCGGAGCGAAAGAGCCCACCAGCTACGTGACGGAGATGTTTGCCGGGGATGGTTCGACGAGTGCGTTTGCGCTGGTGGCCACACCGTTCCGGCCGGGCGGTGAAAGCGAAACGTTGCTGCAGGATAGCTTCGATGGCTCGCAGTTCAGCTCGCAGGTGTGGACGCTGGTGGATCCGGGTTCACACATTGGTTTCGGAAGCGGCGGCCTGCTGGTAAGCGGTGGCAACGGCTATGACGGCCAAACTGTGATGAAGGCCGCGAATCCCGTAGAGATGGGTGGGACGCTAACGGCAGAGCTGAGCGCGTTAACGCTGCAAGCTGGCAGCGACGGCGTGCTGGTTGGCCTGTACAGCGGTCTGGTACAGGTTGCGAACTGCATCGCCGGCTTTCGTGTGAAGGCAACCGCAGGAGCGCAGAGCATTATTGCGCTGGTGAACGGAGTGGAGGTGGGCTCAACGTTTACCTGGGCGACCGGGCACACCTATACGCTGCGGCTGCGCGTGCATTGCGCGGAGATGCAGCGGGTGCTCGGCACTTACCAGGCACTGGTAAACGGCACGTTGCAGAGCTTTGGCGGTGGCCTGGTATCGGCTCCGATACAGGTGGTTCTGGAGATCCAGGACCTGGGCCTTGCGTCGAGCACGCTGGCGACGGTGCTGTACAGCGGAGCGCTAGCCAGTTCACCGGCACAGTGCACGTTTGCGCCGGTGAACAGCGTGGACCTGCTGGTGAGTGCTGGTGGTTGCAGCCTGAAGCAGGGCGGCTCAGCCTGGGTGGTGAGCACGCTGGCCAATGGGCAGACGTTGACACGCCGCGACGGCAGCGTGGACACCGGTGCCGATTTTGCGCTGAGCGGCAACGACCTGCACTTTTGGCCGGGCCGTGTGCCTGCCCAGGGGGAGACATTTACCGTCCGGTATCGGCGTGACAGCCGGTCGTTTGCACGGGTGCAGAACGCAACAGCGATTGCGAATGCGCAGCTGCTAGGTGTGCCGGGGTGGCCGCAGTGGTCAGGCGCTGTGACGTCGCCGCAGCCGCGAAGCCTTGCAGACTGCGTGGCTGCCGGGCAGGCGCTGCTGGCGTTTGGTGGCGGCTCCTCAACAGGTGTCGTCGGCACGTGCACCCTGGTAAACGCGCACCAGACGGCAGATGTGCAGCCGGGAGACCAGGTAGTGTTGCCGGGAAGTGCGGGTCACGGGGCGCTGCAGGTTCCGGTGGAGAGCGTGACGTTGACGGACGGGCATGCCAGGCCGGAGATCGTTCAGTTTGAGGTGACGTTTGCGCAGCGGAAGGCGAATGGACTTTCATTCGAAACCAGCGGCACGCTTGCCAAGGATGTTCCGGTGCCGGTGGCCGTTGCTGCTTTGAGTACGGTGGTGAGCCTGGCCGGTGCGCAGGTTGTGAGTGCAACAACAACGGCTCTGCAGATCGACGCAGGAGTGGCCGCACCGAATGGTGGCGGGTTTGAGGTGAGGCGGCGGGATGGTGGCTTTGGAACGACAGCAGCCGACCTGGTGCTGCGGAGCCCGGTGCGCAGCTTTAGCGTGCCGCGGGCCGCATTTAATGAACGCTTCTACGTGCGCATGTATGACGGGTCGACACCGCCGGTGTACTCGGCCCGATCAAGCGTGGTGGTAACACATTTGCCAACGAGCTAAGCAAAGGCAGGGAGGTAGAAAATGACAGATTTTGAAGCGCAGGTTCTGAGCGACCTGAGTGCACTGAAGACGCAGGTGCATGCGTTGATCGGGGTGGGCCAGCCAGGGCGACTGACGCACCTGGAAGAGCGCGTGGAACGGCACGAGCGGACCGTGCAACGGATGAAGGGCGTCGGCGGCTTTATGAGCGTCGCGCTCACGGTGTTCCACGTTGGATTGGATTACTTGAAGAAGTAAGGCAGAACACCCCGCTGGATGCGGATCGTAAGGGAGAAGAAGGGATGGATTTCTTGAAGCTATTTCTAAGAGGCGTTGCGCTGCTGCCGAGTTTGATCCAAGGTATCGAGTCGATCTATGGCGCCAAAACTGGTGCGCAGAAGAAGAGTGCCGCTCTGGACGTGGTGAGCGCAGCAATCAAGATGACAGACGCGATTGCGGCAAAGACGATCGCGGACGGTGACAAGTTTGCAAGCGGACTTGGGCTGGTGATCGATGGTGTTGTGGCCTGCTTAAACGCGAGCATCTGGGCCAAGTAGGAACGCGTGGCCGGCATGAATCCACGTTCGTACGCGTAGCGTGGGTTCGTGCGCGGTGCCGTACGGCTTTGGATTGATGACCCGCGCACTCGGTATACTCGCTAAATGGCTGAGGGAGCGAAGGCCGCGCCGATGGTGGGCGTGGTCATGGGATCGAAGAGCGATTATGCGGTGATGTGCGCGGCGGTGCGCACCCTGCAGGAGTTCAAGATTCCGCATGAGGCACGGGTGGTGAGCGCGCATCGGACGCCAGATCTGCTATGGGAGTACGCGTCAACGGCACGGGAACGTGGCTTGCGTGTGATTATTGCCGGTGCCGGCGGCTCGGCTCATCTGCCGGGCATGCTGGCGGCCAAGTCGATTGTGCCGGTGCTTGGCGTGCCGATCGCAGCGACCCCACTGCAAGGGATGGATGCACTGCTGAGTATCGTGCAGATGCCGAAGGGCGTGCCCGTGGGTACGCTGGCGATTGGAGAGGCGGGTGCCGTGAACGCCGCGTTGCTGGCCATCGCGATGCTGGCGGGGACCGACGCGGCGCTTGGCGATCGGCTGGCTGCCTGGCGCGCTGCACGGGAAGGTGCCGTACTGAACGAAACACTGGACGCAACGGATGACCAGGCAGCAGGAGCCACGGCGTGAGTGAGCAGACGAGCAAGCCGGTGCTGCCGGGGGCGACACTTGGAATCTTTGGCGGCGGGCAATTGGGGCGCATGATGGGCATTGCGGCACGGTCAATGGGCTACAAGGTGCACGTTCTGGATCCTGACCCGGCGTGCCCTGCCGGGTACATCGCCGATGAGGTGATTGAGGCTGGATGGAATGATCGCTGGGCTGCCGCGCAGCTGGCGAGAGAATGTGGTGCGGTGACGCTGGAAATTGAGCAGGTGTCTGTGGTGAGCCTGGATGAGGCTTCACGCTGGGCACCAATGCGGCCGGGTGCGGCGATGATGGCGGTCATTCAGGACCGAATTGAACAGAAGAATTGGCTATTGAAGCATGGTTTCCCGGTGGGCAGATTTCGTGCGGTGCGTTCGCCGGAACAGCTTGAGACGGTGATGAAAGAGATGGCTGGACCGGTCTTCCTGAAGTCGGCCACTGGTGGATACGATGGCCGCGGTCAGGCGAAGCTCGGTTTTAGCGCACCGCCGAGCGCGGCTGATCTGCAACAGGCGTGGGAAGATGTCGGCGAGGGTGCCTGTGTGGCGGAGGCCGCCGTGAACCTTGATCGCGAGATCAGCGTGATGGTGGCGCGCTCGCCCAGCGGAGAGATAAAAACGTTTCCGCCCGCGGAAAACTTTCATGAGCGGCAAATCTTGAGCTGGAGCGTCATCCCAGCCTCCATTAATCAGGATCAGATGACAAAGGCCGAACAGATTGCGCGCGATATCGCCGAAACGTTCGCTCTGGAAGGGCTGTTGGCAGTGGAAATGTTTGTGACGACAAGCGGAGAGTTGCTGGTGAACGAGCTCGCGCCGCGGCCACACAACAGCTATCACGGGTCGGATCGCGCGTGCACAACAGGACAGTTCGAGCAGGCGATACGTGCGATGTGCGACCTGCCGCTGGGAGATGTGGGGCTGATACAGCCGGCTGCAATCTCAAACCTGCTAGGGGACGTGTGGCTGGATGACGAGGAGAAGGAACGCGAGCCGCAATTCGATCTCGCACTGGCGGTGACGGGAGTACGGCTGACCCTCTACGAGAAGCTGAAGCCTCGCAGGGGAAGAAAGATGGGTCACCTGAGCGCAGTGGGTTCTACGCCGGCGGAGGCCCTGGAACGCGTGCTGGAAGCCAAGTCAAGGCTTTAGCCGGGTTTGCCGGCATGAGTGAAGTAGCTCTCCTGCTTGTCCGGCTTCCTAATGATAAGTATTTATTGTTAGCGAGTAGGTTGTTAAGTGCGCGGTCGGGTAAAAGCTCGGGAGACGACAGATAAGCCGAGCGCCACGATAATGCCGGAGAGCACGTGCAGGATTGTCGTTTCCCACGCAAAGCCCGTCGACCAGCCGAATGCCGCAAAGCTGACGGCACAGCCGATGACGTAAATCTCACTTACAAGTCCCTGTTTCCAGTTTGGCCGGATGTAATTGCCTGGGCCGTGTGGCCGAATGCTCGGCAACAAACGAGGCACTTCCTGCAGGTAGGAGTGATACGCACCCCCCAGGGAATCCAGAAGGTACGGCTCTTCCCGGGCAATAAGCCGGAATTGGATGATCAGGATGAGGATGAATGTAAGAACTGCGGCTTCCGGACGCATCAGCATGCAGACTGCGACTGTGTTGAGGAGGGTTCCCAAATAGAGCGGGTTGCGAGTGTACCGGTATGGGCCGGTAGCTATCATTCGATCTCCTTCCATGGCTCCGCGGTGGACTGTATTTGCGCCCAGGTACGCTGCTCCCCAGACTCTGAGGGCGGCACCCGCAACGGCGAAGATCAGGATGCCAATAAGGATCAGATTCCAATCCACGGCGAAGTTTTGGTAGCTGGGCTTTGCCGAGGAGTTACTAGCCAGAAACCAGGTGCTGCCATTTTGCAGGCAGCCCCAGATCGGCGAATGCCAGGGCGCAGCCAGGCCCAGGGTATAGACGAGGCCGTGCACCAGGTAGCGATATCGGTATTCAAGGGCGGTAGCGCGCAGATAGGACGGCATCATCGGGTCAGGACCTCTAGCAGCGTGTCGAAGTCTTCAAGCCCACCGTATTCAATGATGACGCGGCCTTTGCCGTTCGTGTCCTCAATAGAAGTCCTGAGGCCGATGGCGCGCTGTATCTGCACCTGTGCCGCCGTTACGTTGGGATCTACGTCAGGCTTGGGCGGCTCGGGAGCTTTGCCCAGCTTGCGCTCGGGATCGAGCAAGCCTTTGACGTACGTTTCCGTGGCACGGACAGACATGGAAAGTGCTGCCACCTTCTGTGCGGCAGCGATTACTTGCTGGTCAGATTCCAACGCCAAAAGAGTACGCGCATGGCCGAACGAGAGCTCACCAGCTTCAACGCGATTTTGAACAACTTGCGGCAGGCGAAGCAGGCGGAGAAAGTTGGCCACGGAGGCCCTGTCTTTCCCTGTGCGCTTGGCCATCTGGTCCTGCGTTTGATGGAATTCGCGGCCAAGACGCTCAAAGGCGCGCGCCTGCTCCATGGGATTCAAGTCTGCCCGCTGCAGGTTCTCGACGATTGTCATTTCCATGGTCTGCTCGTCTGAGGCGGCAAGCACAACGGCGGGAATGGTGGGCTTGCCGGCCTGGCGCGATGCGAGCCAACGTCGTTCGCCAGCGATGAGCTGGTACTTGCCGGTAGCCATGAGCCTGACGACAATGGGCTGCACAACCCCCGTCGCGGCTATGGACAAGGCAAGCTCACCCAGGGCGGCTTCGTCGAAGCTGGAGCGGGTTTGATAAGGGTTGCGCTCAATAGCGTCAAGGTCGATCTGCAGCGCCTCGCCGGTAGGTGTTGCAGCCGCTGGCGTCCTGGCAGGCAGGAGCGACTCGATGCCACGACCCAAGGCGCGGCGCTTCGGGTCGGGTGTTGCGGGATGCGTTGCTGCGGACATGACTGGATCCTTTACTTGTTGTAGGGCCAGAAGCGGATTTCCGGCTTGGTACCTGTTCGCTGCTGCTGGACTTGTCGGGGGCTTTGGATCTTGTTGCGCTGAAGGAGTTCGCGCGCAAGTTCCTGGTAAGCCTCCGCTCCGCGCGAACGGGGGTCGTAGATCATGACGGGAACGCCGTGACTGGGTGCTTCCGCAAGGCGTATGTTGCGCGGAATCGTTACTTGAAACAGCTTTTCGCCAAAGAAGGATTTGAGGTTGTCTGCGACCTGCTGGGTAAGTGAGGTCCGGGGGTCGTACATGGTAAGCAGAACACCTTCCAAGCCGAGTGCGGGATTAAAGTTCGCGGAGACGCGGTCCAACGTGTTCATTAACTCGCTGATACCCTCAAGGGCGAAATACTCGGCTTGAGTGGGGACGAGGAGTCCGTCTGCCGCGCAAAGGGCGTTGAGTGTGAGCAGGTCGAGGGACGGCGGGCAATCCAAGATGATGAAGCGATAGTCATTCCGGACGGATTGGAGCGCCTTGCGAAGGCGGAACTCCCGTTCGGGCTGCTGTGCTAGATCGAAGTTAGCGCCGATCAGGGCTTTGCTGGCGGGGAGAACGCTGAGTGCATCGACTGAGGTTGGCAGTATGGCTTCCTGCGCGGCGCATTCGCCCAGGAGGACGTCGTAGGTGGACGATCGCGAGTCGTCTCGTGGGATGCCGACGCCGCCGGTGCTGTTCGCCTGGGCATCGCAGTCGACAAGGAGGGTAGGCAGGAGCTCCAGCGCCAGCGCCGCCGAGAGATTGATGGCCGTAGTGGATTTGCCAACTCCACCCTTCTGGTTTACGACAGCAATGACTTTTGCGGGTGGGGTGCTCATGAGTGGGACTCCATGCAGAGTATCGGAGTGGGGATGCTGGGGCAAATGTTCCACGTGGAACACGGATCGGCTTTGACTTGTTCCACGTGGAACGTTACTGAAGCTGGGCGATAACGATGTGGCCACTTGAGCCGGGCACCTGCACCTCCCTCACATGACTCCAGCCCGCGGCCGGCAGCTCCGGCACGTTTTGTCGGCCCACGAAGTAAGCCAGTGTGCCACTCGGCCGGAGTAGACACGCCGCAATTTTGAGGGCGTTGGGCATGTGATCGACCGCGCGCAATGCGACAGCACTGAACTGGCGCTTGCCGATGAGCTCTTCAGCTCTACGCGGCCACACGTCAACGCGAATCTGCATAGAAGCGACGACCTCCTTCAGGAAGGCACTTTTCTTCGCCTGGACTTCTGCAAGCGTCACCCTTGTGTCTGGCAGGGTCAGCGCAATCGGCAGACCGGGGAAACCGGCGCCGGACCCAAGATCCAGCACGTCTTCCGCGGCTGGCAGCAAGCGAGCCAGCGAGAACCCCTCGCCAAAGTGGCGCTGTATGACCTGCTCCGGTTCGCGTACGGTCGTGAGATTCACTCGCTTGCTCCACACCTCAAAGACCTGCAGGTAGACCTGCATCCTGTGGATAGTTACTTCTGAAAGGGATTCGCCGCAATACGGCAGCAGCAGTGCACGAATCTGCTGTGCCGTGAGAGCGTTCACCGCGCTGTGCCGGCGGCAGAGACAAAGTGCTGAAAGATGGTGCGTGACAGGGGTGTGTGATCGAAGGTCCGCTCCGGATGCCACTGGACTCCAACGAGCCACCGGTGCGACGGATCTTCGACCGCCTCCACTACTCCATCCTCAGTGGAACGTGCAACTACGACCAGGTCCGACCCGACAGCCCCAACGGCCTGATGGTGGCTGCTGTTGATCAGCATTCGGGTGGGCTCGCCGGGCTCCCTCATCGCGTACAGTTTAGTATCTGGTGAGAGTTGAATCGCATGTGCTTCTTGAACGGACCGGCCAGCCCTATGATTGACTGGTATTGGTACCAAATGTTGGATGAGGGTGCCGCCCCTGTACACGTTTAGGGATTGCAGTCCGAAGCAGATGGCCAGCAATGGAAGGTTCTCCACTTCGACCCGCTCGAGCAGAATCTTGTCAACGGCCTCTCGGGCGGGGTCGGCAGGTGCGGACTCCTCCTGCCGCAGATGACCATACCCCTCGGGATTCACGTCCGCACCGCTGCCGGGCAGGAGGATGCCATCAAAGCTATGTCGCGCAAGGGTTGCGGGATCTGATGTCAACTCAACTCGGATGGGTTCTGCACCGCTTCGTTCCACCGCGGCAGCGTACTCCGGCCAGGATTGCGCGTTGTAGGCAGGATCGAAGGATGTTGGAACGGGAATTGCAATGCGCGGACGGGAGGCCATACAACGTCGAGTGTACGGTAGCTTGACGAATTCCTTGCTATAGCGGCGTTGGCATGCCTCTGCTGACCTCGTCGTGCAGCTGCCGCAACAGATTGAGGTAGTAGGACAGGTTGTGCACGCTGGCCAGGGTCGCTGCGAGCGGCTCGCCTGTATGAAAGAGGTGACGGAGATAGGCCCGGCTGTAACGCCTGCAGGTCGAGCATGTGCATGCTGGGTCCGGCGGACCAGCATCTTCGGCGAACCGCTTGCCGCCGATATTTAACCGACCCTGGCTGGTAAACAACAGGGCGTGACGAGCTGCGCGCGTCGGCAGGACGCAGTCCATTTGGTCCACGCCCATGCGAGCATATTCCAGAATCTCCTCCGGATAGCCGACGCCCATGACGTAGCGTGGCTTGTCTTTGGGGAGCAGCGCGAGGGTGTGTTCAATGATTTCGCGTGTCATCTCCCTAGGTTCACCCACGGCCAGGCCTCCAATCGCGTAGCCGTCAAAATTCATCTCCACGAGGCGGGCTGCACTTTCTGCCCGCAAATCCGTGTACATGCCTCCCTGCACGATGCCGTATAAGCTTTGCTGCTGGCCGTCGCGTTCGGTGAACCAGGGCACGCGATGGGCATTTGCGCGGAAATGGTTGAGTGAGCGGGCTGCCCAGGCGTGCGTCAGATCCATGCTGCTGCGGGTACGCTCCCAGGTGGCCGGGTGCTCAGTGCACTCGTCAAAGGTCATGCAAATGTCGGCACCCAGTGCGATTTGCACGTCCATGGAATGCTCTGGCGAGAAGAAATGCTTTGACCCGTCCAGATGAGAGCGGAATTCGACACCGTCCGGCGTAATTTTGCGCAAAGCTGCGAGCGAAAAGACCTGGAAGCCGCCGCTGTCGGTGAGCATGGGACGGTCCCAGCTCATAAACTTGTGCACGCCGCCCATCCTTGCGATGAGCTCATGCCCAGGACGAAGATACAGGTGATACGTGTTTGCGAGGATGATCTCTGCTCCGCGTCCATCGGCGCCCAGGGTCTCAAGGGTCTGTTGCGGTACAGCCTTCACGCTTGCGGCGGTACCCACTGGCATAAAGACTGGAGTTTGGACGGTGCCGTGTGGCAGGTGCAGAGTGCCCCGGCGGGCGGTTCCGGGGGTGAGCTGGAGATCAAAGCGAAGCGGCATCCTGTCTCATTGTAAGGAAGTCGCGAACGCGAGTCGCGCATGAGCGCATCGAACTGCAGATGCGCGTGCTTGTCTTTAATCCGGGCAGCAATTCTCTGAAATTTCAGGTGATCGATGCGTCGGCGCGCGAATCATCTGCGAGCGGCGGCGCAATCAGGCTCAGTGCATCGATTGAGAACTTTGGCGACGACGCGACGCTTGCGGTGATGGATGGCAGTGTCACGGCGCACGAGGAGCGGGTCAGCGTTGCCGACATGAGAGCAGCAACGGCAAAAGCGTTGGAGTGGCTAAACCACCGGGATATTGGAGGCAAGCAGGTGCTTGCAACGGTTCAGGCTGTGGGCGTGCGAGTGGTACATGGCGGGATGCATTTTGCCGGTGCAGTGCTGTACGACGAGGATGTGCGGAGCCGGATCGAAGATCTTGAGGAGCTTGCCCCTCTGCATAACGCGACTTCTCTCGCAATAATAGATGGCGTCGCCAGGCAAATGCCTTCTCTCCCGGTCGTGACCACGTTCGATACGGCGTTTCATCGAACCCTGCCGGAGGTGGCGTGGCGCTATCCGATAGACCGTGGTATCGCCGACCGGCACGGCCTTCGAAAGTTCGGCTTCCATGGGGTGAGTCACCGGTATATGGCGGCCCGGTACGCGGAACTGGCAGGCAAGCGGGTAGAGGACGTTTCGCTGATTACGCTGCACCTGGAGAGCGGATCGTCGGCGTGCGTCATTCGTAACGGTAAAAGCGTGGATACGACCATGGGGATCACGCCGCTGGAAGGCTTGATGATGGGGACCCGAAGCGGGAGTGTGGACCCAGCGCTGGTGGGGTTGCTTATGCGAAAAGAGCGCGTCGGTGTGGAGGGTGCGATGGAGATCCTGAACAAACACAGCGGGCTGAAGGGCATCGGCGGAAACCTGGACACGCGGGTGTTGGCGAAGCGTGACGATGAAGCCGCGAGGCTGGCGCTGCAGATGTTCAGCTACCGCGTTCGGCTGGCGGTTGGCGCGTACCTTGCTGCTGTGCCGCAGGTAGAAGCGATTGTGTTTGGCGCTGGCATTGGGGAAGACTCGCCGGCAATTCGTGCGGCAGTATGCGAAGGTCTCCGCTTTGCCGGGGCTGAGCTGGACGAAGTTGCCAACAACAAGGCGACAAGCGGCGAGGCTCTACTGTCGGCCGGGTCTTCACGTCTTGCGCTTTGGTCTATGCCCTCGCACGAAAGTTTACAGATTGCTTGGGAGGCAGCGCAGGTGTTACAGACTGGCGGCTAAAGTGCCGGACGGAGTAAGACTCCGCGCAGACAGGGCGCTGGAAGGGAGGCCTATGAGCCGGTGTGTTGCCGTAGTTCTAATGGTGCTTGGTGCAACGTCTGCCGCTGCCCAGAACGCAGCATCGCCCTCTGCTCCGTATACCTTGCGCACGACGGCTCGCGCCGTGGTCACCGATGTGCTGGTGCAGGACGGGAAGGGCAACCCGATTCACGGCCTGCCCGTGACGGCGTTTCGCCTGTTTGACAATGGCCAGCTTGTGCCGATTGGTGCTTTTGAAGAGCACACGGGAGATGAGACGTCTTCATCCACCCCCGCTGCCACGGCACCCGGCGTGTATACCAACGATCCGTCCCGTTTGCCGCCAGTGTTGGACATTGTCGTCATCGATATTGTGCAGCTTGACCTGCCGGACCAGATGTTTCTTGCCGACCAACTCGCCAGGTTCATCGCAGAGATGCCGGGGGGTACGGCGTTGGCGGTGTATCTGCGGTCCGGCTCGCAGTCCGTGCTGATCCAGGACTTTACGGAGGATCGTGCGCGCCTGCTTGCGGCGGTCCACAGATCAGTGCCGCACTTTGCCCTGGCGGGTGCCCTGAGCCAAACGGGGCTCGAAACGCTTCGGCAAATTGCGGTGGATCTGCAGCCACTGCCGGGCCGGAAGAACGTGATGTGGTTTTCGGGTGGAACGCCGATTTCGTTCGGTTCGACGGGCTTTTCTTTTGTTCCGAACCTGAATACGCGTGACGTCTTCGACGCCCTGGAGAGTGAACGCATTGCCGTGTACCCGGTGGATGCTCGTGGCCTGACGACCGCGGCGGCGTATGACTTCAACCAGTCCAATCAGCCTTACTCCCCCGACTTTCTCAATGGCAATCCGGCTCCGGCGGACCCCGGCTTCTTCCGCCGAAGTCTGATGCTGGACGTAGCTTCAGCAACCGGCGGCGTGGCGTATTACAACACCAACGGCCTTTGGCAGGCAGCGCAACATGTCGTGAGCAATGACAAGAGTTTTTACACCCTGAGCTTTATGCCGGCCAACCTGCAGATCGACAACAAGTGGCACAAAATCAGGGTAAGCGCGGATGGGCGATCGTTGCACCTGAGCTACAGACAGGGATACTTTGCTGATGATACCCATGTGTTGCGACCGGATCAGGCTCCACGCACACGGCTGCTGGCCAGCGGCAAAACGGTTCAGGAGGCACCAGCAGTGCGGAGGGCGCCCATCATCTTCAGCGCCAGCGTGGAGCCATTTGCCACCGGACTGCCGCGGCCTCAGATCGTGGGACCACCCGCTGCAGGGACCATGCGTTACCGCATCCACTACACGTTGCCGGCGACGGCGTTTCAGCGACAATCATCGGGGCAGGCATCTCAGCTTACGGTGGGAGTGGGTGTGCTGGCCATGAACCGCAATGGCACGCCGCTGGCACGCAAAGCGAGGCAGAGCACCTTCGAGGTGAACGAGGCCAGTCTCAGCCGTGCGCCAAACACGCCGCTGCAGGTTGACCAGGACGTTGACCTGGCGAGGGGCGACACATACCTGTACCTGGTGGCATGGGATCCGACAGGTGAGCGCATTGGCACGCTGAACATCCCGCTGCAGGTGCCATAGCGACGGCCACTCCTGGGTGGACGAGATGCCTCGTCGGCGCGTCCAACTGCCATGAGACTTCGCCGCACTACCGCCGTTCTTGCCAGTCTGACTCTCTCCTTCTCCATGATGCTGGCGCAGCAACCGGCTTTGGCTCACCCCACGAGCACCCCGTATGCCGGCGACCTTAGCATCTTTGAGAACGCCGACCGTGCCAAGAACCTGCAAATTGACCGGGTAATGGACATCCTGCGCATTACACCGGGCAAGGCTGTGGCGGACATTGGTGCGGGTGGCGGATGGTTTACCGTACGCGCGGCGCGGCGCGTGGGGGTGAACGGCATCGTGTATGCGGAGGACATCAACCCCCAATACATCGGTTCGATCGAGCGGCGCGCCATCAAGGAGCAGCTGAGTAACGTGAAGCCGACACTTGGCACGCCTGACGATCCGAAGCTGCTGCCAGGTTCTATCGATGCCGTGCTGCTGCTGAAGGTGTACCACGAGATTGCGGAGCCAAGGAGGTTCTTAAATAATCTGAAGCCCGCGCTGATGCCTGGCGCGCGCATTGGGATCATCGACAGGAACGGAACCGGTGGCGACCACGGGCTGAACCAGGCTGTGCTTGAGAAAGAGATGAGCGCCGCAGGCTTCCGCGAGGTGGAGCACTACGACTTCACAAAGGCAGATGGTCAAGACTATTTCCTGGTGTTTGTGCAGCGGTAGTGACATGCCGGGGTCTTGCCCTCGGCTACACTTGGCCGCGTGCCCGGGGCTGTAGCATTCCCTATCCACCTGATCGTTACCGCTGGACGACTAGTCTGCTGCTGGGTGTAGGGGTGCTGGTCAACTACTTCGACCGGGTGAACCTGTCGGTGTCGTATGCGGCGCTGGTGCATGACTTTGGGCGTGCGCCGGTGCAGCTGTGACAGCGTTACAGCTTTGTCATTTCCGAGCAGCGGCTGCGCTGCCTGCTGGAAAGAATAGGCGAATCGCCTGCAAGGCGCCTGAACACGTACATCAGGTCAAAACGCTTCGACGGCCACGACCTCGGACCGTGTCTTTCACAGGCATGACCGGCAAAGTCAGCGATGCGGTGGGGATCCCACACGGTGCTCCGGATGGAGGTGACCGCCGGAACTCCCTCCAAGAAGGAACAGCACCGAAGCTGTCCCTTTCTGGTGCAGGTCTGTGATGCTTACAACGTGTTGCTGATGGGTTAGAACGTGGTGCTCACCGACAGGCGGATCGTCTTGCGCGGTTCACGCAACACGTAGTTGGCGCCGTAGAGCTGCAAGGCCTGCGCGTAGGTAAAGTCGCCGGCCGCACCCTGCGGGAACAGTGAGCGGAAGTTGTTGGTCCCGGACAGGGGCACGGCGAGCTGCTGCGGCAGGGATTCATACAGCCGCAGGGGGTTATAGGCGTAGAAGATGCGGAAAGGTGCGTTGACGATGGGCAGAATGACGGAGATCTGCGCGCCGTTCGACATGCGCGGAACCACGTTGGTGCCGTGGGCCGTGTGCAACAGGGTGGGGAAAGTGAGCTGCTGGCCGCCGGAGCAGGCACCGTTTGTGATTGTGGGGCAACCGTAGAGCGGGCTGTTGATCTGCGCCGTACCGAGCACGCTCTGACGTAACTGGCTGCCGAGCGTGTCATACGTCATGTTGAAGTCTGTGAAGAAAGCGAAGTCAACCTGCGGCGCGATTGGAATGCGGTATTCAATGTTCGCCGTGTAGGATGTGTCTCCGCCCACCTGGACCAGCCGGTAAATGGGAAGTGGGACCTGCAGATTACCGTCGAGCGCGTTCGACGGATCGCGCGGAACAGTCGTGCCATCCGGGTTGGTCAGATTGAACAGGACGCGTGTGGGGATAAATGTGTACGGCGCACCGGAGCGGATGTCGAAGCCGCGTAGTTCCGCCTCACCACCGGAGTAGAAACGGTTAAACGGAGGGGCTACTTGGCCACCAAAGCCCTGGACGTGCGCCAGCTGCATGCGGATACCCAACACGTTGTGGCCTTCGCGGCTGATGCGCAGGCCCTTCATGGGGTAGAACTGCCGGATGCTGGCAACAGGCGAGAAATACTTGACGTTGCCGCCGGCACCTGCAACCTGGACCGCGATATTGATGTCGCGACCGCTGTGCGCGCCCTGCGCCCGGTCGACGGAGGAGTAGCTGAAGCTGGGTGTGATGATCGACGACAAAATGCCGTTTAGCGCGTTGTTGGACTGGATGCCGCTACGGAAATTCAGCGTCTGGAAGACGTTGCGCGTGTTGTCGTTGAAGGTGGTGATGTTCGAACGCTGGAGCGCATACGACAGACCCACGCGCTTGAAGGACCGGCGAATCGGGTAGCCCAGGTTGACCGTTAGACCGGTGGAAGACTGGTTGTAGTTGGTGAGCAGCGACTGCTGCGCGTTGCTCAGGTTTGCGCTGGCGCCGGTTGTACCGTAGCTCTTCGCCGGATTGAAGTCATACTTTTGCGCAAAGATCTGAAAGCCAAGGCTCAGCGGCTTGTTGCGAAAATACGGCTCATTGAAGCCAAGCGTGATGTTGCGCGAAAGGTCGCCGACATTGGCGTTGACGGACAGGGTTTCGCCAAGGCCGAGGAAGTTGTTGGTCTCGTAATTGAGCCCGATGAATGAGCCGGAAAGGCCGGATAGACCGCCGTTGAGGCCGATGGAGTTCTTACCCTTTTCCTTCAGCTTCAGCAGCAGGTCGACGGTGCCTTCATCGGCGTTGGTGCGGGTTTCGCTGTCCTGCTCGGCCTTCAGCGTTTCAAAGTAGTTGAGCTGATTCAGGCGAAGAATGGACAGTTCCCAGAGCTGGTTGTTGTACTGCTGACCCTCTTCCAACAGTAGCTGCCGGCGAATCACGCGGTCGCGTGTGATGGTGTTGCCGCTGAACTCGATGCGGCTGACAAAGAACTGTTTCCCGGCATCAATGTCGATGTCCAGAAAGATCTCTTTCTTGGCCTCGTCGAATCGCGGCACGGGCTGCGCCACCATGTTGATGTAACCGGCCGAACCGAAGCCCTTACGCAGATTCTCAAGTCCCTTTCCGAAGAGTGTTGCATTGAAAAACTCGCCGTCCTTCTGGGTAAATTGACCGCGCAGGGCGGGCGCGGCGAACTTGGTCTTGTCGTAACCGGTAAACGTGAGACCACCCAAACGGTACCTCTCACCTTCATCCACCGGAATATGGATGTCGATCCGCTTGCCCGTGCTGGGCCGCAGGGTGAAGGGGTTGATGCCGCCGGAGTTGCGTACCTGGGTCGCGGGCTCACCCGGCTGCATTTTAAAGTAGCCGCGCTCGCGGTAGGCCTGGCGCAGGCGCTCCACATCCTCGTCCAGCTTGGTCGCGTCAAAAGTTCGAGCAAAGAGGTTTTCCAGAACGATGGAGTGCGGAACACCGACGGGCTTGGTGTTCTTCATGGACGCGCGCAGAATTCGCGATGGGATGGAGGCGTTGCCCTCAAACTGCACGTTGCCCACCTTTACGGTGGGACCCTCTTTGACGACAAAGGTCAGGTTGACGCGTGCCGGGGGAATGGTCTTGATCTCGTAATTGACGGTCGCGAACTGGTGTCCGTGCTCCGCGAGGAGCCCTTTCAACACAACCTCGGCACGCTTGATGCGGGTCGGGTCGTACTGTGACTCGACGGAGATGCCTACTTTAGCCTTCTTGAAGCGCTCCAGAACGTCGCTCTGGGTGACGGCGTTCAGGCCCTTGTAGGTGATCTCGCCGATGGTCGGCTTCTCCCGCACATACACGATGAGCTGGGTGCAGGTGGGCGCGTCGACGCGCTCAATGCGGACATCTTCAAAGTAGCCGGTATTCCAGAGCTGGTTAAAGTCGCGTTCCACGGTGGCCGCGTCAAACTGGTCACCCTGGTGGGAAAACAGCCGTGCCACCACCGATTCCTTCGGAATGCGGCGGTTGCCGATGACCTGCGGCGCGCAGAGTGGCAGTGACGGAGTGGCGGCAGGCAGAGTAGAAGTGGGTGCGGCGGCCTGCGCAAAGATCGCGGAAGCTGGTAGTAGAGGCGCAAAAAGAACGGCGGCGGCAGCGAGGCTACCCCAACCCGAGCGCATCGCCAGCTTTGCCCGCGGAGTGGTTGGCCGCATCCGCAGGGCTGGCCCATGCGCATCGGTATTCTGCTGATTTTGACGGGCAACGCCCTTCGGCTTCACGGTGCCCTTCGGCTTTTCGGTAAAGATACGCCCATCCTCACTGCTGGCGGGCACCTGCGGCACCCACCGAACTACGCCCCAGTAACGAGGCTAAAACCTGTGCCCTGCCGTAGCGGCCAAACGACGCGTCGTAGATCGATAAAACGCGTGCTCCTACAAACGCAGCCCACATCTGCCGGCAAGCAATGCGTGTCCAGCATGCACAGCAAAGGGCGCGTGCTTGAGAAGACGATTATATGGGACAGGGGAAAGCAACGGCATCGCAGGAATCACGCGCCATGTGCCGTTCGCACCATCGATGCACCACCTATGGTGCATGTAATGCGTTTTCCTACCGCGGTTGGCGTACGCCGAAGGATGCCGCTTACAACAAGAAGCCATGACCGCAGGACCAGGTTGCTGTTTGTTATGAGTCCTAAAAAGCAGGAGTTTATGCTCGTGCGCCTCGCCGAATCACAACACTCGTCACTCTGGGCGCCGTAGCAACCTTCGGCTTCGCACAAACCCGACCAAGCAGCAGCACGCCGGCACCGGAACGCAGAGCAACGGCACACAGAGCACTGCAACCCAGGGTACCGGCAGCCAGAGCGGAGCCGGCGCCAGCACCAACAACTCCAGCAATAGCGGCGCCGGACCCAACAACACCACAACCAAAAGCACCACAAGCGCCGCAATTAGACCGACATGCAGGCATCGCCGGTCACCACAGGCGGCACAGCTCCTGGCGCTCCCAACCCGCAGCCACAGTAAGGGCTGCGTTTCACCGGAGGCCGGACAATTTGCCGGGCTTTTCCTACTGCATACTTGCCTGGAATGCGCCTCTCTGCGGTATGCTCAGCAGTGAAGGAAAGGCGAATACGTGCTGCTCTGGGTTGTGGTTGGTTTGCAGGTCGTTTTAGTTCTGTTGGTGTTTGTGCGATTGCTGCGCAAGCCCGCTGCAGCGGCGCTGCCGGACGAGCGACTCTCACGGCTTCCAGAGGCGCTAAGCGCCCTGCATAGCCGTTTTGAGGCGACCGACTCTGCTCTGCGTAACGGTATTGAGAGCCTGCGCAGGGAGGCGAGCGACGACGCCGCGTACAGTCGGCGCGAAGCGGACGCAGCGAGTGTCGCGCTACGTGCCGAGGTCATGCGCAGTATTGCGACATTGGGCAAAACGCTGGCGGACGGCCTGAATGGCTCACGCGCTGATAACAGTACCGCTGCCAACCAGCTTCGCCTGGCGGTGCATGCGGAATTGCAGACCATTGCGCTGAATCTCGAGATGTTCTTTAAGGACACCAGCCGCGCAGGTTTGGAATCGCGCGATGCCCTGCATGGCAGGCTTACCGAGCTCGGGTCGAAAAACACTCAAAGCCACGATGCGTTGCGCACCGCATTGCAAAGCAAGCTGCACGACCTGGGCGAAGCGCAGCATGGCCACCAGGAGCGCCTGCGGCTAAGCATGGAAGAGCGCCTGACGAAACTGAACACCGACAACGCCGCCAAGCTGGAGCAGATGCGCGAGACGGTAGACGAAAAGCTGCAGGCCACGCTGCACACACGGCTGACCGAAAGCTTTGGCCAGGTCACAACGCACCTGGGCGACGTGCAAAAGGGCCTGGGTGAGATGAAGGAGCTGGCCACCGGCGTCAGCGATCTGAAGAAGGTCTTCAGCAACGTGAAGGCAAGGGGCATCGTCGGCGAGTTCCAGCTCGGCATGCAGCTTGAGCAGATGTTTTCCCCGGAACAGTACGTGAAGAACGCGCGCATCAAGCAGGGGTCCAGCGAGTCGGTAGAGTTCGCGCTCAAGATCCCCGATGGCGATCGCGGCTACGTGCTGCTGCCCATTGACGCGAAGTTTCCACGCGAGGATTGGGAGCGGCTGGAACATGCCTATGAGCAGGGCACCCCGGACGAGCAGGCGAGTGCGGGACGTGCATTTGAAAGCGCCATCCGTACGGAGGCTAAGCGCATCTGCGGCAAGTACATCGACCCGCCGACAACGCTGCCGTTTGCCGTGATGTTTCTGCCGACGGAGGCGTTGTACGCCGAGGTCATGCGCCGGCCTGCGCTGCACACCGACCTGCAGAGCTCCTGCAACGTCACCATCGCCGGACCTTCCAGCTTCATGGCCATCCTCACCAGCTTCCAGATGGGCTTCCGCACCCTCGCCATTCAGAAAAAAGGAAGCGAGGTCTGGAACATTCTTGCCGGCGTGAAAAAGGAATTCGGCACCTTTGAAACCCTCATGTCGAAGGTGGAAAAGAATGTGACCACCGTGCAGAACACGCTTGGTGAGATCGGAGTCCGCACCCGCGCCATCCATCGCAACCTTCGCGACGTCTCCGAGCTTCCAGCCACGGACGTGTCACCGATCGCTGCTTTTGAAGACCTCGCCAGTGTGGCTCCGTTGCTGGCTGCAGTAGCCGACGAGGCGTAATGGTGGCCCTGGTCTTTACGGCGCAGGTGTTCAGCACCCTCGCCATGTTCGGCGTCATCTGGTTTGTGCAGGTGGTGCACTATCCGCTATTTGAACGTGTTGGCCGTGACGGCTTTGCCGTCTATGCCTGCGCACACGCCACGCGGACAACCTGGGTAGTGGCACCCCTAATGCTTGCGGAACTTGCGTCTGCGGCAACACTGCTGTTACAGCGATACAGGCCGGCTGTGATCTCGACGAACGAAGCCCGGTCTGGAGCCGGCATGCTCCTTTTAATCTGGGCGTCTACGGCGTTGGTGCAGGTGCCGTTGCACGACCGGTTGCAGCGGGCGTATTCGCCTGCCTGTGCACGACGGCTGGTTGCGACGAACTGGGTACGCACAGCAGCGTGGACTCTACGCGCGGCGCTGATGCTGGTCTGGGTACGGCGCCTAAATTAAACGGCAGCCGGGCGCTCTGTGCGTACCTCGTGGTGTGCGCGAATGTCATCTGCGCTGGCGTTGAAATATTGCCAGCAGAACTGGAAGTTCTTGCACCGCCAATGTGCCGGCGGCAGGTCAAACTCGCGCACGGCTGCCAGCAGCTCCGCACTTGGTGGCTGGATTGGGATGGCGTCCGCATCTTTAATGACAAAGGTAGCTCCGAATACGGAACCCACGGCGGCAACACTGCCCTTGCGCGGTCGCACGGCCAGGTGCACGTTCGTTCTGCACCGCGCGTCCTGTGGACGAGTGCGACTCGGATCGGGTCCGGCCACGCCACACAGGTAGAAGAGACGATCCTCTAACAGAACAGGACCATCTTCCATATCTGGAGCGATACCCTTCGCGTGGTTCGAAATGAAACCTTTGTCACAATGCGTCCAAGGCCTGAACCCCTCCACGTACCTGCCAAACAGGTGTTTGAAGCGAGGGCCATCAGGAGAGTACCCAGTCACACACAATTCCATGCGGCCAGTATAAGCAGGGCAGGTGCTCCCGTTTAGTTGGCGATGTAGGTGCGGGCTTTCCACTGTGCAGGGCGACCTAGCAGCTTGCGTCCAAAGGCGTACCACTGCAGCGCCAGCAGGGTTGCTACGCCGATGGGATGCAGGGCAGCGCTGCGGCGACGCTGCCGAAATCGTGGCGCCTCCAACACGCGTGGCAGATAGCTAAGCGCAACGGCAGCTGACGCAAGTGCGACGGATGCAACGTCACCTGGCGTAAGCGCGAGGCCAGTCTGCCGACGACGAACGAAACGTGTAATGGCGATCACGAGCAGCGGAAGAGGCAAGACCTGGCCCAGCCCCAGGATCAGCGTCATGGGCACGATGGCTGTGGGAGCGGCAAGGCCTTCCGTGGCGTTCTTGGCCAGGCCGTTCCACGTCCCTGCGTTGGAGCGGTACATGCGGCAGCTTGCCAGGTGTGTCAGGTCGGCAAGCCGCGTGGCAAAGCCGTGTTTGCGCAGCAGCAGCGGCAACCGGATCCCGTCGTGCATGGTCTCGCGGATGGCGGCATGTCCACCCACAGCCATGTATGCGGAGCGTTCGACCATCAGGAACTGGCCACATCCCGCTGAGAAACCGGGGTTGGTGGTGGTGCGGACCAACGACATCGGTAATAAGCCAAGCAGAACGAAATGGATGAGCGGCAACAGCAACCACTCCAGCGTGGTGCCGGTCTGTTCCAGAGGAAATCCGCTAACGAGGCCGGTTTGCGCGGGTGCACCGCGGCGACCATCGCCATGGAGCAGAAGCGCTGCCATGCGAGCAAGCGCCGCCGGCTCGAGCCTGACATCCGCATCCAGAAAGCATAGGACGGCACCTCCCGAGACTTGAGCTCCCTGCCAGCAGGCAAACTGCTTCCCATTCCAGCCAACAGGGAGCGGGTCGCCGGCCAGCAGCTCTACCCTGGGATCAGCATGGGTGATCTCGCCCACGATCACAGCTGTCGCATCGGTGCTCGCGTCGTCGACCACGATAACCCGCAGGGCGACATCGCTCGACCGCAACAGGCTTTGAACGCAGGCGGCAATGCCGGCCGCCTCGTTACGCGCCGGCACAATAACGGTGACCGCTGGCCGCGCCGCTTCGTCGGGGAGCGGTGGATCGCGATACTCCCGCAGGTTCACCATGGTGAGCAGGGCGGGACCGACCGCCGTGAAAGCACTTGCGAGGCTAAGGGCGAACAGCACGCACGTTGAGATGCAGATGCGTGCACGCCGACTCCCACTGTTCCGTACAACAGCTCGTCACGTGTGCGACATAGCGATTTTCATGGCACATTCGCTGGCCGACGAACGCGCCGGCCCTCTAACGGTGCCGAACTTCACCGCTGAACCGGCGAGGTGCCCTGCGGCTTCTGCGCCTTTGCCTGCACAGCGGCGGATTTTGCGTTCGCGCGGGCTTTCGCTGCGGCGGATTCCTTCGCCTCCGCGTCTGCCCTGCGCTGCGCTGCTGCCTGCGCCGGGTCCTGAACTTTGACCACGCCGATCCCGTGCTCCGCCTTCCACCTGTCGTACCCGCCATACAGTGCGCCCACCATCAGTTGGGCCACGAACTCTGCACCCTGAGGTGTGGGATGGATCAGGTCAGCCGTGATCAGGCGCGGCTTTGCGGCGTACCAGCGGGCCATGGTGCCGTCGCCACCCATCGCGGCGTAGGTGTTGAAGAAAGCGCAGTGCTCGTCTGCGGCGACCTGCTGCTGAATGCTGACAATTCTGGGTATTAGCGGGTTGGTGTGGATATCGTTGAGGCCGCCGCGCTCACCCCGGTCCATGGGGCTCATGATAAGGATGGGGACGCCCGGAGCGGCGACGCGCGTTTTCTGGATGGCGGTGCGCAGTTCCTTGTCCAGGGTGTCTACCAGGTTGCCGAACTGGCTTTCGTTGGTGCCGTAGTTGATCACGATCAGGGAGGCTTTCGCCGCCTGCATTTCCGCCGCCCACGCGCCGGTGTCGAAGGTGCGCGACAGCACCGTCGTCGTCGCCCCGTTCAATCCCAGCGAGTCATACACCACACCCATGTTGCCCCGCCGAAAGTCCACGCCGAAGAGCTTCACGGTTCCGGCCGTCACGGTCAGCCGCACGGCTTTCGTTCCATCGGGCAGCGGCACAAGCCGTTGCACAGGACCCTCGCCGTCACCGGTCTGCACGGTCGCCACGACCAAATCATTGGCACTTACGGCCAGCGTTCCACCACCGGCAAATGCCAGGTAGTCCACCCCCACTGCGGTCTGCGGAGCGGTGCCGACATCGCGCAAGGTGTACGTGGTTTGTGCGCCCAGACTGCCGGCGAAGATCGCACCCCCCAAACCGTAGACGGTCCCTTTCATCCTGCCCACGGGGGTCGCGTCCTTCTGCGACGAGGCCCATCCCTTATCGCTGATGTCCACGTTCCGGTGGCCGTACCACGCCCATGGTTTCGCGCCCAAATTGAAGCCATGTCCCGCATCGCCAAAGCGCTCCTGCAGCAGGGCGCGCACGTCACCGGTGATCAGGTCGGCCGTGGTCGGCGAGTCGCCGTAGTGCAGTACAGTCACCACCTCCGGCACCTTGTGTTGCTGAAGGTTCCAAAGGCTGGCGAAAAAGGGTCCAAGTGCAGCGCTGTCATCCACCAGCGTGGGTCCGCCCTGCGGCGCGGCGGATACGGCTGCGGACGTGGCCTGCATGTCTCGATGCGCTGCCGGAACCGATGCAGACGCGCCGATTGCTCCGACCACCTGCTGAGCCCCACTCTGCGGCTCCTTCTTCTGCTCGCCGCTGAGGGGCAGCATTGCGACGGCGACGGGTGCATGCGGGAAGCGCAGGGTGGCGGCCTGTGGCAGGATCGCCGGAGAGAGGCCTCTTGTGTTGCCTGGAAGGAAGTGCGCTGCGAGCAGGACGCCTACGGCGACGCCAAGGGCGAGCGCGGTTTTGCGTGGAAACGCCGAGGTGCTGGCTGACGACGGCGGCGTTGGCGTGATGATGTTGCCGGACGAGATCATGGTTTCGTAAGCCTTAAACGATGAAGCGATGAATATGGTTCCGCAAACTGCCAGGTACAGTAAGCGTTTAGAAGTTGCCGTAGACGAAGCCTGCCGAACCGTGGCCTGCCAATGCCTGGATGACAAGGACGACACCGGCAAGTGCGGCACCCTGCACCCAGAATGGCATCCGCGCGCTGAACCGGGCGCAGGCGGTGAACCACTGGTTGGGTATGCAATGCAGCAGGGCGGCCAGGACCAGCACGACGGCGAGAAGCGGGGTTACATTCTCGACGCCGGCGGTGTGGGAGGCGATCTGCTGCAGCATGAGCTTTGCGGTGGTGAGGTCCTGCGCGCGGAAGAAGATCCAGGTGAAACAGACGAAGTGGAAGGTGAGCAGAGCACCGGCAATATTGCCAGCCACAGAGCCCTGCCTGCGGGAAGCAGCGCCCCGCGAGCGCCGCCACAAGGTAAGGAGGTAAAAGCACCACAGACCGAAGCCGTGCAGGGCACCCCACAGCAGAAAGTTCAGGGTAAGTCCGTGCCATAGCCCGCCCAGCAGAAAGGTGAGGACGAAGGCGTAGCCGTAGGTAATGGGAGGGAATCTCCGGCTTTTTGGCAGGGACTCGAAAAGATAGTCCGTAAGCCAGGAGGAGAAGCTGATGTGCCAGCGTTTCCAGAAGTCCTGCAGGTTAATTGCGAGATAGGGCGTGCGGAAGTTTTCAGGGACGGTGAAGCCGAGCAGAAGAGCGGCGCCGATGGCTATGTCAGAGTAGCCGGAGAAGTCAAAGAACAATTGCAGGGCGTAGCCGTAGACTGCCAAGAGGTTTTCCGCACCGCTGTAGAGCGTCGGCGTGTCGAAGACGCGATTGACGAAGTTGTCGGCCAGATAGTCCGCGATGAGCAACTTTTTGACAAGGCCTGTGCCGATGAGTAGCAGGGCTGCGGCGGCCTCCTCCTGATTGAGCGCAAACGGCTTTGCCCATTGCCGCAAAAGCTTTGCGGTGCGCGGTATGGGACCGGCCAGAATGACGGGAAAGAAAAGTGCCGCCGACAAATACGTGAGCAGGCTTGGTTCCGCTTGTGAGTCTTCCCGGTACAGGTCGATGGTGTAACTGATGGATTGAAAGCAGTAGAACGAGAGGCTCAGAGTGAAGAGCCAGCCCCAGCGGTCACCCTGCAGGAGGGGCAGGCCTTTGAAGGCTACGAGCAGGCCAATATTCAGCAGCAGTGATAGACTTACCAAGGTTCGGCGGTAGCCGGGTGAGCCGTTTGGCTTCCCGAGACCCCGTCCAAAGGCGAAGTCGGCTGTTGCGGCCAAGGGTAGCAACAGATAAATGAGACCGAACTTGGCCAGGAAAAAGAGATTTGCCAGCAGCAGCACCACTTGCTGAGCTCTCCTAGACCGAACAAGCGCCCAAAAGAGCGCAATTACACAGAGAAAGAAGACGAAGAAGACAGGGGAGCTCAGAGACATCGCTGAAGCCGGAACATCGCCGCGCGCGCTTTTCTTTCAGGAAGGGCATCGTGCAAGGCTCGGAGCGACGAATGTCCCTGCACTCAAAGCAACATAGAACCTTGCTCAAATGCAAGCTCCTCCTGTGCTTCTTCGCTAGAAGGTATCTGCTTGATCAGCAGTCGTGCCGGTAAAGACCCGGTCCTCACTACACGCTCCTCCATGACCAATGTCATTGCTTCGCAAGTTTTCTCCGGTGTTTCGGCAACGTCAGTACGTGAGTTCCAAGCTGTGCTGCGTGCGGTGTGTCGAAATCAGGTTGTCGCCTTTGCGTTGTGTGCGCTATCGCTATGCGGAGTGGCAACTGCGGCGGCGGTATTCGCTACCATTCAGCACCTTCACTCAGCCCATATAGAGCCATTGGCGCCGGCCCGGCCGCCGGTTTCTGCGGCGCAGGCCGTTGCGGCAACCATTGCGAAGCGCCGTCACCCGCAGCTGCGCACCTTTGCGATGAACCAGTTGCGTGGCATCGCATCGTGGTACGGAACTGTTCTGCATGGCCATACCACAGCCTCCGGGGAGATATTCGACGAGGCGCAGATGACCGCGTGCCACCGGACGCTGCCCTTTGGAACAATGGTGCGGGTGACCGATACAGCCTCACTGCGGTCCGTGGTGGTGCGCATCAATGACCGTGGCGTGCTGAACGCTGATCGCGTAATCGACCTGTCGTCTGCCGCGGCGCAGAAGCTCGGGATACTGCGCAGCGGCCTCGCTTCCGTCAGGCTCGAGGTGTTGAAGGCGACAACACCTGCTACCACTCAGTCACAGGCTCGCGAGAGCAACTGAGCCGGGTAAGGGCGCGCGATCCTGCTTTTAAGATGAACCTTTGTGATGGCCGGTGCTGTACGTGGGCCGGCTCTCGCTCCACTCCACCTGCTATTACGCTCGGTATAATGGGGGGCGTTCCGGAGGGTGTTGCGGTGCCCCCCCGAACTCGCCCGCTTTCCCGCAGCGCGCACACAACTTTCCCGGAAAGCAGACGCCCTATGCTGCACATCACAAAGAAGCTGGAAGAAGAAATCAAGGTTCTGGAATATGAGCTCACGACGGAACTACCGGCGGAGATCAAGCGTGCTGTTGCGCTTGGAGACCTGAGTGAGAACGCCGAGTACCACTCTGCCAAGCAGCGACAGGAGTTTGTGAACGCGCGGCTTGGCCAGTTGAAGAAGCGGATGGGTGAACTGTCGCTGGTGAACCTGGATAACATTCCGCATGACCTGGTTGGTTTCGGGTCAACGATCGTGGTGCATGACGAGACAAAGGACATCGACATTACCTACAAGCTTGTGACCAGCGAGGAGAGCGATGTGACCAAAGGGCTGATCAGCACGACGTCGCCAATTGGCCGGGCACTTGTGGGCAAACAGGTGGGCGATACAGTGACTGTGGTGACGCCGAATGGGAAGCGCGAGATGGAGATCTTGAAGCTATTCACGATTCACGACGTGGTTACGTTGTAGGCGTCTGGAGTCGAATCTCGGCGGCTAAAGCCGCGTCTACAGAGACAGAGGCGTTCCGTAGCTATTTCGGCGGCTGAAGCCGGGTGTTCCCCTGGGGCGATGCTTCTGCTATCTCGGGGCTGAAGCTACCGGTGATCGGCAAGGGACAGAGTGTGGAAACCTGTGCAGAGCGGAAGATGATGGTTGGATTTTGCGCGGCGCGACACAGGCACGTTCTGGTGTGCGTCTGGCTAAGCAAAGTAAGCTGGCAGGCTGCACACTAAGTTAGGCCATGGTCCAGGACTCCAAATATTCAATTGTGATTCGCGAGACAATTGCGATTGCCGCGCCGCTTGAACGCATGTTTGCGCTGTCCACGTCGGTGCCGCTGGTGCAGCAGACGCTTGGCTTTACGCCGGTGGAGGGTGTGACGACGGGCCATGTGACGATGGGGAGCCGCGTGCTTTGGAAGGGTTGGCTGTTTGGCCTGCCGCAACACCACCTGACGCTGATCACCGGGTACCAGGAACCACACGCGGTGGAGGACGGGCAACGGCAGGCGTTCTTCCAGGACACTCAGGAGAGGGGGCGTTTCCGGAGTTTTTACCATGACCACTACATGAGCGCTATGCCGGATGGAGGCACAACGCTGAGCGATGCCATCCACTACACACTGCCGTTTGGGCCGGCGGGCTACCCGGTTGCACGTTACGTGATGAAGCCGTTTATCCGGCGGACGCTGCGCAGCCGCTTTTTGCTGTTGCAGCGCACGGCGACGTCCGCCGATGAGTGGAAGGCGTACGTGTAGCTGGGTGGATGCTGTGACGTGGGCTCCATGCATCTGACCTGAGGCGCAGTTTGCGCACGGGTGACCCAATGAAAGCTGTAGTGCAGAACGAGTATGGCGGCGTCGACAAACTTCATTACGTAACGGATGCGGCGGAGCCGGAGCTTGCCGACGACCAGGTGCTGGTGTCGGTGGCTGCGGCGAGTGTGAACCCGGTGGACTGGAAGATGCGCTCCGGTGCGGCGAAGGAGCGGTTTCCGCTGACGTTTCCGGCGATTCTGGGGCGGGATGTGAGCGGGATTGTGCGGGCGATCGGGAGCCGGGTGGGCGGTGTCGCCGTAGGCGACCGCGTGATGGCGCTGGCAAATAATACGTACGCTGAACTTGTTGCCGTGCCTGCCGCGGACATCACACACATTCCCGATGGGCTAGATACCGTGGATGCGGCGAGCCTGCCGCTGGTGGCGGTTACAGGCGATCAACTGATCCGGATGGGATGCCAGTTGCAGGCGGGGCAGACGGTGCTGGTGACGGGTGCTACCGGTAGTGTGGGGCGGTGTGCTGTGCATTCGGCAAAGACGCTGGGTGCGAAGGTGATCGCCGGGGTGCGGAAGTCTGGGCTGGAGGCGGCAAAGGCTCTGGGATGCAATGCGGTGGTTGCGCTGGACGACAAGGACCAGATGGAAACGCTGGGCTTTGTGGATGCGGTGGCCGATACGGTGGGCGGCGAGACGGCTTCAAAGCTGCTGAGCAAGGTTCTGCCTGGCGGGGTATTCGCTTCAGTTGTAGGGGTGCCTGCGGGGTCGGAGCTGAACCCTACTGTACGGACTATGCGGGTGGGTGCGCTGCCTGATCCGCCGCGTGTGCGGACGTTTGCCGAGGACCTTGTCGCGGGGACACTGGTGTTGCCGATTGCTGAAAAGTTTGCGCTGGCGGAGGTCGGGCATGCGCAGACGGTAGCCGAGGGCGGCGCCGGCGGCAAGGTGTTGCTGCTGGTTTTGTAAGTCGGTCGGGGTCCGGAAAGAGATTGGGCTCCGGCTTTCCTCTGTGATCATTTTGGCGGTGGATGTTGCGGATATCCCGGGTTTTCCTCTGCGGGCGCGCGGCTCAGTGGAAAGCCGGGTTGCTTGTATGGAGGCGCACTGCAGCTTTTTGCCTGATTTGCCTTTTGCGAGGTCAGTTATGCAGTTGATGGGCTGATATAGCTGTGGAAACCGTGCAGATTAAGGGACGGTCGGAGCAACCTGCGTTGCGTTGTCCAGTGTTTGCACTTCAGGCATGTCGGTTTCTCTAAAACAGAGATGCTTGGTAAGTCCTGCAGGATGACGGGTTTAGGAGGGCGCTCCACATTTACATCGGAAACTACCACCACAACAAGTAATCCTTCTTCAATAACTTCATGGTTGTAGAAACCATCAGGAGGTCAGTTGGTTCAGAATCCGGAGTCGGAGAAATACTAAGAACAGACACGTTTTCCTCCGGTACGTTCCCGGTTAGGATCAGGACATTCCAACCGCGATTGCAGGCTGCTACGAGCAATGCACCTGCGCCCTGCACGGTGGTAGGCTTGGAAACACTCGTGGCAGGCCGAAATGGTTCTGCCGCAGATTCTGAAGTGAGCAGTGCTGTCAACCAGGTCGTTCCCCGGAGGATTCATTCGTGTCCACCTTTTTTACCTCGCCCGCAGAAGAGGCTAGCGCCATGACCGAAAATGCCACCCCCGCAGCGGCTCCTACCGGCAATTTGGACATCACGGTGTCACGTGCCGAACTGCTGCGTGAGTTGACTGCCGCACAGTCGGTTGTCGAACGCAAAACCACGATTCCGATCCTGTCGAACTTTCTGTTCGAGGCGACGGGTGATCGGCTGACAATTACGGCCACGGACCTGGACCAGAGCCTGCGTACAAGCTGCGCGGCGAAGGTGAAGAAGCCGGGTGCGTGCACGATTCCGGCGCGAAAGCTGTACGACTACATTCGGCTGCTGCCCGAGGGGGAGATCAGCGTAAAGCTGATGGACAACCACTGGGTGCAGATCCGGGCGGGGCGTTCGAATACCAAGATGGTGGGCATGGCGCGCGCGAACTTTCCGCAGGTGGCGGAGTTCCCGGCCGTGGGGTCCGTTAAGATTGCGGCGGCGGCATTGAGGGGCATGGTGGCCAAGACGATTTTCGCAATTTCGTCTGAGGAAAGTCGGTATACGCTGAACGGTGCGCTGCTGGTGTTGAAGCCGGAGAGCATGGCGATGGTTGCCACGGATGGCCATCGGCTAGCGCACATCGAGCGGATGGGCGAGAGCCTTAGCGGTGTGACGGGCGAGAAGAAAACGCTCATCCCGCGTAAGGCGCTGGGTGAGTTGCAGTCGTTGCTGGCAAATGTCAGTGCGGCTGCGACGGAAGAGACGGATTTCGTCGAGTTTGCGGATGATGAGACGACGCTGTTCTTTCGAATGGCAAATCGTGTGCTGACCAGCCGCAAGCTGACGGGCCAGTTTCCCAACTACGAGGCTGTGCTGCCGCGGGATAACAACAAATTTGTGATTGTGCGCAGTGCGGACCTAATGGGCGCGCTGCAGCGGGTGGCACAGTTCGCGGACGAGAGATCGGGTGCGATCAAGCTGCGGCTGGAGCAGAACGAGTTGCGCATCTCGTCATCGTCGACCGATGCCGGAGAGTCGGAAGACATTATCGAGACGCCGTACAACTACGATCCGCTGATGGTTGGATTCAACTCTGCGTACCTGATCGATTTTCTGAAAGCGATCGGGAATACCGGTGAGGTTCGGCTGGAGTTCAAGGATTCGCAGTCTGCCGGGCAGATGCGGCCTGAGGATGGAAACGAAGACCAGAAGTATCGATACATCCTGATGCCGATGCGCATTTGAGCGGCGGAGTCGGAAGGTGAAGGGCTCGGCAAATTCTGCCGGGCCTTTTCTGCTGGAGGAGGGTCGGTCTAAGCGCCCATGATGACCGGAGTGGAGCGTCTGTCGGTTGGGCCAAATACGGCTGGCCCTGCTGGCAAGACATCGTGGGAGGATGGCTCCTCCACCTTTATTTCAGCGAGAGTGCACACCCGGTTCCGGCCGCTCTGCTTTGCCCGGTAAAGTGCTTCGTCGGCCTCTTGCAGTACGGCTTCAAGGGTCCTTCCGCTTTGGTGCAGGGCAACTCCAAAACTGGCCGTCACGGGGGTGGGAGATCCATTCCATTCGGTGTTGATGTCCGCGATCGCTTTGCGGATCATATTGGCACGTCTTACAGCATTTCCCAGCGAGCAGTTGCAGAGGAAGACGACAAACTCCTCTCCGCCGTAGCGTCCGGCGCAGTCGTATGGTCTTGTCTGCTCGATGAGGACGTTGGCTACGGCCTGCAGAACGCGGTCGCCGGCGAGGTGTCCCTTGCTGTCGTTGACGGATTTAAAGTGGTCGACGTCGAGCATGAGCACGCATAGACTCAGGCCTTCGCGCTCTGCGCGGTTGGCCTCGTTGCCGAGCAGGTTGAGGATCTGATGGCGGTTCCAGAGCCTGGTCATGCTGTCGCGGGTGGCCAGCTCCTGGAGTTCCTGGTGCGCTGCTCTGGCCTCGCTCATGGCCTCCTGCAGTTCTGCGGTGCGCACGATCACCTGTTCCTGAAGGTTTTGTTGGCCGCGACGCAGCGCAAGTACGCGTGCCTCATAGAGGAGAAAGCAGAGGACAACAGCGATCAGTACGCCGGCTACGCAAAACCACGTCGTCTGCCAGAAGTGCGGTGGAATCAGCAGGAGCATGGTGGCTGGGTTGTCCGGCCATCCGCTGCCGTCTTCAGCCTCCACGAGCAGCTGGTAGCTGCCTGGTGGAAGGCGAGTATAGAAGGCCTGGGTACGAGGTCCAGATTCAATCCAGTCGCGGTCGAAACCGTTGAGTTTGTAGCGGAAATGCAGGCGTTCCGGTGCGGCAAAATCCGGTGCGGCAAAGTCGAATTCCACGTCGTGCGCACCTGCGGAGGTGCTTGCGGCCTGAGGTGCCATGGTTTTGCCGTTGACGACAATTCCTTCCCCAATGGCGTGGGGCTGGCTGGAGCGTATGGTGCTGGCGGAGGGGTGCACGGAGACGAGACCTTCCGTGGTGGCAAACCAGAGCTTACCATCGTGGGCTAGGGAGGCGGAAGGGTTCGTGCTGTAGTTGCACTCCGCGCTGCGTAAGCCGTCTGGGAGGCCATAGACGATGCTGTGGATGGCAGTCGATTTGCCCTCTGCGACGTCGATCATCTCGGACTTTTCGACCTTGAAGATGCCCTTATTCGAGGTCATCCAGAGGGCTCCATTGCCGTCGTCGGTGACAGAACCGACGGTGTAGTCGAAGAGGCCATTTTCCGGAGTGAAGGTGGTGACACGATCCTTTCGGAGGAGGCTGAGGCCACCGGGCGAGGTGCCGACCCAAACGGAGCCTTGGGAATCTGTGGCCATGCTGATGACGAACTCGGAGGGAAAGCCTTGGCGCGGGCCGAAGACCTGGAGCAACCGTCCGTTCCAATGAGAGACGCCACCCTGGTTGGTGCCGATCCAGAGGGAAGTGTCGGCCGCGCGAACGGCGACCGTGGGCAGGCCGGGGATGTTGTGTGGTTCGACGGTGAAGGTGCCGTCGCGGAAGTGTTCAAGGCCGAATCTGGATTGATAGAGAAGAAAAAGTTCACCACCGGGACCACGCAGGATGGAGCGCAAAGGGTCCAGCGGATGGCGAGCGTTGTGGAAGACGGTTAAATTGTGGGCTGCTTGGACATGAATCAAATCGCCAAGATTGTTGCCGGCCCAAATGCTGCCGTCCACGTCTTCAAACATGGAATAGACCCGGCCGGTAGGCAGACCATCCTGAGCGGTGAGCGCGTCGACGTGGCCGTCTGGGAAGAGATGGTTGAGGGTTCCGTGGGACGTTGATGTCCAGACCGAACCGTCGCTGATGCTGAGAGCTTCCCAGGCGCTCTTTGCAGTGAGACCTTCGCGGTCTCCGTAGGTATGGAAGAGCCCTGAGTGGAACCGCACGGCTCCACCGTCATTGAAGCCAACCCATAGATTGTTGTCGCGGTCGACGCGCAGGGCGGTGACATCATTGCTGGGCAGGCCGTTGGTTTGGGTAAAACGTTCAGTGAACTTCCCGCTGAGGGTGGCGATGCCGTCCTGGGCCAAGCCGATCCAGAGCTTCCCGCTGCTGTCCTCGAGCAGCGCAGTAACGCGTCCTCGAGGCACGATTGTGGTGACCGAGCGACGGCTGAGCAGGCCGTTTTTCCAATGCAACAACTCCGTTGGTGTGCTGAACCAGAACGAGCCGTCGCGTGCAGCGGTGAGAACTTCGACCTCCGATTCGGGCAGGCCTTCGACCGCGCCGTGGCGGTGCGCACCGCCGTCTTTGACGTGCCACACACCTGTGCTGGTGGCAAGCCAGAGTGAGCCGTCGCCGGCCAGGGCCATCTGGCGCACGGCAGTGCCAGTGGGGATGGCTGCGAAAGGGAGCAGTTTTTGGCCGTCCCGGGAGACGGAGGACAAGCCGCCGACCGATGCCACCCAGACGTTGCCCCGGGTGTCTGCGAGGACGTCTCCCAGATACCGTCCGCCATTGTCGGTATGGGAGACGAAGGTGCCGTGAGTGTAATGATTCACGCCACCTCGCGTTCCGACCCACAAGCTGCCATCCGGGGCTGCGGAGAGAGACTGAACGAAGTTGTCCTGCAGGATGGGGTCGGAGCGCCTGTCATAGATCCGGGTGCGGTTGCCGTCGTAGCGAACCAGACCTTCTTCCGTGGCCAGCCACATATAGCCGTCGCTGGTCTGCGCGATGGAGAGCACAGAATTTTGGGGCAGGCCGCTGCGGCTTGTGATGCTGGTTTGGACATACTGCGCCAGACCGGCGGAAGAGGTTTGGACAGTGGCGAGGGCTGCGCGCGGCATGAGCAGAGATGCCATGCACACGGCGGCAAGAAGCAGGAAAGACCCGGCGGCGGACCGCGGGCGCACGCAGACTGTTTGAGGCTCTACCGACGTGGTGCGCAGCAACCTGATCATCAACGTACAGCCTCCTTCCGTTCGTGCAGACTTGCCAAGCTTTGTCGCCCACCTTAGATTTTGTTGGAGTGCCAATGGAGAGGTGTGGGCAGCTCCGGCACATAGTTCAAGCGACTGCCATGATGCCTTGCGCCCAGATTTGAGCCTCGTGACAACGCGCACTGACGGTTTCTTCGCGGCGGCCGAGCTGGGCTGCAACCTTACTCAGGGTTGTCCAGTCGCCGCTGCTGTGGGCGTCAAACAGGCTCAGCAGCAGTAGGTAGTCGTTGGTGTCGCCCTGCAGGGCTGCCACGAGTTGCGGCCGCAGCTTGAGTGTTTCGGCCAGGTCTGCGCTGGAGAGGTGAAGCGTGGATTGCAGGACGGCGATCATGCCGAAGAGATAAAGTTCGGTGCTGTCCATATTGAGGTCAGGAGCCATGAGTTCGCAAAAGCGAGCCTTCTGCAGAACGAATTGGAGAGTTTCCAACGTCTGGGTGCCGCACAGCTCACTTGTCATGGCGGCAAAGGCCATTTTGCGGAACTGCTCCTCGCCGATCATAGCGAGGGCTGTTCGGAGATTGGTCAAAGGCTCACGCACACCGACGGCGGCGGAGTTGGCGAGCCGCAGCAGGCGGTAGGTAATGGTCGGCTCTTCCTTGAGAAAGCGAGTGATTTCCGTTGCGTTGAAGACGGGCTTGCTGAGCTCTGCTACAAAACGAAAACGATTGATGATGGTGGTGAGCGCCGGACGGCCAAGTACGACCGGCCTAGTGAAAAAGTAGCCCTGGAAAAGGTGAAAGCCTTCGTCCATGGCGAGCTTGAACTCCGCTTCGTCTTCTACCTTTTCTGCAACAAAAAGGAGGGAATGGAAGCGCAACCGGCGCAGCAGATCTCGACGCTGGGGTGATGTTGTGGTGCGGAAATCGACTTTGACGTAGCTGATATAGCCCATGAGCGGCTCCCACTGATCGCCGAAGTCATAGTCGTCAAGGGCGAGCTTGTAGCCCTGCGCACACAACTGCTTGCACGCCGTCATCAAATCCTCGTCGACCTCGATGTCTTCCAACAGTTCAAGCACTGTACTACTAGGCAACAGTGTGGGCAGGCCTTTGAGCAATAGATCTCGCGTGCAATTGACAAACGGAACGGACTGCCCTACGAGGGAATCCATGCCAAACGAGACGGCGTTGTCAATGATGTGGCGCGAGGCAAGCTCGCCGTCGGCGCAGAAGCGATTCTCCCACCCGGTGCGAAAGAGCAGCTCGTAGCCAAAGGTGTGTCGCGAACGGTCGAGGATGGGCTGACGCGCAACAAAGCGGCAAAAGTGTTCTGCATTCTCGCGCGACTGCGATTGTTCAAGCCATTGGGGCATGGGTGGGCAGATCCTTAGCTGCTTCATCGGCAAGGAAGGCGAACAGTTGAAGCGGAGCAAAGGCTGAGCCGGCAGGCAGCCGCCTACGCGTCCGGTGCTGAATGGAGAGCAAAGGGGGGTTACACTGAAAGGCGACGGGATGAGCTGGTTTAAACGACAGAACGGCTCCATCGGCATCGAAGCCTCAGCGGTTCCGCCTGCTGACCCGACGGACCCACGGAAGAACGGATCTGTACGCACCGAAGGTTTGTGGGTAAAGTGCCCGGAATGCGGCAAACCCATCTTTCGGGCGGAGCTGGAGACCAATGCGCATGTGTGCCCGCACTGCAGCTACCACTTCAAGCTGGATGCTCGTTCTCGGGTGGCTTTGTTGCTGGAGCCCGGCTATAGCCTGATCGATTTGGACCTGCGCTCGACCGATCCGCTGGAGTTTACGGACCTGAAGCCCTATAAGCGACGACTTGCTGAAGCGCAAAAAAAGACGGGGCTGAACGACGCGATCGTGAATGCAATTGGCTGTATCGGCCCACACCCGGTGGTGCTATCGGTAATGGAGTATGGCTTTATCGGCGGGTCCATGGGGGCAGTGGTGGGAGAAACCATTGCTCGAGCCGTGGACCGGTCGCGCGAAACGGGTCATCCATTGGTGATCGTCTCAGCGTCCGGTGGAGCGCGGATGATGGAGGGGATCGCGAGCCTGATGCAATTGGCCAAGATCTCGGCCGCGCTGGGACGGCTGGCGCAGGCGGGCGTGCCATACATCAGCCTGATGACGGACCCGACGACCGGTGGTGTGACGGCGAGCTTTGCGATGCTGGGCGACCTGAATGTGGCGGAACCCGGTGCACTGATCGGCTTTGCCGGGCCCCGTGTCATCGAGCAGACGATACGGCAGAAGCTGCCGGAGGGGTTCCAGCGGTCGGAGTTCTTGCTGAGTCATGGATTTCTGGATGCGATCGTCGATCGCAAGGGACAAAAGCAATGGCTAACGCAGGCACTCGGGTGGCTTGGTCGGCCAGGCTACGTTGGCTAGCTGTTCTCAGAACTTTCCCAAAGCGGCATTCGACTTCATCAAACTTCTCCACCCCGCCTGTACTCTGACGCGATATCCTGTGCGTCCAAAGAGTCGGGACGTTTCCAGTCCCAAGAGCTTTGATGTCTGGAACAGGAAACGTCGTGCCGATGATTCTTTCGCGTGTTCGCTCCACCACTGCCCTGCTGCCTATACTCGCTGTGGCCGCTCCGCTACTACATGCCACCGAGTTGCCGAACCGGCTGCGGTCAGATGTTTCGCTGACGTCGCGGGCTACGCTGCCCCAGGTGGTGTCTCGCCGGCTGCAGGTATCGACTGCGCTGGGGGAGGTGTCCGGCAATGCCGAACTGGGCTTGATGTCACTTGTACTTGCGCCCAGTGCGCAGCAGAATGCGGCTCTGGACCAGATGCTGCTGGATCAGCAGAACCCCGCGTCGGCGCGTTATCACCAGTGGCTGACGCCAGCGCAGTTTGGTACCAGCTTTGGCGTGTCTGACCAGGATGTGCAGGTGCTGCGTAACTGGCTCGTGTCGCAGGGGTTTTCTGTTGTGGGTGTGAGTGCGAGCCGTAATCTGATCCAGTTCACCGGTACGGCTGCAGCGGCGCAGAGTGCGTTTGGGACGCGTTTTAGCCGGTATCAACGTAACGGGCAGACGTTCTTCAGCAATACTTCGGTGCCGTCGGTGCCATCTGCCTTTCGCGATGTGATCAGCGGCGTGCAGGGATTGAACAGCTACCGGATGGAACCGCACGTGGTGAAGCGTACCTTAACGCCGGCAGAGCTCCAGGCCCGGCAGTCGGGGGAGCTTACAGGTACCGGCACTTTCGGTGCGACCATTCATGAACTTGTGCCGTACGATGTGCGTCAGATTTACGGTGCAAATTCGCTGGTCAGCTCCGGCTATACGGGAGCGGGTGTCACCATTGCCGTGATTGGCCAGACAGCCGTGAACACGGCGCAGCTGGGCTATTTCCAGACACTTACAGGTCAGGCAGTGAAGGCGCCCGTACTAACACTGGTACCAAACTCCGGTGTGTCAACCGTGTATACGATCGATGAGTCCGAGTCGGAAGCCGATCTGGAGTTTGCTGGTGGGGTTGCGCCCGGTGCCACCATCAACTTTGTGTATACCGGCGATGGAAGCGGGTCCATCCGAAACCCGGACGTGATTACGGCTTTGGAATACGCGATCACAACGAACGCCGGCCAGATTATCACCATGAGTTACGGGGCGTGTGAGGCTGCTGAAGGTGTTACGTCGGTGTATACCGTTGAGCCATTTCTGCGGCAGGCCAGTGCGCAGGGGCAGACTTTTGTGAATTCTAGCGGAGATTCCGGCGCGGCAGGTTGCGACATCTCGACGTCTCCGCTTGCGTATGATGGCGCGCAAGTGAATTATCCGGCGAGTTCGCCCTATGCTACCGGCGTCGGCGGTACTGTGCTGGTGGATGGAGGAGGCACATACTGGAGCGCGACGAACAACAGCCAGCGTGGTTCGGCTCTTGGCTATATCCCAGAGGCTGCATGGAATGAAAGTTCATCGGGAACGATCTACTCCGGCGGCGGTGGTGCGAGTGCCATCTTCAGCAAGCCGCTGTGGCAGGGGGGCACAGGTGTTCCCGCCGACAATGCGCGCGATGTTCCTGATGTGGCGTTCTCTGCGTCAGGCCACGACCCGTACTTTTTCTGCACCGCGGATCCCACCTACACGAGTGTCGAAAGCGGAACGACGTACACGGGCCAGTGCACCACGACAACCACGAGCGCGCTGGCGGTGGCTGGTACGAGCCTTGCCGCGCCCAGTTTTGCAGGATTGCTGGCAATTGTGGAGCAGGCGAATGGCGGCGTGCGGCTGGGCAATGTGAATCCGCTGCTGTACTCGCTGGCAAGCAGCAATGCGGCGGTGTTTAACGATGTCGTCTCCGGCAGCAACCAGGTGCCATGCCTGGCAGGCACTACGGGTTGCGTAAACGGCGTGGTGGGATTTCTAACTGGCTCGGGGTACGACCAAGCCACGGGACTTGGCTCCGTGAACATGGCGGCGTTTTCGTCGGCAGTGACGGCATCTGCAAATCCGAGCGCGCAAACGCCGACCCTGGTCGCATCGCTTGCTACGCAAACCGCCATTGTGGCCACGTTCACCATTACGGTGGGTGGTACAAGCACAAGCACAACCCCGACGGGTACGGTGACGTTGGCTGTGGACGGTGGCACCGCGACGGCGGCAACACTTGCTTCCGGAGGGTACAGCTACACTCTGACCACGTCTGCGCTTGCTGCCGGGACACACACGCTTGTCGTTTCGTATAGCGGAGATGGAAGTTACGCTTCGGCGACGACGTCGGTGACGTTTGTGACAGGAGCCGCTACGGGCACCTTTGCACTTTCGCTGACGCCGTCGTCGACTTTGACCGTGGTGTCGGGTAAGACCGGGACTTCAAGTATTGTTCTTTCGTCGTCAAACTACTCTGGTCTGGTGTTGTTCAGCATTGCGCCGGCAACTGGATCGAGTGCGGCTGCTGGTTGTTTCATTGGCGGAAACGGGGATCAGACGAGCTCCAGCAACACTGTGTTTCTGGATACGAGCATTGCCGCTCGCAGCACTGTAACGGCACCGTTCACGTACCAGTCGTTGACCAGCACCTGTAATGGCAGCGCTTCGGTGGGTACGGCGTCGCAGGGGATTTTGACTGCGCAGAATGACTCGGCTTTGCGGTCGCGCCCATGGGCTGCTTTTGCGTTCGGCGGATTTTTGCTGGGCGGAGTCGCGCTGCGACGGAGGCGAACGTTCGCCGGTGGTTTGCTGGCAGCTGGCTTGACGATGGCGACACTGGGTGCTCTCGGCTGTGGGAGTGGAACGGCACCGCTAAGCACTACACCGACTACGCCCAGTAATGCAGGGACGTACAACTATGTGATTACGGCGCAGTCGTACCCAGGTGGCAGTGTGACGGCCACGACGAACTTTACGTTGGTTGTGCAATAGCGTAGATTGCACCATGGTCCACTCAACAATGGTGCGTCTGTAAATTTTGCGGTATGCTGGAGAGGTTGTCCTGAGCGTGGCTGGTGCCATCAGAGCGCCGGTACCCGGACATTCACATTACAGCTCAGGACAAGGGTGTAGCAGAGCCCTTCCCCAGCAGGAGATCATTTTCCATGCCAAAGCGTACATTTCAGCCCAATCGCCGCCGCCGCGCCAAGACCCACGGTTTTTTGACTCGCATGAAGACCAAGGCCGGTCAGAATGTGTTGAACCGCCGTCGCGCCAAGGGTCGTCACAAGATCGCCGTCTCTGCCGGCTTCCGCGACTAGTTTGTTTGTTCCGTGCTTCGCCATCAGTGGCCGAGGAGCAATACCGTCTTTCAAGAAGGGCAGACTTCGGTCTGCCCTTCCCTGCTTGAGTGCTGAATGCAGCCGTTGCCGATGAATCTCTCTGTTATACCCGCAGGTCAGCTTAGGCTTCGCCGCCATGCGGACTTTCAGGCCGTATACAAGGTGGCACGCAAGCACTATGCGAAGGAGATGAGCTTTTTCTTCGCGAAGCGGGTGCCGTTAGCGGAGCTCAAAAAGAATGTGCCTGTGCCTCCGGAAGGCCCTCGCGTTGGTTTGACTGTAGGCAAGGTGCTGGGCAAGGCGCACGATCGGAATCGCATCAAGCGGCGGTTGCGGGAGGCTGTCCGCCGGCAGGCCGGGTTGTTGAGCGATTTGCCGGTGGATGTCGTGCTGCATCCCCGCCGCACGTACCTGACCTTGAGTTGGGCGGAGTTGGAGTCAGAGGTGGCACAGGCGTTCCAGACGGTTCGCAAGCTGGCCGACAAGCCCCAGAGTCCGACACCTCTCAGGGAACGCAAGGGTGTGTCGAAGAACAAGCCAGCGCCGAAAAAGCCGAATAATGCCGTGAAGACCGGGTCCTGACAGATGGGCTTTCTGTTCCGGCTATACCGGTATATTGTGTCGCCGGTGCTGCATGGTTTCGGTGTAGGTGGGTGCAGGTATGTGCCGACCTGTTCCGAGTATGCTGAAGTTGCCGTTGCTCGTTTTGGCCTTGTACGCGGGACGTGGCTTGCCGTGAGACGTGTTGCGCGGTGCCATCCTTTCAGCAAAGGCGGTCTCGACCAGGTTCCCCTGCGCTGAGGGCAAGCGGCGCGTCGATCTATTGAGCTTTGCCACTCCACTTGGGGTCTCGTGGGTCGTAGTCCACGAGGTCGAAATCTCTGGCTCCCATAGCGTTGGCCGCGTTGGTGGCGGAATTGATCTGCCACTCTTTGCCAGCCTTCCGGAGCACCATGATGAGATAGCCCGACTGCTCCTGGGTTTCGCCCCTCATCCACAGGCCGCTCCAAGGGCTGTAGACGATTGCGGTGCGCAAATCGACAAATTTGATGCGGGGGCTTTTAGAGCATTCGTGTCTTGTCGACGTTCATGTAGACGAAGAATTTGGCATTCGCGTCGATGATGTCGCGACGTCCGTCGATCTTTAGCCCCGGCATGGAAATGAAGGTGCCGCCGGTTGTGAACAGGCCGCCGTAGGCCGCTGCGTTCCGCTGCTCGAAGTACTCGTATTGCAGATCGACGGTGTGCAGGATGCCGGCTTTGTCAGAGGCCGTTTGTGTAGATGCCGGCATGGGAGCCAGGGCCGCTACACAGAACAGGCATCCGAGGTGCAAACGAGAACAGAGCATGAACTCTCCAGACTCTACAGGTTGCATAAGCGTAACAGCCCAGTGGTGAAAGTTTAGTTCGCCGGGAAAACATCCGGGATCGCCGGAAAGCAGGATAGGCCAGCGTGCCTGCACCTATCGGCACTTACAATGAATGTGGGCAGGCACGACGCTCCGGGCAGCATGACGCCCCAGGCAGCTTATACAACATTTGCCTGGCGTTGGTCGCAGGCAAGGTTTAAACAGCCCCGAATAAGAGGAAGCACTTGGCAGAAATTCGTAATCCCAACGCGAGCGGCGGCGGCTCCGAAAACAAGCTCCTGCTGTACGCCATGCTGGCAATGGTTGTTGTATTTGCCGCGTCGCAGTTCTATCGCAGCCGCAAGACGGAAGCGTTGCAGAAGCCCACCGCAACCGCGTCGACGACGCAGCAGGGGGCGAATGGTGCACCCCAGCCGGTGACGCCGTCTTCACCCACGGGCAGTACCGCTGCGTTCAACGCGCAGGCTGTGCAGCAAACGGCAGCGCCGGTGGTTGTTGGATCGGCAGAGAGCACCGTCACCGTCGAAAACCAGCTGTACCGGATCGTGTTCTCGACCAAGGGAGCGGCAGTTCGCTCGTGGATTTTGAAAGGGCAGAAAGATCGATATGGGGCTCCCCTCGACCTGGTAAACGGTGCGGCGGCCCAGCACTATGGATATCCATTGTCGTTGCATACCTATGACCAGGCACTGACCGACGGGCTGAACACAGCGCTATTTGTTTCCTCCGGCAGCGGCACGCTAGCGGCACCGCAGACCCTGAGCTTCCACTACGCCCAGAATGGCTTCGACGTGACGAAGACCTTTCGTTTCGATGAAACCTACGTGATCGGCTCAGAGATTTCTGTGCTTCGGAACGGCGCACCCGTTCGTGCGCTGTTGTCGTGGCCTGGAGGATTTGGGGATCAGGAGCAGGCGCTGGACTACAACGCAACGACGCTTGAGACGATGCGCGACGGCAAGGAAGAGCACACCGCGTTCAAGAAGATTGTTGGTGGCGAAACCCTGAACAGCCCGCTGCAGTTTGCCGGCGTTGCCGACCAGTATTTCGCGGCCGTGATGCTGCCGAACGATGCGGCAAACGGAACAGCGGTGACGTTCTCGCGCCAGATTGACGTGCAGAAGTTGCAGCGGAATGGAAAGCCGTCTGGCAAGAGCGCGGATGTGCCCCTGCCCGGCGTCGCCGTTGGTTCTACCGAAGGCGTAAGCCGCGTGCGAATCTTTGCCGGTCCAAAGTCGGTTCCTGTGCTACGCGCCGTGCAGGTTGCCGGTTCTTCAGCAACACTTGAGCCGATGCTGGATTTTGGCTTCTTTGGCCCTATTGCGAAGGCGCTGTTCGTGTCGCTGTACTGGGTACACGACCACCTGGCGAGCAACTGGGGCTGGGCGATTGTGGTGCTTACGCTCATTATCAATGCGGTGCTAATTCCGCTGCGCATCCTGACGATGAAGTCGGCGCTGAAGATGCAGCGCATTCAGCCGCAGATGGACGCGGTAAAGGCGAAGTATGCCAAGTACAAGGTGACCGACCCCAAGCGCGCGGACATGAACGCGGAGATTATGGCGCTGCAGAAGGAAAACGGCGTGAGCATGTGGGGTGGCTGCATCCCGACACTGATTCAGTTGCCGCTGCTGTTTGCCATGCTGTCGACCATTCCCAAGGTGTTTGAGTTGCGGCAGGCGCACTGGTTTTGGCTGCATGACCTTACCGCCGCTGACCCGTACCATATTCTGCCGATTTTCCTTGTTGTCTCGCAGTTTCTGGTGTCGTTCTACATGCCGAGCCCGGGTGTTGACCCTGCCCAGCAACGGATGATGGCCTTCATGATGCCGGCCTTTTCGCTGTTCATCACCTGGAATTATGCATCGGGCCTGGGCCTGTACTGGTGCGTCGGCAACGTGTTGATGGTGCTGATGCAGTTCGCCATGAACCAGAGTCCGCTTGGCCGGGAGATGCGCGAGATTGCCGCGAAGCGTGCGCGGAAGAAGCAGAGCGCCGGACCTGGTAAGACCATCCAGGGACGTACTGCATCCAGCCGCCGCTAATGGTCAAAACATAGCCGACTCCGGGCACGTACTCTTAACAGCTTGGGCTATCCCCGTGTAACAGCCGCCCGCACGGGGATTCACTTGTAGTGCCGTTGACAGGCTTCTGAGGAGGCGTGCTGTGGGTACAATTAACTCAGACCCTGTGCGGGTCGCAGGACCTGCTTCATCATGAAAGACCTTGCCAAAGCGGCATCGCAAACTGCAGAATTTTTGAAGCTGCTGACTACCAGTGGCGGCTTGCGCCTGAAGTACCGGATCGTTGCGGGAGCCGGAGCGGCCGACCCTGATGGGTTGGAAGACCGCCTTATTTACGTCGATCTGACTGGTCCCGATGCCGAGTTGATTCTGGAGCGCGACGGCGAGACCTTACGCGCGATGGAACATCTAGCGGCCAAAATTATCGGGCTAGAGCCAGAGGAGCACGACCGTATCTCGTTTGACGCGCTCGGCTTCAAAGCTGAGCGCGCAGCAGATCTACGGGAGATTGCTGAAGGTGGTGCACGGTATGTGAGCGAGCACGGGCGCCCTTTCAGCTTTGACCCGATGAGCTCGCGTGAGCGTCGGCTGCTTCATCTGTTGCTGAAAAAGCACATTGATTTACGCACGGAGTCCAGCGGAGAGGGTGGCCGTCGATTTGTCGTGCTGTACCCGAAAGACGCGCCGTCCAGGATAGAGACTCGCCCTGACACGCGCAGCCGCGCTGACGAGATTGCACGTCGTTTCCGCACGCGGTAGTCAGCCGATCATTTCGAAGCGGGCGCTTCCAGCTTTCGTCAGTCGACGCCACGATTGAAGGTGCTTTCTTGTTCACGCCCGCACAGCTCGAGTCCGACACCATTGTTGCGATCGCTACACCGCCGGGTCGCGGTGGCATTGCCGTGGTTCGGCTGTCTGGCCCGGCAGCTCTGTCGATCGGTCAGCGGATTGTTTCTCTTCGCAAAGAGCCGGTGAGCCACCATGCGCATCACGGCACGGTCGTTGATGAAGATGGTGGGTTGATCGACGACGCGGTATTTACCTGGTCTGCCGCACCCCACAGTTATACGACGGAAGATGTTGTGGAGATCAGCACTCATGGATCGCCGGTGGTGCAACAGGCGGTTGTTGCGCTAGCGGTCCGGTATGGTGCAAGGCTCGCGCGCCCCGGTGAATTTACCGAGCGAGCGTTTCTTCGTGGTCGCCTTGACCTGTCTGCTGCTGAGGCAGTGCGCGACTTGATTGAGTCACAGACGTTGGGCCAGGCTCGATTGGCTGCGGAACAGATTGGGGGTTCACTGGCTCGCGAGGTGACACCGCTGAAGGAGTCTCTGGTTCACTTGATCGCGATGCTGGAAGCAGGCATTGACTTTGCGGAAGACGATCTCCCTGTCGTATCCAATGACGTTCTCTGTGAGCGCATCGAGCTGCTCTTGCGACCCATGCGCGAACTGGAAGCCAGCTTTGGGCGGAGCCGGCTGGTACGCGAAGGCATGAAGTTAGCCATCGTCGGGAAGCCGAACTCGGGCAAGAGCTCGCTGTTCAATCGCCTGCTTGGGAGAGATCGTTCCATTGTGACCTCAGTCGCGGGGACGACTCGAGATACAGTCAGCGAAGCCCTGGTAGTTGCAGGTGTGCCGGTGCAGTTGGTTGACACGGCCGGCATACGTTTGACGGAAGATGAAGTGGAGCGCCTGGGCGTGCAGCGCACCTGGGAGAGTGTTGCAGAAGCGGACCTCATACTGCACGTCGTGGATGCGAGCGGGCCGACGCCTTCACGTTTGGAGATGGATGCAATTGCTGTCTCTGGCTGTCCTCGGATAACTGTGTTGAACAAAGCAGATCTTTTAGAACCTGAGGCACGTGAGCGGTTTGAACGATGTGCGGTGCAGAGTACCTTACCCACGAATGTAAGTGGCGACTTAGGTGGTGCAGAGCAGGAATCCGATTTACCCAGGTATTTTGGACTATCGATCCTGACATCGGCCGTGACGCGGGAGGGCATACAACAGATTGAGGATGAGATTGCAAAACTTGTACGTGGAACAAACACCCATGCAGTCGCAGGGACGTTAACAAACGCCCGCCAACATGCAGCAGCTCAGTCCACCGTACAGGCTCTCGCAGACGGGCAAAGCGCGACTCAGACCTGCATGCCTCACGAAGTTGTTCTGCTTGATCTGTACAGAGCACTCGAAACGTTGGACACTCTAACGGGTTCAACGCTGCCCAGCCACATTCTGGAAAGGATCTTCTCTACCTTCTGCATCGGCAAGTAGGAACGGCTCCTCGCGCATCCCTGGTAGTCGAGAGAGAGAGAGAGGGGCAAACTCGAGTGGATATGGGTCCAGTTTGTCCCGTTGCACCCCTGCGATCCGGAGCCAGACAAGCAGTTTTTTGTCCACCGTGATGTACCCTGGCTTCATGGTTCAAGCTGATTCTATGAAGATGACTTGATGCTCCGACAGTGTTCCGCTACACGGGAGAGGGTCAGATGAACAGTGTCGAGCAAGCATGTGGTTCACTAGATCTCAGTATCGAGGCGGCTCTGAGACTTAGTCTGGCTCTCAAGAGGAAGCTGGTAGCTGACCGCAAACTTGAGGTCGAGTGTTACGACAAAATCGCATAAGCGCTCGGTCCGTCGTACAGCACCTGCAACGCAGTGTTCTCATCGAGAATGCTCTCTGTGAACTGACTTCTACCTGATGCGCTCCTGTTGCCCAGTTCAAAGAGGCACTGGCCCGAACAGGAGTATCGTTCAGCGATCGAAGGCGATCCCCCCACAACCTTCGAGTGACACCTCTAAGAATTGGCACGAACCCCAACTGCTCGCACACCTGGATCTCACAGCCGCAATTTCTTTTCGAATGCGCGGCAGCGGAAGAGACCCGAGATAGCAAGCAGCTTTGGCCGGAAAGCTGGAGACCCCGAAGCCGGGCGAACCCCTGAAGGCAGGACTAGATCCAACACTCCGGCACGAAGGATGAATCACTTAATCCAGGACGGTTAGAGGAACGCTTGAGGTGGACGCAGAACAGTTATTCCGAACACAGTTAATTTCTTCATGATCTGGAGTCGAGAGCTGCAGAAGACCTGTTGACCGCTTAGCTACGCAGCCAGTCCAGGACGAAGAGCACGCGGAACCCTAGGTATGAATGAAACGAGCAGACGTTTATACCCGACCTTTCTTTCAAAGGAAGATTCCTGTTCAACTTCAGGAATGGCTTCGATCAGCTTGATAGCTTCAATCTGATTGCAGAGCGATTCAAGGAGGCTGCGAATGATGAGCCGAGCCTGCGCTGCGCCCAGGCATCGATGGATGCCGAATCCGAACCCGACGTGAGGATTGAGCGAGCGATCCAGAACGACCTCATCGTGTTGTGTGAAGGCGGTTTCGTCACGATTTGCGGAGGGCCAGCAAAGACCTACGCGGCCACCTGGAGCGATCACCGCATCGAGCACCTTTGCGCCGTGCGGACAGGTGCGGACGATTGCGGTTAGCGGGCTGACATAGCGGACAAATTCTTCCGTGGCCGTGATGATGCGCGCATGATCCTCCCGCAGAAACTCCAAGCTCTCCGAGTGGGCGGCGAAGTAGGCGATGATGCTCGAAATGGTGTGGATCAGTGTATCGCGACCGCCTGCAAACGCCATGTTGGCGAAACCATGCTTTTCTTCAAGTGTCAGCTTACGGCTTTGGAAATCTGCCCGGTTCAGAACGCTGAAGAAATCGTCTGCGTCGGAGCCCTCGGCCGCCTCAAACTTCTCACGGATGTAGCTGCTTAGTTCAGCGCCCTTGGAGATGCCGTCACCTTCTTTAAAGACGTGTGTACCCCAGCTGATCCAAAGCTTTGCTTCGCTGTCGTCCACATTCAGCAGGCGAGCGAGCGACCGGGACTGGAGCGGCAAGGCCAGGTCACTCACCGCGTCAACGCAGTCCGGGGTGGCAGCCGCAGCGAGGACCTCATCCACCAGGTGCTGCATGCTGACTTGGTAATTGGCATCATTGGGCCGGCGGAAGAATGGTTCAACCAGCGCGCGGTAATCTGTGTGGTCCGGGGGATCTGTCTCGATCGGATATTGCCGGACCGAGCGGACGTTTGCTTCGGAGTGCGGAACGATCATAAAGGGATCGTCGTTGCTGAACGTCTTCCAGTCTTTACAAATCTTCCGCACGTCCTGTAGGCGAAGAACCAGGGGCATTTCCTGCCCTTCGGCTCGCATGTACTCGACGCCGCTTTCCTGACGTTTTTGAATAAAGGGATCACGTTCAGTCTTCATATGTCTTTGTTCCGGATAGGAGAAGTTCCTTGAGGTCACGGTCCTGATCGGCGAGGATTTGCAGAGAAGGTCGCGCACTGCGAAGGATAAGCTTGCTGGCTACGACGTAAGCACGAGGGTCATTGATTGCATCAACTGCAATGAGCCGACCTTGATTTAGATACCAGGCAGAGAACGATGAGCCGGGCTCAGCAACACCTCGCAGTACGCATTGGTCGTAACCCGCGGAAACACCGGCGATCTGCAGCTTTACGTCATACTGATCGGACCAGAACCACGGTAGCGTCTCAGCCGGGAGGGGCAAGCCGCAGATCGCTGCGGCGATGATCTTCGCCTGATCGGTGGCGTTCTGAACGGACTCAAGCCTCAGTCGGGTTTGGTAGAGCGGTCTAAACTGGTTGCAGCAATCACCCATCGCATAGATGGCCGGGTCGCACGTTCGATTCGCCTCATCCACAAGAATGCCGTTGTTCACTTCAAGGTTGGCAAGCCGGGCAAGATCATCGTTCGGTCTCGCTCCCGCGCCGAGAACGATGAGGTCAGCTCGGCAAACAAGCGAATGGTCGCCCTCAAGAAGGGTGAGCTGACCCTCTTTCTCCTGAATCATTGAGATGGATACGCCCGTCCGCAGAGCAACGCCATGCTCGCGATGGAGCGATTCAAAATAAGTGGAGACGGCGGGGGACGTAACGCGGGACAGCACGCGATTGGCCATCTCGAGAACAGTTACGTTGCAGCCAATCTTCCTGAGCGCGGATGCCACTTCCAGACCGATGAAGCCAGCCCCGATCACCGCCACGTGCTGAGCGTTCTGGACCTGAGCGCGGAGCGCCTCGGCATCGGCGGCGGTTCGAAGCGAAAAGACGCCGGGGAGTTCAATGCCTGTGATCGGCGGCCGGCGGTTCAGTGAGCCGGTCGCCAGGACAAGCGTGTCATACGAGAGCTTCGTCTGACCGACATCGACCGTGCGTCTCTCCCGGTCAATCGATCGAACTGTCTGTGCGAGCCGTAGTCCCACCTGCTGCTTTGCGTAGAAATCCGTTGGCCGGATCAGCTGCAGCGACGAGTCGGCACCAGGATTCAGCTGTGATTTGGACAGCGGCGGGCGATGGTAAGGGACGCTTGGCTCATCGCAGACCAGTGTTATGCGTCCCGGCCACTGTGCCTGGCGCAGCGAAACGCACAGTTGGGCCGCCGCATGCCCGCCACCCACGATCACACAGTGCTGTTCCGCTTGGGTCACCGGCCGACCACACGCACCGTTAAGCCATCCAGCTCCGGCCGAATTGGGACTTGGCAGCCAAGCCGGCTGGCACTGTTCACGCCGTCCTCCAACTCCAGCATGGCTGCCTCTGCATCCCCGGCGGGACCTACCCGGCTGATCCACGCTGCGTCGACATGAACATGACAAGTGGCGCAGGAGCAGACGCCGCCACACTCGCCTTCAATCCCGTCGACCTGATTCTGCACCGCTGCCGTCATCAGGCTCCCACCTGACGCCTCAACAACAACCTGTTTTCCATCCGGTGTAATGTAGGTGATTCGTGCCAAAGGTGCTCCTTGTCAGAAGGACTCGACCATCCGCTGAATGCGTGTCTAGAGATGTGCGTGCTCTACGAATGTAATTCTGTTGATCGAAGAGCCCTCTTTTGCGAAAACGTAAGCCTAGCCCTTCGGCCCTGGCTGTAAAGTGGTAGGCAATTCCGACCTTAGTACAACAGCTGCATGTGAGAAACAGGTGTCGATTTGTTCAGTACAAGACGGGACGGGTACCGATGAGCGAATGCGATCCGGGGCCGATTAGCTGACGACTACGTGATACGGACTATACGTCTCGCCTGAGATTGCCGTGAAGGGAACAAAGACGCGATTACCTGCAGCTGTTTCCACCATCCAGCGGCTTTGGTTCACTTGCCGCGCTGCAAGCAGAGCTGACTCTTTCACAGACGCCGAAGGCCCGAGACCATATAGCAGCACGGGGCCGCGCAGCAGGGCGACGATGTTAGGCGTTTCGGGAGCGATCGGCTGTGTTCTCAGCGGCAGCGGGATCTCCAGCGTTAGGCGATCATGCTTGGCCCAGACCCGCTCCACCGTGCTGAACCCCCTCACCGGTGCGGGTACGGCCAGCGGCTTGCCATTGAGCGTCATGCGCGCGCCGTTGCCGGCCCATGCGGGGATGCGGAAGGAGAGCGCAAATCGCGCGGCATGCGCGGGACGAATGTCGAAGTGGATGGCGCTGTCGAGCGGGTAATCGCCGCTCTGTTGCAGTTCAACGGGAAGGCCCCTGTCTTCAAAACGCACTGTCGATGGCGTGTAGAGATTCACATAGAGCCCTCGCGCGCCATGCAGGTAGGCATTGATGCGATAGTCGGATGCCGCCTGTGCCAGCGTACCGGAGCAGCAGGGCCACCTTCCATCCACATATACCTTCTTGGCTTGGAAATTGTAGTCAGAGTAGTAGAAAGTGCGGCCATCTGGCTGCAGTGGCAACGAGCCGAGAATGGTGTTGAACATGACGGCTTCCATCGAGTCGCCATACCTGCCGTCCCCTGTGATGGCGAGCAACGAACGGGTGATTTTAAAGTGGCCGTACGCGCCGCAGGGTGTTTCAAATGAGTTGTGCGTGCTGTGCAGGCTCTGTGCCAGCTCCCCACGTCCAGGGGTGACGAAAGCCTCGTTCGGCCCCCAGCCGCCGCTGGCAAAGCTCTGCTGCTGCACAAAGTCAAAGCCGTTCACGGCCGCGGCCAACGCCTTCTTGTCACCCGTGACAAGGTAGGCCTGCGCGGCTGAGTTCAGCGCGTTCAGGTGGCTGTAGGCATGCAGGCCCGGCAGGACGTTCTCACCTTGCGCAAGCGGGTCGAGGAAGCTGCTGTGCATAAACTTGAGCCCAAGCTCGCGGTAGTAGGCGTCCCCGGTCCGCTGATAGGCGAGGAAGTAGTTCTCCGGCAACGTGTACGTCTCGTCGTAAGTGTAAGTCTCGTCGCGGGTGGAGCGCTTTTTCTGCTCCGCACGCGATAGCGCCTTTTCCGGCAGGTGTTGCTGTGCAAGTGCGTTTACCCGGTGCAACACCTCTGCCGCGTTCCTGTCATCGCCGAACTGGTAGGCATCGATCAGGCCGCAGTTCAGCTTTTCCAGCGTGTACGCCGGAAAGCGGTTGTCATCGTTAAAAAAGCTGCCGTTCGCGTCGAACGAGTCGCCGAGTCCGGCCACCAGGCCGCGCACACGCGCACGCATCGGGTCGGAGTTGTCGATCGCTGCGGTGCGGGCAAACGCTGAGAGCCACTGCCCAAAGGTGTGCCCCGGGCAGTACGCATAAGCGTCGTACCAGCCGCCGATGGCTCGGCCCGGTGCGTTCTTGCCGGAGCGCACACGGTAGGGCTTCAGCAGTTCGTCGTCGCTAAGTGAGAAAAGCACAGCGACAGTGTCCTTGCGCTGCTGCTCGGGCTTGCCTGGTGAGAGTGTCACGGCACTGTACGGCATCGGTGACAGAAGAACGCGCGGCGCAGGCAAATTGGTTTGCGAGGAAGCACGAGCTTCCCCCAAGGCGGCCTGCCAACAATACGGCGCGAGCGCTGCACTGGCAGAGACGGTGCCGGCTCTCTTCAAAAAGTTGCGGCGGTCAGATTTTCCGGCATTGGGCATAGCAATCTCCGAAACAAATATCAGGGCAGTCGCAATCACAACTTGAAAACGCTTACATAATAGCCTGCCGGAACAGCTTGCGCAACGAAAAGTCGCCGCCGGCCCTTTGCAGAAATCTATTCCCATTGGGTGGTCGGGCCTGTGCCGAAGCACTACGTACGACACTCGGCAATACGCCTTTTCGGATTCCAATCCCGATTGAGTCCAGCGTGGACTGACCGGTTCCGCTGGCCACCTCAGCAAAGTGATTGACAGCTGCACGGACGAAGTAGTAAAGCTGAGTTCCGGTAAAACGTTTACGGCATGCCGTTCCGAAAGGCCAAATATGTCCCCTGAGCAATCGACCATTGTGCAATCGCAAAGTTTCGCCGACCTCAAGCTTGAATGTCTCGGGAACAGGGCGAGGCGGGCTCTTAACCTCCCCTTAAAGGGGTTTCTTCTCGTCCTTCTCGCGGTAGTCGGCGCGGTGCAGCTTCCGGCTCAGTTCAGCGGAAACATCCAGGGCACAATCGTTGACGCTACGGGCGCTGCAATCCCGTCCGTAAAGGTCGATCTGCTCAACATTGAGAAGGATGTAAGCCGGACTGCAACAACGGACGGTTCCGGAGTGTACCGCTTCCCCAGCTTAGCCCCCGGAAACTATCGCGTCACAGCCGTAGCGCAGGGCTTCAACAAGGCTGAGGCGACGATTACCCTGAGCACGAATGAGACACGCGACGTAGCGTTGAAGCTCGGCGCGGAGGGCGTGACGCAGGGGGTGACTGTCACCACTGAAGCGCCGCTGCTGAATATCGCGGAGACTCGCAACCAGCTCACGCTGGACACCAAGGCCTTCGACAACCTGCCTCTACCAGGACGAAACTTTGTAACGCTCATCACGCTTGCGCCGGGCGTGAGTGGACGAGGCACAACAACTGACAACTTCAACACAGAAGCTGCTAACGATGTCAGTGCAAACGGACGTGGAGCGAACGGAAATTTGTATGTCATTGATGGTCTTGACATCACAAGCAGCGTTCGACCGGGTGTCACGAATCTGACACCGAATCCCGATTCGATTTCGGAAGTGGCGATCCAAACCAATACCTTCAACGTAGATTATGGTCGAGCCAGTTCGATCCAGACAAGCATCACGACAAAGTCCGGCTCTGACCGCATCCATGGCTTTGCCAGCGACTACTTCACCAATCAATACCTGATCTCGCGCCAGCACTTTGGAACCTATCAGCCCTATCACAGCAACAACATTTCGGCAGGCGTAGGTGGACCGATTGTGCCACACCACCAGGCCTTCTTCTTCTTCTCCATCGAACCGCTTCGGTCAGTTGCGGCCAACAACCCCACAGGGGTTACATTCGAAGACCCAGCCTTTATCCAGTTCGCAAAGTCGGCTTTTCCCAATACCGTCGGCACTGCAATTGTGTCGAACTACGCTGCAAGCGGCATTTCGAGCGTCTCTGTCGCACAAACCGCGGCACAAGCCTTCCCCGTTGGGTCCGCACAGGCTTGTGATACCGCCAGTACGAGTTTCCTACCCTGTTCGACTCCAGTGATTGATCGTGGCAACTTCAGCAGTTCGTCCCCGCGGAACGCAGTACAGTACAACGTGCGACTCGACAAATACTTCAGCAAAGACAGATTGTATGGGACGGTGTATCGGCAGCATCTGGACACTGGATCCCCGAATGCACGGCCCGCTTTTAGCACAGACGGCACCTCGCAAACGCAGGCGTACCAGTTGAACGAAACACACACGTTCACACCAAGTACCTTGAATGAGGCAAGCGCAGCGTATTTAAGGGTGGAAGGAGAAGCTAGTCGTACTGGAGACTTCAAGGTACCCGCAATAGGCGTTAGCGGGGTAAGCGGGTACGGAGTTGGTTTCGCCCAAGGCGACTTCATTCAGACGAACTATCACTGGCGTGATGTTCTGACACACATCGTTGGCAACCACAGCTTGCGCTTTGGCGTAGATGGCATCTACTACACCGGCGATGCGTTATTCGCCGGCGTGCACAATCAGCCGAACTTCAACTTCAACAACATTTTGGACTTAGTACAAGATCGTCCGGTCAGTGAAGGGTCCCTTGCGTACAACCCAGTCACAGGGAAGCCCGCAAGTGGCAATTACGGTTATGCGACGAAGACCTACGGTGGCTTTGTTGAAGACACTTGGAAGATAAACCAGCGCGCGACGTTGAACTTCGGTCTGAGGTACGACGATTTTGGCAATCCTTACGGTAAAGATGGTTTACAGTACGCCAACTTCTTCCCCGGCAGTGGAGCCACCTTCGACCAGCAGGTAGCGACTGGATCGTTGCGGGTCGTCGAGCGTGCTTACGGAAGCAGCGTTCGAGCAATCGCGCCGCGTGCCGGTTTCGCATTCGATATCTTCGGCGATGGGAAGAGCACGCTGCACGGAGGAGTAGGGCTTTACCATGATGGTCCCACGCTCGGACAGGGTGGTGACGTTTTCAACGGCAATCCGCCAAACTACGTGGTTCCTACATTCTTCAACGACGGCACAACCGCGGCACCAATCTTCGGCCTTGGCACGAGTTCCACTGCTCCAACTGGGTTCGCATACCCCGCCTTCCCGGGCAAGCCGCTAAACGCGCAGGGAGGCATTACGGGCCAGCAGGTCAACATTGGGGGCATTGACCGGAACACGGGCGCCTCAAACACGGTGAACTTCGCGCTCACGGTCGAGCGACAGTTGAGTGCAGGATTTGTGGCGACCGTCGGCTATGTAGGGTCCATTTCGAACAATCTGGTCACAGGCGGTGGGAGTACGACGGCCACGATCTACGGCACCGACATCAACCGCTTCGACGGTGATCTTTATCAGCAAACGCCGGGCGCAACGTCCGGGAAATACCGATCGTCACCGAATCGCCTGAACCCCAGCTTTGGAGCAATTACGTTCGGCCGCAATCTTGCTCACTCGAATTACAACGCTTTAGTTACCGGAGTCAAAGGTCGCATCACCTCTCGCGGCTTTGTCACGGGTTCGTACACCTACAGCCGATCTATGGATAATTGGGGCAACTATCCCACGAACGACTTCGAGCATTTCTACAGCAGGTCAGATTGGGATGTGCCTAACCGATTCTCGTTGGGGTATAGCTATGTACTTCCAGGCGTGGGAACAAACGGCTTTGTCAGCCGGCTCACGAACGGGTTCACCCTGGCTGGAACCGCAATTCTTCAGCAAGGCCAGCGGTTTACGGTCTATACAAACCAATCATTCCAGCCAGCCACAATTGATGCGCAAGGCCGGGTTACCAGCCTCAACCCGCGCAGTGGAGACTTTAACGGGGATGGGAACAATTACGACTTTCCCAATATTGTCAACCCCTCCATCCACCGCTCACGCAACGATTATCTTATGGGAGTCTTTCCCGCTAGCGTCGCAACGAACGGTTCTGGAGCTTCTACGTGTGGTGGTGCTTTCGGTACGGTCGGTCAACCATGCGGCAACTTCTCCCTGCCGGTGCTCGGCCAGGAGGGAAATGAGCTTCCGAACACATTTCAGAACCCGGGTTTTGCTCAGTGGGACTTGGACGTGAAGAAAGTGACCACCCTGCGAGAGGGTGTGACGCTGGAACTTCGGCTTGACGCGTTCAATCTATTCAATCGCGTTAACTTGTACGGTGTGGATGGAAATGCCAGTAGTGGGACCTTTGGACGGTCAAACCAGCAGTACACTCCTCGCAACATGGACGTAGGCGCAAGGCTGAACTTTTAAGGTTCGGTGGCTCTTTGCATACACTCAAACGCGGTGCGGTTTCACGGTTCAAAGTTCAACTCGTTCAAGTCCCGTTTGCGTTCAGCATCGTCTGTCTGGGCGCAAATGGGACGTATGCGCAAGCGCCCTCGATGAACAGCATCGCGGAGGAGCTTCGGTCTGGAAAGCCAGTCGAAGCTCTGCGCGATGTGAAGGCAGCTTTGCGGAGTTCACCGAAGGACGTCCGGCTGTTGACCCTCAAAGGATTGGCAGAAAGGCAACTGGCCAAGGAGGAAGATGCCCTGCGCTCTTTCCAGAGCGCGCTCGCCGCCAATCCGAAGTACGTGCCGGCGCTTGAAGGCGCTTGTGAGTTGCTTTACAGGCATGAGCCAGCCAGTGTGGAGCCATACCTGAAACAGCTGCTGGAGCAGCTACCTGACGAGCCGAATGCCAATGGGATGGCAGCTGTTCTCGCGTATCGCGCGGGTGACTACACACTTGCAGCCGGGCACTTTGCCAAGGCAGAAGCAACCTTGGTGAACAATGAGCAAGGCTTGGACACCTATGCCGACACGCTCGCGCGATTACAGAAATTGGATGACTGTGAACGGGTCCTAACGGCCACCCTGCTTCGGTGGCCGGCAGACAATTGGGCACGGTACAACTTGGCTGCACTGCAACACAAGCGTGGAGCGAGCGAGGCAGCCCTTGAGACTCTGAAGCCTCTGCTGGATGAGCAAGATGGGCCTGCGATGACGCTCGCGGCGGCTTTGTACGAAAGAGTCGGCCGAACTCCTGCTGCCGTTGAACTTCTCCGGAAGGCAATCGAGGCAAACCCGAAGGAGCCGCAGAACTACATTGACTTTGCCACAATAAGCTTAGACCACAACTCACCTCATGCTGGCTTGACCATGTTGAACGTGGGCTTACGTCAGTTGCCGAAAGCCGCTGCACTTTACACCGCGCGAGGAGTTCTGCTCATGCAGGTCGGGGATGTTGGTGGTGGTGAGCGAGACTTCAATGAGGCGAATCGACTCGACCCCAAACAAAGTTTCGGACGGGAAGCGCAGGGTATAGCTGCCATTCAGCAGCACGATTTGCCGAAAGCATTGGAGGAAGTGAAGAGCTCGTTGCTTCTGGCACCTGAGAGTGCCTACCTCAACTACATGGCCGCGCAAATAGTTAAAGTGGGTGCTGCTTCCGGAACAGCGCAGGCGGCTGATTGTCTCACCTATGCCCGCAAGGCAGTCTCACTCGATCCCAAGCTCGTGGGAGCGTGGGACATCATTGCCGGGCAGGAGTTCCTAGCCGGAAATCTGCCGCAAGCAGCGGAGGCTGCGCGCGCCGCGCTCCGTACAGACCCCGCTGATCAAGAGGCGGTCTTTCGATTGATGATGGTTGCGCGCCGCAACGGCGACTCCCGCGAGGTCGCGACCTTTGCCAATCGTTTGAAAGAACTCAAAGCGACCGACCAGCAAGGGCCTGATCGGTACAGATTGTACGAAGCCGGCGAGAACAAGTACGCGATTCCGCGATAGAAAGAACAGATGATGACCTGGGCTTCTTGTTTGTGGGAGAAGTATGTTTGTGGGCTTTAAGTCTTCCATAGAGCGCACAGGAATCATCCTTGCGCGACCGTAGACTCCGCTGGTGATACAGGCTGTTGTGCGCACGAATTCTCCGCAGGTAGGTCAATGCGTCGCGGATCTTTCCTATGCACGCCTCGTACTGCAATCGATACCGTGTTGCGGCGCGTACCTAGAACGACGCAAGCAGCTCGACGTCCAACACTGGCTTTCGCTGCGCTGCGTCAGCCTGACACTACGGACCTATGTCGACTAAACTTAGGTCCAGTGCTCGGCGCATATCTTCAACGTTCCAAATGAAAGTCGCGATGCTGAAGGTAGGTAGTGACTGATGATGCGGCCTGCGGAGCTGGTGTTGGCAGGCTTGCTAAATACCAACATAGCTCTTCGTTCGTCGACTGAGTGGCCTCCTCACGGGCTGCTATTCGTGGGGATTGCGAGGCTGGTTCTTGGAAGATCATAATGGGTCTCTGCAATGCTGCTGCAGGAGGACACCGGTGCGTCACTGTTCGCAATTTGGCACGTTAGGTTTGGCAAGTCTTCTGCTTGCGATTGTTGTTCCCTCAAGCGCACTCGCCCAAAAGCAAGGAGTAGATCAGAGTTCGTCTACCACTCGCTTTTCAGCGTCTCCCCGGTACCGGCAGATACTCGACCAACTTCACCAGCCCTATCCGTCGCCTCTCGTAATCGCAACGGGGAAGAGTCCGCTGCCCAACCCGACGCTGCAGGTGCAGATGGAAGAATCACCTGAGTCGATCAAGCTGAGTACGCCTGCGGTGAAGTTTGCGTTTGAGAAGACTCTGGGCCGCTTGACGATTCACAACGCAAGCAGCGGGAGCGAATGGGTGTTTCTTCTGCCCCCATGCGCGGGTAAGGGGACGGCTGTGCGTCGGACTGGAAACACCTGGACTTTATCCGATGGCGGCCAGTGCACCAATGGAGCGATCACGTTAACTCTGCTGGAAAGCGGCCTTGCGCGACTAGATGTTCGCGAAGCCGCGAAACCGGCGGACGCGTCGCCGGAGCTGCAGTTTCGTGTGGAGGGTGGTGGTCCCTATTTCGGGTTGGGTGAACGCTTCTGGCAGACGGCTCTCAAAGGTACCCAACTGGATCTACGGCCGCAGGATCGCTATGGTGAGCCGGGGCACAACTGGGTGTACATGGGCATACCTTTTCTCTATACGCCGGGTGGGCTTGGGCTCTATATGGACACGGCGTTCGATACGCATTTCTCTGTAAATGAAGCGGACAGCGCAGTCTCTGTGAAAGCGTCCACCGATGCTGTTTCGATCTATCTGTTTGCTGAACCAAGTCCCAAAGATGTAATTACTGCCTATACAGGTCTGACAGGAAGACCACAGGAATTGCCACTGTGGGCATATGGGCCATGGATCACTTCATTGCAGGGCAAAGGAGCGGTGCTCGACTACGCGCATCGGCTGCGCGTAGATGGTGTGCCTGCGAGCGCATTGTGGGTATTCGACCTGCTGGATGAGCAGAACAATCTTGGATGGCCGTTCTGGTTTAGCAGCTTTTATGGCGAAGCCAGGACGTTCACTGACACGGTGCATGGCATGGGTTTTCACGTGTTGGCCTACGTGCACCCATATGTCCGTAAAGACCTGCTGCCCTACCCGCAGCCGAGCGCACTTTATGCCAAGGGAGTCGCCGACAACTACTTCATGGTGGATGCGAATGGCACCCCGGCAGGTCCGCGATTTGAAGAAGTCCGGACGGCAAATGTGGATTTCACGAACCCTGCTGCTGCGGACTGGTGGCAGGACATGATCACGCGCGCTGTGCGAGACGACGGCTTCGACGGGTGGATGGAAGACTTCGGCGAGTGGGTACGCGACAGCGATAAGTTTCAGGTCGGCAATGGCAAGACGATGAGTGAACTCTATCCATTGCTGTACCACATGGGCACGACGCAAGCCGCTCAGGCAGCGAACCCCGATGTGGTCTCATTCTCTCGCTCGGGTGCGCCGGGCTCGCAGGCGTGGAGTCCCGTGCTATGGGGTGCCGACCAATCGGCTGACTGGTCGCGCGACTATGGCTTGCCGTCCGTGGTGACGGCTGGCATTACTGCAGGTATGTCCGGCTTCTCAAATTGGGGACCTGACATTATGAGTGCCGGCGATTCGCGCGACCTATGGATGCGTTGGGTGGAGTTCGGTGCACTTACACCCATCATGCGCGATCATGTCTGGAACAAACCGGACCGCAGCTTTAACATTTGGACAGACTCTGACACGACGGCTCATTTTCGCCGCTACGCCGTGCTGCACAGCACGCTGCTGCCTTACTTTGCAACGTATGGTGCGGAAGCTCATAGAACCGGCGTGCCGATCATGCGCCAGCCAGGACTCGAGTACCCGAACGATGCCCGTAGTGTCGCGGCGGAATATGAGTATTTGCTGGGCAAAGAACTGCTGATCGCGCCCGTTGTGTCTCCCTCCGGCACGAGGGTTCTGTACACGCCACCGGGTGAATGGGTGAACTATTGGACAGGCGATTTGCTGAGAGGAGGTCAAGACAACATAGTAACTGCCGGTTCAGATAACATCCCCATCTTGGTCAAGGCAGGCTCAATCCTGCCTTTTAAGCCGGAAGATGAAGCGGCTCGATGGGACTGGTATGACAAGCGGCTGCTTGAGACTTCCCTGGTGTGGAAATGTTTTATATCAGAGACTGGATACTCACACGGAGAATTCGCCTTACCGAACGGCACGCGAGCGACGCTCCATCAGCAAGGAGAGATGGTCGAAATAGCAGGGACAAGCAATACCACGCGCGACTATGAGGTCATTGTGCGTAGCCGCCGCATACCCACTTCGGTGCGACTGGATGACAAGCCCTTTGCCCCATACACAAAAGCAGCGGACGGCAAGCGAGCGAGCCAGTGGTGGTGGAACCCTGCGTCGGGCGAGCTGCACCTGTGGTTCCGAGCAGCTAACTTTCAGGTTAAGTTGGACGGCATGGTCGCTTCGCAATACGCGAATCGGTGAGCAGCAAGGTTTGCATCAGCAATGGGACGGTTAAGCGTCAGACGTCCGGCAGTCAGGGGAACTCATGAGAAAAGCCGCTTAGGCGAGCGAGAGCGGGGAACTGCCACTGTAGGGGAGTAGGCACGATTCTGTGTACGTGGAAGCCCACCAAACGGTTATACCGTTTCTTTAGTCTTTCAGGACAGGTGCGGTTGTGAAGTGAACCTACGTGTATGTTGACGGATTCAACCTCTATTACCAAACTTTTCGGAAGACCAGGTTAAGTGGTTGAATTCGGAAGCCCTGGTTCGGGGCCTTTTTGATTCGGAGAACGAAATTCAACGTCTTCGCTACTTTACGGTCCGGCAATAGTTCGGTACGTTCAGGGCACCAGCACCGAACTGAGGGCTTCGATCACCGTTCGGTCGTTCTCGCAATGCACCGCGAACTGTGAGAAGTCGTGCTCGAAAGCAGTGTGGATCACAGCGTCGACGGAAGATGCGGGTTTGCGCAGAGTGTGCAGATTCTCCAGACTCCCACGCTGAACTTTGGCTCCCGAGCGGGCCAGAGCCTGCGCGCTTGCTTCGGATCGTGCGAGACCCAAAACCTCGTGTCCTGCATCGATGTGTTCAGAGACGATTGCCGAACCGATAAAGCCGGCAGCTCCGGTAAGAAAAACTCGCATGGATGTGTCCTGTCTTTGCTGTTTTTACATAGCGTTCTTGCGGGCCACGGTCTGGTTACGGATGCCTACCGATCACCATGGCACGGGACCGTTCTCATCGGAAAACGTACCCGTAGGCCCGTCTGGGCCGATAAGCGCAAGGCGAACAGGTTCACGTACGCTGCGCGTGCCGTTGAAGTCGTTCAGTGCCGTCCACCCGACGCCCTGCTATCGCTGAGTCAATCGGAACCATGTTCCACCTGATGATAGTGGAACACGGTTCGCTTGCAAGGGGCAGGCATGAAAGGCGCTGCCTTTCAGCGGTTCGATCACGCGCAGCTGTCCGCCTCCGGCGGCTTGTCTTTTGCGGTCAGACTGCGGTCAGACCGGTCAACGTGTGCGAAGAGCCAGGACGACGGAGATCACCAAGAGGCGCGGACCCTGAGGTAGGCTGCAGAACCAACAGCATCAGGGTCCATTAAGAGGTTTGACTTCAGTCTGCGTGCTCATGGTGTGCTCCTTCACTAATGGGCTGACGGAAGCAGGGGCCTTCGTCTAAACAGATGATTTAGAGCTGCCATATACGTGGCGACAGCGATGAAAGATAGGGCAAGGATGTCGATCGTTGCCTGCGCGGGAGACCGAGCAGGTAAGCGCGGGGTGTATCGAACTCGGGATCCATGAACGCAGTGCCGGGATACACGATGGCCAGCGCCTGTGTGACCCAGTACAG